>NZ_JBHJVQ010000001.1:0-798762 GCF_042263835.1 Streptomyces sp. NPDC056128 | reverse complement strand
CACCGACACACCCCCCAACAAACCCCCCACCAACCCACGACACGACACCACACACGCCGCCCCCGCGGGCCCCGCCGCCCCCCCCCCCCCCGTGGTGGACGGGCGGCGCCTTACCGTCTTCTTCGACACTAACTTGGCGGGGATGCTGCGGCCCGCGCTGCACCAGCCCACCGCGGGCCCCGCGCTGCCGACGATCGTCTCGGACCTGGGCGGCGCCTCGCACATGTCGTGGGTGGTGACGTCGTACCTGCTCGCGGAGACCGTGGCGACGGTGCTGGTCGGCAAGTTCGGCGACCTGTTCGGCCGCAAGGTGGTCTTCCAGGTCTCGGCGGTCGTGTTCATCACGGGGTCGTTCCTGTGCGGGCTGGCCACGAACATGCCGCTGCTGATCACGTGGCGGGCGATGCAGGGCATCGGTGCGGGCGGCCTGATGGTGACGTCGATGGCGTTGATCGCGGACGTCATCCCGCTGCGGGAGCGCGGCAAGTACCAGGGCGCCATCGGCGCGGTGTTCGGCGTCGCGACGGTCATCGGCCCGCTGCTGGGCGGGCTGTTCACCGACCATCTCTCCTGGCGCTGGGCGTTCTACGTCAACGTGCCCATCGCGATCGTCGTCGTGATCGCCGCCGCCCGCACCATCCCGGTGGTGAAGTCGGCCGTCCGGCCGGTCATCGACTATCTGGGCATCGCGCTGGTCGCGGTGGGCGCCAGCGCGCTGATCCTGGCGACCAGCTGGGGCGGCAACGAGTACGCGTGGGGTTCGGGCGTGATCCTGGGCCTGTTCGCGGGCGGGCTGGTCGCGCTCGCCCTGTTCTGCCTGGTGGAGACCCGGGCGGCCGAACCGATGCTGCCGATGCGGCTGTTCGCCAACCCGGTGTTCACGGTGTGCTCGATCCTCAGCTTCATCGTCGGCTTCGCGATGCTCGGCGCGCTGACGTACCTGCCGACCTATCTCCAGTACGTCGACGGCGACTCGGCCACCGTCTCAGGTGTGCGGACGCTGCCGATGGTTGCGGGGCTGCTGATCGCCTCGGTCTTCAGCGGGACCGTCGTCAGCCGGACCGGACGGTACCGGCTGTTCCCGATCGCGGGGACGCTGGTGATGGGCGTCGGCCTGTACCTGATGTCGCTGATGGGTCCGGCGACCGGCGCCGGCCTGGAGTCGCTGTACATGTTCGTGCTGGGCACGGGCATCGGCCTGTCGATGCAGGTGCTGACCATCGCCGTACAGAACACCGTCGACTACGCCGACCTCGGCACCGCGACCTCCGGCGTCACCTTCTTCCGCACCCTGGGCAGCTCCTTCGGCACCGCCGTGTTCGGCACGATCTACGCCAACGCGCTGGGCCCCAACCTGCGGGACGGTGTCGCCGAGGCCGCGCGGACGGGCGCCGCCGATCCGTCGGCGATCGGCCGGGCGGCGACCAGTCCGGAGGGCGTGCACGGGCTGCCTCCGCAGACGTCGGCGCCGATCGTCGGGGCGTACGCGGACACCATCCAGACGGTGTTCCTGTGGACGGTGCCGGTCGCGGCGGTCGGCTTCCTCGTCGCCCTGTTCCTCAAGCAGGTCCAGCTGCGCGACAGCGCCCGCGCGGGCTCCACCGACATGGGCGAGGGCTTCGCCTCACCGCACGACGCCAACAGCAGGCGGACCCTGGAGGCGTCCGTCGGAAAGATCATCGGCGGTACGGAGCTGGACACCGCGCGGCGGATCATCGCGGACAGCGACACCCGGCTCGACGTCGCGGGCGCCTGGGCCGTCATGCAGGTCGAGCTGTTCACGCGCCTGGTCGGGCACGCCAGCCTGGGCCTGATCGCCGCCCGCCGCCGGATGCCGCCCGAGGTGCTGCTGCCGGTCTTCGAGCGGATGGTGGAGGAGGGCTTCCTGACCCGCCACGGCTCCCTGCTCTCCCACACCGACGCGGGCGCCCGTGAGGCGCTGGTCATCGGGCGGGCGTGGGCCACCTGGCTGGAGAGCCGGGTGGAGCAGGACATCGGGCGGCCCACCGATACCGACCTGCGCGCCGCCGTCGACGCCATCGCCAAGCGCCTGCTGGTCGAGGACCTGAGCAACGGCCTGCCGCGGCGCGTCACACCAGCAGGAGCTGCAGACCGCCCACGATCGTCGCCGCGATCACCAGACGCTCGAACAGGCGTTGGTTGATCCGGTTGACCGCCCACTTGCCGAGGAACGCGCCGGGCACCACGAACACGACCAGCACGGCGTCTAGGAGCAGTGAGCGGCCGTCGATCAGGCCGAGGCCGGCGCTGAAGGGCACCTTGGAGACGTTGACGATCAGGAAGAAGAACGCCGACGTGCCCAGGAAGCCGAGCTTGCGGAAGCCCGCGGAGAGCAGGTACATCGACATCACCGGGCCGCCCGCGTTGGCGACCATCGTGGTGAAGCCGCCGAGGACGCCGTACGAACGGGCCTTGACCCGGCCGGCCCGCGAGGCCGTCCGGTCCTGTTCGGAGGCCTCGGACGCGTCGGACGCGTCGGCCTGTCTCCGGCGCCACACCGTCACCCCGGCCATGAGCAGCAGGATCACGCCGATCGAGGTCCGGACGACCGCGTCGTCCGCCCACACCAGGAACAGGGTGCCCACGGCCACGCCGACCCCCACGGCGGGGAACAGCCGCCACAGCGTGGGCCAGTGCGCGTGCCGCCGGTAGGTGAGGACGGCCAGGACGTCCCCGGCGATCAGGACGGGCAGCAGGATGCCGGTGGAGGCGCGGGCGGGCAGGACCGCGGCGAAGATCGCGAGACTGACCGTGTTGGCCCCGCTCACGGCGGTCTTGGAGAAGCCGACGAGCAGGGCCGCGAAGGCGAGTGCGGCGAACTCCCAGCCGGTGAGGTGCCAGAGCGTCATCGTGTCCATTGCGGCCACTGATGCTATGCGCACTCAACCGGTCCGCGTAAGCACCGTCTCGCCAGTCGGTCCTTAGCGGGCCGTCTGCCCCTGATGCTGGGCGTGGTCCACGTAGCGGGCCCGCAGTTCCCGCTTCAGCACCTTCATGCTCGGCCCGAGCGGCAGCGCGTCCGCGAACTCCACCCGGCGCGGGTACTTGTACCGGCCGAGGTGCCCCTTGGACCACTCGGTGATCCCGGCCGCGTCCGGTGCCGCGCCCGGCTCGGGGACGACGACGGCACACACCTCCTCGCCGTGGAGTTCGTCCGGGAGGCCGATGACGGCGACCTGCGCGATGCCGGGGTGGCGCATCAGCACCTCCTCGACCTCCCGCGGGTAGACGTTGTAGCCGCCCCGGATGATGACGTCCTTCTTCCGGTCGACGATGCGGAGGAAGCCCTCGTCGTCCTTGGTGCCGAGGTCCCCGGTGCGGAACCAGCCGTCGACCAGCGCCTCGGCGGTGGCCTCCGGGCGGCCGAGGTAGCCGGAGAAGACGTTGTGGCCGCGTACGACGACCTCGCCCAGCTCACCGGGCGGCAGCAGGACGACACGGCCCTCGACGTCCGCGTGGGCGATCTCCACGTCCACGCCCCACAGCGGGTGGCCGATGGTGCCGGGCCTGGTCCCGAACACGGGCTGGTTCACGGCCGCCGCGGGCGAGGTCTCCGACAGCCCGTACCCCTCGTGGACGCGCGCGCCGAACGCCGCCTCGAACCGCTCCAGCACCGCCACCGGCAGCGAGGCGCCGCCGGAGACGCACACCCGCAGATCGGGCAGGGCGTCGGCGTCGCCCGCCGCGGCGGCGAGGGCGACGAACATGGTCGGCACCCCGTGGAAGGTGTTGACCTTCTCCTCGACCATCAGCTCGATCGCGCGCGCCGCGTCGAAGCGGGGCAGCAGGACGAGGGTGGCCCCCGCCCGCCAGGTCGAGTTGAGGGAGACGGTCTGGCCGAAGGCGTGGAACAGCGGCAGCGCGCCGAGCGCGATGTCGTCGGGCCGGATGTCGTTGGCGTCGAAGGCGTTGACGGTCGCGTTCATCACCAGATTGAAGTGGCTGAGCACCGCGCCCTTGGGGACACCGGTGGTGCCGCTGGTGTAGAAGACCACGGCCGGGTCGTCGGCGTCGCGGGTGACGTACGTCGGCAGCGGCTCGGCGTCGGCGGCGAGCTTGCCGAACTCGTCGCCGAGGGTGATCACCCGTACGCCCGCCTCCCGCGCGGCGGCCGTGCCCGTCCCGGCCTGGGCGGGATGGCACAGCAGCAGGGTCGCGCCGCTGTCGCGCAGCACGTGCTCGACCTCTTCGGCCGACAGCAGCAGGTGCACGGGCACGACGACGCCACCGGCGGCGGCGATCGCGTAGTACGCCTGCGGGAAGTCGGCGGTGTTCGGCGCCATCAGCGCGACCCGGTCCCCCGGCCGGACGCCGAGGCCGGTCAGCGCGCCGGCCTGCGCCCGCGCCCGCCGCCACACCTCGGCGAAGGAGAGCCGCAGGTCGCCCTCGACCAGCGCCTCCTTGTCGGGACGGCGCCGGGCGTTCTCGGCGAGGATGGCGGCGACGGAGAGGGTTGCCATGGGGTGTTGCTCCGTTCCTTGCTGCGGCTCTGCGAGGGGGTGCGGCGTACGTACGGCTAGTGCCGTTCGACGAGCACCGCGCTGCCCTGCCCCACGCCGACGCACATGGTGGCCAGCCCGCGGGCCGCTCCCGTACGGCGCATGCGGTGGAGCAGGGTGGTGAGGATGCGGGCGCCGGAGCAGCCGAGCGGGTGGCCCAGCGCGATGGCGCCGCCGGTGGGGTTGACCAGGCCGGGGTCGATGCCGAGCTGGTCGACGCAGGCGAGGGCCTGGGCGGCGAACGCCTCGTTGAACTCGGCCTCGGCCAGGTCGTCGACGCTCCAGCCGGCCCGGGCGAGGACCTTGCGGGTGGCGGGGACCGGGCCGATGCCCATGACGTCCGGGTGGACGCCGGCCGAGCCGCCGGCGACGTAGCGGCCCAGGGACTCGAGGCCCAGGTCGTTCAGGGCCTCCTCGCTGACCAGGAGGAGTCCGGCGGCGCCGTCGTTCATCGGGGAGGCGTTGCCCGCGGTGACCGTGCCGCCGGGACGGAAGACGGGCTTGAGGCGGCCCAGCTTCTCCAGCGAGGTGTCCTCGCGGACGCATTCGTCGGCGTCGACGACCACGCCGTCGGGGCGCTCGACCGGGAGGATCTCGTCGTCGAAGCAGCCGTTCTTGCGGGCCTCGGCTGCGAGGTGGTGGCTGCGCAGGGCGAACTCGTCCTGGCGCTCGCGCGGGATGCCGTACCGCCCGGCGACCTCCTCGGCGGTCTCGCCCATCGCCAGCAGTCCGTGCAGGTCCTTCATCGCCGGGTTGACCAGGCGCCAGCCGAGCCGGGTGTCGACGGTCTCGATGCGGTGCGGCAGCGCCTCGTCGGGGCGGGGCAGCACGAAGGGGGCGCGGCTCATCGACTCGGAGCCGCCCGCGAGCACGACGTCCGCCTCGCCCGCGGCGACGGTGCGGGCGGCGGTGGTGACGGCCTCCAGGCCAGAGGCGCACAGCCGGTTGACGGTGGCGCCCGGGACGGACTCGGGCAGGCCCGCGAGGAGGGCGGCCATCCGGGCGACGTTGCGGTTGTCCTCGCCGGCCTGGTTGGCGGCGCCCCAGTACACGTCGTCGATACGGGCGGGATCGAGCGCGGGCACGTCGGCGACCAGGCCCCGGATCACGGCGGCGGCGAGGTCGTCGGGCCGCACGGACGACAGGGCGCCGCGCAGCTTGCCGATCGGGGTGCGGCGGGCGGCCGCGAAGTGGACGGGACGCACGAGGGGACTCCTGACCGTCGTCGCCCGGTCGCCGGACGGCACGCCGCCGCCGGACGAGGGGCATCCGACATTAATTAGCACTGCTAGTTTTGGACTATAGACCGCCGGACGGCTCCCTGGGAAGATCCTCCGGTGACCTTCACCGACGCAGCCGGAGGAGCCATGGCCGAGGCCCGCGCACACGACCTGACCGGAACACGGGGACGGATCACCGCCCGCGAGTGGCCCGCGGACCGGCCCAGGTACGTGGCGCTGCTGGTGCACGGCTACGGCGAGCACGTCGGGCGCTACGAGGAGGTGGCCGGCGTCCTGGCCGGACACGGCGCGGCGGTCTGGGGCGTCGACCACACCGGACACGGCCGGTCCGACGGCGAGCGGGTGCTGGTCGAGGACTTCGAGGACGTGGTCACCGACGTGCACTCCGTGGCCGCACGGGCCCGTGCCGCCCACCCGGACCTCCCGTTCGTCGTGATCGGCCACTCCATGGGCGGCCTGATCGCCTCCCGCTACGCCCAGCGCCACCCCGGCGGGATGACCGCGCTGGTGCTGTCCGGGCCGGTCATCGGCGACTGGGAGCTGCCGCGCCGGCTGCTCGCCCTGCCGGAGATCCCCGACATCCCGATCAGCCCCGCCTCGCTCTCCCGGGACCCGGCGGTCGGCGCGGCGTACGCGGCGGACCCGCTGGTCTGGCACGGCCCGATGAAGCGGCCGACCCTGGAGGCCTTCGTGCGGACCCTGGGGAAGGTGGCCGAGGACGGCGACGTCGGCCCGCTGCCCCTGCTGTGGGTGCACGGGGACGACGACCGGCTGGTGCCGCTGCCGGGCAGCCGCCCGGGCGTCGAAGCGCTGAGCGGCGGCGACCTCACCGAGCGGATCTATCCGGGCGCCCGGCACGAGCTGTTCAACGAGACCAACCGCGCCGAGGTCTTCGCCGACGTCACCCGCTTCCTGGACGGCGTGCTCGCCCGCTGACCGGGCGGCGCGTTTGCCGCTCCGCCCCTCGGGCACCCGCGCCTGCGCACGTAGGCACGTACGCACAACGATCTGAGGGGCACCTCATGGCCGACGCCCTCGAACTCGACGCGCTGTGGGCGGACTTCCACCGCGTGGTGAACATGACCTCCGCGGAACTCGCGGACTGGCTCCGGGTACGCGACTCCGGTGAGCTGACCGAGCCGCTGCCGGACGACGCGGGACCGCCGCTCGGGCGGCACGTCCTGTCGATCCTCCAGAAGCGGCGCACCGACCTCACGGAGGACGACCTGGGCGCGATGCGCGAGGTCGTGGACACCGTGACGGCCCAGGCGGACCTGGAGAACGAGCCCAAGTCCGACGACACCGCGCTCCGGCACCGGCTGATGACGGTCGGCCACGACCCGCTGAAGCCCTAGCCGTGAGCACCGGCCAGCGGCGGATCGTGCGCGCGCTCGTCGACGCGCACGGGCAGACGTACGCCGAAGAGGCGGGCATCCGGCTCAAGGACACCCCGCAGCCGCTGTACCGGCTGCTGGTCCTGTCCCACCTGCTGAGCGCCCGCATCCGCGGCTCGATCGCGGTGGCCACCGCCCGCGCCCTGTACGACGCGGGGCTGCGGAACCCGCGGCGCATGGCCGACGCCGACTGGCAGGATCGGGTGGACGCCCTCGGCCGGGGCGGCTACCGGCGCTACGACGAGCGCACCGCCACCCAGCTCGGCGAGGCCGCCGAACGGCTGACCGAGCGGTGGGGCGGTGACCTGCGCCGGCTCCGCGAGGAGGCGGACCGCGACCTCTCCGAAGTACGGCGGCTGCTCCGGGAGTTTCCCGGGGTGGGTCCGACCGGCGTGGACATCTTCCTGCGCGAGGCCCAGCTCGTCTGGCCGGAGGCGGGCCCGACCCTGGACCGCAAGGCCCTCCAGGGCGCGGAACGCCTCGGTCTGCCGTCCGACCCGGACCGGCTGCTGGGCCTCGCCGGGACGACGGAACCGGCCGTCCTCGCGGCCGCGCTGGTGCGCGCGGCGGTGGACAAGGACGTCGCCGAGGACACCCTGGAACGCGCGGGCTGAGCCCTGCCGCCCGGCCCCGGGTCACGTCACCCGAACAACCCCGTGCGCTGGTGGGCCCGCGGCCGCGGTGATGCGCTGAGGACACCGTTCCCGTCCCAGGAGGCATCCCGCGATGAGCCGTCGACCGTCCCGCCCCGCCCGCCTGGTGGCCTCCGCCCTGGCGGCGGGCGCGCTGCTGACCACCGCGGCCTGCTCGGACGACGCCGCCGGGTCGGGCACGGCCTCGGACACCGCCGCGGAACGGGCGCGGTCCGCCTCCCCCGCCGCCGAGCGGGCCCCCGCGGCACAGCCCACCGGATCCCCCAGGACCCCCACGCCCACCCTCACCGAGTCCGGCGCGAAGGCCGCGCTGCTCACCGAGGGCGACCTGGAGGGCGACTGGAACCAGGTCCAGGACGCGGACAAGTGGCGCGACCAGATGCTCGTCGGCGAGGTCGACGTGTCCGACTTCCTCACCGCCAGGACGGACGCCTCGGACTGCCAGGAACTCCTCGACGGGCTCTACGGCGAGAAGCTGCTGGGCGAGCCGTCGGGTCCGTCGGCGGTCACCGGCTTCGAGCAGGGCGACTCCCGCCTCCTGGACCAGGTGGCCGGCTACGACCGCGGCGGACTGGACGACCGACTGGAGTGGATGGACACCCTGCCCCAGAAGTGCGACCAGTTCACCGCGACCGACTCCGAGGGCGAGAAGCGCACGGTACAGGTGACCGAGGCGTCGGTGCCCGAGGTGGGCGACGCCCGTGAGGGCCTGCACGTGACCGTGCAGGGGTCCACCGGCGGCAGTCCGGCCACGCTCAGCCTGGACGTGGCCGTCGTACGGGTCGGCACCTCCGCCCTGACCGTGACCGGCGGCGGCCTCGAGGGCGACCAGGCGGACGCCGTCGAGCAGGGGGTGCGGCAGGGCACCGACCGCCTGAAGACCGTCCTGGACGGCGGGACGCCCTCCCCGCAGCCCACCCCCATGACCTGACCCCGACTCCCGCACCCTCCCCCGCCCCGCCCCGCCCCGCCCCGCGTCCGCCGACACGGCGCGGGGCGGTGCCGTGTGCACGGATCCGGCGAAACCCGGACAGCGTGATCACCCGACGGCACAATGGTGGGCGGCGGACGGCGCACGCGCGAAGGAGCCCGAGACGTGAGCGAGAGCGACCCCGTGCCCGGCGGGCGTCCGGGCGAGACCGAGCGGGCCACCGCGCTGAGCGGTGAGCTGTCCGGCCAGGGCGTGCACGGCGTGGTGCTGGCGTACATCGACACGGCGGGGATCGCCCGGGTGAAGACCGTGCCCACCGCGCGGCTCGCCTCGGCCGCCGCGTGGGGCGTGGGCATGTCCCCGGTGTTCGACACGTTCCTGGCGGACGACTCGATCGTCGCCACGGACGTCCTCGGCTCCCCCGACGGCGATCTGCGCCTCCACCCCGACCTGGACCGGCTGACCGTGCTGGCGGCGCAGCCCGGCTGGGCGTGGGCGCCGGTCGACCGGATCACGCAGGAGGGCGGGCCGCACCCGGCGTGCGCGCGCACCGTCCTGCGCCGGACCGTGGCGCACGCCGCCGAGCGGTACGGCGTCCGGTTCAAGGCCGCGATCGAGATCGAGTGGTCGGTGGGCCGGGGCGACGCCGACGACGACGCCTTCGTCCCCGCGGTGTCGGGACCGGCGTACGGGGCCGCCCGGCAGATCGGGCTCAGCGACTGCGCGGCCGACCTGCTGGCGGCGCTCGCGGCCCAGGGCGTGGACGTGGAGCAGCTGCATCCCGAGTACGCGGCGGGGCAGTTCGAGGTCTCGGTGGGCGCCCTCGACCCGGTGGCGGCGGCCGACCGCAGCGTGCTGGTGCGGCAGACGATCCGGGCCGTGGCCCAGCGGCACGGGCTGCGGGTCTCCTTCGCCCCGGCGGTCCTCGGGCGGGGCGTCGGCAACGGCGGGCACCTCCACCTCTCCGCCTGGCGGGACGGGACCAACCTGCACGCCGGCGGCACCGGCCGGTACGGCATGACCGCCGAGGCCGAGTCCTTCGTGGCCGGGGTGCTGGGCCACCTGCCGGCGCTCACCGCGATGACCGCGCCGAGCCCGGCCAGCCATCTGCGGCTCCGCCCCTCGCAGTGGGCGGGCGTCTTCACCGCCTGGGGCCGGGAGACCCGGGAGGCGGCCCTGCGGATCGTCACCGGGAGCACCGGGGAGCACGGCCGCGCGGCGAACCTGGAGGTGAAGCCGGTCGACCTGGCCGCCAACCCGTATCTCGCGCTCGCCTCGGTGATCGCCGCCGGACTGGACGGTCTCGCGTCGTCCGCGCCGCTGCCCGAGGAGATCACCGGCGACCCTGCCCGGCTGGACCCCGCCGACGCGGCGGCCCGGGGCGTGCGCCGGCTGCCGGTCTCCCTCGCCGAGTCGGTGGCGGCGTTCCGCGCGGACGACGTGCTGCGGACCGCGCTGGGGCCGGTGCTGGCCGACGCCGTGACCGCCGTACGGCAGGGGGAGATCGACGCGGTCGACGGGCTCGACGACGACCGGGTGGCGGCGGCCTACCGCTGGAAGTACTGACATGGCCGGCGGACCCGTCCACGAGAGCCTCGCCGCGCTGGAGCTGGTGGACCACCACTGCCACGGCGCCGTCACCGGTGACCTGGACCGCGAGGGCTTCGAGTCCCTCCTCACCGAGGGCGAGCGGTGGCCCGGCGTGTCCCCCTTCGACAGCCCCGTCGGCCTCGCCGTGCGCCGCCACTGCGCTCCCCTGCTGGACCTGCCGCGCCACGCGCCCGCGGACGTGTACCTGGCCCGGCGGGCGGAACTGGGCGCGGCCGAGGTGAACCGGCGGTTCCTGCGGGCCGCGGGCACGGGCGTGTTCTGCGTGGACACGGGCTACGCCCCGCACCGGGTGACCGGGCCGGCCGAGCTGGCGCGCGCCGCGGACGCCACGGCGTACGAGGTGGTGCGACTCGAGCAGGTCGCGGAGGCGGTGGCGGCGGGCGGTGTCGAGCCGGACGCGTACGCGGAGGCGTTCCGCACGGCCGCGTGGGAGGCGGTGCGGCGGCCGGGCGTGGTGGGTGTCAAGTCGGTGGCGGCCTACCGGACGGGTTTCGGCCTGGACCCGGCCCGTCCCTCGCCCGAGGAGGTCACGGGGGCGGCCCGGCGGTGGCTCGCGCGCGGCGGCCGGCTCGACGACCCGGTGCTCGTCCGGCACCTGCTGTGGACCGCGGTGGACCTCGGGCTGCCCCTGCAGCTGCACACCGGGTTCGGCGACAGCGACATCCGCATGCACCGCGTGGACCCGACCCTGCTGACCGACTGGCTGCACCTGACCGCGGGCACGATCCCGGTCCTGCTGCTGCACTGCTGGCCCTACCAGCGCCAGGCGGCGTACCTCTCGGCGGTCTTCGAGCGCGTGTACCTCGACGTGGGCCTCACCCTGCACCACGTCGGCCCCGCGCGGGCGGGCGCGATCCTCGCGGAGGCGACGGAGATCACCCCGTTCCGCAAGCTGCTGTACAGCTCCGACGCCTATGGTGTGGCCGAGTTCCATCACCTCGGGGCGGTCGCGTTCCGGCGGGGACTGGCGGGGCTGCTCCAGGAGCGGCTGGACGCCGACGAACTGGCCCTTCCGGACGCGCTGCGCCTGGCGCGCTGGGCGGGCCGGGACAACGCCCGCCGGGTCTACCGGCTGCCCAGGGGCCCGATGGACGACGGCTGAGCGGCGTGGGACCGGTCACAGTCCCGGAGCGCCGCCCGGGAAGCAGGAACGGCTGAAAGTATGATCAAGCGATGTCTGACATGACCGAAACCACGCCGGGCTGGCTGACGACCGACGAGCTGGAGATGGCACGTGCCCGCATGCCGATCCTGTACGTCGAGGCGGTGCCCGTCCGCGTCGACGACAGCGGCGAAGTCACCAGCGTCGGCCTGCTCCTGCGCATCGGCCCGGACGGGACGGTCAGCCGGACGCTGGTCTCCGGCCGGGTGCTCCACCACGAGCGGGTCCGGGACGCCCTCCTGCGCCACCTGGAGAAGGACCTGGGCCCGGTGGCGCTGCCCCGGGTGCCGTCCTCGCTCCAGCCGTTCACGGTGGCCGAGTACTTCCCGACGCACGGTGTGACGCCGTACCACGACCCCCGGCAGCACGCGGTATCGCTGGCCTACGTAGTGCCGGTCGCCGGTGACTGCCGGCCCCGGCAGGACGCGCTGGACCTGGTCTGGTTCGACCCGCGCGAAGCCCTGTCCGAGGCGGTGCGCAGCGAGATGCCGGGCGGGCACGGGGTGCTGCTGAAGCAGGCGCTGGCGCATGTGGGCTGCGTGGACTGAGGCGCGGGTGGCGGCGTGCGGCCGCCACCTCGCCCGCACGCGAAAAGGGCCTTCGCGGACTGCTGTCCGCGAAGGCCCTTCGCCGTGTCGGGACGACAGGATTTGAACCTGCGACCCCTTGACCCCCAGTCAAGTGCGCTACCAAGCTGCGCCACGTCCCGTTGCCCATCTGACCTGGGGTTTCCCCCGGCCGAACGCGCAGGAAAACCATACCGCACTCGGGCCCGTGGTTGCGCATCGCTTTTCCGGCGCGGGCACCGCGGTCAGCACTTCTCGGCCCGGGACCGCTCGGCCTTCCGCGCCGTCCGCCGCGAGCCGGCCGTGGCCGCGTCGACCCGTACCAGGCCGCGCACCGCCGGTATCAGGAGCAGGGCCGCGCACACGGCGAAGCTGGTCGCGCCGGAGACGAGCAGCACGTGGTCGGCGCCGAGGGCCGAGGCGGCGGGCCCGGCGAGGGCCTGGCCGACGGGCATCATCGCGAGCGAGCCCGCGACGTCGTAGGCGTGGATGCGGTTGAGCACGTCGGGCGGCACCTGGGTCTGCACGGTGGTCGCCCACATCACGCCCCAGAAGGACATACCGGCCCCGGCGACGGCGGCCCCCGCGGCCATCGCGGGGACGTCGAGCCCGGCGCCGACGCTCGCCGGGAAGGCGGCGAAGCCGACGAGGGCGATCGCCCCGGCGCGGAGCATGCGGCGGGGCCGCAGCCGCAGCGCGACGAGGCCGCCGACGACGGTGCCGGCGCCCAGGGCGGAGTTGACCAGGCCGTAGGCGCGTGCGCCGTGCTCCTGGACCACCTCGGTGGCCACGAGGGGGACCGTCGGGCCCCAGACGGCGATCATGTAGACGCACCAGACGGCGATGACACCCCACAGCCACCGGCGGGAGCGGAATTCGTGCCAGCCCTCGACGAGGTCGGCGCGGAAGGCCTTCGTGCGCGGGCCGGTCGCGGTCCGGGCGCCCGGGGCGAGCGGAGGCAGCCTGAGCAGCAGCAGGCACCCGGCGCTGACCGCGTACGTGGTGGCGTGGGCGGCGAAGACCCCGCCGGGTGAGGCGAAGCCGACCAGGAGGCCGGCCACGGCGGGACCGGCGAGCTGGGCGGCGGACTCGGCGACGCGTATCGCGCCGTTCGCGCCCTGGATGTCTGCGGCCAGGCGGGGCACGGTGCTGGCGACGCCGGGCTGGAAGACGGCGCTCGCGACACCGTTGACGAACCCGATGGCGCAGATCTGCCAGAGCACGACGTGTCCGGAGAAGAAGAGGCCGGCGGCCAGCGCCTGGGTGCCGAGCCGCACCAGGTCCGCGCCGATCATCAGCCTGCGGGTGCTGAAGCGGTCCGCGAGGACTCCGCCGAAGACGACCAGTCCGGCGAAGGCGGCGGCGGTCGAGGCCATGGCGAGGCCGACCGCGCCCGCCCCGTACCCGTGCTGCAGCAGACCGGCGGCGAGCGCGACGGGCAGCATGGTGTCGCCCAGCCGGGCGATGGCCCGCGCGGCGAAGAACAGCGCGAAGTCCCGCGACCAGACGGCTCGCGCCGCCGTCGCCGCCTCGTGCGTGGACTGCGAGGCCGTCCCGGCCATCCCGCGCTCCCCTCCCCGCCCGCCCCGTACGTCCGACAGCCGGAGCCCCCCTCCGGCCCCGGCTGCCACGCGTGTCCCCGGATCATGCCACGCGGCACCGACAACGCCCGAGGGATTTTCTAGCCCCCAGCCGGCAGCCCCAGTCGTGGATGGGCCTCCAGGAGGCGGGTCGGGGCCGCCTGGCGCCAGGAGTCGGCGAGGATGTCGCGCAGTTCGTCCTCGCCCTCCAGCGCCGCGAGCCGGGCCCGGACCCAGGCGAACTGCGCCTCGTGACCGGCGATCCAGAACTTCCCGGGCTCGGCCAGCACCAGTTCGTCGCGCTCCTCCTTGGGGCAGCGCACCGCGATGGAGGTCTCGTCCTCGGGCAGCGTGGCGAACATCTTCCCCGCGACCCGGAACGTGGGCATGCTCCAGGCGATCTTCTCCGTGGTGTCCGGCAGGGACAGGGCGACACGGCGTACGTCTTCTGCGTCCGGCATGCCAGGCACGCTATCCGCCGCCACTGACAATCACCCGGCGGCGGAGGGGCCGCCGACCTGCTTGTAGTAGAGCGTCGTCGGCCGCGGCTCGCCGCCCGGGTCCGCCGCGTAGCCGGGGATGGTGCCGGCCCGGGTCCACCCGGCGGAGCAGTAGAGGTGTTCGGCGGGGCTGCCGGTCTCGGTGTCCAGGTGGAGCAGGGTGAGGCCGGCCGCGGCGGCCGACTCCTCGGCGGCCGTCAGCAGCCTCCGTCCCACGCCCCGGCCGCGGACCGCGCGGGACACCATGAGCTTGACCAGCTCGGCGCGGTGGCGGCTGTTGGGCTTGTCGGGGAGGGCGAGGCTCACGGTCCCGCACACCCGCTCCCCCTCATGCGCCACCCAGACGGCCAGCTCCCCGGCGGCCACCGCGCGGACCCTGGTCCGCCACCATGCGAGCGCCGGATCGCGTTCCAGCGGCGCGAGGAAGCCGACCGACGCGCCGCCGTCCACGACGTCGGTCAGCAGGTCCGCCAACTCCTCCAGCAGCGCGGCCAGTCGGTGCTCGTCGACGCGGCTGACGATCACGGCAGCACCACCGCCAGCACGTAACGCGTCTCCTCCGGGCCCGCGCAGCGGAACCTGGTCGGCCCCCAGACCCGCATCCGCAGGCAGTCCCCGGTGCCGAGGTGGTGCGCGACGTCCTGGTTGGTCACCTCCAGCGCGCCGGCCAGCACCCAGACGTGCTGTTCGAGGCCGGGGACGGGCGGCCGGTCGTAGGCGATGTCGGCGCCGGGGGCGAGCCGTCCCTCGACCAGTTCGCCGCGCAGTCCGGCGTGCGGCGGGGAGACCGAGCGGCGCACGAAGCCGGCGGCCCTGTCCTCCCACCGGGGCTGCTCGTCGGCCCGTACCAGCAGCGCGGGTTCCGCCTCGACCTCGCCGAGCAGCCGGGACATGGTCCGGCCGTAGACCGCGCACAGGCGGTTCAGCTGGGCGGCGGTGGGGCTGGTCTCCGCGCGCTCGGCCCGGGACAGCGTGGACCGGCTCACTCCGCTGCGCTCCGCCAGCTCCCCCAGCGACCAGCCGTGCTCGGCCCGCAGCTCGGCGAGGCGGGCGGCGAGCCGGGCATCCACGAGGTCGGGAGCCCCGTCGTCGTCTCTCATATCAGGGACGCTATCCCGGATATGAGACGACCACGTTACGGAAGCCTCACGCCCGGGCCACCTCGTCGAGCGCGTCCAGGACCGGCCGGATCAGCGGGTGCTCCTCGGCCCCACGGCGTACGGCCGCGAAGACCCGGCGGGTGGGCGCGACCCCGTCGACCGGGCGGACGACCACGCCGGTCAGGTCGGTGCCGTGCAGCGCCGAGCGCGGGACCAGCGCGACACCCGCGTCGGCCGCGGCGAGCGAGACCACCGCGCGGAAGTCGTCCGAGGAGTGCTCCATGCGGGGCTGGAACCCGGCGCTCTCGCAGGCCAGCACGACGACGTCGTGGCACGGGTTGCCCGGGTAGGGGCCGATCCAGGGGTCCTTGGCCAGCTCCGCGAGCGGGACCTCGTCGGCGCCGGCGAGGCGGTGGGCCACCGGGACGACCGCGTCGAAGGGCTCGGCGTACAGCGGGACGTGGGTCAGCCGCGGGTCGTCGGCGGGCGGCGCCCCGCGGTACTCGACGGCGACGGCCACGTCGACCTGCCGGTCCAGGACCATCGGCAGGCTGGCGTCGCCCTCGGCGTCCTGGACGCGGATGCGGATGCCGGGCGCGGTCTCGGCGAGGCGGGCCAGCGCGGGCGCGACGACCAGGGCGATGCCGGTCGCGAAGGAGGCGACGGTGACGGTGCCGGCGGCGCCCGAGCCGTAGGCGGCGAGTTCGGCCTCGGCCCGCTCCAGCTGGGCGAGGACGGCGTTGGTGTGGCTCAGCAGGATCTCGCCCGCCGGGGTCAGCCGTACGCCCTTGGCGCCGCGCTCGACCAGGCGGTGACCGGTCTCCTGCTCCAGCGCGGCCAGCTGCTGGGAGACCGCGGACGGGGTGAGGTACAGCGCGGCGGCAGCCGCCGTCACGGTGCGGTGGTCCGCCACCGCTCGGAGGATGTGCAGCCGCCGCGCTTCGATCACGGGATCGATTCTCTCAGGTCACCGGCGTTCAGGCGGCGAGCTGCTCCCGCGCCGCGACGAAGGCGTCCACCGCGCGGTTCACGTCGGCCGTGGAGTGCGCCGCGGAGAGCTGTACGCGGATGCGGGCCTGCCCCTGCGGCACGACCGGGTACGAGAAGCCGATGACGTAGACGCCGCGCTCAAGGAGCAGCTCGGCCATGCGGCCCGCCTCGGAGGCGTCGCCGATCATCACCGGGGCGATGGCGTGGTCGCCGGGGAGGATGTCGAAGCCCTCCTCGGTCATCCGGCTCCGGAAGAGGGCGGTGTTCTCGGCGAGCCGGACGCGCAGGTCGTCGGCCGACTCCAGCAGGTCGATGACCTTCAGGGAGGCGGCGGCGATGACCGGGGCGAGGGTGTTGGAGAAGAGGTAGGGCCGGGACCGCTGGCGCAGCAGGGCGACGATCTCCGCGCGGGCGGCGACGTAGCCGCCGGAGGCGCCGCCGAGGGCCTTGCCGAGGGTGCCGGTGATGATGTCGACGCGGTCCATGACGCCGTGCAGCTCGGGGGTGCCGCGGCCGCCGGGGCCGACGAAGCCCACGGCGTGCGAGTCGTCGACCATGACCATGGCGCCGTAGCGGTCGGCGAGGTCGCAGATCTCGTCGAGCGGGGCGACGTAGCCGTCCATGGAGAAGACGCCGTCGGTGACGATCAGCTTGCGCCGGGCGTCGCCGGCGGCCTTGAGCTGGGCCTCCAGGTCGGCCATGTCGCGGTTGGCGTAGCGCAGCCGCTTGGCCTTGCTGAGGCGGATGCCGTCGATGATCGAGGCGTGGTTGAGGGCGTCGGAGATCACCGCGTCCTCGGGGCCGAGGAGGGTCTCGAAGACGCCGCCGTTGGCGTCGAAGCAGGAGGAGTAGAGGATCGTGTCCTCCTGGCCGAGGAACGCGGAGAGCCTGCCCTCCAGTTCCTTGTGCACCTCCTGGGTGCCGCAGATGAAGCGGACGGAGGCCATGCCGTAGCCCCAGCGGTCCAGCGCCTCGTGGGCGGCGGCGACGACCTCGGGGTGGTCGGCGAGGCCGAGGTAGTTGTTGGCGCAGAAGTTGAGGACCTCGCCGGGGCGGCCGCCCGCGGTGACGTTCACCGTCGCCGACTGGGGGGTGCCGATCACGCGCTCGGGCTTGTGCAGACCGGCGGCGCGGATCTCGTCGAGGGTGGCGCGCAGGTCGTCGCGCACGGAGTCGAACATCTCAGAAGCTCCTAGGAGTACGTACGTGTGGGCGCGGTGGCTCACGCGGTCCAGTCGAGGATGACCTTGCCGCCCCGGCCGCTCGCGGCGTCGGCGAAGGCGGCCTCGAAGTCGCGGTGGGAGTACCGGCCGGTGATCACGGGGGCGAGGTCGAGGCCGCCTTCGAGCAGCACCGACATGGCGTACCAGGTCTCGAACATCTCGCGGCCGTAGATGCCCTTGACGGTGATCATCGAGGTGACGATCCGCGCCCAGTCGACGGGGAACTCCTCGGCGGGCAGGCCGAGCATGGCGATCCGGCCGCCGTGCGTCATGTTGGCGATCATGTCGCGCATGGCCTCGGGGCGGCCGGACATCTCCAGGCCGATGTCGAAGCCCTCGCGCAGGCCGAGTTCGCGCTGCCCGTCGGCGATGGTGGCCTTCGAGACGTCCAGGGCGAGACTCACCCCGACCTTGAGCGCCAGGTCCAAGCGCTCCTGGCTGACGTCGGTGATCACGACGTTGCGTGCCCCGGCGTGCCGGGCGACGGCGGCGGCCATCAGGCCGATCGGTCCGGCGCCGGTGATCAGGACGTCCTCGCCGACCAGCGGGAAGGACAGGGCGGTGTGCACGGCGTTGCCGAACGGGTCGAAGATCGCGGCGACGTCGAGGTCGACGGGGACGCGGTGCACCCAGACGTTGGTGGCGGGCAGGGCGACGTACTCGGCGAACGCCCCGTCCCGGCCGACGCCGAGCCCGACGGTGGCGCGGCACAGGTGGCGCCGGCCGGCCAGGCAGTTGCGGCACTTGCCGCACACCAGGTGCCCTTCGCCGCTGACCCGGTCGCCCACCTTGACCTCGGTGACGTCCCGGCCGGTCTCGACGACCTCGCCGACGAACTCGTGCCCGACGACGAGTGGGGTGCTGATGGCCTGCTGCGCCCAGCCGTCCCAGGCCCGGATGTGCAGGTCGGTGCCGCAGATGCCGGTGCGCAGCACCTTGATGAGGACGTCACCGGGCCCGACGACGGGCTCGGGCACGTCCGCGAGCCACAGACCGGGCTCCGCCTTCTCCTTGACCAGCGCCTTCAACGCTACGGCTCCTGACGGTGAGACCCCGGGGTCGCGCACGCCGAAGCGGCCCGCGTCCGGGGAGGGGAGGGGGATCGCACTGCAATCTGCCGTACGACACCGCCCCGGGTCCATCGAGCCTTTCTTAAGCCCGGCCGCAGCTTTCCTTCACGCCGCCCGCCCGCCGCCCCGCGTTCTCACAGCGGGAGCCCGTCCTGCGCGCTGCGCTCGATGCGGCGTACGAGGTCGGCCGCCGTCGACTTGATCGTCGCCAGGCCCGCCGTGCCCCAGGTCCGGGGCCTTACGTCGGCGGCGGAGACCGTGCCCAGGACGGTGCCCGTGCTGTCGATGAGCGGGGCGCCGAGGTAGGAGCGGATGCCGAACTCGTCGACGACCGGGTTGCCGGCGAAGCGCGGGTAGTCGCGCACGTCCTCCAGGACGAGGGCCTTGCGCCGGACCACCACGTGCGGGCAGAAGCCGTGGTCGCGGGGCTGGACGCGGCCGAACTCCGGGCTGGTCCCGTCCCCCCGGGTCACCGGCGGGATGTCGGGGACCCGCAGGCCCGCGAAGAACTGCCCGCCCTCGACCAGGAAGTTGACCATCCCGTACGGGGCCTCGGCGAGGCCGGCGAGGTGCGCGGCGAAGGTGTCGAGTGCGGGGTCGGGGCGTTCCACCAGACCGAGCAGGCGCAGCCGTCGTACCCGGGCGGGGGCCTCCCGGTCCTCGGGGGTGAGCAGCAGGCGTCCGGCCGGGCGCGGCGGGTCGTAGGTCATGGGCGGGCTCCGGCGCCGTACCCCGTGGTGGGGGCCGGCGTGTGGGCGATGAGATGGCGTACGAGGGTGAGCAGGGTCTGCACACCGGAGCTGGAGATCCGGGCGTCGCAGCGGACGATGGGGATCTCGGGGTGCAGGTCCATGGCGGCGCGCACCTCCTCGGGGTCGTAGCGGTGGGAGCCGTCGAACTCGTTGATCGCGACGATGAAGCCGAGGCCGCGTTCCTCGAAGAAGTCGACGGCGGCGAAGGACTCCTCCAGCCGGCGGGTGTCAGCGATGATCACGGCCCCGAGCGCGCCCTCGCACAGTTCGTCCCACATGAACCAGAAGCGTTCCTGGCCGGGCGTGCCGAACAGGTACAGGACGTGCGCGGGGTCGAGGGTGATGCGGCCGAAGTCCATGGCCACGGTCGTTTCGAGTTTGTTCTCGATTCCGTCGAGGTTGTCGGTCGCGGCGCTGACCGTGGTGAGCAGTTCCTCCGTGCTCAGCGGCGCGATCTCGCTGACGGCGCCGACGAAGGTCGTCTTGCCGACGCCGAATCCGCCCGCCACGAGGATCTTCAGGGCGGTGGGGAACGGGTCGGCGCCTTCGCCGTGGACGTGGTCAGAGCTGTCGTCGTAGTCCATCGAGCACTGCCTCCAGAAGGGCCCGGTCCGTGGGGTTGTGGTGGAACGCGGCGGGGGGTTTGGTGGTCAGCGCGCCGCAGTCGACGAGGTCCGAGAGCAGCACCTTGGTGACCGCCACCGGAAGCCGCAGGTGCGCGGCGAGTTCGGCGACGGGGAGCGGCGCCCGGCACAGGTCGAGTACCTGCGTGTGCTCGGGTCCGAGGTAGCCCAGGGGGGTCGTCCCCGTGGCCATCACCTGGGACATCAGGTCGAGCGCGACGGTGGGCCGGGTACGGCCGTTGCTGACGGTGAAGGGGCGCACCAGCCGTCCGGCGGCGTCGTCGAGCCAGGGCCCGTCGCCGGCCGCGGCCACCCTCAAGGCCTCATCGCCGGTGGTTCGACGGCGTGCTGCCGGGGCGCGGTGGCCAGGTAGGGGCGGACGCTCTTGACCAGCATGGCCATCTCGTAGCCGAGCACGGCGGCGTCGGCCTCCCGGCCGGCCAGGACGGCGAGGCAGGTGCCGGATCCGGCGGTGGTGACGAAGAGCAGCGTCGAGTCGAGTTCGACGACGACCTGCCGTACGTCCCCGCCGTCGCCGAAGCGGACGCCGGCGCTGCGGCCGAGGGAGTACAGGCCGGAGGCCAGGGCCGCCATGTGGTCGGCGCTGTCGGCGTCGAGACCGTGGACGGACTTCACCAGGCCGTCGCAGGACAGGAGCACCGCGCTGCTCGTGTGCGGAACGCGCTGCACGAGGCCGCTCATCAGCCAGTCGAGGTCGGACACTTGGCCGGTCGGCGCATCGCTCGCCATGGTGGATCGACTCCTTGGGGTACGAAGATCTGTGGGGGCGTTCATCCGGACTGGTCCCGGGGGGTCGGCTCCAGGTGCGGTGCGGCCGGGTGGGGTGGCGCGGTGGGGGCGGGCGCCGTGTGGACGGAGTCCGTGTGGATCGGGTCCGTGCGGACCGGCTCCAGGGAGGTGGGCTCCCGGTGCTGCTGGGATTCGGCGAGGCCGATGCCCCGCTGGAAGGCCGCCATCAGGCCGGGGTCGTGACCGGTGTACCGCTCGGGTTCCTGGCGCGGTGCCGGGCCGCCGCGCAGTTGGGGTGCGAGGTGCTCCTGGGCGCGGCGGCGGGGCAGTTGGGGTTTGCCCATGGTGCCGCGGACCGCGCTGTGGCGCGGGACGGGCGGGGTGGCCGCGTGTTCCGCGATGACACCGCGCTCATCGGGGCGTACGCCGGGGACGGCGGCGGCCGGGGTGGGCCGGTTCTGCCGCGTACCGCGCACGGGCAGCGGCAGGGGTTCGCCTTCGGCGGCGGTGCGGCCCCGGGCGGGGCGGGGCACCGCGGGCGCGGTCGTGGAGGGTGCGACGGCGGCCTGTACGGCGGTCGTCGGCGCCGCGGCGGGGGCCGCCGGAACCGTCGGTGCCGTCGGTGCCATGGGCGGTGGCTGCTGCCGGGGCGGCGGTACGGGGACCGGTTCGGCGGCGGCTGCCTCCGCCGGGCGGGCCGTGCCGCCGGGGATCCTGCCGGGTTCCGTGCCCAGCAGAGCCTGCGGGACCACCAGTACGGCCTGGACACCGCCGTAGATGTTGGTCTGCAGCCGGACGGTGATGCCGTGCCGCTTGGCGAGCTGGGAGACGACGAACAGGCCGATGCGGCCGTCCGCCAGCAGGTGGGCGACGTTGACCTGGTCGGGGTCGGCGAGCAGGGCGTTCATCCGGGCCTGCTCGGCGGTGGGCATGCCGAGTCCGCGGTCCTCGACCTCGACGGCGAGGCCCGAGGTGACGAGGCTGGCCCGCATCAGCACCTGGGTCTGCGGGGCGGAGAACAGGGTGGCGTTCTCGACGAGTTCGGCCAGCAGGTGGATGACGTCGGCGACGGCGTGGCCGCGCAGGGTGCCGTCGATCGGCGGCACCAGCCGGACCCGGGAGTACTGCTCGACCTCGGCGATGGCCGAGCGGAGCACCTCGGTCATGTCCACCGGGTTGCTCCACTGCCGGCGGGAGACGGCGCCGCCGAGCACGGCGAGGTTCTCCGCGTGGCGGCGGATGCGGGTGGCGAGGTGGTCGACGTGGAAGAGGCCCTTGAGGAGGTCGGGGTCCTCGATCTCGTTCTCCAGCTCGTCCAGGATGGAGATCTCGCGGTGCACCAGCGACTGGAGGCGCCGGGCGAGGTTGACGAAGACCTCCAGCTTCTGTTCGCTGCCCGCCTGGCTGGAGAGCTGGGCGGCCCGGACGACGGCGGTGACGGCGCCGTCGTGGGCGCGGGAGAGGTCGGCGGCGAGCAGTTCGAAGTCGTCGGCGTCGTCGGGCGGCCCGCCGCGCGGTTTGCGCCGGGGCGGCGGCTCGCCGCGGCGCAGCGCCTCGACCACGGCCCGCAGGTCGCCCTCCTGGCGTGCGGTGCCGCGGCGCAGCGCGCCGACGCGTTCGTGCACGGAGCGGGCGGCGCGGTCGGCGGCGACGGCGGCGATGACGACGGCCGCGGCGGCCACCGAGACGGCGCCGGCGACCACGGCCCACAGGACGGGGCCGGGCCGGATGCCGGTGGAGCGGACGGTGAACAGGACGACCGCGCAGCCGCTGAGGGCGACCGCGACCGGCGGCAGCACGGCGAGACGCAGGAGTTGGGGCCGTATGTGGGTCTCGGGCAGCGCGGCGGCGGTGCGGGGGGCCGGCCGGCCGTGCCGCCCGCCCTCGCGGCGGTCTGCTCGCGCGGCCGGGGCGCGGAGGTGAGACATCGGGGTCCTCGTACTGGTCCGTCGGTCTGGGTGCTCGCGCGTGGTGACGGAAGTGCCACGCGGGCAGGCGACGGCACGCGGGCACGCGTCATCGCTGCGTCGAACGACCGGACCGGGGGACCCGGCCCTACGTCGCCCGACGGACACTGACAGTAGTCGCCTGCCCCTCATGTGCGGTGGGCAGTTGCCAAAGTCCCCCGGGCAACGTCCTGCTCTGGTATGAGCCCTCGTACGACAGCCCGATAAGCCGGTGAAGCACCCGTTCCGGAAGGGCGGAAGACCGGTCGGACTCGATCAGAATCTGTCACTGTCGGTAACCGAATACCTGACCCCCGCCCCCCGCACTCCCCCGGCGCTTGTCATATGCCGATATAGGAATATGATGAGGGCCATGGCACGAGCAGCGACGACGTCGGACGTCTTCAACGCGATCGCCGAGCCGCAGCGCCGGGACATCCTGGCCCTGCTGCGGGCGGGTGAGCGGCCGGTGACCGACCTGGCGCGGGAGTTGGGGATGACCCAGCCGGGGGCGTCCAAGCACCTGCGGGTGCTCCGGGAGGTGGGGCTGGTGCGGGTCCGCGGGGCGGGCAAGCAGCGCCTCTACGGCCTGGACGCCCGCGGGCTGCGGCCGGTCCACGAGTGGGCCGGCGGATTCGAGCGGTTCTGGAACGAGAGTTTCGACCGGCTGGACGCCTACGTGCAGGACCTGAAGCAGACACGGCAGGAGGACTGACCGATGGCAGCGGCAAGGCAGGAAACAGGCGCGGCGGCCGACCGGGAGATCGTGATCTCCCGGATCGTCGACGCCCCGAGGGAGCTGGTGTTCGAGGCGTTCACCGAGGTCCGGCACCTGTCGCGATGGTGGGGTCCGGAGGGGTTCACCACCACCACGCGGTCCTTCGAGTTCCGCGAGGGCGGGGAGTGGAACTTCGTGCTGCACGGGCCGGACGGAACCGACTACCCCGAGTGGATCCGCTGGCTGCGGATCGCCCCGCCGGAGCGGATCGCGCTGCTGCACGGTGAGTCCCGCGACGACCCGGACGCCTTCGAGACGGTCCTGACCTTCGCGCCGGACGGCGAGCAGACCCGGATCGTGATGCGCACGGTGTTTCCCACCAAGGAACTGCGCGACCGGGCGGTCGAGAAGTACAAGGCGATCGAGGGCGGCCGGCAGACCCTGAGCAACCTGGCGGCCTACGTCGCCGAGATCGCCCGGAAGGGGGCGGAGGACTGATGGCCGGGAAGGTGTCCGGGAAGGTTTTCTTCAGCGTGTCGATGTCGCTGGACGGGTTCATCGCGCCCGAGTCCCCGGAGGAGTTGATGGGGCGGCAGTGGATGGAGCTGCAACAGTGGATCTTCCCGACGCGGTTCTTCCGGGAGAACCTGAAGCTGGGCGGAGGCGGCGAGGAAGGGCTCGACAACGACGTCGCGCGGGCGACGTTCGAGCGCACCGGCGCGAGCGTCATGGGCAAGCGCATGTTCGACGCCGGAGAGCAGATGTGGCCGGAGGAGGCGCCGTTCCACACGCCGGTCTTCGTCGTGACGCACACCAGGCGTGACCCCTGGGAGCGCCCGGGCGGGACCACGTTCCACTTCGTCAACGACGGCATCGAGGCCACGCTCGACCAGGCCCGCGAAGCCGCCGGCAACCGCGACGTCCGCATCGCGGGCGGCGGCGCGACGATCCTCGAGTACCTCAACGCCGGCCTGATCGACGAGTTCTCGATCGCCCTGTCACCCGTGCTGTTCGGCTCCGGAATCCGCCTGTTCGAGGGCATCGACCCGTCCAGGATCGCGCTGGACCAGCTCCGCTCCGAGCCGTCGTCACGGGTGACACACCTGACCTACGCCGTACGACGACGGTAGCCGCGCCAACCGAATATCGAGGAGTCGCGTACGCGTCAGCCGAGACGCGCTGCGAGCTTCCGCTCACTCCGGATAGAGAGCTGCCAAGCGTTCTGCCAGGGCATCGGGGTCGGTGACCGCGCGCTCGAAGACTCCACGGCCCTGAGCGATCAGCCAGCCGCGGAAGTAGTCGAAGCCGTCGTCAGAGCACCCACCGTTGGCGATGTAGGCAGCGGCCCAGAGAGGATTGGTGTAGGAGTCAACCATCAGCTCCCACAGCACCTGCTCAGCTGCGACGATCTCCTCGACCGGCCAGGAGGCCAGCAGCGAGGCGGTACGCACCGGTGGCCGCCCCAGGTCGTCCGCGGCGCCCGGCAGCCCGGCCAGGAACAGGGACTCGGCCTCGTCGGCGTGCAGCCCGGTGAGCCGGGTCCGGTAGCCGTCCAGCAGCTGGTAACCGCCGCCGTGCCCGCCGTCGCCGTAGACCGGAATGCCCGCGCCGCTCAGAGAGTCGATGTCCCGATAGACGGTCCGCACCGAGACACCCAGCTCCTCGGCGAGCTCACCAGCCGTCAGCCTGCCCCGGTTCTGCAGCAGGAGGACGAGGGAGAGGAGCCGGGCCGCGCGCATCACCCCATCATTCCAGGCCCGGGTCGCGCGGCCTGGGCGATGAGCAGGGCCACGTCGTCGCGGTCTCCGCTGTGGCGCAGGCTGTTCAGCAGGAGGTCGCAGGTGGCGTCCAGCGAGTGGCCGGGGAGGACGGCGAGGACGTCGAGGAGGGCTTCCAGGCGGGCGTCGATGGGCTGGTCGCGGGTCTCGACCAGGCCGTCGGTGTAGAGGACGAGCTGGTCACCCGGCCGGAAGCCGATCGAGGTGGTGGCGAAGGAGATGCCGCAGCCGCCCAGGGGGGCGCCGGTGGGCAGGTCGAGCAGTTCGTGGGCACCGTCTGCGTGGCAGTGGACCGGTGGCAGGTGGCCGGCCAGGGAGATGTGGCACTGCGCGGTGTGGGGGTCGAAGACGGCGTAGACGCAGGTCGCGAGGGTGCCGAGACCGTCGGTGATGTGGTCGAGGTGGTTCAGGACCTGGGCGGGGGGCAGATCGAGATCGGCCAGGGTTCTGGTGGCGGTGCGCAGCTGCCCCATGGATGCTGCGGCCCCGACACCGCTGCCCATGACGTCGCCGACGACGAGGGCGGTTTTGTCGCTGCTCAAGGGGATGACGTCGAACCAGTCGCCGCCGATCTCGATGGTGGCCTGGGCGGGGCGGTAGCGGTAGGCGACGTCGAGGCCCGGCCGTTGTGGAGGCGGGTGGGGCAGAAGGCTGCGTTGGAGCGTGAGGGCGGTGCGGCGCTGCTCCTCCACGGCCCGGTACCGGTCGGTGACGTCGACGCTGGAGGTGGCCACGCCCAGCACCTTCCCGTTGGGGGATTCGAGCCGGTAGAAGGAGACCGACCAGGCGTGGTCGTGGTCCGGGTCGGCCGCGGTGCGGCCCACGGTGTACTGGTCCAGGACCGGGGTCCCGGTGGCCAGTACTCCACGCATGGCCGCCTCGAAGGACTCGTCGAGGAAGGGCAGCACCTCGTGGACGTGGCGCCCGAGGTGCTCGGCGGCCGGCACACCGTTCATCCGCTCCTCCGCGGGATTCACGGAGATGTACCGCAGATCGGTGTCCAGCATGCCCAGTCCGATCGGCGACTGGGACACCAGCTGTGCGGACAGCGACAGGTCCCGCTCCATCTGCCGCACCGTCGCCTGGTCCGCGGCCAGCCCCAGGGCCCAGTAGTCGCGCTGGTCGTCCTGCAACCGCATGTTCCGGAACTCCACCGGGCGCACGCTGCCGTCCTTGTGCCGGACGGGAAAGACCCCTGCCCAGCTCTCGCCGTCCTCCATGACCTGGGCAAACAGCGCCAGGACGGTGTCCAGGTGCTCCTTTTCGATCAGCAGGTCGGCCGCGTACCGGCCCAGGGCCTCCTCGGCGCTGTAGCCGAAGAGGATCTCGGCCTGCGGGCTCCACAGATCGACCCTGCCTTCGGCATCGAGCAGGACCGCGGCGACGTTCAGTACATCCAGCAGGCCTCCCGGCCTCGACGCCCTGGCACCCGGCGTCCCAGGGTCCTCCCGGAACGGTTCGGTCGTACCCATGCCCAGAACTCCTTCCGGCCAGTGACCGGACGGTCGGGTGTCGTCTACCGAAGCGGACCGCGCGCCGGCGTCAGTGGCCCCGCCACTCCATGGTCCTCCCTCCGCCACCGGCGCGCCTGCTCCGGCTGCGAAGCGTGACCATGTCCCTCCGCCGACATCACGTCGGCCGGGACAAGGCACCGGAAGATGTCACCGGTCACCGGCGAGGTCGAGATCACCCTTGCTCGTCGCGGGCACACCCTCAACCGTCCGCGGACGCCGCCACGGGCTCGCGATCGGTTCCGACACCGCCCGCCACCACGCCTCCACCGGCACCTCCCCCGCCGGTTCGAACGGCTCACCCGGCCTCGGGAAGGCCGCCGCCTGGCCAACCTCCTCGGCCGCGTCCTTCGTCCACTCCCCCGGCTCCGCCCACGCATGCGGCGCGAGATTGAACGTCCCCCAGTGGATCGGCAGCAGCACCCCGGCCGGAGCGCCTCCCTGGAGGTCGAGATGAGCCTGCATCCCTTCGGCGGGCGTCATGTGGATGTCTGGCCAGAACCGGGAGTACGCGCCGAGCTGGATCATCGTGGCGTCGAAGGGGCCGTGCGCGGCGCCGATGTCCCGGAAGCCGTCGAAGTAACCCGTGTCCCCGCTGTGGTAGACGCGGTGCTCCTCCCCGGCGACGACCCACGACGCCCAGAGGGTGTGCTGGGTGTTGCGCAGCCCGCGCCCGCAGAAGTGGCGGGCCGGGGTCGCGGTCAGGGTGAGGCCGGCGACGCGCGTCGACTCGTGCCAGTCCAGCTCCCGCAGCCGGTCGGCGGGCACGCCCCAGTGTTCGAGGTGGGCGCCGACCCCGAGCGGCACGGCGAACAGGGTGTCCGTGCCGGTCAGCGCCTTGATCGTGGGCATGTCCAGGTGGTCGTAGTGGTCGTGGGAGATCACGACGACGTCGACCGGGCCGAGGGCGGCCAGGGGGGCCGGGACCGGGTGCAGCCGCTTGGGCCCGGCGAAGGGGAACGGGGAGCAGCGCTCGCCCCACACGGGGTCGAAGAGCACCCGCCGCCCGTCGATCTCGGCGAGCACGCTGGAGTGCCCCATCCAGGTCAGCCGCAGTCCGGTGGCGGGCGGCCGGGCGAGGTCGGCGAGGGTGGTGGCGTGCACCGGGATCGGGCCCCGGGGGGCGCGGCGGAGCCGGGACTCCCGGTCGAAGTAGATCTTGGCGAACTCACGGGCCGATCCGGAGGGCCGGGTCCGGGCGGTGCCGCCGGGGTTCTGGAAGACGCCGTCACGGAAGTGCGGCGATCTGCGGATGCGCGCCATGCGCTCACCGGTCGGGTCCGCGCCGAAGGCCGCGGGCCGGGGCGTGCGGAGCCCGGAGCTCGGGGAACGGAATCCGGCCACGGTAACCTCCAGGTGGAGTAGGTCAGGCTCTCATTATGGTCGTCTCGTGTGACACCGACTGATCGTGTCCGGAGCTTGGGGGGACGGTGCGTGGTGAGAGTCCGGTTGAGTGTGGCCGAGCGGCGCGAGGAGTTGCTGCGCGCGGCCGTCGAGCAGATATCGGCGCGGGGTGTGGCGGCGCTGCGGATCGCCGACGTGGCGTCCGCGCTCGGGGTGAGCAACGCGTTGGTGCTCTACCACTTCTCCACGAAGGAGAAGCTGGTCGCCGCCGCCTTCGCCCGTGCCGCCGAGGACGATCTGGCTCATCTGCGCGGACTGCTCGGCCGCCGTACGTCGGCGCTGCGCCGCCTGCGGGCCGCTGTGCGGTGGTACGCCCCGACGGGGCCGGCCAAGGGCTGGCGGCTGTGGATCGAGGGCTGGGCGGCGGCGCTGCGCGAGCCCACGCTGCGGGACGTCACGCGGGAACTGGACCGCCGGTGGAAGGCCGCGATCGCCGAGGTCATCGCCGAGGGGGTGGCCGCCGGGGAGTTCCCCTGCCCGGACCCCGAGGGCGCGGCCCTGCGGCTGACGGCGCTGCTCGACGGGCTCGCCGTGCAACTGACGTCGTACACGGGCACGGTGTCGCGGGCCCGGGCGCGGGAGTGGACGGACGAGGCGCTCGCCCGGGAACTGGGCCTGCCGCGGGAGGCGTTGGGCGACCCCCGCCGCTGACCCACCGCTGCCCCCGCCGCGCCCCGTCCGCGACCGGCCCGCCCGCACGACGCCGTCACGCCACCGAGGCGATCCGCGTCTTGATGTCGTCCGGCGACAGCGCCCCCTTGGCGGTCACGTGGTCGCCCGAGGACTGGCCGCGCAGCCGGCGTCCGATCCACGGCACCAGGTACTCGCGCGCCCAGTGCACGTTGTCCCGGCGCACGTCCAGCGCCCCGCGGTACGGCAGCGGCGGCCAGGACTGGTCGGGGTCGGCCGGCACGGGCAGGCCGAGGGCCTGTCCGGCGCGCAGCGCCACCCGCGTGTGGCCCTCCGGCGACAGGTGCAGGCGGTCGGCGTCCCACGCCCGGCGGTCCTGGACGCTGCGGAGCGACCAGAGGTCGAGCACCGGGCAGCCGTACCGGTCGGCGATGGCGCGGACGTGTCCGTTGTACGTGGCGATCTTGCCGCGCAGATGCCTGAGCACGGGCACGCCGCGGGTGTCGAACCCGGTCGTCACGAGAACGGTGCCGGCCGCTTCGGCGAGCGCGGCCACCGCCCGCTCGAACCGCTCGGCGACCTCGTCGGGATCGGTGCCGGGCCGCAGGATGTCGTTGCCGCCGGCCGCGAACGAGACGAGGTCCGGCGCGAGTTCGGCGACTCGCGGGACCTGTTCGGCCGCGATCTGGTCGAGCAGCCTGCCGCGCACGGCGAGGTTGGCGTAGGTGAAGTCGCCCTCGGGGCGCCGGTCCGCGAGCAGTACGGCGAATCGGTCGGCCCAGCCGACGAACGCCCCGTCGGGGCCGCGGTCGCCGACGCCCTCGGTGAAGCTGTCCCCCAGCGCCACGTACGACCCGATCACTGCTCTGCTGTCATTCTTCGAATCGTCTGCCACATCGGGCCATGATTCACCTTGGAATGTGACCTACGCGACCGTAGGAAGGGATTGACGGTCGGTGAGAAAGGCCACGCCTAAAGGCTTGGTCAATTCCGGAATACACCGAAGGCCGGACCCGGGGATCGGGGTCCGGCCTTCGGTGGCGTGGGGGCTGCGCCCTGGCCGTGCGTCAGAGAGAGACGCCGTGCGAGCGCAGGAACGCGACCGGGTCGATGTCCGACCCGTAGTCCGGCGTGGTGCGGATCTCGAAGTGCAGGTGCGGACCGGTCACGTTGCCGGTGGCACCCGAGAGGCCGACCTGCTGGCCCGCCGTCACCGACTGGCCGGCGGAGACGGAGAGGGAGGAGAGGTGGGCGTACTGGGCGTAGTGGCCGTCGGCGAGCTGGATGACGACCTGGTTGCCGTACGCACCGCCGGGGCCGGCGGAGACGACGGTGCCCGCGCCGACGGCCTTGAGCGGGGTGCCGGTCGGGACGACGAAGTCGGTGCCGGTGTGGTAGCCGCTGGACCACATGCTGCCGGACTGGTGGTACGGGGTACCGACGGTGCCGCCCGCGACGGGGGAGGTGTAGCCGCTGCTGGTGCCGGCGTCCGAGGCGGAGGCCTGCTCGGCGTCCGTGGACTTCTCGGCCGGCTTGGCGGCGGGCTTCTCCGCCTCGGCCGGCTTCTCGGCGGCGGGCTTCTCGGCGGCCGGCTTCTCCGACTGGGCGGCGGACGGGGCCTTCGGCTGGGCGGCCTTGGCGCCGACCGAGAGCTTGAGGCCGGGGTGGATCAGCGACGGGTCCGAACCGACGGCCTCGCGGTTGTCCTCGTACAGCTTCTTCCAGCCGCCGTCGACGTTCTGCTCGTCGGCGATCCGCGAGAGGTAGTCGCCGCTCTTGACGGTGTAGGTCCGCGCGTCCGAGTTCTTCTCGGCGCCATTCGCGGCGGCCTTCTTCGCCGTCGTCGGAATGGACTGCACGGACTGCTCGGAAACGGAGTGCGCGGGGGCGGCGTTGGCGCCGGCGGCCCCGATCAGCGGGAGCGCGAGCGCGGCGCCACCGGTTCCGGCGACGGCGATGGTGCGGGTCAGGCGCATGGCCCTGGTACGGCGGTGCTTACCCTTCGCGGGCATGGCGAATTCCTCTCCGGCGCCTGCGAGGTGAGCTGTCGGGTTCGGGCTGGAGATGCCCGGCCGCGCCGAAACGCGGCTTCACCCCAAGCCGTTCCGGGAACCGGAACAGGCATTCGTACCTGTGGGTCCCCCGCTCCTGCCGGTACGGGTGGTGGATGAGAGTGGGCTCCGGTCGGCGGCAGGATTAGGCGTCCGTCCGGATCGGTGGTGAACGTAAGGGACCAAGACGCACCCGGACAAGCGAAGGGTTCCGCCGGAAGGTGTTCCGATTGATCCTTTACGGGAATATCCGGTCACACTCCGTCGATTCGGGGAATGGCATTTCGAGCGAACGTCCTTGAAAACCGGCTTGATTACGTGGACATGACGGGCGACGCACGGTTACGGATATGACGCTGCTCACGCGCCACTTCTCCACCCTTTCGCATTTCAGCGCCAGTTGGAATTAAGGCGTCAATTCGGACAGAAGGCCCGAGGCCGCCCTTAATGCCCTGTGGACAACTCATTGGCGCAGACAGGGGATGCCGTATCGTCGAGGCGAGCCCGCCGCCGAGCAGCGTCGGCGGGGCGGAGTGGGAGGAGTCCCCGTGACGCAGCAGGTCCCGTCGACCGAACCCGAGCTGACCGGTGTGCGCAATTTCCGGGACGTCGGCGGACTGCCGGCCGCGGACGGGCGACGGGTGCGGCAGGGCGTGCTGTTCCGCAGCGGCCACCTGGCGCACGCCACCGGGGAGGACGCCGCCTTCCTGGCCACCCTCGGCCTGCACACCATCTTCGACTTCCGCAACGCGGCCGACCAGAAGCTGGAAGGCCCGGACGTCGAGCTGCCGGGCGTCCGCAATGTGAACCTGCCGCTGAGCGACCCGGCGGACGGCGCCGAGTTCTGGAAGATGGTCCGCGACGGCGACCTCGACCAGCTGCACGAGATCCTGGCCGACGGCAAGGGCGCCCACCGGATGATCGCGTCCTACCGCACGATCATCACGGAGCGCACGGCGGAGCACTCCCGGGTGCTGCACGCGCTCGCCGAGGACAGCGTCCCCGCCCTGATGCACTGCGCGGCCGGCAAGGACCGCGCGGGCCTGTCGATCGCGGTCACGCTGCTCGCGCTCGGCGTCGAGCGCGACGCCGTCCTCGACGACTACCTCAAGTCGAACGCCACGCACCGCCGCTACAAGGTGCGCCGCGGCAGCTCCGCCGCCTCGGCCTACTCCCCCGAGGTCATGGAGCTGCTCAGCCCCCTGTTCGACGCGCGCGCCGAGTACCTGGCGGCGGCCTTCGACACCGTCGAGGAGACCTGGGGCGGCGTCGACGCCTACCTGGAGCAGGGCCTGCACCTCACCCCGGCGACCCGGGAGCGGCTGCGCGAGCGGATGCTGGACTGACCCGGTACGTCCCTGATTCGGCACGGCACTGATCCGCACGGCCGCTAGCGGCGGGCGCCCACCTCGAAGAGCAGGTAGAGGAAGCCGCCGAAGACGTGCCCCAGGGCGATGTAGATGAGCAGCCGCACCCACAGGGCCCGCGGGAACTTCTCCTCCATGGACCTCACGACGTCTCCCCGGGGGTCGTCGGGCCGAGGCACAGCGCGGCCGTCGGGCTCTGCAGCAGGGTGTGGACGAAGAGCAGCTCGACCCCTTCGGGATCCTGCGCGGCGATCCGGTGCGGGGTCAGCGAGTCGAAGTGGGCGCCGTCCCCCACGCCGAGCCGGTGCTCGGTGTCCCCCAGGCGCAGCCGCAGGCGGCCCCTGAGCACGTGCAGCCACTCCTCGCCGGGGTGCACCCGCACGATGTCGCCCTGCGAGCCGTACGGCACCTGGACGCGCAGGGCCTGCATGCCCCGGCCCGGCGCCCCCGCCCGCCGGTACGTCCAGCCGCCCGCGACGGTCGGCTCCATGTCGGCGGCCCGCACCACGGCGTCCCGGTCCGCGGCCGTCTCCCCGAGCAGCTCGGCGACGGTCGTACCGTAGACGCGGGCGAGGGCGAGCAGCATCGGCAGCGAGGGCTGGCGCTGCCCGGTCTCCAGGCGGGAGAGGTGGGCGGGCGACAGCCCGGCCGCGCGGGCCGCCGCCTCCAGGGTCAGGGCGGCCCGCCGCCGCAGCTCACGCAGCTGGGGCGCGACGGCGGCGACCGCCCCGTCGGCCGGTCCGGTCTCGGAGGAGCTCATGCTCATGGCTCCATTCAGCCCGAGGCTTGCCCGCCGGGCAAGTTTCTTGCCTCTGAGACACAAACGCTCAGCGGTGCGCCACCGCCTGCTTGACCAGGGTCTTGCCGAAGTCCCACATCAGGCCGCCCCCATTGTGCGCGTCGTCCATCACCTCGGTGAAGGCGTCGACGAACCGGTCCGCGTCGGCGGTGTCGATGATCAGGGGCGGGATCAGTTTGATCACCTCCAGGTGGTCTCCGGAGACCTGGGTGAGGATCCGGTGCCGCTGCAGCAGCGGCACCACCACCATCTGCGCGAACAGGCCCTTCCGGGCGGCCTGGAGCATGGTCCAGCGGCTGCGCAGCTTCAGGGACCGCGGCCGGCCGAACTCGATGCCGATCATCAGCCCGCGGCCCCGGACGTCGGCGAGCAGCTCGTAGCGGTCCACCAGCGCCGCCAGCCGGGACTTCAGCCGCTCCCCCATCGCGGCGGCGTTCGCCACGATCTCCTCGTTCTCCATCACCGAGAGCACGGCGAGCCCGGCCGCCATGGCCTGCGCGTTGGACCCGAAGCTCGCCGAGTGGACCTGCACGCGGTCCATCGAGGAGTACACCTTCTGGAAGATCCAGTCCTTGCCCAGGGTGGCGCCCACCGGCACGTAGCCGCCGGACAGCGCCTTGGCCACGCAGACCAGGTCGGGCTCGACGCCGTCCTCGTGCTGGAAGGCGTAGAACTTCCCGGTCCTGCCCAGGCCCGTCTGCACCTCGTCGGCGATCAGCAGTGCCTTGTGCCGGTGGAGCAGGTCCTGCGCGGCCCGCAGGTAGCCGGGCGGGGCCTCGTGCACGCCCTTGCCCTGGATCGGCTCCACGATGAGCGCGGCCACGTCTCCGTGCCGCAGCTCGCGCGCCAGGGCGTCCAGGTCGCCGAGCGGGACCGCGGTGTCGGGCAGCAGCGGCGCGAAGCCCTTGCGGAACCCGTCCTCGCCGTTGACGGAGAGCGAGCCGGTGGTCAGTCCGTGGAAGGCGTGGGTACAATACAGGATCCTCGGCCTGCCGGTGGCGTACCGGGCGAACTTGAGCGCGGTCTCCACCGCCTCGGTCCCGCTGTTGCCGAAGAAGACCCGGTCCAGGTGCGGGCTGTAGGAGAGCAGCCTCTCGGCCAGGAGCCCGGGCAGCGGCGGGCAGTCGAAGCGGGTCAGGTCGGCCAGCGAGGCGTCGAGGACGTCGTGCAGCGCCTTGCGGACGACCGGGTGGTGGCGCCCCAGGCCCATCACCGCGAACCCGGCGAGCATGTCCAGGTAGTCGTTGCCGTCGGCGTCCCAGAAGTGCGCGCCATCGGCCCGCTCGTAGACCTTGTCGAAGCCGATGGTGTGCAGCATGCGCGGCAGCTGGTGGTTGAGGTGCCTGGCGTGCAGCTCGTACCGCTCGGCTCCGCGCTCGGCCAAGAGCGCGGCGAGGTCGAACTCCTTGGTCATTCAGTTCTCTCCTTGCGCTGGCATGACGTTCCGTCCGTCCCCGGGGGTTTCCACCGCGCGCCGCCCGACGGCCAGGCTCGCGCTGATCCGGCCGGCGATGTCGACCGGGGTGAGGCCGATGTCCGCGAGCACCTCGGCACGCTTGGCGTGGGCGAGGAACTGGTCGGGGATGCCGAAGCGGCGTACGGGCACGTCGGCCTCGGCGTCGCCGAGGGCCAGCGCCACCGCCGAACCGACCCCGGCCGCCCTGCTGTTGTCCTCGACGACGGCGACCAGGCGGTGCCGGACCGCCAGCGGGGCCAGCTCCGGGTCGACGGGTTTGACCCAGCGCGGGTCGACGACGGTGCAGCCGATGCCGCGGGCTTCGAGCAGGTCCGCGGCCCCGAGGCAGACGGGCGCCATCACACCGACGGCCACCAGCAGCACCTCGGGACGGTCCGCGGCGTGCAGGACGTCCATGCCGCCGACCCGGCCGACGGCGGGTACGGCGGGCCCGACGGACTCCTTCGGGAAGCGCACCAGGGTCGGCGCGTCCTCGACGGCGACCGCCTCGCGCAGCTGGGCACGCAGCTGGCCGGCGTCGCGCGGGGCGGCGATGCGCAGCCCGGGGACGACCTGGAGGACGGACATGTCCCACATGCCGTTGTGCGAGGGCCCGTCGGTGCCGGTGACGCCGGCCCGGTCCAGGACGAAGGTGACCCCGCAGCGGTGCAGCGCCACGTCCATCAGCAGTTGGTCGAAGGCGCGGTTGAGGAAGGTGGCGTAGACGGCGACGACCGGGTGGAGTCCGCCCGTGGCGAGGCCGGCGGCGGACACGGCGGCGTGCTGTTCGGCGATACCGACGTCCCAGACCCGGTCGGGGAACCGTTCGGCGAAGGGTGCCAGGCCGACCGGGTGCAGCATGGCCGCGGTGATCGCCACGACGTCGTCGCGCTCCGCTCCGATCCGCAGCATCTCCTCGCCGAACACGGAGGTCCAGGACGGCCCGCCCGCGGGGCCGAGCGGTGCGCAGGTGAGCGGGTCCATCGCGCCGACGGTGTGGAAGTGGTCCTCCTCGTCGCGCAGGGCGGGTTCGTAGCCCCGGCCCTTCTCTGTGAGGCAGTGCACCAGCACCGGCCCGTGGAAGCGTTTCGCGCGCCGCAGCGCCGACTCGACGGCCCCGAGGTCGTGTCCGTCGATCGGGCCGAGGTACTTCAGCCCCAGGTCCTCGAAGAGTCCCTGCGGGGCGAAGGCGTCCTTGAACCCCTTCTTGGCGCCGTGCAGGGCCTCGTAGACGGTGTGGCCGACCACCGGCGTGCGGTGGAGCACGTCCTTGCCCCAGGCCAGCATCCGCTCGTAGCCGTCGGTCGTGCGCAGCGTCGCGAGGTGGTTGGCGAGGCCGCCGATGGTCGGCGCGTACGAGCGTTCGTTGTCGTTGACCACGACGATGAGCGGCCGGTCCCTGGCGGCCGCGATGTTGTTCAGGGCCTCCCAGGCCATGCCGCCGGTGAGCGCGCCGTCGCCGATGACGGCGACGACGTGGCCGCGCTCTCCCCGCACGTCGCGGGCCTTGGCGAGGCCGTCCGCCCAGCCGAGCACGGTGGAGGCGTGGCTGTTCTCGATGACGTCGTGCTCGGACTCCTCGCGGGACGGGTAGCCGGACAGGCCGCCCTTGCCGCGAAGTTTCGAGAAGTCCTGACGCCCGGTCAGGAGTTTGTGTACGTAGCTCTGGTGGCCGGTGTCCCACAGGATGCGGTCGGCCGGCGACTCGAAGACCCGGTGCAGGGCGACGGTGAGTTCCACCACCCCCAGGTTGGGTCCGAGGTGACCGCCGGTGCGGGCGACCGCGTGCACCAGGAAGTCACGTATCTCGTCGGACAGTTCACCGAGTTCCGCCTCGGACAGCGCCTTCAGGTCGCGTGGTCCCCGGATGTTCTCCAGAATCGTCACGCTCGGGCCCCCTTCGGTCCGTGCTGATCAGCTCACGGTGACGGCCGGCTCCCCCGACGCGCCGTCCTTCTCCATCTGCTCGGCGATCCTCATCGCCTCCTCGACGAGGGTCTCCACGATCTTCGACTCGGGGACGGTCTTGACGACCTCGCCCTTGACGAAGATCTGCCCCTTGCCGTTGCCGGAGGCGACGCCGAGGTCGGCCTCACGGGCCTCGCCGGGGCCGTTGACGACGCAGCCCATGACGGCGACGCGCAGCGGCACCTCCATGCCGTCAAGACCGGCGGTGACCTCCTCGGCCAGCTTGTACACGTCGACCTGGGCGCGGCCGCAGGACGGGCACGAAACGATCTCCAGCCGGCGTTCCCGCAGCCCCAGCGACTGGAGGATCTGGATGCCGACCTTGATCTCCTCGACCGGCGGGGCGGACAGCGAGACTCGGATGGTGTCGCCGATGCCCTGGGAGAGCAGCGCGCCGAAGGCGACCGCCGACTTGATCGTGCCCTGGAAGGCGGGGCCGGCCTCCGTCACACCGAGGTGCAGCGGGTAGTCGCACTGGGCGGCGAGCTGCCGGTAGGCCTCGACCATCACGACCGGGTCGTTGTGCTTCACCGAGATCTTGATGTCCCGGAAGTCGTGCTCCTCGAAGAGGGACGCCTCCCACAGCGCCGACTCGGCGAGCGCCTCGGGGGTCGCCCTGCCGTACTTCTGCAGCAGCCGGCGGTCCAGCGAGCCCGCGTTCACACCGATGCGGATCGGCGTGCCGTGATCGCGGGCCGCCTTGGCGATCTCGCGCACCTTGTCGTCGAACTGCTTGATGTTGCCCGGGTTGACGCGCACCGCCGCGCAGCCCGCCTCGATCGCGGCGAACACGTACTTGGGCTGGAAGTGGATGTCGGCGATCACCGGGATCTGCGACTTCCGCGCGATCACCGAAAGGGCGTCCGCGTCGTCCTGCGTCGGACAGGCCACCCGCACGATCTCGCAGCCGGACGCGGTCAGCTCGGCGATCTGTTGCAACGTCGCGCCGATGTCCGACGTACGCGTCGTCGTCATCGACTGCACCGACACCGGGGCGCCGCCCCCGACGGCCACCGGCCCGACCTGGATCCGCCGCGACACGCGCCGCTCGGCGATCGGCCGGACCGGTACCTCGGGGAGCCCGAGGGAGATGGCGGTCACGACGTCACTCCCGGTTCGAGGAGACGGTGTCGCGCATGGCGCGCAGGGACTCCTTGAGGGAGCCCATGGTGGCCAGGACGGCGGTCGGCTCGTAGCCGCAGTGCGCCATGCAGTTGGCGCAGCGCGGGTCCTTGCCGCGGCCGTACTTGTCCCAGTCGGTCTCCTCGATCAGCTCCCGGTACGTGGGCACGTATCCGTCGCTCATCAGGTAGCAGGGCCGCTGCCAGCCGAACAGGGAGTAGTTCGGGATCGCCCAGGCGGTGCAGGGGAAGTCGACCTTGCCCTCCAGGAAGTCGAGGAACAGGGGCGAGTGGTTGAGCCGCCAGCGGGCCCGGTTGCCGCCCGAGAAGGCCTTCTTGAACAGCTCGCGGGTCTGCTCCACGCCCAGGAAGTGCTCCTGGTCGGGCGCCTTCTCGTAGGCGTAGGCGGGCGAGATCATCATCTCGTCGACCTTGAGGTCGTCGTTGAGGAAGTTGAGCACCTCGACGATGGTCTGCGGGGTGTCGGTGTTGAAGAAGGTCGAGTTGGTGGTGACCCGGAAGCCTCGCCGCTTGGCCTCCTTGATGGCCTCCACGGCCTCGTCGAACACGCCCTCCTTCGCCACGGACTCGTCGTGCCGCTCGCGCAGGCCGTCGATGTGCACCGCGAAGGCGAAGTAGGGAGAGGGCTTGAACTTGTCCATCTTCTTGCGCATGAGCAGCGCGTTGGTGCAGAGGAAGACGTACTTCCGCTTGGCCACCAACTGCCGCACGATCTCGTCGATCTGCGGGTGCATCAGGGGTTCGCCGCCGGCGATGGAGACCATCGGCGCTCCGGATTCGAGCACCGCCCCGACGGCCTGCGCGACCGGCATGCGCTGCTTGAGCACCCCGGCCGGGTGCTGGATCTTCCCGCACCCCTCGCACTTCAGGTTGCAGGCGAAGAGCGGCTCCAGCTCCACGATGAGCGGGAACTTGTCCCGTCGGCGGATCTTCTGTTCGGCCAGGTATGTAGCGACCTTGATGGACTGGCGCAGCGGCATGGCCATCTGGGCTCACCTCCGGGGGAGCAGCAAAGAACGGTGCCATTCGAAAAATGCGGGAAGAACGGATCGAAGAACGCGGAAGGCTGATATTCCACCGCGCACGGTGCCGATCCGGACGAGTTCGTGTTCCGGAGCGTCCACGACCACACGAACGGCCGCAACGGGGCGCTCGCCCGCCCGTACGGCGCTCAGGAGCGTGGCCGCGGACTCCATGTCGACGGCGATGGCGCCGGTCGCGAGCAGGTCGGCGCGTTCGGGGCCGCGGACGACGTGGTCCGAGCCGGTCAGCGGCCCGGTGTGGACGGTGCGGCCCGGCACGGCTCGCGCGAGTTCCTTGACGAGCCGGTCGGTGCCGACGCAGGCGACGGTGGAGCGCGGGTCCCGGGTCTCCTCGGCGACGACCAGGTCGCCGGGGTGCATGCCGGGGGCGAGTCCCGCGCAGAAGCCCGTGGCGAGCACGGCGGCGGAGCCGAGCGCCGGGTCGGCCAGGACCCGGGCGACCGAACGCTCGGCGGCCCGGGGGCCCATGCCGGTACGCAGGACGGTGACCGGCCCGCCCGCGCCACCGCGGTCGCCGGTGCGCAGGGCGAGGTGCTCGATGCCGAGCGCGCAGGCGATCAGCAGCGGGGACGACGGGCCGGGCCGCGGGTTCATCAGCCGCCCTTCACCTCGGCCGTGGACATCGCGTCCGCGGGCCGCTCGGCCACCGGGGCCGGGCGTGGCTTCTTCTCGGCGAAGGGCTCCCCGTGGACGTACCGGCCGAGCGCGGTGAGCGGGAAGACCTGGCGGTAGAGGTGGTAGTTGATGGAGAAGTCCCAGGGGAAGCCGGTGCCGGTGAAGTACGGCTCGTCCCAGGAGCCGTCCTCGCGCTGGGTGGCGGCGAGCCAGGCGATGCCGCGTTCCACCGCGCCGGACTCCCGCTCCCCCGCCGCGAGCAGGGCCATCAGCGCCCACGCCGTCTGCGAGGCGGTCGAGGCGCCCCGGCCGCTCCACTCCTTGACGTACCGGTAGGAGCGCAGGTCCTCGCCCCAGCCGCCGTCGTCGTTCTGGACGGACTCCAGCCAGGTCACCGCGCGGCGGATCGCCGGGTGCGAGGCGGGGAGCCCGGCGGCGGTGAGGGCGGGGACGACGGAGCCGGTGCCGTAGACGTAGTTGACGCCCCAGCGGCCGAACCACGAGCCGTCCTGCTCCTGTTCGGCGAGCAGCCACTGGATGCCGCGCCGGGTGCGCGGGTCGTGGGCGAGCCCCTCGACGGCGAGGCTCTCGACGACGTGCGCGGTGACGTCCGCCGACGGCGGGTCGATGACCTCGCCGAAGTCGCAGAACGGCAGCCGGTTGGGGAAGGGGCTGGTGTTGTCGACGTCGAACGCGCCCCAGGCGCCGTTCTTCGACTGCATGCCGAGGTTCCAGCGCACCCCGCGGCCGATGGCCTTCTCCACCCGTTCCGGGTCGTGGTGGCTGACCCGGCGCAGCGCGAGGACCACCTCGGCGGTGTCGTCGATGTCGGGGTAGTTGTCGTTGTGGAACTCGAAGGCCCAGCCGCCGGGCGGGAGGCCGGGCCGTTTCACCGACCAGTCGCCGGGGCGGACGATCTGCTCGCCGAGCATCCAGTCGGCGGCCTTCACCAGCTGCGGGTGGTCGGCGGGCACCCCCGCGTCGGCCAGCGCGATGGTGGCCAGGCAGGTGTCCCACACCGGGGACTGGCAGGCCTCGATCATCCGGGCGCCGTCCTCGCGCCACACGGCGAAACGGTCCAGCGACTCCAGGCCGGCGCGCATCACGGGGTGTTCGAGGTCGTAGCCGAGCAGGTACAGCGCGATGACCGAGTACACGGCCGGCGGCTGGATGCCGCCCCAGCAGCCGTCGTTCTCCTGGCGCTCGATGATCCAGCGGGCGGCGGTGTTCATGGCGGCCCGGCGCAGCCGGCGCGGGGCGACCTTGCGGTAGGCGTGCAGTGCCTTGTCGATGCGCTGGAAGGCGCCGTCCCAGCTCGCCGCCGGTGCCAGGGGCCGCGGGGGGTTGGGGAGGGCCGGGTCGGTGTGCAGTTCGTCCAGCGGGAAGGGGGCGGGACGCACCGGCCGCTTCGCCGAGACGATCGTGAGCGGCACGATGGTCTGCCGGGCCCAGCAGCCGAAGTCGTAGATGTTGAGCGGTACCCAGGTGGGGAAGTAGACGAGTTCCGGCGGGAGCTCCGGCAGGTCGTCCCACTTCCACCAGCCGAAGAGGGCGAGCCAGATCCGGGTGAAGACGCGGGAGGCCGCGATGCCGCCGCGGCCGCGGACCCACTCCGACGCCTTCGCCATGTGCGGCGCGTCGGGGGCGTCGCCGGCCAGGCGGAGGGCGACGTAGGCCTCGATGGTGGCGGACAGGTCGCCGGGGCCGCCGTAGAAGGTGGCCCAGGCGCCGTCCTCGCGCTGCTCGCCGCGGACGAACAGGGCGGCGGCGCGGGTGGTCTCCTCGTCCTGGATGCCGAGGAACTGACGCAGCAGCAGGTCCTCGGCGTCCATCGTGACGTTGGTTTCGAGGTCGCCCTTCCACCAGCCCTGGGCGTCCTGCCGGGAGAGCAGGAAGTCCGTGGCGCGCCGGGTGGCGCGGGCGGCGGCTTCTGGTACCCCGGCCGCCGCGGCGGGGACGGTGATGTCGGTTTCGCTGGCCGAGGGCGCGAGGGGCTTCAGGGCCGCCCCGGTGCTTCCGTCGGTCGTCGCTGTCATGGCTTCCCCTTCGTGCAGTGTGCATACGGTGCTCTGCTTGGGTCCGCCGTCGGCCGGTGCCTGTCCGTCGAGGACACCGGCCGGCGACTACGCGAGGGCTATTCGACCGATAGTGATCATCTCTTTCGTACGACGACGAAGTCGGCGAGCGCCGCGAACCGGTCCCGCACCCGCTCGGGCATGTCGACGGCGTCGAGGGCTTCGATGGCGATGGTGTGCTGGCGGCGCGCCTCGTCGGCGGTCCACTCGCGCCCGCCCGCCTCCTCGATGAGGGCGGCGCGGGCCGCGAACTCCTCCTCGGAGAAGTTCGCGAAGTCACTGGCCTTGGCGTCGGCCGCGAGGATCTCGCCGAGCCGTTCGGAGGCCGGGCCGCCCGCCGCGAGGGCGGCGACGACCGGGAGGGACTTCTTGCGCTGGCGCAGGTCGCTCCAGGTCTGCTTGCCGGTCGCCTCCGGGTCGCCCCAGATGCCGAGCAGGTCGTCGACGGCCTGGAAGGCGAGGCCCAGGTGGTAGCCGTACTTCTCCAGGGTGTCGGCGGTGCGCTCGTCGGCGCCGCCGAGCACCGCGCCGATGGAGCTGGCGGAGGCGAGCAGGGCGCCGGTCTTGTTGCCCTCCATCTCCAGGCACTCCTCCACGCTGACGCGGTCGCGGTGCTCGTAGGAGATGTCCTGGGCCTGGCCGTCGATCAGGGCGCGGGTGGCGCCGGTGAGGCGGCGGGTGGCGCGGCCGGCCTCGACGGTGCCCAGTTCGAGCAGCACCTCGTTGGCGAGGGCGAAGAGGGCGTCGCCGACCAGGATGGCCTGGGCGGGGCCGTGCACCTTCCAGACGGTGTCGCGATGGCGGCGCTGCTCGTCGCCGTCCATCAGGTCGTCGTGCAGCAGGGAGAAGTTGTGCACCAGCTCCACGGCCACCGCGCCGGGCACGCCCACCTCGGGCGCGGCGCCGGTGACCTCGGCGGAGAGCACGGCGAGCGCGGGACGGACGGCCTTGCCGCCGTCGCCGTCCGCGGGGTTGCCCTGGGCGTCGATCCAGCCGAAGTGGTAGGCGGCGACGGTGTCCATGGGAGGCGCAAGGCGGTCGACGGCCGCCCGCAGGACCGGCGTGGCCAGGGTCCGGCCGCGCTCCAGCAGCGCGGTCACGTCCACCGTGGTCCTCGGAGCGGCCTTCGGGCCGGGGGGCGCGGTGGGCACAGTCTTTCCTCCAGTTGCGGTACCGGGAGTGCGGGAGTCGGCCCCGCGCGGGTCGGCTCTCATGCCGCCTCCTCGAAGAAATCGGGAAGGAGTCCGCGGGACCGGCCCAGGGCGCCCAGAGCGGCGCCCGCCGCTCCGACACCGCTGCGAACCGCACTCTCCATGGTCGCGGGCCACCCGGTGGCGGTCCACGCTCCGGCCAGGTAGAGGCCGGGTGCCTTGGTGCGGGCGCCGGGCCGGAGGCGGCCGACGCCGGGGGCGGGGGCGAACGTGGCGGTGCGCTCCCTGGTCACGAAGAAGTCCTTCACCCCGGCACCGCGGCTGCGCGGCAGCAGCCGCTCCAGTTCGGGCAGGTACCGCTCGCGCAACGTGGCCACGGGCTCGTCGATCTCGTGCTGCGCGGTCGACTGCGACAGCGCCAGGTACTGACCCTCCTTCAGCCCGGAGGCCTCGGTACGGTCGAACACCCACTGCACCGGGGTGCCGAGCGCCGTGAGGAACGGCGTGGCGAGCACCTTGCGGTCGTAGATCACGTGGATGTTGAGGATCGGCGCGGTGCCGATCTCCAGCAGGTTCTCCGGGGCGTCGAGGGCGCCGTCCGGCAGCAGGTCGTGCGCCTCGCGCTGCGGTACGGCGAGGACGACCGCGTCGGCGTCGAGCGTCTCGTCGGGAACCTGAACGCTCCAGCCGCCGTTCTCGTTCGCACGGAGGGAGGTGACGCGGGTACGGACCTCGGTGCGCACGCCCGCGGCGTCGAGCGCCCCGCGGGCCAGCCGGTCGTGCAGTTCACCCAGCGGGACGCGGGCCCAGCCGATGTCGGCCGCGCCCGGGTCGGACAGCAGACCGGTCTTGAACACCATCGCGGCGAGCCCCAGTGAGGCGTCGCCCGCGACCGCGTTGAGGGTGGCGACCCCGACCAGGTCCCACAGGGCCTCGACGGCACGCGCCGACTGACCGTGCGCGGTCAGCCAGCTGCCGAAGTCCTGGGTGTCCAGGGCCGGATCGGCGAGGTCGAGCCCTTTGAGCGCGAGCGCGGCCCGCCCGACCCCGGCGCGCTCGGCGAGCGAGAGATGGGGGTACGTCGCGAGGCTGCGCCCCAGGTGCAGGGGGACGGGCAGCTCGTCGCGGCGCAGTCTGCCGAGCCGGCGTCCCTCGGGCCTCGCCACGTCGAGGACGGGCACGTCGAGGCGGTCCTGCACGGGCGCGAGCGCGGTGCCGCCGATGCGGTCGAGGAACCAGCGGTAGGCGGTGCAGCAGCGCAGGTAGACGTGCTGGCCGTTGTCGACGGTGAGGTCGCCGCGCCGGAAGGAGAAGGCGAGCCCGCCCAGGCGGGGCCGCCCTTCGAACAGGGTGACGCGCACGCCGGCGTCGGCGAGCGCGAGCGCGGAGGTCACCCCGGCGAGGCCGCCGCCGACCACCACGGCGTGCGCGCCGGGACGGAGGGCGGTGACGTCCGCGACCTGCCCCCCGTCACGCGTGCCGTTGGCGTGCGTCATCGTGCGCCCTTCCCTGTCCGGTCGCCGTGGTGTTTGAACGGCGTACGGCCGACCGTCTCAGTCAGGGACGCCGACCGCCACCGGAGGGTTGCCCACCGGTGCACGGCGGTGGTCCGATCCGGGGCCGGCGTGTCGCGTGTGCCGGGTGTGTCCATCAGGCGCGCCTCCTGACGGTCCGGCGGGTGACGTGCCGGGTGTCAAGGCCGGACAGGCCGCGCACGGCGACGTACGCCTTCTCGCGGCCCGGGAGCGAGACGCGGCCGCGCAGCACGGCCTCCGGGTCGCGCTCGATGCGGTCGAGGAGCCGGCGGTAGATGCCGGCCATGGCGGCCACGCAGGCCCCGCTGCGCCGGTCGAGCATGGGGAGCAGCCGGTAGCCCTCGGCGAACAGGGCGCGGGCCCGGCGCACCTCGAAGTGCACGAGGCCCGTGAAGTCGGAGCCCGCGGGGGGCGTCGGCCCCTTGAACCCGGCCGAGCAGCCGAACTTGGCGAGGTCGTCGGCGGGCAGGTAGGTGCGTCCGCCCTCGGCGTCCTCGCGGACGTCCCGCAGGATGTTGGTGAGCTGGAGTGCGAGGCCGAGCGTGTCGGCGTACTCGGGCGCGCGGTCGGCTCCGTGCGCCCCCGGTTCGGTGCCGAACACGCCGAGGGAGAGTCGTCCGATGGCGCCCGCGACACAGCGGCAGTAGGTCCGCAGGTCGTCCCAGGTCTCGTAGGTCTCGCCGCGTACGTCCATCTGGACGCCGTCGATCAGTTCGTCGAGGCCGTCGAGCGGGATCGGGAAGGCGCGCGCGGCGTGGGCGAGGGCGACGGCGACCGGGTCGGTGTCGTCCTCGTCGACCGCGCCGTCGTGGATCCGGGCGAGCACCGCCCGGGTCTCGTCCAGTCGGGCGACCTTGACGTCGTCCGCCAGCGCCCCGTCGCCGATGTCGTCGACGCGGCGCGAGAACGCGTACAGCGCCGACATGGCCCGTCGCTTCGGCGTGGGCAGCAGCCGGATGCCGTAGGCGAAGTTGCGTGCCTGCTGACCGGTGACGGCCTCGCAGTAGCTGTAGGCGGCGAGCACCGGCGCCGGCATGTTCGCTGACGAGTCCACGGTCCCGATCACCCCTCTCCTCGCAGGGCCAGGCCCGTCTCGCGCAGCAACCGGAGCTTGCCGGGCTTGGGCGGGCCGGGAAGTACGTCGTGATCCGCGTCGGCGATCGCCCGCAGGGCGGCCCTTCCCCCGGCCACGAACCCCGCGAGCAGCAGACGCAGCCTGCCGTGGACGCTGCCGACCAAGGGGGCGCCCTCGTCCAGCAGGTCGTGGGCGCGCCGGGCCTCGTACGCGAGCAGGGCGCGCACCGACGCGTTGGCGGTGGGCGCGGCGAGGTCCGCCTCCTGGACGTGGAAGCGCTTCATGTCCTCGGCGGGCAGGTAGATCCGGTCCCGGCCGAGGTCCTCGGCGACGTCCTGGAGGTGCTCGACGATCTGCAGGGCGGTGCAGACGGCGTCGGAGCGGCGGATCCGCTCGGGCGTGGCGGTGCCGGTGACGGCGAGGACGAGGTGGCCGACCGGGTTGGCGGACAGCTCGCAGTAGGCGAGGAGGTCGTCGTAGGTCTCGTACCGCCGTACGAGCTGGTCCTGACGGTTGGCGGCGATCAGCCCGAGGAAGGGCGCGGGGGTCAGCGAGCGGCGGCGGACGGTGGGCCGCAGGCGGCGCAGCAGCGGGTGGCGGGGGGTGCCGTCGAAGACCCGGTGCAGGTCCTCCTCGAAGGCGTCCAGCATCAGCACGCGGTCGTCGGCGCGGTCGTCGGGGACGCCGAGGAGGCGGGCGTCGGCGCCGCCCGGCGCGAGGTCGCCGTCGCCGATGTCGTCGACGAGGCGGGCGAAGCCGTACACGGCCATGAGGTCGGTGCGCCAGTCGCGCGGCAGGAAGAAGGGGGCCACGGGGAAGTTCTCGTCGGCGGCCTTGGCCAGGGTGCCGCGCTCCGCGTCGACGGCGCACGCTTCGGGGAGCTGGGGAGTTTCCGTAGCCATTGCCGTCACATCTCCCGTTCTACACTGCCGACCCAATACACACTATTTCGGACACGCCGCCCGGCCGCCCGCGGGCAGGCCCGGTGGAGGATGTCGGGCATTATCGCCCCATGTGCCGCGTTTCAGGACCGGTCCAGCTTACGTTGTACAACTCACGGACTTCCCGCGGGGTGCTCGGCGCATCACAACAACACACCGATTCACTTCAAGATTCCTGAGAACACCAGGAGTTGACGGTTCCTTTGCACACGCCGGGGGCTACTTGCCCGTGAACTTCTCGTACTCCTTGAGCACCTCGTCCGTCGGGCCGTCCATGCGCAGTTCGCCGCGCTCCAGCCACAGGACGCGGTTGCAGGTGTCGCGGATGGACTTGTTGTTGTGGCTGACCAGGAAGACGGTGCCCGCTTCCTTCTTCAGCTCCCGGATGCGCTCCTCGGAGCGCGTCTGGAACTTGCGGTCGCCGGTGGCCAGCGCCTCGTCGATCATCAGGACGTCGTGGTCCTTCGCGGCGGCGATGGAGAAGCGCAGCCGGGCGGACATGCCGGACGAGTAGGTGCGCATCGGCAGGGTGATGAAGTCGCCCTTCTCGTTGATCCCGGAGAAGTCGACGATGTCCTGGTAGCGCTCCTTGATCTGCTCGCGGGTCATGCCCATGGCCAGGCCACCGAGGATGACGTTCCGCTCGCCGGTCAGGTCGTTCATCAGGGCCGCGTTCACGCCGAGCAGCGAGGGCTGGCCGTCCGTGTAGACCTTGCCGCGCTCGGCGGGCAGCAGGCCGGCGATGGCCCGCAGCAGCGTCGACTTGCCGGAGCCGTTGGAACCGATGAGGCCGATGGCCTCGCCCCGGTAGGCGGTGAAGGAGACGCCCCGCACGGCGTGCACCTTGCGCACGCCCCGGTCCTCGCCGCGCTTGATGATCCTGCTCAGGGCCGCGGTCGCGCTGCCCTTGCCGGTCTTGGCGCCGTTGACCCGGTAGACGATGTGCAGTTCGTCCGCGATGACCGTCGGCACCCGCTCGCCCTGCTGCTGCTCAGCCACGGCCGTACCTCTCCTCCGCCTTCCAGAAGTACACGAAGCCGCCCACGGCGAGGGCCACGGCCCAGCCGAGCCCGACCGCCCACACGTGCGGCGGCAGGTGCTCGCGGCCGTACCCGTCGATCAGCGCGAAGCGGATCAGATCCATGTAGACGGCGGCCGGGTTCCACTGGAGCACGTCGGCGAGCCAGGTCGGCTGATCCGCCAGCATGATCGGAATGGAGAACATGACACCCGAGCCGTACATCCAGGTCCGCATGATGAACGGCATCAGCTGGGCCAGGTCCGGGGTCTTGGCCCCCATACGGGCGACGATCAGCGCCAGGCCCACGTTGAAGAGGAACTGCAGGACGAGCGCCGGCACCACCAGCAGCCAGGACAGCGACGGGTAGCTGCCGAACCCGATCACCACCGCGAACATCACGATCATCGAGGCCAGCAGCTGCTGGAGCTGCTGCAGCGCGAACGAGATCGGCAGCGAGGCACGCGGGAAGTGCAGCGCGCGCACCAGGCCGAGGTTGCCGGAGATCGCGCGGACGCCCGCCATGGCCGAGGACTGGGTGAAGGTGAAGACGAACACACCCGTCACCAGGAACGGGATGTACACGTCCTTCGGCATGCCCTTGCCCGCGTCCAGGATCAGGCCGAAGATCAGGAAGTAGACGAGCGCGTTGAGCAGCGGAGTGGCCACCTGCCACAGCTGGCCGAGCTTGGCCTGGCTGTACTGGGCGGTCAGCTTCGCCTGGGAGAAGGCGAGGATGAAGTGCCGCCGGCCCCAGAGCTGACGGACGTACTCCACGAGGGACGGCCGGGCACCGCTCACGGACAGCCCGTACTTGGCGGCGAGCCGGGCCGGTGGGAGGCCCTCGTCGGGCGCCACGGGCTTGGTCATGGCGACCGTGCCGTCGTGCGTTGTCTCACTCACTGGTGGATACTTTCGTCTTCGGAATGCTCGGCCGCGCGGGCCTGGCACGGACCTGTCGGCCCCGGTCGGGGCCGGGACGCTCTCGGGTACGAGCTTGTCAGATCACCGGAGGGCGGCCCAGCCGGGTCAGGCGCCACACCGTACGCCACCGCATGGGCCGGCGGGGACCGCACGGGGTCGCCCAGCCTTCCCGGAAGCCGCCGAACCAGGCCTTCAGCGCAGGTCGCGAAGGGCGGCGCAGCAAGGTGAGCAGCATCCAGACGCCCAGGTAGACCGGGACCAGGAGCGCGGGCAGGTTGCGGCGGGCGAGCCAGACGCGGTTGCGGGCGACCATGCGGTGGTAGACCGCGTGCCGGGAGGGGGCGGTCGTCGGGTGGTTGAGCACCATGTCGGACCGGTAGTCGATCATCCAGCCCGCGTCGAGCGCCCGCCAGGCCAGGTCGGTCTCCTCGTGGGCGTAGAAGAACGCGTCCGGGAGGCCGCCGACCTGGGTGAGGACGCGGGTGCGCACGGCGTTGGCGCCGCCGAGGAAGGTGGTCACCCGGGAGGAGCGCATCGGGTCGGAGGCGCGCAGCCGGGGGACGTGCCGCCGCTGGGTCTCGCCGGTGTCCGGGTCGGCGATGCGGAAGCTGACGATGCCCAGCTCGTCGTCGGCCGCGAACGCCTCGCGGCACAGCTCGGCGGTGTCGGCGCGGGCGAGCAGGCCGTCGTCGTCGAGGAAGAGCAGGATGTCGACGTCGCTCCCGCCCGGTCCGAAGGCCTCGATGCCGACGTTGCGGCCGCCGGGGATGCCCAGGTTCTCGGGCAGCTCGACGGTGCGCACGCCGTCCGGCACCTCCGGGACGGGCGAGCCGTTGCCGACGACGACGACCTGGACCGGGTCGCCGTCCTGCTTGGCGACCGAGTCGATCAGGGCCCGCAGCTCCTCGGGACGGTTGCCCATCGTGATGATGACCGCGCCGACCTTCATGGGGCCGCTCACTTCAGCCTGCTGGAGGCGAGGATGGACACCAGGTGCAGCAGGGTCTGCAGCAGCGCGATGCCGGCGAGTACGGCGGTGCCGAGGCGGGTGAAGAAGAGGTCGCCGCGGCTCTCGTCGACGATCGCGAGGACGAGGATCAGCAGGGACGCCTCGATGCCGAGGATCAGCCGGTGGAACTTGAGCGCCCCGGCGGCCCGGCGGGCCAGCGCCATGCCGGAGGAGCGCGGCTCGGAGGCGGCCTCCTGGACCGGCTCCTTGCCCGTCTGGTGCCGGGCGACCCCGACGAGGTCCGTCTCGGCCTTGATCAGGATGGCGCCGAGCGCGGCCAGCGTGCCGAGGAAGGCCCACAGCCAGTCGATCCGCCCGGTGCCGAACACGTCGGCGGCGCGCAGGCCGAGGCCGACCAGGACCGCGGCGTCGGTCAGGTAGGCGCCGACCCGGTCCAGGTAGACGCCGGCGAGCGAGTACTGCTTGCGCCAGCGGGCGATCTCGCCGTCGACGCAGTCCAGCAGCAGGTAGAGCTGGACCGCGACGACGCCGAGCACGGCGCCCGTGATCCCCGGCACCAGCAGGGCCGGGGCCGCGAGCACGCCGCAGACGGTCATCAGGTACGTGAGCTGGTTGGGCGTGATCCTGGTGTTCACCAGGTAGCGGTCGATCCGCAGCGAGACCTCGCGCATGTAGAGGCGTCCCGCCCAGTGCTCACCGCTGCGCCGGTCCTTGACCCCCGCGGGATGGACGACCGGACGTAGTTCAGCTACCGATGGCCTTGACATAGTCGGCGTACAGGTCCTTGATCTGGTCGGTTTTCAGGTCGAGGTGCTCGAGGATCGTGTAGCGGCCGGGCCGGGTCTGGGGGGCGTACTCCACGGCCCGGAAGAACTCCTGGGGTGTGAAGCCGATCTCCTCCGGCAGCACCGGCAGCCCGTGCCGGCGCAGCACCCCGGCCATGTGAGCGGACTCCTCGTGGGCCCCGCGCAGGTACATCGCGAAGGCCGCGCCCAGTCCGCACTGCTCGCCGTGGGCGGCGGCGCGGGTGGGGAAGAGCAGGTCGAGGGCGTGGTTGATCTCGTGGCAGGCGCCCGAGGACGGCCGCGAGTCGCCCGACACCGACATGGCGATACCGCTGAGCACCAGCGCCTCGGCCAGCACCTGGAGGAACTCGTTGTCCCCGATGCCGCCCGGATGCCGGAGCACGGCCTCGCCCGCCTGGCGGGCCATCGCGGCGGCCAGGCCGTCGATCCGCTCGCCCTTGACCCGGTTGGCCAGCTCCCAGTCCGCGATCGCGGAGACGTTGGAGACGGCGTCACCGATGCCGGCGCGCACGAAGCGGGCCGGGGCCGCGCGGATGACGTCCAGGTCGATGACGACCGCGATCGGGTTCGGCACGCCGTAGGAGCCGCGGCCCGCGTCGTTGTCCAGGGTGGCGACCGGCGAGCATAGACCGTCGTGCGCGAGGTTCGTGGGCACGGCGACCAGCGGGAGGCCGATGCGCGCCGCGGCGAACTTGGCACAGTCGATGATCTTGCCGCCGCCGAGGCCCACGACCGCGTCGTAGTGGCCGCCCTTCATGGCGCCGGCCAGCTTGATCGCGTCGTCCAGGGTGCCGCCGCCGACCTCGAACCAGTCGGCGCCGGGCAGGGAAGGAGTGACGCGCTCACGCAGCCGGGCACCGGAACCGCCGCTGACGGCGACGGCGAGCTTGCCCGAGTGGGAGATGCGCTCGTCGGCGAGCACACCTCCCAGGTCGTCGAGGGCACCCGCGCGGATGTCCACGACCACCGGCGACGGGATGAGCCTCGTCAGTACTGGCACGCGATCTCCCGGCCCTTGGCGAGGTCGTCGTGGTTGTCGATCTCGACCCACTTGAGGTCGCCGATCGGCGCCACGTCGATCTTGAAGCCGCGGTTGACCAGCTCCTGGTAGCCGTCCTCGTAGTACAGCTGCGGGTCGCGCTCGAAGGTGGCCTTCAGTGCGTCGGCCAGGTCGGCGGCGGCATCGCCCTCGATGAGGGTGACGCCGATGTACTCGCCGGTCGCCTCGGCCGGGTCCATCAGCTTGGTGATGCGCTGGACGCCCTTGTCGGGGTCGACGACGACCTTCATCTCCTCCTCGGCGAGGTTCTTCACCGTGTCGAGGGCGAGGATGATCTTCTTGCCGTCGCCGCGGGCGGCGAGCAGGGTCTTCTCGACGGAGACCGGGTGCACGGTGTCGCCGTTGGCGAGGATCACGCCGTCCTTGAGGGCGTCACGGCCGCACCACAGGGAGTAGGCGTTGTTCCACTCCTCGGCCTTGTCGTTGTCGATGAGGGTGAGCTTGACGCCGTACTTCTGCTCCAGCGCCTCCTTGCGGTCGTACACGGCTTCCTTGCGGTAGCCGACGATGATCCCGACCTCGGTCAGGCCGACCTCGGCGAAGTTCGCCAGCGTCAGGTCCAGCACCGTGATGCTGTCCTCCGCACCCTCGGGGCCGACCGGGACCAGTGCCTTGGGCAGGGTGTCGGTGTAGGGGCGCAGACGGCGTCCGGCGCCGGCCGCCAGCACGAGGCCGATCATGCGGGTTCTCCTTCGTCGTGTACGGCGGGTGCGCCGACCTTGTGGGCGGCGACCCAGAAGCGGATGCTCTCCACGAGCACCACGAGTGCCACGGCCACGGCGAGGACCGTGAGCGCGACCTTGAACTGTGTGGCGGTGAGCAGCACGGCCAGCGCGGTGATCACCAGCGTGCGGCCCTCGTGCCCCCCGGTCGTCCGCACCAGCCACTGCGGCGACGCGCCCGCGTCGCCGCGGATGCGGTAGACCGTGTCGTAGTGATGGTAGGCGACCGCGGCCACCAGCCCGAAAGCCGCCGGAAGCGCCCCGTTCACGTCGGCGTTCGCCGCCAGTGCCAGGACGGTGCCGTACTCGGCGGCCCGGAAGAACGGCGGGACGAGCCAGTCGAGGGCGCCCTTGAGGGGGCGGGCGACGGCCAGGGCGGAGGTCAGCACGTAGACGATCGCGCCGAGGAGCGGCCAGGGGCCGCCGAAGTCGGTGAAGGCGGCCGTCGCGACGACGGCGAGGCCGCCGAGCAGGGCGAGCGCGGGAGCGGTGAAGCCGGGGAGCCGGCGGGCGGTCTTCGCGAGGCCCTTGGCGCCGGCCTCGCCGAGCGGGCCGGAGTCGGCGAGGTCGGCCAGCGCCTTCGCGGCCCGGTCGGTCCGCGTCGCCTTCCTGGTCAGCGAGCGCAGGACCCGGCCCGCCGTGGTGTACGTCGCGGCGAAGGCGCAGCCGATCAGCAGCGCGTAGAACGTGATCCGGGGGGTGGCGACCGCGGTCAGGACGGCGATCATGGCCCAGCGCTCGCCGATGGGCAGGACGATCATGCGGCGGAGCCAGACCGTCCAGCCGACGCTGTCGAGCCGGTCGGAGAGGGCGGCGGTGGGGCTGGTGTTGGCGGCGGCCGTGCTGTCGACATTCGCCTCGTTGAACGAGAAGTCGACGACGTGCCGGCAGGCCTGGAGGACCATCGCGCCGAGCGCGAGGGCCCACACGTCGTCGCCGCCGCGGGCGGCTCCGAGGGCCAGGCCCGCGTAGTAGGCGTACTCCTTGGCGCGGTCGAAGGTGGCGTCCAGCCAGGCGCCGAGCGTGGAGTACTGCAGGGAGTAGCGGGCGAGCTGTCCGTCGGTGCAGTCGAGGACGAAGGACGCGATCAGCAGGACGCCGGCGGCGACGAAGCCGGCGCGGGTGCCGGTGGCCGCGCAGCCGGCCGCTATCAGCGCGGTGAGCAGCGAGGCGGTGGTGACCTGGTTGGGGGTCAGTCCGCGCCGGGCGCACCAGCGGGCGATGTAGCGGGAGTAGGGGCTGATGGCGAAGGTGGTGACGAAGCCGTCGCGGGCCTTGACCGCCGACTTCAGGCGTACGGCCTCGTCGTCGACGGCGGCGACCGCCTGCCGGGCCTCGTTGCGGGCCTGCGGGTCGGCGGGGACGGCGGCGACGAGGCTGCCCAGTTCGGGGCGGTGCACGGCGGCGCCGTCGGCGTCGAGGGCGGCGGTGATCCGGTCGGCGAGGTTGTCCACGGCGACGGCCGTGCCGCCGCCCGCGGAGTTCTCGCGGGCCATCGCCCGGGTCAGCGCCTGGCGGCCGTCGGGGCGGGCGGTCACCGCGCCCGGGACGGCGGCGAGCGGGAAGCGCGGGTCGGTGAGGCCGAGGCGCAGGGCGTGCGGGTGGCCCACGAAGCGGGCGTCGACGACGGCGACCCGGTCCGTGGCCGGGACGCGGGCCAGCAGCGTCTCGGTGTCGGCGGCGCCGGAGGCGTGCTGCACGTCGAAGCCCAGGGACCGCAGTTCGCTCTCGATCGACGAACCGGGGACCGGCTGACCGGTGAGGATGGCGGTCGGCAACCGAACTCACTCCCTGGTGCCCGGTGCCTGGAACGCCGGGCCTGTGCATGGTGGGACGCCCGTGCCGGTGGCACCCGGGCGGCGTGTCGGCAGAGGCTATCGGATGCCGGGAACGCCGTGTTCACCGCCCGTTTCACAGTCGGTCGGCGCCGCTTGCACCCGCCTTTGCCGCGATCATCATCGTGGATTCGGGCCCCCGCTCACAAACCGCGCTCCCAGACCGGGCATCACGGACATCGCTCAGTGTCCGCGGGTGTTCGCGGAGGGTCAGGCCGGCCCGCGCGCCGGCCGTTCGGCCAACTGGCGCAGACGGGCCTCCCGAGTGTCGCCCACCCTCTGACCTGCGTAACGTTTACGCAGGTCAGGGCACATGACAACGGTGTTCAGTGCCGCGTTGCCGGATACCCCCTACCCGTAGTTGACTGTGATCCGGAGGCCGGGCGCCGGACGCCGGACAGACAGGGAGGCGGCTTTCTCATGGGGGCTGGGCACGATCACGGGCACGCGCACGGGGCGCCGGCCGGCGGGACGGCGACGGCCGCGTACCGCGGCAGGCTGCGGGTGGCGCTGGGGATCACCCTCACCGTCATGGTCGTCGAGATCGTCGGCGGGGTGCTGGCCGACTCGCTGGCCCTGATCGCCGACGCGGCGCACATGGCGACGGATGCCCTGGGACTGGGCATGGCGCTGCTGGCCGTGCACTTCGCGAGCAGGCCGGCCAGTGACCGGCGGACCTTCGGCTACGCCCGCGCCGAGATCCTCGCCGCCCTGGCCAACTGTCTGCTGCTGCTCGGGGTGGGCGGGTACGTGCTGTACGAGGCGATCGAGCGGTTCGTCACACCCGCCGGCACCCAGGGCGGGCTGACCGTCGTCTTCGGCGCGATCGGCCTGGTGGCGAACGTGGTGTCGCTGTCGCTGCTGATGCGCGGCCAGAAGGACAGCCTCAATGTGCGCGGCGCCTTCCTGGAGGTGGCGGCCGACGCGCTGGGGTCCCTCGCGGTGATCGTCTCGGCGCTGGTGATCCTGGCCACGGGCTGGCAGCCGGCCGACCCGATCGCGTCGCTGGTCATCGGTCTGATGATCGTGCCGCGCACGCTGCGGCTGCTGCGCGAGACCCTGGACGTGCTCCTGGAGGCGGCCCCCAAGGGTGTGGACATCGGCGAGGTGCGCGCCCACATACTGGCGCTGGACGGCGTCGAGGACGTGCACGACCTGCACGCCTGGACGATCACCTCGGGCCTGCCGGTGCTGTCGGCGCACGTGGTGGTGAGCGGCGAGACGCTGAGCGCGATCGGCCACGAGAAGATGCTGCACGAGTTGCAGGGCTGCCTCGGCGACCACTTCGACGTGGAGCACTGCACCTTCCAGCTGGAACCCGGCGGGCACGCCGAGCACGAGGCGCGCCTGTGCCACTGAGGGCACAGCGCTGAGGGTCCGGGGGCGCGTGCGCGCGGAAACGCGCCGTCGAGGGCCCCGGTCCGCCGTGCGGTCGCTCCCGGTGCCCCCGTGCCACCCCTCACGGTCAGGCCGCGGAGGTTCCCGGACGTCGCTGCCGGGCACGATCACCCATCGGGCCCCTCCCGCGACGGCGCCTGGGACATGCGGGTACGCCGGTAAGTCCCGGGAGTGCCGGATTCGTACGGCACACTTGGGGCGCGAGGACCGATGTGAAGGATGGGTATGCCGATCACTCCTGCCACCGCGACGCACAGTTCGTCGAACGGCACCGCAGACGCGATTTTGCTGGAACTGGTCGACGAGAACGGCGTGACGATCGGCACCGCGGAGAAGCTCTCCGCGCACCAGCCACCTGGGCAGCTGCACCGCGCCTTCTCCGTGTTCCTCTTCGACGAGCGGGGCCGGCTGCTGATCCAGCAGCGAGCGCTCGGCAAGTACCACTCCCCCGGTGTGTGGTCCAACACGTGCTGCGGTCACCCCTATCCCGGAGAGGCGCCGTTCGCGGCGGCGGCCCGGCGGACGTACGAGGAGCTGGGCGTGTCGCCGTCCCTGCTCGCCGAGGCCGGCACGGTGCGCTACAACCACCCCGACCCGGCCTCCGGGCTGGTCGAGCAGGAGTACAACCACCTGTTCGTCGGCCTGGTCCAGGCGGAGCCGCGGCCGGACCCCGAGGAGGTCGCCGGGACGTCCTTCGTCTCGCCGGCCGAGCTGTCCGAGCGGCACGGGCGGGACACCTTCTCGGCGTGGTTCATGACCGTGCTGGACGCCGCCCGTCCGGCCGTCCGCGAGCTGACGGGCCCCTCGGCCGGCTGGTGAGACCTACGGCAGGGCGTGCTTGAGCGGCAGCGCGGCCCAGATCACCTTGCCGCCGGTCGCCGTGTGGACCACGTCGCAGGCTCCGCCCGACTCCCGGGTCAGCTCGCGGACCAGCAGCAACCCGCGCCCGCCCGTCCGCCCGTAGTCGGTCTCCAGGGCGGTCGGGCGGTAGGGGTGGTCGTCCTCCACGGCCACCCGCACCCACTCGGGCCCGACGGCGACCTCGACGGCGAGCACCGGGGACAGCACCGCCGCGTGCCGGACCGCGTTCGTGACCAGCTCCGAGACGATCAGCAGCAGCGCCTGGGTCACGTCGTCGGAGACCGGCACGCCCTGGCGCACCAGGAGGTCCCGCACGGCGTGCCGGGCCTGCGGCACGGAGGCGTCCACCGCGGGGGCGGTGAACCGCCAGACCCCTTCGTACGGCAGCGGCCCGGCGGGCCCGGTCTCGTCCATCGTCCGGTCGCCACCCTTGGGCTCGATAGTCACCACACCCCTGAGTGTTGGTAACGCGTCGCTCCGCACCACAGGACTGAACACAAGTCAGCAGGTATCGAGCGGTTCTGACCGCCTGCGGAAGACACGGTCGCTCCTGGGACCGTTCCTGTCCCCGCTTGCCCGCCCGCTCGGACCGGGAGGGTCGCCGGATAGCATCCGGCCCATGGAGCCGCAGCTGCTGCACGGGGTCGCCGACTCGGTCGCCACCGTCGTCGTCCACCACCCGGCCAAGCGCAACGCCATGACGGCGGCGATGTGGCGCGCGCTGCCGCCGCTGCTCGACGGCCTGGCCGCGGATCCGGCGGTGCGGGTGCTGGTGCTCACCGGTGAGGGCGGGACGTTCTGCGCGGGCGCCGACATCTCGACGCTGCGGGAGTCGCCCGAGCGGGCGCAGCGGCTGGCGGTGCTCGCCGAGGAGGCGCTCGCCGCGTTCCCCAAGCCGACGCTCGCGGCGGTCCGCGGTCACTGCGTCGGCGGCGGGGCCCAGTTGGCGGCCGCCTGCGACCTGCGCTTCGCCGAGGAGTCGGCGCTGTTCGGCGTGACCCCGGCCAAGCTCGGCGTGGTGTATCCGGCGTCCGCGACCCGGCGGCTGGTCGCGCTGACGGGTCCGGCGACCGCGAAGTACCTGCTGTTCAGCGGGGAGTTGATCGACGCGGCGCGGGCCCTGCGCACCGGCCTGGTCGACGAGGTGCTGCCGGAGGGCGAGCTGGACAAGCGGGTCGCGGAGTTCACCCGCGTCCTGGCCTCCCGCTCGCCGCTGACGCAGGCCGCGGCGAAGGAGTTCGCGAACGGGCGCACGGACCGGGACGCCCACTGGGCCGAGCAGGCACGCGGCAGCGGCGACACCGCCGAGGGGGTCGCCGCCTTCCTGGAGCGCCGCACGCCGCGGTTCGGCTGGAGCGCCCCTACTCGGGGATGAAGCGGCTCCGGTCGCGCAGCTCCGCCACGAGGTGCGCGGGCGCCTTCTCCGGGGACCCGGCGTCGTAGGGTGGCTGGGGGTCGTACTCGGTCATCAGCTGGACCGCCCGCGCGTGGTCGTCGCCGGCGATCCGGCCGAGCAGCGTCAGACCCATGTCGATGCCGGAGGAGACGCCGGCCGCGGTGACGTACTTGCCGTCGGTGACCACCCGCTCCCCGGTCGGCTCGGCGCCGAAGCGCGTGAGGTGCTCCAGGGCCAGCCAGTGCGAGGTGGCGCGGCGCCCGCGCAGCAGCCCGGCGGCGGCCAGCAGCAGGGAGCCGGTGCACACGGACGTGGTCCAGGTGCTGGTGGCGTCGGCGGTGCGCAGCCAGTCCAGGAGGGTCTCGTTCTCCATCTGCGGGGTCTGCCCGGGCCCGCCGGGGACGACGACGATGTCGGGACTGGGTACGTCGGCCAGGGTGCGGTCGGCCGTGAGCGCGAGGTTGCCGGTCTCGTTGCGCACGGGGCCGGTCCGTTCGGCGACGAAGACGGTCTCCGCGTCGGGGAGGCGGCCCAGGGTCTCGTACGGGCCCACGGCGTCCAGGGCGGTGAAGCGGTCGAAGAGGACGATGGCGATCTGCACGGGGTTCCTTTCGCGGTCGGTCGGCGGGTGCCGGTGCGCGCGGGTGGGCCTCAGTGGGCCGGCGCGGGACGGAAGCGGCGGCGGTACTCCGCCGGTGAGGCGCCGAGGGCCTTGACGAAGGCGCGGCGCATGGCCTCCGGGGTGCCGTAGCCGCTGGCCCGGGAGACCTGCTCGACTCCGTCGCCGGTGTCCTCCAACAGCCGGCGGGCGTGTTCCAGCCGGATGCGGTCGACGTAGCGGCCGGGCGTCGTGCCGGTCTCCGCCCGGAAGGCGCGGGCGAAGTGGCGCGGCGAGAGGCCGGCCCTGGCGGCGAGGGTCTCCACGCCCAGATCGGCGCCGGGGTGTTCGGTGATCCACTGCTGGAGTTCCCGCAGCGGCTCCCGGCACGCGGTCTGGGCGGCGAGCTGGGCGCTGAACTGGGCCTGGTTGCCGGGGCGGCGCAGGAACACCACCAGATGGCGGGCGATGGTCAGGGCGGTGTCGCGGCCGAGGTCCTCCTCCACCAGGGCGAGGGCGAGGTCGATGCCGGAGGTGACGCCCGCGGACGTGGCGACGTGCCCGTCGCGGACGTAGATCGGGTCGGGGTCGACGTCCACCGCCGGGTGCTCGCGGGCGAGGCGGTCGCAGTAGGCCCAGTGGGTGGTGGCGCGGCGGCCGTCCAGGAGGCCCGCCCCGGCGAGCAGGGCCGCCCCGGTGCAGACGGAGACCAGGCGCCGGACGTGCGGTCCGTGTGCGCGCAGCCAGTCGGTCAGGCGGGGGTCGGGACTCCGGGTGCCCTGTCCGCCGGGCACGACCAGGGTGTCCGGGTCCGGCGCGTCGGCGAGCGACCGGTCTGGTACGACGGTCAGACCGCTGGACGTGCGCACGGGAGCGCCGTCCAGTGAGGCGGTGCTGATGCGGTACGTCCCGGGGGTGTGCCGCTCGGCGCCCGCGAAGACCTCCACGGGGCCGGTGACATCGAGGCTCTGGACCTGGTCGAAGAGGACGACGAGGACGGTTCGCTGCGCCATGCCCCGATTCTTCGCCCACCTCGGCAATGGCCGCAATGACGAGCACCCCACCTTTCCTGCCATGCGCGCTCACCCGTGGAGAACGTACTGAGCGGTTGGTAACGTGCGTGGCATGACAACTGCCGCCATCGACTCCCGCGCCGCACGCCGCTGCCACAACACGCTCAACTCGCTGCACTCGACGCACTACTTCTCCCCCGACACCGGCCGGGAACTGGCCGCCCTCGGGGTCACCGACCCCCGGGCCGTCAACTTCGCGGTGCGCGCCGCCGCGCTGGGCGCGGCCGGGGCCGGCACGGTGACGGCGGCCTTCTACAACTACAAGTACGAGCTGGTCGCCCGGCACGTGCCCGCCGTCTGGGAGACGGTCACGCCGGAGCAGGCCCTGGCGGCGCGCTCGCGTGCCGTCGACGCGACGCTGCGCCGTCTGCTGGGCGAGCCGGTCCTGGCCTCGGCGGAGATGGCGGAGGCGGCCGAGCTGGCCCTGCGTGCCGCCGAGGGCTGCTCGCGCGGCGGCCGTCCGCTCTACTCGGCGCACGCGGACCTGCCGGTGCCCGAGGCGCCGCACCTGGCGTTCTGGCACGCGGCGACCCTGCTGCGCGAGTACCGGGGCGACGGCCACCTCGCCGCGCTGCTGGCCGCGGACCTGGACGGTCTGGAGGCGCTGGTGACGCACACCGCGACCGGCCGCGGCATGGCCCCGAAGTGGGTCCTGTCCACCCGCGGCTGGACCCAGGAGGAGTGGGACGCCGCGAGGGAACGGCTGCGCGGACGCGGGCTGATCGACGACGCCGGCGAGCTGACCGAGCGCGGGGCGGAGCTGCGCGACGAGGTCGAGCGGGAGACGGACCGGCTCGACACCGCGCCCTACGCGCACCTCGGCGCGGAGGGCGTGGCACGTCTGACGGAACTCGCAACGCCCTTCGCGCGCACGGCACTCGGCGCGGGCGCCTACCCCGCGGACCTCTTCGGCAAGGGCTGAGGACACGCCCGGGCACGCACACAGGCATGGCGGGCCGGTTCGGAGGTACCCGTACCTCCCGGCCACAGGGCCGGGAAACGAAAGGGGCTTCTCGTGTTCCGTGCCATCGCAGACGTGCTGCGCCAGATCGGTGGCGCAGTCGCCACCGTGGTGACGCTTCCCTTCCGGGCCCTGGCCCGGCTCTTCGGCGGGGCGTCGTCCTCGGCCCGCGGCCGCAAGGCCTGATCACCCGCCCGGTGTGGGGGCGGTTCCGACCGGCCCGGACGACGCCCTGATCCCCGATTGTCGGTGCCACCTGCCACAATTGCCGCGCAACCTCAGTGAGAAGGCGGTACGGGATCGTGACGACACCCGGGTCCAGCGGGTCCATGGCAGTAGGGTCCATCGAGAGCAGGATCGCCGAGGAGCTCGGCGTGCGGGAGCGGCAGGTGAAGGCCGCGGTGGAGCTGCTCGACGGCGGCTCGACGGTGCCCTTCATCGCCCGCTACCGCAAGGAAGCGACCGAGATGCTCGACGACGCGCAGTTGCGCACGCTCGAGGAGCGGCTGCGCTATCTGCGTGAGCTGGAGGAGCGGCGGACCGCGATCCTCGACTCGGTGCGCGAGCAGGGCAAGCTCACCGAGGAGCTGGAGGCGCGCATCCGCACGGCGGAGACCAAGGCGCGCCTGGAGGACGTCTACCTGCCGTTCAAGCCGAAGCGGCGCACCAAGGCGCAGATCGCGCGGGAGGCGGGTCTGGAGCCGCTGGCCGAGGGCCTGCTGGGCGACCCGTCCGTCGATCCGCACGCCGCGGCGGGCGCGTTCGTCGACGCCGGCAAGGGCGTGGCGGACACCCAGGCCGCCCTCGACGGCGCCCGGTCGATCCTCACCGAGAAGTTCTCGGAGGACGCCGACCTGATCGGTGAGCTGCGTGAGCGGATGTGGGGGCGCGGACGGCTCGCCGCCAAGGTCAAGGACGGCAAGGAGGAGCCCGGCGCCAAGTTCGCCGACTACTTCGACTTCGCCGAGCCGTTCACCGCGCTCCCCTCGCACCGCGTCCTCGCCATGCTGCGCGGCGAGAAGGAGGACGTGCTCGACCTCGTCCTGGAGCCCGAGGAGGCGAGCGACGGACCGTCCTCGTACGAGGGCATCGTCGCGAACCGGTTCGGGATCGCCGACCGCGGCCGGCCCGCCGACAAGTGGCTCTCGGACACCGTCCGCTGGGCCTGGCGCACCCGCATCCTGGTGCACCTCGGCATCGACCTCAGGCTGCGCCTGCGCACGGCCGCCGAGGACGAGGCGGTGAACGTCTTCGCGGCGAACCTGCGCGACCTGCTGCTGGCCGCCCCGGCGGGCACCCGCGCGACGCTGGGCCTGGACCCCGGCTTCCGTACGGGGGTGAAGGTCGCCGTGGTCGACGCCACCGGCAAGGTCGTCGCCACCGACGTGATCCACCCGCACGTCCCCGCCAACCGGTGGGACGAGGCGATCGCCAAGCTGGCCCGGCTCGCCAAGGAGCACTCCGTCGACCTGGTCGCCATCGGCAACGGCACGGCGTCCCGCGAGACCGACAAGCTCGCCGGGGAGCTGATCACCAAGCACCCCGAGCTGAAGCTCACCAAGGTGATGGTGTCCGAGGCCGGTGCCTCCGTGTACTCGGCCTCCGCCTTCGCCTCGCAGGAGCTGCCGGACATGGACGTCTCGCTGCGCGGCGCCGTGTCGATCGCCCGGCGGCTCCAGGACCCGCTGGCCGAGCTGGTGAAGATCGACCCGAAGTCCATCGGCGTGGGCCAGTACCAGCACGACCTGTCCGAGGTGAAGCTGTCGCGCTCCCTGGACGCGGTGGTCGAGGACTGTGTGAACGGCGTGGGCGTGGACGTGAACACGGCGTCCGCCCCGCTGCTCTCCCGCGTCTCCGGCATCACCTCCGGCCTCGCCGAGAACATCGTCTCGCACCGCGACGCGAACGGTCCGTTCACGTCCCGGACCGAGCTGAAGAAGGTCTCGCGGCTCGGGCCCAAGGCGTACGAGCAGTGCGCGGGCTTCCTGCGGATCCGCGGCGGCAGCGACCCGCTGGACGCGTCCAGCGTGCACCCCGAGGCGTACCCGGTGGTGCGCCGGATGGTGAAGACCGCCGGGCAGGCAGTGGCCGGCCTGGTCGGCAACACGTCGGTGCTGCGGTCGCTGAGGCCGGCTGACTTCGTGGACGAGACGTTCGGTCTGCCGACGGTCACCGACATCCTGCGCGAGCTGGAGAAGCCCGGGCGCGACCCGCGGCCCGCCTTCAAGACGGCCACCTTCAAGGAGGGCGTGGAGAAGCTCTCCGACCTGTCGTCCGGGATGGTGCTGGAGGGTGTCGTCACCAACGTCGCCGCGTTCGGCGCGTTCGTGGACGTCGGTGTGCACCAGGACGGGCTGGTGCACGTGTCCGCGATGTCGAAGACGTTCGTGAAGGACCCGCGGGACGTGGCGAAGCCCGGCGACATCGTCAAGGTCAAGGTGCTGGACGTCGACATTCCGCGCAAGCGGATCTCGTTGACGATGCGGCTCGACGACGAGGCCGCCCCGCAGGGCGAGCAGAAGAAGGAGCGCGGGGGCAGCAGGCCGCCCAGGCAGCGGCAGCAGCGACAGGGCTCCGGCGGGGGTGGTGGCGGCAAGGGCCGGTCGTCGGCCGCGCCCGCTCCGTCCAACGGGGCGATGGCCGACGCGCTGCGGCGGGCCGGGCTGGCGTAGGCCCCCGGTGTGGTGGCGGGGGCGGGCCGCTCAGGCCGACGTCTCCGTCACCTTGCCGTCCGCCACCTCCAGGCGGCGCGTCACCCGGACCGCGTCCAGCATGCGGCGGTCGTGGGTGATCAGCAGGAGCGTGCCCTCGTAGGCGTCGAGGGCCGACTCCAGCTGCTCGATGGCCGGCAGGTCGAGGTGGTTGGTCGGCTCGTCCAGGACCAGGAGGTTGACACCCCGGCCCTGGAGCAGGGCGAGGGCCGCCCTGGTGCGCTCGCCGGGTGAGAGGGTCGACGCCGCGCGCATGACGTGGTCCGCCTTGAGGCCGAACTTGGCCAGGAGGGTGCGGATGTCCGCCGGTTCGGTCCCGGGGACACCGGTGCGGAAGGCGTCCAGCAGGGTCTCGGGCCCGTGGAACAGCTCGCGGGCCTGGTCGACCTCGCCCAGCAGGACGCCGGAGCCGAGCGCCGCGTGTCCGGCGTCGAGCGGGACCCGGCCCAGGAGGGCACCGAGCAGCGTGGACTTGCCCGCGCCGTTCGCCCCGGTCACCGCCACCCGGTCCGCCCAGTCGACCTGGAGGGAGACCGGGCCGAGGACGAACCCGCCGCGCCGCACCTCGGCGTCGCGCAGGGTGGCCACGACCGCGCCCGAGCGGGGCGCCGAGGCGATCTCCATGCGCAGGTCCCACTCCTTGCGCGGCTCCTCCACGACCTCCAGGCGTTCGATCATGCGCTGGGTCTGGCGGGCCTTGGCGGCCTGCTTCTCGCTGGCCTCGCTGCGGAACTTGCGGCCGATCTTGTCGTTGTCGTTGCCCGCCTTGCGCCGGGCGTTCTTGACGCCCTTGTCCATCCAGGAGCGCTGCGTCTGGGCCCGGTCCTGGAGGGCGGCCCGCTTGTCGGCGTACTCCTCGTACTCGTCGCGGGCGTGCCGCCGGGAGACGTCCCGCTCCTCCAGGTAGGCCTCGTAGCCGCCGCCGTAGAGGTTGATCTGCCGCTGGGCCAGGTCGAGTTCCAGGACCTTGGTGACGGTGCGGGTGAGGAACTCGCGGTCGTGGCTGACGACGACGGTGCCGGCGCGCAGGCCGGTGACGAAGCGTTCGAGGCGCTCCAGGCCGTCCAGGTCGAGGTCGTTGGTCGGCTCGTCGAGCAGGAAGACGTCGTAGCGGGACAGGAGGAGGGAGGCGAGACCCGCCCGGGCCGCCTGGCCGCCGGACAGCGAGGTCATCGGCTGGTCGAGGCCGACCGTGAGGCCCAGTGCGTCGGCGGTTTCCTCGGCGCGCTCGTCGAGGTCGGCGCCGCCCAGGGAGAGCCAGCGCTCCAGGCTGGTGGCGTAGGCGTCGTCGGCGCCGGGGGCTCCGTCGACCAGGGCCTGGGTGGCCTCGTCCATGGCGCGCTGGGCCTCGGTGACGCCGGTACGGCGGGACAGGAAGCCCCGGACGGTCTCGCCGGGGCGGCGCTCCGGCTCCTGCGGGAGGTGACCGACGGTGGCGGTCGGCGGGGACAGGCGCAGTTCGCCCTGTTCCGGCGCGGTCAGCCCGGCGAGCATCCGCAGGAGGGTGGACTTGCCCGCGCCGTTGGCCCCGACGAGGCCGATCACGTCGCCGGGTGCGACGACGAGGTCGAGCCCGGTGAACAGGGAGCGGTCGCCGTGGCCGGCGGCGAGGTTCTTGGCGACGAGGGTGGCAGTCATCAGGCCCACGATCCTAACGGCGTCGCGGGAACGGATCAGCCCGGTTTCGCGTGCCTCACCGCCGTCACCAGCACGCTTCCCGAGGCCCGCGCCACCACGAAGGCCTCCCCCTTCACCGCCCTCGCGTCCAGCGCCAGCCGGTGGCCGCCCGGTTCGAGGACGCCGTCGAAGACCTCGTGGACGTGGGTGCGGTGGAGCCGGTCGAGGCGGTACGCGGTGAGCCGTACCCGGCAGGCCGAGGTGACCTCGACCTCCGCGGCGTCGCGGGTGGCGGTGAGGCGGGTCAGGCGGCGCCGCTCGGCCGGTCCGCGGTCCAGGGCGTGTTCGATCTGGGCGACGAGCAGCGGGACGATCGGGGCGAGCCCGTCGACCTCGGCCACGTCCGCGCCGGCGTCCGCGAAGGCCCGGCGCACGGCGGCCCGCGCCTCCTCGGTGACCGCGCGTCCGAAGGCGACGGCGCCGTAGGTGCGCAGCTCGTCGGCGGGGACGGCACCGGCGTCCTGGGTGATGTCGGCGCCGATGCCGATGGCGCGCAGCGCGGCGGCCGGCCTGGCCAGGAGGGCGGTGCGGGCGTCGATGAGCAGGACCCGGCGGCGGGACCGGGCGGGGCCGTCGAGCAGGGCGGCGAGGGCGGCGCGGTACTCGGCGCCCGCGAAGCGGTAGGGGCCGATGCCCTGGTAGGAGTTGCGTTCCAGGTCGGCGTGGTCGCCGGTCTGCCAGGCGAAGTCCCGCCAGACGAAGTCGTCGCCGTCCCGCAGGATGACGGCGGTCACCGCGCCGCAGCCCAGGTCCTCGCACTCGGGGCAGCCGTAGATCACGTAGCGGCCGCCGGGCAGTGGCGCCTCGGTCTCCAGGAGCAGGCCGCGCACCTGTGCGGCGAAGATCGCGGGCGGCACGTCGGAAGCGAGCGGGGAGACGGCGTCCAGGTCGGAGAGCCGGAACAGGAGGGGCCGTCCGTCGACGACGAAGTCCACGAAGTCGCGGTGGACCTGGACGTCGCCGTCGGCGCGGACAGCACCGGCGCGCGTCGCCGGGGCCAGACCGAAGGTCGTGTACTCGGCAGCCATGCGGTGAGTATTCCCGGGCCGGGGCCGCTCCGAGCCCGGCATCGGGCATTCCGCTAACGTCCCCGTGTGGAAACCGAACTGGATGACGAAGTCGTCGTGGTCGGCGGCGGGGTGACCGGGCTGACGACGGCCGTCGTGCTCGCCGAGCGCGGCAGGCGGGTGCGGCTGTGGACGCGGGACCCCGTCGAGCGGACCACCTCGGTGGTCGCGGGCGGGCTGTGGTGGCCGTACCGGATCGAGCCGGTCGCGCTGGCGCAGGCGTGGGCGCTGCGCTCCCTGGACGTGTACGAGGGGCTGGCGGCGCGGCCCGCGGAGACCGGCGTACGCATGGTCGAGGGGGTGCTCGGCGAGACCCGCCCCGAAGACGTGGGCGCGTGGGCGGCGGCCCGGCTGCCGGGGCTGCGCGCGGCGCGGGCCGAGGAGTACGCGGGGCCCGGGCTGTGGGCGCGGCTGCCGCTCATCGACATGTCGACTCATCTGCCGTGGCTGCGGGAGCGGCTGGTGGCGGCGGGCGGTGTGGTGGAGAGGCGCCCGGTGGCCTCACTGACCGAGGCCGACGCGCCGGTCGTGGTGAACTGCACGGGCCTCGGCGCCCGGGAGCTGGTGCCGGACCCGGCCGTGCGTCCGGTGCGCGGGCAACTGGTCGTCGTGGAGAACCCCGGCATCCGGACCTGGCTGGTCTCGGCCGACGCGGACTCCGGGGAGACGACGTACTTCCTGCCGCAGCCCGGCCGGCTCCTGCTGGGCGGCACGGCCGAGGAGGACGCCTGGTCCACCGATCCGGATCCCCTGGTCGCCGAAGCGATCGTGCGGCGGTGCGCGGCGCTGCGGCCCGAGATCGCCGGGGCGCGGGTGCTCGGGCACCTGGTGGGGCTGCGGCCGGCCCGGGACGCGGTACGGCTGGAGCGCGAGACGCTGCCGGACGGGCGGCTGCTGGTGCACAACTACGGCCACGGCGGCGCCGGTGTGACGGTGGCCTGGGGCTGCGCGCAGGAGGCGGCCGGGCTGGCCACCCCCTGACACGGGCGGGGGCGGGCCCCGTGCGGGGCCCGCCCTCGGTCTCGCGCTCGGTCAGTGGTGGTGCTCGCCGATCGGGTCGCCCTCCACGTCCGTTCCGGCACCGGGTCCGATGCGGATCTCGTACTCGCCCTCGTACCGCTTGTGTCCCTCGATGACGGCCAGTTCGACGGCTTCGGAGGCCATCTCGCCGCGCACGATGAGGGGGTCGCGGCGCAGGTCGCGCATGAGCGCGACGCACATGAAGATCATCACGACGACGAATGGTGCCGCCGCCAGGATCGTCAGGTTCTGCAGACCGGTGAGCGCGTCTCCCTCGCCGCTGCCCACCAGGAGCATGATGGCGGCGACCGCTCCGGTCACGACGCCCCAGAACACGACCGCCCAGCGGCTGGGTTCGAGTGCGCCCTTCTGCGAGAGGGTGCCCATCACGATGGAGGCCGCGTCGGCGCCCGAGACGAAGAAGATGGCGACCAGGATCATCACCAGCAGGCTGGTGGCCGTGGCGATGGGGTACTCCTGGAGCACGGCGAAGAGCCTGCCCTCCGGGGTCGTCACGTCGCCGAGCCGGTTCTGCTCCTGGAGCCTCATCGCCGAGCCGCCGAAGATCGCGAACCAGATCAGGCTGACCGTGCTGGGGACGAGGATGACACCGCCGATGAACTGGCGGATGGTCCGGCCCCGGCTGATGCGGGCGATGAACATGCCGACGAAGGGCGTCCAGGAGATCCACCACGCCCAGTAGAAGACCGTCCAGCTGCCCAGCCAGTCCGCGACGCCCTCGCCACCGCTGATCTCCGTGCGGCCCGCCATCGCGGGCAGGTCGCCGAGGTAGCCGAAGACCGAGGTCGGCAGCAGGTCGAGGATGAGGATGGTCGGGCCCGCCACGAAGACGAACACGGCCAGGAGCAGTGCCAGCACCATGTTGGTGTTGGACAGCCACTGGATGCCCTTCTCGACGCCGGAGATGGCGGAGGCCACGAACGCCACCGTCAGCACCGCGATGATGCCGACCAGCAGTCCGGTGCTGACCTTGTCCATCCAGTCGAGCTGCTCCACGCCCGAGCCGATCTGGAGCGCGCCGAGGCCGAGGGAGGCCGCGGAGCCGAAGACCGTCGCGATGATGGCCAGGATGTCGATGACCCGGCCGCTCACGCCGTTGGCGTGCTTCTCCCCGATGAGCGGTGTGAAGACCGCGCTGATGGTCTGCCGGCGGCGCCTGCGGAACGTGCTGTAGGCGATGCCGAGACCGACCACCGCGTAGATCGCCCACGGGTGGAGCGTCCAGTGGAACAGGGTGGTGGCCATGGCCGTCGTCATGCGGTCGCCGGTGTCGGCGGGGTCGGTGCCGGGCGGGGCCGTGTCGAAGTGGGCCAGCGGCTCGCTCACGCCCCAGAACATCAGGCCGATGCCCATGCCGGCACTGAACATCATGGCGATCCAGGACACGGTCTTGAACTCGGGCTCTTCGCCCTCGGCTCCGAGGTGGATGCGGCCGTACCGGCTGGCCGCGAGCCAGAGGGCGAAGACGACGAACCCGGAGGCGGCCAGCACGAACGCCCAGCCGCCGTTGTGCATCAGACCGCTGAGCATGGTGCCGGAGGCGTCCTCCAGCGAATCGGTGCCGGCCGCGCCCCAGACGACGAAGGCCAGGGTCAGGGCCGCGGTGACGCCGAAGACGACGCGGTCGGTCTGGGGCTTGTGCTCGTGCCCCGGCAGGCCCGCCTCGGACCCCGGTAGTGTCCCTCTTTCGTGCTGTTCCTTGTCACTCGGGTCCTGCGTCACAGACGGCACCTTTCAAGTCGGTGAGGCTGAGAATAGTCCTCCGCTACGCCCTTACCACGTGCGACGCGGAACTCACCTCCTCAGCAGCGGGTGTCGGGTTCACCCGCCGTCAGGTGGTAGGTCGCCCGCTCGTCGAGGAGCAGCGGCACGAGGGCGCGCAGCGGCTGGCGCAACGATACGTAGGCGCCCTTCTCCCCGTTCGAACGCACTTGTACACCGTGCAGGGCAAGCTCGTCCCGAATGTCCTTGTACTGGGCAAGTGTCAGCCGGTAGCCGCAGGGCGGGTCCTGGATCACCTCGGCGGGTTCGGCCGGGTCGTTGTCCGCGCCGCCGACGTACACGGGCCCGGTGTCGGTGCGGCCGGCCCGGCGGGCGGCGTCGGTGGCCGCCTCGACCTGTCCGCGCCGCCGGTCCGCGAAACGGAACATGCCGTCGAGCGCCGCGAGCTGGGAGTGCACGCGGCGCCGGTTGTTCAGGGCGGGGTCCGCCTGCTCGGCGTCGGTGAGCGCGTCGACGCGGCTCTCGATGAGCAGGCCGACCGAGTGTTTCACGCCGGACATGTTCCGCAGGATGCGTTCCTGGCCGTCACCGGCGGTCTGCTTGATCGGGTCGCCGGTGACCGGGTCGGTCCAGATGCCGTAGGTGCCGGTCGAGTATCCCGCTTCCCCGGCGGCGGGGCGGACGTACGCCCCGGACAGGGTGCGGGCCTCGTCGTGGACCCGCGGGTGGGCATTGAGGTTGCGGGGCCAGAGGTCGAAGAGGTCCTTGTCGTAGTACGGGGGTGTGGCGCCGTACTCGTGCAGGTCGTAGAGGACGTCGGGGCGCCGGTCGCGGACGACGGCGGCCAGGGCGCGGGCCTCGGCGGTCTGCAGGGCGAGGTGGTCGCGGTTGATGTCGACGCCGTCGCTGTTGCCGCGGGTGTCGGCGGCCCGGCCGTCGGGGTTGGCGGTGGGCAGCACGAGCACGGTGGTGCGGTCCAGGAAGTGCCGGGTCCGGCGGTCGGTGGCGTAGGCCAGGTCGCGGACCGTGGACAGGCACGCCTCGCGGCCGGAGGGCTCGTCGCCGTGCTGGCTGCACACGAGGAGCACCGTGTTCGGCGCGGCGGGCCTGCCGAGGGTGACGAGGCGCAGCGGCCGGTCCTGCTTCGTGGTGCCGATGCGGTCGACGTCGACCCGGCCGCTCGCGCGGTCGGCGGCGGCCAGCAGCGCCCGCTCCTCCGCCTGGGTGGTCCAGCGGGCGCCGTTGCTCAGCTCGAAGCCGGTGCGGGGCGGGTGGTGCGCGGCGTCGGCGGCGTGGGCGGGTGCGGTGAGGAGGGACGCGGCGAGGGCCGCGGTGGTCACGGTGAGGGTGCGCAGCCGGTTCATCGGGCTCCCTTCGGGACGCGGTGGGTCGTGTCCGGCGGCGCGTTCACACCGTCGAGGGGGGTGGGTGCCGCGGTGGCGCCGGCCGTGCCCGCGGTGGCCCGGGCGAAGGCGTCGGGGCCGCCGACGAACGGTACGCGGGCCGACGTTCGGGAGAGGTCCAGGGTGAGTGTCGGCGTGTCGGCGGGCGGGTCGATGAGGCCCTTGTCGGTGCCCGCGACGATCAGGGCGAGACGGTGGCCGGCCGGGACGACGTGGTCGGTGGCCGCCAGGTCGAGCGTCATGGTGTACGCCTTGCCCGGGGTGAGCGGGCGGCCGTGCCACGCGGAGGCGTGGTTGCCGAGGTCGGCCCAGCCGCGGCTGACGACGGTGTGTTCGACGTCGATGGTCTTCGCGGCCGTCTCCAGGTAGCAGGAGCTGTCGCCCGCGGTCCGCGGTCCCCAGCAGGTGCGGTCGGTGAGCGTGGTGATGCCCTCGCCCTCGGCCGCGTAGTCGCGGATGGTGTCGGGGCCGAGGTCGACGAGTACGGCGGACAGGTGGGCGGTCGGGGTGCTGGACCGTGCGGTGACGGTGACCTCGGAGGTGCCGGACAGGCGCAGGTCGCGGGTGAGCGGGCCGGTGACGAAGCCGGCCTTGCCCGGCGTGGACGCGTCGATGTGCGCGGCCCAGTCGCTCTCACTCAGCGCGGGGTCGTCGGTGAAGGTCTCGGTGCCGCGGTCGCGGTGCAGGCCGAGGGTGCCGACGCCGGGTCGCGCGCCGTCGGCCGGGCGCAGGGTCGTGGTGGCCGTGGTGCGCGGCGGCCAGGTCCGCGACGTCTCCCACTGGTCGGGCCGGCGTTCGATGTCGGCCATGGGCTCGCGGTCGATGCCGTTGTCGTGGCCGAGGAGTTCGTGGTCGAACCAGCGGTGCAGGGTGTCGACCCAGTCGGCGCGGCGGAAGTCGAAGGGGTCGACGTGACCGGTCTGGGAGAGCCAGATCTTGCGGTCGACGCCGTGCTTCGCGAGGGCGTTCCACCACGGGCCGACGTGCTGCATGCGGACGTTGAGGTCCTGCATGCCGTGGACGAGGAAGACGCTGGCCTTCACCTTGCTCGCGGCCTTCACGTAGTCGCGCTCGGTCCACAGCCGGGTCCGGTCGCCGGAGCGCGGGGCTCCGTCGATCAGCTTCTGCTGGACGGCGTCGCACTTGGCGCGGGCGTCGGGGCTGTTGACGTAGTCGGAGAGCCAGTCAGGACCGGAGTCGTAGAGCGGGGCGCCCTGGCTGAAGTAGTAGTCGTACCAGGAGGAGATGGCGGCGATCGGGACGATGGTCTCCAGGCCCTCGACGCCGGTCGCGGCCACGCCGTTGGCGATGGTGCCGTCCCAGCTCTTGCCGATCATGCCGGTCTTGCCGTTGGTCCAGCTCGCCTTGGCGCGCTCGCCGCCGGTGCGGGTGGTGTACGCCTTCGCGCGGCCGTTCAGCCAGTCCACGACGGCCTTCGCGGACCGGACGTCGGAGCGTCCGCCGACGTCGACGCAGCCGTCGGAGCGGTTGGTGCCGGCCAGGTCGACGCCTACGAAGGCGTAGCCGCGGGGCACGAAGTAGTTGTCGTAGTACAGCGGCATCTGGTCTACGTCGCCGTCGGCGTCGTACGTCTTCTTCTGGCTCTCGTTGCCCCGCCCGCAGCAGGAGTAGTACGGGCTGGCGTCCATGATGACGGGGATCTTCCGGCCCCGCTGGGCGGGTTCGCGCGGGCGGACGATGTCGACGGCGACGCGGTCGTCCTCGCCGTCGCCGTCCCCGTCGTACCCGGTGTCCACCCAGACGGCCTCGCGAACGGCGTTCGCGTAGGAGTAGACGGGTTCGCTCTGCCGCGGTGCGGGGTGCGCCGTCGCGGCGGGCGTGAGGAAGGTTGCCAGGAGTGCGGCCGTGGCCGCCGTCGCGAGCGGTCTCCAGATCGTGAAGCGCGTGCGTATCGGCATGCGCGGACGGTACATCGGTCAACTCCCGCGCAGAAGAGGGCAACGGGTGACTGATGACGGCCGGATGGCGATCGTGTGACAGGGGTGGCCGTGGACATGACGGTGTCCACAGGGGCTGAATAGGCTGCGAACAGACTTCGTGCCCCTACGACTTGGAGCTTTCGTGCACCGCAGAATCATCGTGCCGGGCGCACTGGGCGCCGCCTCCCTCATGCTGGTGATCCCGGCGTCGGCGGCGGCCCACTCCCCCGGCGCTCCGGGCATCGGCGACCCCTACTACCCGGCCTACGGCAACGGCGGATACGACGTCTCCCACTACGACCTGCGCCTGAAGTACCAGCCGGCCACGGACCGGCTGGAGGGGACGGCGACGATCCTGGCCCGCACCACCGAGGACCTGTCGCGGTTCAACCTGGACTTCCTGCTGGACGTCGGCGAGGTACGGGTGAACGGCGCGAAGGCGTCGTTCACGACCTCGGGCGAGCAGGAGCTGGAGATCACCCCGGCGAAGCCGCTGGACAAGGGCACGGCCCTCACCGTGGTCGTCCGCTACAGCGGCGTGCCGTCCACGAAGGAGGCGTTCGGCTTCACCAGCTGGCACCGCACCCCGGACGGCGGCGTCGCCGCGAACGAGCCCGAGGCCGCGGCCTGGTGGTTCCCCAGCAACGACCACCCGCTGGACAAGGCCACCTACGACGTGTCCGTGCAGGTGCCGGACGGCACCCAGGCCATCTCCAACGGGACGCTCCAGTCGAAGAGTTCACGGCTCGGCTGGACCCGCTGGAACTGGCGCTCCGACAAGCCGCAGGCCACGTATCTCGCCACGCTGGCGGTCGGGAGGTTCGACCTCACCACCGGGACCACCGAGAGCGGTATCCCCGTCGTCAACGCCTACAGCAAGGACCTCGGCGCCAACGACGGCGCGGCGCGGGCCAGCGTGGAGCGGACCGGGGAGATCGCGGACTGGCTGACCGGCTACTTCGGGCCGTACCCCTACAACGCGCTCGGCGGGTACGTGCCGAACACGGACACCGGGTACGCGCTGGAGACGCAGACCCGGCCGTTCTACAGCCCGCGGCAGTTCGCGAACGGGTCGAACGTGTCCGTGGTCGTGCACGAGCTGGCCCACCAGTGGTACGGCGACCTGGTGTCCGTGCGCGGCTGGAAGGACATCTGGATCAACGAGGGCTTCGCGCGGTACGCCCAGTGGCTGTGGTCCGAGCACGAGGGCGAGGGCACGGCGCAGGGACTGGCCGACTACACGTACGCCTCGCACCCGGCCGACGACCCGTTCTGGACGGTGCGGCCCGGTGACCCCGGGCCGGAGAACCAGTTCGACCTCGCCGTCTACGACCGGGGCGCGCTCGCCGTCCAGGCGCTGCGCAACGAGATCGGGGACGAGGACTTCTTCGCCGTCCTCAAGGGGTGGCCCGCGCGGTACGCCCACGGCAACGCGTCGGTCGCCGACTTCCAGCGGTACGCCGAGGAGGTCTCCGGCAAGCCGCTGGCCGCGCTGTTCGACACGTGGCTGTTCCAGCCGTCGAGGCCGGACGCCCCGGCGGCGCGCGCGGCCTCCGTCGCGCCGGCCTCGGACACGCCGGCGCAGCCCCGGTCGTGGCGGAAGATCGCCGCGACGAACGACGTGCACGAGCACTGAGGTCCCGGCCGCCGACGGCCCCAGCGCTGTCGGCGGGCGGGCCTCAGGCGGCGTCCCCGTGGTCGTAGACGGTCACGGGTATGCCGCGCCGGGCCAGACGGCCGGTGACGAGCGGTTCGACCCGGGACCACTTGCCGCCGGCCAGGCCGCAGCCGATGCGGGGCATGTGCACGGACGCGTCCAGCTCGGCCGCCTTGTCGGCGAGGCGGCCGAGCGCCGTGTCGATCGCCTCGTAGCGCACGGGGGCGCCCTTGCTGCCGGTCCTCGTGCCGCGCTGGCCGATCAGGTTGGCCACCCAGACGTACCGCTCGACCTGGACGAACTGGGCCGCGCCCAGCCCGAAGTCGTTGGACGCGCGGTCGCGGTGCCAGGCGCGGTAGGGCCTGTCTGACCATTCCCGTCGTCGCCCGGAGGGCGGCCTCGCGGCGTCAGGTGCGTGCTCTCGGCGTGCCGGGCGTAGAGCCTCGTACTGGATGTACTTGGCTCTGCGCCCGGTGCGGCGAGAGTGCGTGCATGGCGTCGCGAGGCAGACGGGAATGGTCAGACAGGCCCTAGCCGCCTCCGGCTCCGGCCAGCGGCGGGACAGGGCCAGGACGAAGCCTTTGCCCCAGCCCCCGAGGTCGTTGCAGACATGGGCGATCACCTTGACGCCCTTGACCGACGGAACGGTGGCGTCACCCCGGACATAGCTGATCTCCGACATGACGCCACCGTAGAGGCCACCACTGACAGCGGCGGTGGCCCGAGGTTTCCCGCTACCCGGTGGGCCCGCCCAGCTTCTGCAGTTCGGCGTTCTGCGCCACCCGGCGCCGGACGCCGAACCAGCCCGCCACGAGCATCACCGCGATCACGGGCACGAGCAGCACGGTCTTGCGGCCGACCTCGTGGTCGTTCCACATCAGGACGATCACGGCCAGCAGGAAGGCGATCGTGACGATCTCGGTGACCGGGCTGCCCGGCAGGCGGAAGTGCGGGCGCTCGACCAGGCCCGCGCGTGCCCGGCGGACGAAGACCAGGTGACAGATCATGATGATCACCCAGGTGCTGATGATGCCCAGCGAGGCGACGTTCAGCACGATCTCGAAGGCCTTGTTCGGCACCAGGAAGTTCAGGCCGACGCCGAGGACGCAGACCGCGCAGGTCAGCAGGATGCCGCCGTACGGCACCTGGCTGCGGCTCATCACGCCGGTGAACCGGGGCGCGGAGCCGGACATCGCCATGGAGCGCAGGATGCGGCCGGTGGAGTACAGCCCGGAGTTCAGGGACGACATCGCCGCGGTGAGGACGACGAGGTTCATCACGTCGCCGGCGGCGGGGACGCCGATCTTCGACAGGACGGTGACGAAGGGGCTCTGGTCGCCCGAGTAGACCGAGCTGGGCAGCAGCAGCGCCAGCAGGACGACCGAGCCGACGTAGAACAGGGCGACGCGCCACATGATCGAGTTCACCGCGCGGGGGACGATCTTCTCCGGCTCGGCGGTCTCGCCGGCCGCGACGCCGACCAGTTCCAGGGCCGCGTAGGAGAAGATCACGCCCTGCATGACGAGGACCACGGGCATCACGCCGTGCGGGAGCATGCCGCCGTGGTCGGTGATCATGCTGACGCCCGGGGTCTGGCCGCCCACGTCGTGCTGGGTGGCCAGCAGGAAGATGCCGATCAGCATGAAGCCGATGAGGGTGGCGACCTTGATGATCGCGAACCAGAACTCCATCTCGCCGAAGATCCGGACCGAGATGAGGTTGACGGCCAGGACCACCGCGAGGGCGATCAGGGCGAGCACCCATTGCGGGATGCTCGTGAACATACTCCAGTAGTGCGTGTACAGCGCGATCGCGGTGATGTCGGCGATGCCGGTGGTCGACCAGTTCAGGAAGTACATCCAGCCGGCGACGTAGGCGCCCTTCTCACCGAGGAACTCGCGCGCGTACGACACGAAGGACCCGGAGGAGGGCCGGTAGAGCACGAGTTCGCCGAGGGCTCTGACGACGAAGAAGGCGAAGACGCCTGCGACGAGGTAGGCGATCGCGAGCGCCGGGCCCGCGTCGCGCAGGCGGCCGCCGGCGCCGAGGAAGAGGCCGGTGCCGATCGCGCCGCCGATCGCGATCATGTTGACGTGACGGGCCTTGAGGCCCTTGCTGTATCCGGCGTCGCCCGCGTCCGCGGGGATGGTCCCGGTCGCCTGGGGATGGGCGGCGACCTGTGCCGTGTCGACGGCGTCCTTGCTCACGGGTGGTTCCACTCTCTGGTGCGCTCGGGCGGGGTGCCGCCCGAGTCGTCCGTACCTGTGTCTCGGGCCCGCACCACCCTTGACGCGGCACAGACCAAGTCGGCACCTTCCCACGACGCTGCGTGGACATGCGGTGGCTCATGTCACACAGCGTGACTTCTCACAAGATCCGTCGGCGGTCTCCACCTGGTGCGCAAGAGGTTTCACAGCACTGGTGAGACAGCGATACTGCTGCACATGACGACGACCGACGCCGGGGAGCCGACCCTCACGATCGACGAGCTGGCCGCGCGGGCCGGCGTCACCGTGCGCACGGTCCGCTTCTACGGCACCAAGGGGCTGCTGCCGCCGCCGGTGATCGGGGCGCGCCGGGTGGGGCACTACGGCCGGGAGCACCTGGCCCGGCTGGCGCTGATCGAGGAATTGCAGCACCGGGGCATGACCCTGGCCGCGATCGAGCGGTACCTGGGGCAGCTGCCGCCCGACCTGAGCGAGCACGACCTGGCGCTGCACCGCGCGGTGGTGGCCTCCTGGGCGCCGGAGACGGTGGAGAGCGTCACGCGCGGGGAACTGGACCGGCGCGCCGGCCGGCCGCTGACCGACGAGGAGGTGGACCGGCTGGCGGCGATGGACGTGGTCGTCCGGGACGCGGACGCCCCGGACGGCGACCTGTACCGGGTCGACACCGGGCTGCTCCGGCTCGGTGTCGAACTGCTCGACGTGCCCTTCTCCCCCGAGACGGTGCTCGCCGCCCGCACCGCTCTCCTGGAGCACTCCCGCGCCGCCGCGCGGGACCTGTCGCGGCTGCTGCGCGACGCGGTCGCCGAGAGCGGGGCGCGGGACGTGCGGTCCCTGTCCGCGCACATGCACCCGCTCGTCGTGCAGGCGCTGCTGACCACCTTCCAGCGGTCGCTGCGGGAGGAGATCCGGGAGTGGATCGACGGGGGCGGCGAGGAGGACCGCGCCGCCCCGGGCTGAGGCGCTCCTCAGCGGCCGTCGGTGAAGACCTCCCCGTTGTCCGCCTTCTCCACCAGCAGCGCGGGCGGGGTGAAGCGCTCGCCGTAGCGGTCGGCCAGCTCACGCGCGCGGGCCACGAAGCCGGGCAGGCCGCCCTCGTAGCCGTTGATGTACTGCAGGATGCCGCCGGTCCAGCCGGGGAAGCCGATGCCGAGGATGGAGCCGATGTTGGCGTCGGCGACCGAGGTTAGGACACCCTCCTCCAGGAGCCGGACCGTGTCGAGGGCCTCCGAGAAGAGCATGCGCTCCTGCATGTCCCTGAACGGGATCTCGTACCCGGGCTTGGTGAAGTGCTCCCGCAGGCCCGTCCAGAGGGCCGCGCGCTTCCCGTCCTCGCCGTACTCGTAGAACCCGGCGCCGCCGCTGCGGCCGGGGCGCTCGAACTCGTCGACCATGCGGTCGATGACGGCCTCGGCGGGGTGTGCGGTCCAGGTGCCGCCGGCCTCCTCCACGGCCCGCCTGGTCTCCTTGCGGATCTTCCGCGGGAGGGTGAGCGTCAGCTCGTCCATCAGGGAGAGCACCTTGGCGGGGTAGCCCGCCTGGGCCGCCGCCTGCTCGACGGAGGCGGGCTCGACGCCCTCGCCGACCATCGCCACGCCCTCGTTGATGAAGTGGCCGATGACCCGGGAGGTGAAGAAGCCGCGCGAGTCGTTGACGACGATCGGCGTCTTGTTGATCTGCCGGACCAGGTCGAAGGCGCGCGCGAGCGCCTCGTCGCCGGTCCGCTCGCCCTTGATGATCTCGACGAGCGGCATCTTGTCGACCGGCGAGAAGAAGTGCAGCCCGATGAAGTCCACCTGGCGCTCGACGCCCTCGGCCAGCGCCGTGATGGGCAGCGTCGAGGTGTTGGAGCAGAGGAGCGCGTCGGGGGCGACGACGCTCTCGATCTCCTGGAAGACCTTGTGCTTGAGCGAGGTGTCCTCGAAGACGGCCTCGATGACCGCGTCGCACCCGGCGAGGTCGGCGGCCTCGGCGGTCGGCGTGATCCGGGCGAGGAGCGCGTCGGCCTTCTCCTGGGTGGTGCGCCCCTTGGCGACGGCCTTGGCGCACAGCTTCTCGGAGTAGCCCTTGCCCTTGACGGCCGCCTCCAGGGCGACGTCCTTGAGGACGACGTCGATGCCCGCGCGTGCGCACGAGTAGGCGATGCCGGCGCCCATCATGCCGGCGCCGAGGACGGCCACCTTGGTGACCTTCCGGGGCTCGATGCCGCGCGGGCGGTTGGCGCCGGAGTTGACGGCCTGGAGGTCGAAGAAGAACGCCTGGATCATGTTCTTCGAGGTCTGTCCGGCGGCCAGTTCGACGAAGTAGCGGGCCTCGATGACCTGGGCGGTCTCGAAGTCGACCTGGGAGCCCTCGACGGCGGCGGCCATGATGTTGCGCGGCGCCGGGTAGGGGGCGCCGGCCGTCTGCTTGCGCAGGTTGGCGGGGAAGGCGGGCAGGTTGGCCGCGAACTTCGGGTGCGACGGCGTGCCGCCGGGGATGCGGTAGCCGGGCCTGTCCCAGGGCTGCGCGGACTCCGGGTTGGCGTCGATGAAGGCGCGGGCCTTCGCGAGCATGTCCTCGCGGCTGTCGGCGACCTCGTCGACCAGGCCGTTCTCCTGGGCGCGGCGCGGGTTGTACTGGGTGCCCTGGAGGAGCACCTTGAGCAGCGCGTCGGTGATGCCGAGCATGCGGACGGTGCGGACGACTCCGCCGCCGCCGGGGAGCAGGCCGAGGGTGACCTCGGGGCAGCCGATCTTGGAGCCGGGGGCGTCGAGGGCGACGCGGTGGTGGCAGGCGAGGGCGATCTCGTAACCGCCGCCGAGGGCCGCGCCGTTCATGGCGGCGACGACGGGCTTGCCGAGGGTCTCGATGCGGCGCAGGTCGCGCTTGATGGCCATGCCGCCGTCGAAGAGGTCCTGGGCGGTCTCCGGGGTGACGCGGATCAGGTCGCGCAGGTCGCCGCCGGCGAAGAAGGTCTTCTTGGCCGAGGTGACGATGATGCCGCGGATCGAGTCCTTCTCGGCCTCCAGGCGGTCGGTGATCGCCGCGAGGGACCCGCGGAACGCCTGGTTCATGGTGTTGGCGGACTGGCCGGGGTCGTCGAGGACGAGGGTGACGACGCCGGTGTCGTCCTGCTCCCAGCGGATGGTGGTGGGCTCGGTGCTCATGAGGGTGTGCTCCAGGTGATCCGTCGTATCCGTCGGGAGGGGGTCAGACGCGCTCGACGATGGTGGCGATGCCCATGCCGCCGCCCACGCACAGGGTGGCAAGGCCGTAGCGCTTGTCCTGGCGCTCCAGTTCGTCCACGAGCGTGCCGAGGATCATCGCGCCGGTGGCGCCGAGGGGGTGGCCGAGCGCGATGGCGCCGCCGTTGACGTTGACCTTGTCGAGGGACAGGCCCATGTCCTTGACGAAGCGCAGGACCACCGCGGCGAACGCCTCGTTGATCTCGACCAGGTCGATGTCGTCGATGGTGAGCCCGGCCTTGGCGAGCGCCTTGCGGGTGGCCGGGGCGGGGCCGGTGAGCATGATGGTGGGCTCGGAGCCGGACACGGCGGCCGAGACGATCCGGGCGCGCGGGCGCAGGCCGTAGCGGTCGCCGACCTCCTGGGAGCCGATGGCGACCAGGGAGGCGCCGTCCACGATGCCGGAGGAGTTGCCCGCGTGGTGGACGTGGTCGATCTTCTCGACCCAGTGGTACTTCTGCAGCGCGACGGCGTCGAAACCACCGAGTTCGCCGATGTCGGCGAAGGACGGCTTGAGGCCCGCGAGGGAGTCGGCGGTGGTGCCGGGGCGCGGGTGCTCGTCGTGGTCGAGGACGGTGAGGCCGGCGCGGTCCCGCACGGGGACGACGGAGCGCTCGAAGCGGCCGTCCTTCCAGGCGGTGGCCGCGCGCTCCTGGGAGAGGGCCGCGTACTCGTCCACGTCGCGGCGGGAGAAGCCCTCGATGGTGGCGATCAGGTCGGCGCCGATGCCCTGCGGCACGAAGTTGGTGGCGAGGTTGGTCATCGGGTCGTTGAACCAGGCGCCGCCGTCCGAGGCCATCGGCACGCGGGACATGGACTCGACGCCGCCCGCGAGGACCAGGTCCTCCCAGCCGGAACGCACCTTGGCGGCGGCCAGGTTGACGGCCTCCAGGCCCGAGGCGCAGAAGCGGTTCTCCTGGACGCCGGCCACGGTGTCCGGCAGTCCCGCGGCGATGGCGGCGATGCGGGCGATGTCGGAGCCCTGGTCGCCGACGGGACCGACGACGCCGAGGACGACGTCGTCGACCGCGGCGGGGTCCAGGTCTGGGAAGCGGGCGCGGATCTCGTGGATGAGGCCGACGACCAGGTCGACGGGCTTCGTGCCGTGCAGGGCGCCGTTCGCCTTGCCGCGTCCGCGCGGGGTGCGGATCGCGTCGTACACGTACGCTTCGGTGGTCACTGGCAGGCCTTTCACTGAGGGTTCTTCACAGGGCTGTTCGGGTGAGGGACACGAGTCGGTCCGCCCTCGCGGGGCAGGTCCCAGTCGCGGGCCACGGCGTCGGTGTCGGCGCCGGGCAGCACGGGCCCGGTGCGGACGGCGGTGGGGGTCGCGGAGAAGCGGGGTGCGGGGGCCGGCTGGGTGAGGCCGTCGTGGTCGGTGAAGGTGGAGCGGGCGGCGAGGTGGGGGTGGTGCGGTGCCTCGCGCAGCGTGAGGACGGGGGCCACGCAGGCGTCGGAGTCGGCGAACACGGACGTCCACTCGTCGCGGGTGCGGGACGCGAACCGGTCGGCGACGGCCGCGCGCAGTTCGGGCCAGCGGGCCGGGTCGTCGCGGGCGGGCGCCAGGGCGGGGATGCCGAGCAGGTCCATGAACTCGGTGTAGAAGCGCTGCTCCAGGGCGCCGACCGCCATGTGCCGGCCGTCGGCGGTCTCGTAGGTGCCGTAGAAGGGGCAGCCGCCGTCGAGGAGGTTGGCGCCGCGCCGGTCCTGCCAGGCGCCGGCGGCGAGCATGCCGTGGATCATCGAGGAGAGGTGGGCGGTGCCGTCGACGATCGCGGCGTCCACCACCTGGCCGGTGCCCGTCGCGCGCGCGTGGTGCAGGGCGGCGAGGACTCCGACGACCAGGTAGAGGGAGCCGCCGGCGTAGTCGCCCAGGAGGTTGGCGGGGACGGCGGGCGGGCGGCCGGGGTCGCCGATCATGCCGAGGGTGCCGGTGAGCGCGATGTACCCGATGTCGTGGCCGGCGCGTTCGGCGAGCGGGCCCTCCTGGCCCCAGCCGGTCATCCTGCCGTACACGAGGCGCGGGTTGCGGGCGTGGCAGGGCTCGGGGCCCACGCCGAGCCGTTCGGCGACGCCCGGGCGGTAGCCCTCGATCAGCACGTCGGCGCGTTCGGCGAGGGCGAGGACCCGCTCGGGGCCGTCCGGCGCCTTGAGGTCGACGAGCACGGAACGCTTGTTGCGGTTGGTGACGTCGTGGGCCGGGTCGACGCCGAGTCCCGGGCCGCCGGGGCGGTCGACGCGTACGACGTCGGCGCCGAGGTCGGCGAGGAGCATCGCCGCGAACGGCCCTGGGCCGATGCCGGCCAGTTCGACCACGCGCACACCGGAGAGCGGGCCCTCGCCCGTGGTCCGGGCCGGTGTCCTGGCTTTCGACATCGCATCCCCGCTCTGTGACACAACCGATGTAACACCAGTGATGCTAAGAACGTGTTCCACTGGGCACAAGACCCGGACGAGCAAGCGCTTAGCCCATTATGCGCCGCGGGCGTCCAGCTGCGCAGCCAGCCGGCGGGGAGCCACGGTGCGGTAGCTCTCCTCCACCCAGTCGCAGAGCAGCCCGGCGGCGGGGGCACCCTGCTCCTGCAGCGGGATGCTGACCCAGCCCGATCTGCCCAGGCCGTACCCCGCGGGTTCGGCGCCGGGACAGGACAGGGCATGGGCGTGCGCCTCCTCGCCCGTGAGCTTGAGGGTGATGCCCAGGGGGTAGCTGCCGTCGGTCACGCCGAGGAAGACGAACACCTTCTTGTTGACCTTCGCGACGGACTCGCCCCACGGGAACTCCTCCACGGCGTCCGGCATGCCGAGGGCGAACTCACGGACTTTCTCCCATTTTTTCAGGGCACTCCTGGGCACGGCCACGCGATGCCTCCGGGGTCGTCGACGGACTCCACCCTCCTCACGCTAGCCTCAGCCACCGGCAACGGCGCGTGCTGCGGACCCGGGCATTGCCGCCGGGTGACGAAGGGATGTCATGAGCAGGCTGAAAAAGGCCGACCGGCCGTACGACATCGTGCTCTTCGGAGCGACGGGGTTCGTCGGAGAACTGACCGCGCGGTATCTCGCCGCGCACGCCCCCGAGGGGCTGCGCTGGGCGATCGCCGGCCGCGGCGAGGAGAAGCTGCGCCGGCTGCGCGACCGGCTGCCGGGCGCGCCGGACACCGGCGTGCTGCGGGCGGACGTGTCCGATCCGGACTCGCTGCGCGAACTCGCCGGACAGGCGCGCGTGGTGGCCACGACGGTCGGCCCCTACGTCCAGTACGGCGACGCCCTGGCCGCCGCCTGCGCGGACAGCGGCACGGACTACCTCGACCTCACCGGCGAGCCGGAGTTCGTGGACCTGACCTATGTGCGCCACGACGCCCGCGCGCGGGAGACCGGCGCCCGCCTGGTGCACGCCTGCGGTTTCGACTCGATCCCGCACGACCTGGGCGTGTACTTCACCGTGCGGCAGCTGCCGGAGGGTGTGCCGCTCACCGTGGACGGCTTCGTGAGCGTCGACGCGACCTTCTCCGGCGGCACCTTCGCCTCCGCGCTCGGCCAGTTCGCGCGCGGGCGGCAGCTGCGGTCCGCGGCCGTGGAACGCCGGCGGCACGAACCGCGTCTGGTGGGCCGCCGCGCGGTGACGCCGACGGGCGCGCCGCGGTTCGCCGGTGAGGTGGGGGCCTGGGCGCTGCCGCTGCCGACCATCGACGCGCAGGTCGTACGGCGCTCCGCGAAGGCCCTGGACCGCTACGGCCCCGACTTCCGCTACCGCCACTACGCGGCCGTCCGGCATCTTCCGGTGGCGGTGGGCGGCGTGGCGGCCGTGGGCGCGCTGCTGGCGGCGGCTCAGGTGCCGCCCGCGCGGCGGTGGCTGTCCGGGCGGCTCAAGCCGGGTGACGGCCCGAGCGCCGAGAAGCGCGCCAAGAGCTGGTTCTCGGTCCGCTTCGTCGGCGAAGGGGGCGGGCGCAAGGTGTTCACGGAGGTCGCGGGCGGCGACCCCGGTTACGACGAGACGGCGAAGATGTTCGCCGAGGCGGCGCTCTGCCTCGCCCTCGACGAACTGCCGCCGACGTCCGGCCAGGTCACCACGGCCGTCGCGATGGGCGACGCGCTGACCGAGCGGCTGGTGGCGGCGGGCATCCGCTTCCGGGTGGCCGCGACCCACTGAGGAACCCCTCGTCCGGCGATGGCGCGGATCATCCCGTCCAGCCGACGATCGTGTAGATCATTCCGCCGACCCAGGCCAGCCCCGCCACCACCGCCAGCGCCAGCCCCGCGAGGGCGGTCCGGCCGACGGGGCGGCCGGGGCGGGCGGAGTACTCGGGTGTCCGGCGTGTCGTCATGCGGTCCAGCCTGCCGGGACGGCAGGTGACGGCACATCCGTACGGATACTCAGACGACGTGGGTGGTCCGGCGCAGCCGCCCTGTCCCCCGTTTGAAACTTTCCCGCCCGTCTCGACCGGCACGACCGGTGTGACGCGGCCGAAGTCCCCATGGGAAGTTCAATGAAACCCTTGAGGGTATGAAGTTCCTTCTCGAAGTCACCATGGACGAGGGCGCGGTCGCCCAGGACCCCACGGGCGAGCTGCAGCGCATCCTGCGCTACTGGGGCGGCAACCTGCACCACTACGCGCTGCGGCCCGGCGACGGTTCGGCGGTCTACGACTCGGCGTACCAGGAGGTGGGCCGCTGGAGCGTCGAGGGTCAGGCCGGGTAGGCGGCGGCCCGCAGCGCCGCGCGGCACAGGGCGTCGGCCCTGCGGGTGGTCTCCGGCAGACGGAAGGCGGGGGCCAGGGCCAGCGTGTGCGCGCAGGCGTTGTCGAGGCTCACCCGGTGGCCGACGGAGACGAAGACCGGCTTCACGGCGTCGCGCGTACGCACCGCGCGCCCGACCTCCTCGGCACCGGCGAGCAGCGGGGACGTACTGCCGCGCGGGGCGGCCGGCTCGTCGTACGTGAAGGTGAAGGGGTTCTTCGCCACGCCGATGGTGGGCAGGCCGGTGAGCACGCCCAGGTGGCTGGCGAGGCCGAAGCGGCGCGGGTGGGCCAGGCCGTATCCGTCGCAGACGACCAGGCCGGGCGGGCACGGCAGGGCGTCCAGCGCGGCGCGGACGGTCGGGATCTCCCGGAAGGCGAGCAGGCCCGGCACGTAGGGGAAGGAGATCCGCCCGACGGCGGTGGCCTCGGCGACGACGGCGAGGGTCGCGGCGTCCAGCACGACGGCCGCCGCCGCGACCACGTCCCGCTCGTCGTCGTAGGCCACGTCGACGCCGGTCACCGTGCCCGTACCGGGCGGCGGGCCGGTCTCGTCGAGGACGACCCGCGCGCGCAGTCCGTCCTGGACGGCGCGCGCCCGCTCCTCGGTCGCGGGCCAGTCGGCGGGGATCTGCACGGTCACGGGCGTCATGGTGGGGGCAAGCCTAGGGGAGCCCGCAGTAGGCTCGCGATCATGTTCGTACTGGAGCTGTCCTACACCGCCCCGCTCGAAGCCGTCGACGCCGTCCTGCCGGACCACGTGGCCTGGCTGGACGCGCTGTACGGGCAGGGTGTGTTCCTGGCGTCCGGGCGCAAGGAGCCCCGCGACGGCGGGGTGATCATCGCCGTCGCGGAGGACCGTGCGCGGATCGAGGAGATCACCGCGGGCGACCCGTTCGTCCGGGCCGGCGTGTGCGCGTACCGCGTCACGGAGTTCGTCGCCACGAAGACGGCCCCGGCGCTGGAGCCGTACCGGGAGACGCTCGCCTAGAGGGCGGTACGGACCACTTGCCTCACTTGCCGAGCGCTTGGCGCAGCTCGCCCTTGTTCATGTTCGAACGGCCGTGCACGTTGCGGCGCTTGGCCTCCTCGTAGAGCTGGTCGTAGGTGGGACCCTGCGGCCCCTGGCCCCGGCCCGACCGTTGCCCGCCCCGCTTGCCCGACGACATGTCCCGGGTGGACGTGCGGCTGGCGGTCTTCGACTCGCCCGACCGGGCGCGCTCCTTGTTGACCGTCCGGGCCGCGATCTCCTTGGCGCGGCCGGTGCTCTCGCCGCGGTCCTCGGCACTGTCCTTGATGTGCTCGTACTGGCGTTCCCGTTTGGGGCTGGAACCGCGCGGCATGTCCGCTCACTTCCTCTCACGTTCGGCGAGCGGGTACCCCACATCGCGGACCCACACCCCACCCCGCCCGGCGTCACCACTCCAGGCGGGCGGCCCGGCCCTGCTCGCCCGCGGCCCAACAGCCCAGGTCGGGAGTGCAGTCCACGGTGTCGTAGGAGCCGGTGTCGACGGTGCGCCAGGTGCGGCCGCCGTCCGTGGTGAGGTCGGTGCCGGTGGGGCCGACCGCGAGGGCGGCGGTGCGGCTGTGCGGCAGCCAGGCGACGCCGGAACGGTATGCCGGCGGCGGCCGGTCGGCGGGCCGCCAGGTGCGGCCGGCGTCCGCGGTCCGTGCCGCCGCCCGCGGTGAACCCTGGTCGGGGCGGTAGTCGCCGCCGACCGCGAGGCCGTGGGCCCGGTCGCGGAAGGCGAGGGCGAAGACGCCCCGCGCCGGGTCGCCCGCCGGGATCGGCGCGTCGGTGGCCGTCCAGGTCAGCCCCCGGTCGGCGGAGTGCAGCACACGCGCGCGTGCGGCCCCGCCGGTGGCCAGCCACACGTCCCTCGGACCGGAGGAGACCAGGCACTGGCCACTGGCCGCGAACCCGGCCTCGCCGTCCTGCGCGGCCGGCATGCCCCGGTCCGGCAGCACCTTCCAGGAGCGGCCGCCGTCGCGGGTGGACAGGATGCGGAACTTCCCGTCCACCGGGTCGCTCATGGCGAGTCCGTGCCGGGAGTCGAAGAAGGTGAGGCAGTCGTAGAAGGCCCGCGCGTCGGTGTTGCGGAAGGACTCCGTCCAGGTGGCTCCGCCGTCGGCGGTGCGGTAGACCCGGGACGCCTCGCCCTCACCGATGGCCAGGACCACGGCGCGGCGGGCGTCGAACGCCTCGACGTCCCGGAACTCCAGGTCGCCGGCGCCCGGCGGGGAGACGTCGCGCCAGGTGTCGCCGCCGTCGGTGGTGCGCAGGACGGTGCCCCCGGAACCGGCCAGCCAGGCGGTGTGCCGGCTGACGGCGGCGAGCCCCCGGAACCGGGCCTCGGGCGCCCCGGTGTCCTTGAGTTCCCAGTGCGGCCGGTTCCGCTCCTCGTGCGACGGCTGACCGGCCTGCGCCGGTACGGTCGTCAGCGCGGCCAGCGCCGCCGCGCAGACCGCCCCCGCGAGCGCCCTACGCCCCGTGCGCCCGCGAGCGGTTCGAATCGGCCGTACCGTGCGTCGCGTGCTTCCCAAGCGCCTCATGGCGGGCGAAGCTAGCCCACCGGGGGTGCGCCGTCCAGAGGACCTGCCCGGCAGGCGCGTGGCGCAAGTGCCGTACGGGGCGGGCGAGGAGAGCCGTGTCACGCCGGTGCATGAACGCGGTGACAGAGGTCACTCGATGCTCGTGTGCACGGATCGGCTGTTTCCAACGTCTCTTCAAGTGCCCGGCCCGCACCACCCCGAGAGCCCGTCCAGCCGTCACGAGGGAGCAAGGCGTTGTCCACCGTCATCGAGCAGCCGGTCGAGGCGCGTCTCGTCGCCGCCGCACCGCGCATGCCGAGCATTCCCGCCACCCTGCACTACGACCGCGGCGACCCCTTCGCCGTCCGCATGACCTTCCCGGCCCCGGCCACCCTGGAGGGCGTGGAGGTCTGCTGGACCTTCTCCCGCGAGCTGCTCATCGCGGGGATGCGGGAGCCGGACGGCCACGGCGACGTGCGGGTGCGCCCGTACGGGTACGACCGCACCGTCCTGGAGTTCCACGCGCCCGAGGGCACCGCCGTGATCCACGTGCGTTCGGGCGAGCTGCGCCGGTTCCTGGCGGCCACGGGCGAGCTGGTGCCCGTCGGCATGGAGCACCTCCACCTGGACCTGGAGCACGACCTGGCGGAGCTGATGCGCGGCAGCTGCTGACCGGCCGCCGCCCCGGCCCTCCTCAGCGCCCCGACCTCAGCGCCCCGACGACGCCACGGCCCGGGCGCTCTCCGCGCTCACCGCGCCCCAGACCTCTCCCACGATCTTCCGCAGCCCGGGTGCCGCCGCCCCGCCCCGCTCGGTCAGTTCGGCGATGCGCTCCTTGCCGCGCCCATCGTCGGCCGCGCCGGGTCCGGTGCCGGCCGGGACGCCGGGTGCCGCGGCGGCGACGAGCACGGCCGCGGCCGCGTCGCGCTCGGACACCTCCCCGGCCGGAATCCGGCCCTCCAGCACCTCCCGCGTCTCCTCGCGGAGCGCCTTCGCCACGGCCGGGCGCGCCAGGACGTGCTCCACGGACGGGAACACCCCGAGCACGCGCTTCTTCTCGGCCCGCAGGTAGCCCTCGGCCACCAGTTGCTCCCGGACGGCGTCGAAGGTGACCCGCGCGTGCAGCGCGACCCACGTCCGCCACCGGTGCGGCAGCGACTCGCGGACCAGCTCGAGGAGCCCGTCGAGGACCGCGTCCCCGGTGCGGGAGTCCAGGTCGACGGGGGTGGCGATGCCGTCGTCGTCGGTGAGCAGGCCGCGCCGGGCCAGTTCGGTGAGCGCGCCGGCGCGCACCAGGTGGTGGACCCGGGCGGTGTCCGCGGCGCCGGACCTCGTGGGGTCCCAGGACAGCAGGCAGAGCCGGGCCGGCAGTGAGAGCGGGCCGTTGGGCACGGGGGCCTCCTCGGGGCCGTGGGAGCGGGTCCGCGGAAATACGTTGACAGCGCACCCGGTCCCTCGTACGGTGTATATCGCTTCTGTTGCCGCCGATTGGAGAAGGACGTTGCTCGTCTGAGGTCCTGAGACACCGCGACACACCTCACGTGTGTGTACGCAGCGTGCGACCTCGGCGTTCGAGCCGTCCCTTCGCGGAGCAGGGCTTTTTTCATGCCCGGCACTCCCCCGGGGCTCCTCCTTCTCTCGTCCGACGGCGGTCGCCGCCCTCCGGTGTCTCGATACGCGTTTGCCCCTGACGGCTTCAAGCAACCGCGGAGACCCGTATGTCTACATCCATCACTTGTACGTCCCTGTCCTTCGCCTGGCCCGACGGCACGCCCGTCTTCGAGGGACTCGACACCGCGTTCGGCCCCGGCAGGACCGGGCTCGTCGGCGTCAACGGGGCGGGCAAGTCGACCCTGTTGAAGCTGATCGCCGGGCAGCTCACGCCCGCCGACGGCACCGTCCGCGTCTCCGGCGAGGTCGGCTGTCTGCCGCAGAACGTCACCCTCGACACCGCGCTGCGGGTCGACGAGGCGCTCGGCATCGCCGCGCGCCGGGCCGCGCTGCACGCCATCGAGGCGGGCGACGTGGCCGAGGAGCACTTCGAGGCGGTCGGCGACGACTGGGACGTCGAGGAGCGCGCCCTCGCCACCCTCGGCGAACTCGGGCTCGGCCACGTGGGGCTCGACCGCACCGTCGGCGAGGTCTCGGGCGGCGAGTCGGTGCTGCTGCGGCTGGCCGCGCTGCTGCTGCGCCGGCCCGACGTCCTGCTCCTGGACGAGCCCACCAACAACCTCGACCTGTACGCCCGCAGGCGCCTGTACGCCGCCGTCACCTCCTGGCCCGGCGTCATGGTCGTGGTCAGCCACGACCGGGAACTGCTGGAACTGGTCGACCAGATCGCCGACCTGCGGTCCGGCGGCATCACCTGGTACGGCGGGAACCTCTCGGCGTACGAGGAGGCCCTGGCCGTGGAGCAGGAGGCGGCCGAGCGCATGGTGCGGGTCGCCGAGTCCGACCTGCGCAAGCAGAAGCGGGAACTGGCCGACGCCCAGGTCAAACTGGCCCGCCGCAAGCGGTACGGCCAGAAGATGTGGGACCAGAAACGCGAACCGAAGATCGTCATGGGGGCGCGCAAGCGCGCGGCGCAGGAGTCCGCGGGCAAGCACCGCATCATGCACGAGGAGAAGCTCGCCGAGGCCAGGGAGCGCCTCGACGACGCGGTGGAGGCCGTGCGGGACGACGACGAGATCCGCGTCGACCTGCCCTACACGGCCGTACCACCGGGCCGGGCCGTGCTCACCCTGCGCGAACTGGAACTCCGGTACGGCGCTCGGGTGGAGGGCGGCTTCGATCTGCACGGTCCCGAGCGGATCGCGCTGATCGGGCGCAACGGCGCGGGCAAGACCACGCTGCTGCGCACGGTCGCCGGGGAGCTGGCGCCGGTGGCGGGCGAGGCGACGGCGCACGTGCCGCTGCGGTTCCTGCCCCAGCGCCTCGACGTCCTCGACGGGGAGCTGACCGTCGCCGAGAACGTGGCCCGGTTCGCGCCGGGCGCCACCAACAACCGGATCCGGGCGCGGCTGGCCCGCTTCCTGTTCCGGGGCGCCCGCGCCGACCAGAAGGCGGCGACGCTCTCCGGCGGCGAACGGTTCCGGGCGGCGCTGGCCGCGCTGATGCTGGCCGAGCCCGCGCCGCAGCTGCTGATGCTGGACGAGCCGACGAACAACCTGGACATGGCGAGCGTGCGGCAGCTCACCACCGCGCTGGAGTCCTACGAGGGGGCGCTGATCGTGGCCAGCCACGACATGCCGTTCCTGGAGTCGCTGGGCATCACCCGCTGGCTGCTGTTCGAGGAGGGAGAACTGCGGGAAATCCAGCCAGAAGCTGTCGGGTATCCCGCCTAGCGTCACTCGCATGAGCGAGTTCATCACCATCACCGGAGCCAGGGAGAACAACCTCCAGGACGTCACCCTCCGCATCCCGAAGGGCCGGCTGACCGTGTTCACCGGCGTTTCGGGGTCGGGGAAGTCGTCGGTCGTCTTCGACACCATCGCGGTCGAGTCGCGGCGCCAGCTGAACGAGACGTTCACCTGGTTCGTGCGCAACCGGCTGCCCAAGTACGAGCGGCCGCACGCGGACGCCCTGGAGGACCTCTCCCCCGCGATCGTCGTCGACCAGCGGCCGGTGGGCGGCCACTCGCGGTCCACGGTCGGCACGATGACCGACATCCACTCGGTGCTGCGGGTGCTGTTCTCCCGGCACGGCACCCCCAGCGCCGGAGGGGCGACGGCGTACTCGTTCAACGACCCGTCGGGCATGTGCCCCGGCTGCGACGGCCTGGGCCGCACGGTGCGGCCCGACTGGGACCGGATCCTCGACCCCGCCAGGTCGCTGGCCGACGGGGCGGTCCGCTTCCCGCCGTTCGCGGCCGGGACCTGGCAGGGGCAGGCGTACACCAACTCCGACGAGCTGGACCCGGACCGCCCGGTCGGCGACTTCACGGACGCCGAGCGCGCCTTCCTGATGCGCGGGCGGCCCGGCAGCAAGGTCACCGTCAACGGCTCGGGCGGCACCTGGACCACCGAGTACGAGGGGCTCGCCGACCGCTTCGAGCGGCTCTACCTCAAGCGGGACCTGTCGGGCATGAGCGAGAAGACCAGGGACCTCGTACGGGGGTTCCTGGTGGAGGGCGCCTGCCCCGAGTGCGGCGGGGCCCGGCTGAACGCGGCGGCGCTCGCGGCCCGGATCGACGGGCACTCCATCGCCGACTGCTCCGCCATGCAGGTCACCGACCTGATCACCGTACTGAAGCGGATCGACGACCCGGTGGCGCTGCCGGTCGCCGGTGCCGCCGTCGCGGCGCTGGAGCGGGTCGAGGCGATCGGCCTCGGCTATCTCAGCCTCGACCGGGAGACCTCCACGCTGTCCGGCGGCGAGGGGCAGCGGCTGAAGACCGTGCGGCACCTCGGCTCCAGCCTGACCGGGATGACGTACATCTTCGACGAGCCCAGCGTCGGCCTGCACCCGCGCGACGTCGGGCGCCTGGGCGACCTGCTGCTGCGGCTGCGCGACAAGGGCAACACCGTGCTGGTCGTCGAGCACGACCCGGACGTCATCGCGCTGGCGGACCACGTGGTCGACATGGGACCGCGGGCCGGCGCCGACGGCGGCCGGGTGGTGTTCGAGGGGACGCCGGGCGAGCTGGCCGCGTCGGACACCCTCACCGGGCGGTGCCTGGGCCGCCGTACGGCGGTGAAGGCGGACCCGCGGAAGGCGGACGGGCAGCTGTGGGTGAAGGGCGCCGGCCGGCACAACCTGCGGGACGTGACGGTCGCCTTCCCGACCGGGGTGCTCACCGCGGTCACCGGGGTCGCCGGGTCGGGCAAGAGCACGCTGGTCGCGGAGCTGACCGCCGCCCACCCGGACGCCGTGGTCGTCGACCAGTCGGCCATCGGCGTCTCCGCGCGGTCCACCCCGGCGACCTACCTCGGGATCATGGACACGGTACGGAAGCTCTTCGCGCGGGAGACGGGCACCGAGCCGGGCTTCTTCAGCTTCAACTCGGCGGGCGCGTGCGCCACCTGCGAGGGCCGCGGGGTCATCCACACCGACCTCGCGTTCATGGACCCCGTGACGACCACCTGCCACGACTGCGAGGGGCGGCGCTTCCGGGAGGAGGTGCTGCGGCTGACGGTCGGCGGGAGGTCGGTCGCCGACGTGCTGGCGATGACGGCGGGCCAGGCCCTGGACTTCTTCGCCGACCCGGGCCTGCGGCGGCGGCTGCGCGCCCTGCACGACGTCGGCCTCACCTACCTCACCCTCGGCCAGCCGCTCTCGACGCTCTCCGGCGGTGAGCGGCAGCGCATCAAGCTCGCCACCCGGCTGCACCGCACCGGCGCCGTGTACGTGCTGGACGAGCCGACCACCGGACTGCACATGTCGGACGTCCAGGGGCTGCTCGCGCTGCTGGACCGGCTGGTCGACACCGGCAACACGGTGGTGGTCGTGGAGCACAACCTGGACGTGGTCGCGCACGCCGACTGGGTCGTGGACCTCGGCCCCGACGGCGGCCGGGACGGTGGCCGGGTGATCTTCGAAGGCACCCCGCGGGACCTGCTCGCCGCCCGCGGCTCCAGTACGGCGGAGCATCTCAGGAGGGCTACGAGCGGCTGACGGGGGTTCCGTCGGCACGCGTCCCCGCTGCATGATGGCGAACCGGCGCCGGACCACGGGCGCCGGACCCGACAGCGCCGATACGGAAGGCCCCGCGTGCCCAGCAAGAAGGCCCTCGTCCGCCGCCCCGGCCCCAGGCTCGCCGAAGGCCTGGTGACCCACGTCGAGCGGGAGCCGGTCGACCACGCCCTGGCGGTCGAGCAGTGGGACGCCTACGTCGAGGCGCTGGCGGCGAACGGCTGGGAGACGCTGGAGGTGGACCCCGCCGACGACTGCCCCGACTCGGTGTTCGTCGAGGACGCGGTCGTCATGTACCGCAACGTCGCCCTGATCACGCGGCCCGGCGCGGAGTCCCGGCGGGCGGAGACGGCCGGCGTCGAGGAGGCCGTGGCCCGGCTCGGCTGCTCGGTCAACTGGGTCTGGGAGCCCGGCACGCTGGACGGCGGCGACGTCCTGAAGATCGGCGACACGATCTACGTCGGGCGCGGCGGGCGCACCAACGCGGCCGGGGTGCGGCAGGTGCGGGCCGCGTTCGAGCCGCTGGGCGCCCGGGTCGTCGCCGTGCCGGTGAGCAGGGTGCTGCACCTGAAGTCGGCGGTGACCGCGCTGCCGGACGGCACGGTGATCGGGCACATCCCGCAGACCGACGTGCCGTCGCTCTACCCGCGCTTCCTGCCGGTGCCGGAGGAGTCCGGGGCGCACGTGGTGCTGCTCGGCGGGGACAAGCTGCTGATGGCGGCGAGCGCGCCGAAGACGGCGGAGCTGCTGGCCGACCTCGGCCACGAGCCCGTACTCGTCGACATCGGCGAGTTCGAGAAGCTCGAGGGCTGTGTGACATGCCTCTCGGTCCGGCTGCGGGAGCTGTACGCGTGAACTCGCCGGTAGGTCACCCGTCCGGCCCCGGGACCTGCGTGTCTCGGTGCCTTGTCGCACCCCGCGTGGACCCGGGCTGATCAGCGACCTTTACAGTGCGTTTAACCTACGCCCTCGTAACCTACGGTTTCGTAGCCTACGATCCCGTAGGTTCCCGGCACCGCTCGCCGGCCGCTCCGCACTGTCGCACGTCCCCTGGAGTTCTCCGTGACGATCGTCTCCCCGCACCTCGGCTCCTCCGCCGACTGGACCGACGCCCGGCTGCTGTACGCGCTGGAGGAAGTGGTCGAGACCGAGCTCAACCGGCACCTGAAGGTCACCAAGGACTGGATGCCGCACGAGTACGTGCCGTGGACCGACGGCCGGAACTTCCCGGGATTCTTCGAGGACGGCGAGGCCTGGGACAAGGAGCAGTCCAAGGTCACCGAGATCGGACGGATCGCCCTGGTGGTGAACCTGCTGACGGAGGACAACCTCCCCAGCTACCACCACGAGATCGCCAGCCTCTTCGGCCGTGACGGTGCCTGGGGCACCTGGGTGCACCGCTGGACCGCCGAGGAGGGCCGGCACGGCATCGTCATGCGCGACTACCTGCTCGCCTCCCGCGCGGTCGACCCGGACAAGCTGGAGCAGTTCCGCATGGCCCACATGAGCGAGGGCTTCGAGTCGGACAACCGGCACTCGATGCTGCACTCGGTGGCCTACGTCTCCTTCCAGGAGCTGGCCACCCGCATCTCGCACCGCAACACCGGCCACCAGTCCGGCGACCCGGTCTGCGACCGCATGCTGGCCCGCATCGCGACCGACGAGAACCTGCACATGGTCTTCTACCGGAACCTGCTCAAGGCTGCCTTCGAGATCGCGCCCGACCTGACGATGCAGGCCGTGCGGGACGTGGTCGTCAACTTCCGGATGCCCGGTCACGGCATGCCCGGCTTCGAGCGGGCCGCCGCGCAGATGGCGATCGGCGAGGTCTACAACCTGCGCATCCACCACGACGACGTGATCCAGCCCGTGCTGCGCTTCCTGAAGGTCCTGGAGATCGACGGACTCGGCCCGGAGGGTGTGCGGGCCCAGGAGGAACTGGGTCTCTACATGGGCGGGCTGGACGCCGAGGCCTCCAAGTTCGACGAGAAGCTGGCGGCACGCAAGGCCCGGATGGCGGCCCGCGCGGCGGGCTGACCGGCCGACAGAGTCGGTGGCGACGACGCCGACCGCGGCCCGGGTCCGTCACTCGTAGGCCGTCGTCTCCTCCAGTGCCGCGTCGCGTACGTCGGGGACGGGGTGGCGGCGCAGGGCACGCAGCACGGCGCGCCAGGGGGCGGGCCAGTCCTCGCGGTCGCCGAGGGCGCCGGTGACGGCCACGGCCATCAGCCCGCGGGCGTGACCGCCGTGCTCGGCCAGCGTCCGGGCCTCGGCGAGCAGTACCGCGGAGTCGCCCGGCTGTTCCCGGGTCTCCAGGCGTTCGCGCAGGGCGCCCGCGACCCGCGCCGCGAGCGCCGGGCGGTCGGGTCCCGCCAGGTCGGCCACCCGGTCCAGGCGCGGCGGTACGGCGCTCAGGTCGACGTGGTGCGCCGCGAGCACGGCGGCCCGGGCCACGTGGGCGTCGTACGGGACAGCAGCTCGGCCGCGGCCAGGGCGGCCGGGCGGACCGCCTCGGGGCGCTGGAATCCCGTGTCGAGTCCGGCGACGAGGGCCTCGATCCGGCGGCGGGACGGCCGGTCCCGGGTCTCCCCCGCGTCGCTGCCGTCGCCGTCCTCCCTCCCGGCCAGCGTGGTCAGGGCGTCCAGCAGTCCGGTGAGACCGTGCGGGGCGCTCGAGGCCGCGCCGATCAGGGCGTTGGCGGCGGAGGCCCAGGTCCCGCGGTTGGCGAGGTCCGTGACGGCCCCGGCCAGTACGCCGGGCGCCTCGGCCGACCAGGGGGCCCAGCGGGCCAGCGCCTGGAAGGCGAGGATCGCGGTGGCCGAGTCGGCGGCGGAGTCGGCGGCCACGTCGCGCACCAGGGCCGCGTAGCGGGCGCGGTGGGCCTCGGGCAGGTTCAGCGGCAGGGCCCGCAGCAGGGCGGCCCGCAGGACCGGCGCACCGCCCGCCGCGTCGTGCAGCAGCTCCCAGACCTCCTCGTGCCCCAGCAGCCCGCCGGTGAAGGCGACGCAGGCGGCGCGGACGTCCGGGTGGGTGCCCGGCCGGGCGTACACCTCGGCGATCAGGGCCGCGGCGTCCGGCACGGGGAGCCGGACCGCGGCGAGGCGGACGGCCTCCTTGCGGCTGGTCACCTTGGCGTCCGGCGCCCGCAGCACGTCCCGCAAGTGGCCGGCGAGGACCGACGGCCGCGCCTGCCGGGACGCCCGGGTGACCGCGTACACGGCGACGCGGGCCCGGTCGCCGCCCGCGTGGGCCAGCAGCTCGGGCAGTGACTCGGCGGCCCGGTCGGTCCCGGCCAGGGCGGCGAGCGCGGCCTCAGCGAGGACGACCTCCGCCGATCCGGTCCAGCGGCGCAGGAGGTCGGCGCCCCCGTCGGGCACCGCGGCGGCCCGGGTCAGGGCCGTGGCCCGCGCGTGCAGCGGCAGTCCGGCGTCGGCCGCCCGCGCGGCGCACCGGCGCAGCAGGGCGAGCTGCTGGCGCGGCACCCACCGGCTCACCTCGTACGCGCCCACCGGGAGCGACCAGCGGGTGCCCTTGGTGAGGAACCGGCCGTACGGCGGCGTCTCGGCGAGCAGCGGGTCGAGCAGGTCGGTGCGGCGCCGCACGAGCACGTCGCGCACCGGCGCGAGCACGGCCGCCGACGGCTCGTGGGCGAGGACGCGGGCCGCGCGTTCGTCGCGGGTGGCGGGTGGTTCGAGCCAGAGGCCGATCGCGGTGCGCGCGGTCGTGTCGTTGCCGTAGCGGACGGCCTGCCAGAGCAGGTCCTGGAGTTCCGGCATCCCGGCGGCGCGGGCGCCCACCGCGCGGGCGAGGGCGAAGACGAGGCCGTAGTCGGACTTCTCGGCCCCGGCCTCGATCCACGGGCGCAGCGCCTCGTACACCTGGTGTTCCTGGCCGCGCCGCAGGGTGCGGTCGAGGCGGCCGAGGTCGGCGCCGCCGGTGGTGCCGGATATCCGTACGAGGGTGCGCAGCGCCCAGTTCACCAGCTCGCGCGTGCCGCCGGCCGCGTGCTCGCGCAGGATGCCGAGGGCGAGGGTGCCGAGCAGGCGGCGGGTCTCGGGCGAGGAGTCGCGGGCCGCGACGGCGTCGGTGGCGACGCGGTCCAGGAGGTCGGCGGCCTCCTCGCTGAACAGAGCGGCCGGGACGGCGCCCGCCGCCCGCAGCGCGGCGGAGCGCACGGGGTCCTGTTCGTTGGCCAGCCGGGCCATGTCCCGCAGTACGGCGGTGACGGCGGCCGGGTCGCCGGAGCGGGCGGCGTTGCGGATCAGCAGGCGCCAGGCGTGGGCGCGGTCGTCGGCGTCGGGGTGCCCGGTGGCCGCCAGCAGCCGGTCGTGGACCTCGGCCACCGGGAGGAAGGACTCGGCGACCAGGACCGTGTACGCGCCGGCGCCTGCGGCACGCGCGCGTGCGGCGGCCTCCCGGGCCTCCCGGGCGGCGTGCGGGCGCGGCAGCACCTCCAGGAGCGGCTCGTCGACCAGGACGGCGCCGCCGGCTCCCCGCCCCTCGCGGACGGCCTCGCACAGGGCGGGGCGCCGGGCGGGCGGGAGCGCCTTGAGCAGCCGCGGCAGGTCGCCGTAGGGCAGCAGGATCCGGGCGTAGGCGACGAGTTCGGGCGAGTCGTGCCGGGTCAGCCGGTACAGGACCGTGCGTCCCAGCCGGTGCACGCCGGTGACGGCGGTCCAGGCGGGCGTGGGGAGCAGGCGCAGCGTCCGCCGGGGGTCCGCCGCGGCGAACGCGGTGAGCGCGCCGAGCAGTTCGTGCGGCAGCCGGCTCGGCCCGTACTCCTCCAGCAGCCGCAGCACCCGCGCGGGTTCGGTGGGCGCGAGGACGGCCGCCGGGTGCGCGTACCGGCGCCACCAGGTGTCGCGCAGGGCCTCGGGCAGCGCGGTCAGCTCCCGCTCCAGGGCCTCGAAGAGGGCCGCGCGGTGCCGCTTGGCCAGGGGCGACCAGGCCCGCACCGCGTAGAGCAGTCCGGGCAGCAGCCGGGCGACCGTCGGCGCGGTGCAGCCCGGCAGCAGGCGGGTGGCCTCGGTGTCGCCCCGGTCGCGGCGCAGCGTGTCGACCAGCCGGTCGGCGAGGGCGGTGCGTCCGCCGGCCACGACGGCGCGCAGCAGGGCGCGGCGGGCCGCCTCGGGGGCGTCGGCGAGGGCCGCCTCGAACGCGGTGTCCGGCACGCCCAGGCTGTCGGCGACGCGCAGGGCGTGGCCGCGCACGTAGGGGTCGGGGTCGGCGATCCGGTCCGCGATCCACCCGGTGTCGCGCGCGGCGGACGCGGCGACGACGGCGAGCCGGCGTCCGTACGCGCCGCGCGTCTCCAGCTCGGCGAGCAGGGACCGTGGGTCGTCCGACTCGCCCGCGCGCACGACGAGTTCGCGCATGCGCGTCGGGTGGGCGAGCGGGTCGAGGGCGTGCAGCAGACTGTCGGCCTCGTGCTGGACCGCGGTTCGTGCCATGCCGGGATTCTGCCCGCCGGGGCGGGCGCGGCACAGCGAATTACCGGTGCGGGCGGCCGGACCGGGGGCCGCGCTCAGTGGGTGGCGCGGCGCAGTTCCAGCCGTTCCTTCTCCGACAGTCCGCCCCAGACGCCGAAGCGCTCGTCATTGCTCAGCGCGAAGTCCAGGCAGGCCGAGCGGATGGGGCAGAGGGCGCAGATCCGCTTCGCGTCCCGTACGGAACTGCCGGGCTCGGGGAAGAAGAACTCGGCTCCGGTCTGTGCGCACAACGCCTCCTCCTGCCAGTCGAGGTCCGGCGTGGCGATCGTCTCGATGTGCATGGACAGGAGCGTGCCGGGCGGCGAAAAACATTCCATCAACGCCGGATCAACGCCGCCGGCGGACCCCTCACCCGTTCAGATGGTCCTCCGTCGCGTGCGGCGGCGCACGGCGGCGCGCGGAAGCGGGGGCGGGTGGTCGGTGGAAGACTCGGCAGTACAGGCAACGGGACCCTTCCGAGGAGGGCGATCATGCTCACCACCCGTTTCGTCACCGGCGCTCCGAACTGGGTCGACGTCGGCACGACCGACTTCGACGCCTCCGCCGCCTTCTACGGCGGCCTCTTCGGCTGGCGGTTCCGATCGGCGGGCCCGGAGGCCGGCGGCTACGGCTTCTTCGAGCTGGACGGCCGGATCGCGGCCGGCGGCATGGAGACCACGTCCGAGCAGGGCCCGCCGTCCTGGACGGTGTACTTCCAGACGCCGGACGCCCGGGCCACCGCCAAGGCCTCCGAGCAGGCCCGCGGAGGTGTCCTCGCGCAACCGATGGAGGTGATGGACCAGGGCACCATGGCGATCCTCGCCGACCGGGCCGGGCTGCCGTTCGGCGTCTGGCAGCCGGCGCGGCTCCCCGGTCTGGGCGTGGTCGGCGAGAGCGGCGCCCTGTGCTGGGTCGAGCTGCACACGGCGGACGTCGCGGCCGCCGCCGCGTACTACCAGAACGTCCTGGGGCTGGAGACCTCGGCGGTGTCCTTCCCGGGTGGCTCCTACACCTCGGTCAACCCCGGCGGGGAGGGCGAGGACGCCATGTTCGGCGGTGTCGTCCCGCTCGCCGACGACCCGGAGCCGACGGAGACCGGCTGGCTGCCGTACTTCGCGGTGGACGACACGGACACCGCGGTCGCCCGGGCCCGGGAGCTGGGCGGCACGGTGCCGATGGCCGCGACGGACATCGAGGACGTCGGCCGCGTCGCCCGCATCACCGACCCGTCCGGCGCCCGCTTCGCGGTACTCAGGCCCCTGCCGCGGCAGGCCTAGGGACGACGCCGGGTCCCCGGTACCGAAGGAGACCCCGGAGGCAAGACGGGCGCCGGGTCCGTGTGCTCACGCGCTGGCGCGGTGGACCAGCGTGGTCGGCAGGATGACGCCGGACGTGCCGGGGTCCGGGTCGGCGGATTCCGGAGCGTCAGTGCCCGTGCGTGAGTCCGGGCCGCGTAGGGGGAGGCGGGCCATCAGGCGTAGTCGACGCCGGGTCCCCGGTGCCGAAATGAGCCCCCGGAGGGCAAGACGGGCGCCGGACCCGCGTGCTCACGCGCTGGCGCGGTGGACCAGCGTGGTCGGCAGGATGACGCCGGACGTGCCGGGGTCCGGGTCGGCGGATTCCGGGGTGGCCGTGCGGGGGGCCGGGCCGCGCAGGAGGAGGCGGGCCATCAGGCGGCCCATCTCCTCGATGTCCTGGCGGACGGTGGTCAGGGGCGGGTCGGTCTGTTCGGCTACGGGCAGCATGTCGTCGAAGCCCACCACCGCCACGTCGTCCGGCACCCGCCGCCCGCGCTCGCGCAGCACCCGCAGGGCACCGGCGGCGGTGAGGTCGTTGGCCGCGAACACGGCGTCCAGGTCCGGGCAGCGGTCGAGGAGCTCCCGCATCGCCCGTTCGCCGCCGCCCGGGGTGAAGTCGCCGTGCGCGACCAGCCCGGGGTCGGCGGCGGCCCGGACGTCGCGGAAGCCGGCCAGCCGGTCGGCGGCGGAGGTCTGGTCGAGCGGGCCGGTGATGTGCGCGATCCGGGTGCGGCCGAGGCCGGCCAGGTGGCGGACGGCCGCGCGGGCACCGCCGCGGTTGTCGCTGTCGACGTAGACCACGTCGTCCCGCCCGTCCTCCCAGTCGGGGCGCCCGCCGAACACGGTCGGCACCCCGGCCCTGCGTACGAGGCCGGGCAGCGGGTCGTGAAGGTGCAGGGAGAAGACGAGGGCGCCGTCGACGTGGCCGCCGGACAGGTAGCGGCCGACGCGGGCGTGGTCCTCGCGGCCCTCGATGAGCAGCAGCACCAACTGGTTGTCGTGGGCCGTCAGTTCCTTGCTGATGCCACGCAACTGCTGGGCGAAGTAGGGGTCGGCGAAGACCCGGGTCTCCGGTTCGGCGGCCACGACGGCGACGGCGTCGTGCCGTCGGGTCACCAGGCTGCGGGCGGCCTGGTTGGGCACGTAGCCGAGTTCCTCCACCGCGCGCCGGACCCGCTCGGCCAGCGCGTCGCGCACCCCGTGCGCCCCGTTGACCACGCGGGACACGGTGGCCCGCGAGACCCCGGCCCGCTCGGCCACGGCCTCCAGCGTGGGGCGGGGCACTGTCTCGCTCACGTGAGGGCTCCTCGTCGGCGGCTGCGGCTCAGGATAGCCGCAGCCGCCGGACGGGAAGAGGGCGCTCGGGGCGGCCCTCAGTGGTGGTGCTCGGGAGCCTTCGCGGTCTGCTCGCCGCCCCCGTGGGCATGCTCGTGCGGGTCGTACCCCGGGATGGTGCCGTCGGTCTTCTTCACCAGGAACAGCCCCACCATCCCCATGTCGGAGTGGCTCTGCACGTGGCAGTGGTACATCCACGCGCCCGCGCCCACCCCCTCCCCCGCGATGATCTGGAAGCCGAAGGAGTCCGCCGGGCCGGTGATCTTGTTGTCGATGACCTGGGTGGGATCGTCGGGACCGGTGAGCATGCCGGTGCGGTTGTCGGCCCAGCGGTGACCGTGCATGTGGAAGGTGTGGTAGTACTCGCCGTGCGTGATCATGACGATCTCGACGCGATCGCCCACGGTGGCCTCGAAGTTGGGACCGGTGTGGGGCTTCTGGTTGTTGATGAGCATGTCGTTGAAGACGATGGTGTGCGTGGCGTCCGGCAGGACGTCGCCCTTGCGGCGCACGATCACCGGACCGTAGAGGCCGTTGCGGATGCCGCCCGTGCCGTGCTCGGTGCCGACCACGTGGTCGTGGTAGTGCCAGTAGCCCGCGCTGCCCGAGCGCCAGGTGCCGTCCGCGCGGCGGCCCGGCTTGTGGGTGCGCCAGGTGTAGGTGCGGGTGCCGCCGGGCTCGACGTCGCTCTTGTTCATCGCCGTGCCGTCGCTGGAGATCTCGTAGTCCAGGCCGTGCACGTGCAGGCTGGCCCGCACGTCCATGGTGTTGGTGAACTCGATATGCAGCGTGTCGCCCTCGTTCAGCTCGATCAGCGGTCCGGGGACGGACGCCTTGCCCTTCTCGAAGCCGTAGCCCATCTGACCGTCCGCCAGCTTCTCGGCGTACATCTTGATGTGTCTCACCTCGCCCCCGGCCCGCGCCGTCTTCGCGGTCACGCCCTTGGCCTCACCGGCGGCGCCCGCGGTCTCCGGAGCGATGGACAACGATGTCGCGACGGCCGCGCCGCCCAGCAGTACCCGTCGGTTGAAACCTCGCCTGTCCATGCCGAACTCCCCACGCTGATACGGAATTTGCGGAGCCGTAGTACTGATTGGCTGTGATGAGCCTGTGGGACCGTACCGGTTGGCGCCGCGTTTATCCACACTCAGGACAAAGTTCGTTGGATCCCGGTCATACCTATTGGCGAACCACGCAAAGAGGTCTAGCTTCCTTGGCGCTGCTGCCGTGACCGAGGAGGTGCCCATGCCCTTAAGAGGGTTGAGCGCGAGAAGAAGAGGATGGGCGGCGTTCGCCACCGCCGGTTTCGTCGCCGCGGGACTGCTGGCTGGCCCGACCGCCAGCGCACGTCCGGCGCCGGATCCGTCCCTGACAACGATGTCGATCAAGTCGCCCCCGGGCGGCTCCAACGTACGTGTGCTGGTGTTCTACGGTTCCGCCGCGGCCGGTGACGAGTCGCCGGTCGTGAACGCCGGGATCGCGGCCATCGAGCGGATCGGGCTGTCCGGCCCGCAGAAGGAGCGCTTCCAGGTCCAGGCCACGGACAACGCCGACGTCTTCACCAACGAGAAGAAGCTCGGCCGCTTCAACGCGATCGTGTTCCTGACCGGGGGCGGCGACGTCCTCGATCCGGCGCAGGAGGCGGGCCTGGAGGCGTACATGGAGGCCGGCGGCGGGTTCGTCGGCGTCCACGACGCGGCCCGCGCGGAGCCGTACTCGGACTGGTTCACCGGTCTGGTCGGCGCGCGTCCCGCCGCCTCCAGCCCCACCAAGGTCCAGCGGGCCACCGTCGAGGTCGGCGACCGGCGTCATCCGGCCACCAAGGACCTGCCGGCGGAGTGGAAGCGGCCCGACGAGTGGCTCAACTGGCAGAAGAACCCGTCCGGTGACGTGCACACCGTCGCCCGGGTGCGCGAGTCGACGTACGCGCCCGGGGAGAGCGCCAACGGCTGGGACCACCCCGTCAGCTGGTGCCGGGACTACGACGGCGGCCGGTCCTTCTACACCGGCATGGGCGGCACGGTGTCGTCGTACGACGAGACGGAGTTCCGCTCCCACCTGCGCGGCGCCCTGCTGTGGACGTCGCGGCTGTCGCAGGCCGACTGCAAGGCCACCATCACCGGCAACTACAAGGCCGAGCGGCTGACCCAGCCCAACCAGCCGGGCCAGAACGACCAGATCGGCGAACCGCACGGCCTGGTCACCGCCCCCGACGGGCGGGTGTTCTACATCGGCCGCGGTGGCGCCGACTCCTCCCAGCCCGTGGTCACCGACTGGAACGACCCGAACATCGGCAAGGGCAAGGGCGAGATCCACGTCTGGGACCCGAAGACCAAGAAGGTCACCCTCGCCGGTGCCCTGACCATCTTCGGCAACAAGGGCGGCGGCGACGAGCTGATCAAGGTCGAGGAGGGCCTGCTCGGCATCGAGCTGGACCCGCGGTTCAGCGAGAACGGCTGGGTGTACCTGCACTACACGCCGCACTCCGAGATCAACCGCGAGACCCACATGGCCGAGCGGCGCGTCTCGCGCTTCACCCTCGACCAGGCGACCAACAAGCTGGACCTGGGCAGCGAGAAGGTGCTGCTGAAGTGGCCGGTGCAGATCCACAGCTGCTGCCACGCGGGCGGCGGGATGGCCTGGGACTCCAAGGGGAACCTGTACATCGCCACCGGTGACAACAACTCCAGTGGTTTCAGCGACGGTTACTCCGGCAACAACCCGCAGCCCAACTTCAAGGGCGTGTCCTTCGCCGACGCGCGCCGCACCGCCGGCAACACCAACAACCTCAACGGCAAGATCCTGCGCATCCACCCGGAGCCGGACGGGACCTACACGCTCCCCGAGGGCAACCTCTTCACCGGCGAGGAGACCGCCGAGGGCGGTGGCAAGACGCGGGGCGAGATCTATGTGATGGGCGTCCGCAACCCGGCGCGCATCTCCGTCGACAAGGCGACCGACATCCTCTACGCCGGGTGGGTCGGCCCGGACGCCGGCGCTCCCTCGCCGACGTGGGGCCCCGCGAAGTACGACACGTTCGCCACCATCACCAAGGCGAGCAACCGGGGCTGGCCGTACTGCATGGGCAACAAGCAGCCGTACCGGGACCGGAACCTGCCGGACCCGTCGAAGCCGCTGGGCTGGTACGACTGCGACGCCCCGAAGAACGAGTCGCCGAACAACGACGGCCTGGTCAACCTGCCGCCGGTGACCGGCAACAACATCTGGTACTCGCCGCAGGGCGGCGGCCCCGACTTCCCGCGCGACGAGAACGGGATCCCGTCGTACAAGCAGGACGAGGCCACCTACAAGCTGCCCTGGCTCAAGGGCGGCGGCCAGGCCGCGATGAACGGCCCGGTCTACCGCTACGACGCGGACAGCACCAGTGCGACCAAGTGGCCCGCGTACTGGGACGGCAAGTGGTTCGTCGGTGACTTCTACGACTCCGACCAGCCGCGCAACGCCGTGCTGATGGACCCGAAGACCCAGGGCGACGGCGGTCTGCCGGTGCACTCGGAGTCCCTGAAGAAGATCGTGCCGGTCGGCAACGACGGCATCAAGAACCTGATGGGCTGGAAGTTCGGCCCGGACGGCGCGCTGTACGTCCTCGACTACGGCCGCGGCTTCTTCACCTCGGACGCCAAGTCGGCGCTGTGGCGGGTCACCTACGAGGGCGGCGGCCCGACGCCGGCCGCCGGACAGCTGGCCAGGAGGACCGAGTGATACGCCAACGAAGAATGTGGGCCGCGCTGCTGGCCGGCCTGCTGATGATGCTCGGACTGCAGACGGCGTCCGCCCAGGACGGGCGGCCGGCTCCGCGGGCCGAGGCGGCCGACCAGGTCCTGACCTGGACCGCCGGCGACGACATCACCAAGTACACGTCCGCGCCGGAGACGGCGGTGGCCGGACCGGCCACGATCGTCTTCGAGAACAGTGAGGCCACCGGCAACACCACCGGCATGCCGCACACGCTGACGTTCATCACCAGCGACCCGGAGTACAACAGCGACGTCCAGCTCAACATCCTCGCCAACCCGGGCGACGCCCAGGGCGGCAAGCACACCGCCGAGGTCACCCTGACCCCAGGCAAGTACAAGTACCACTGCACGATCCCCGGGCACGGCCAGATGACGGGCGTGCTCACCGTGACCGAGGGCGGCGGTGGCGACGACACCACCGCGCCCGAGACCTCGGCCGAGGTGGGCGGCACGCAGAACGCCGACGGGCAGTACGTCGGTTCGGCGAGCGTGACCGTCGCCGCCACCGACGAGGACGGCGGCTCCGGCGTCGACCGGGTCGAGTACGCGATCGGGGCGGACGGCGCCTGGCAGCCGTACACCACGCCGGTCGTGGTCGACCAGGTCGGCGATCACACGGTGCGCTACCGGGCGTTCGACAAGGCGGGCAACGCGGCCGCCGAGAAGAGCGTCGACTTCACGGTGGTCGCCCCCGACACCGACGACACGACCGCGCCGGAGACCTCGGCGACGGTCAGCGGTGAGAAGAACCCCGACGGCGCCTACATCGACATGGCGACGGTGACCGTCACCGCCTCCGACACCGGTTCCGGCGTCAACACCATCGAGTACGCCGTCGGCGACGGCGCCTGGCAGGCGTACACCGCGCCCGTCATGGTGCACGAGGTCGGCGAGCACACGGTCCGCTACCGGGCCACCGACAAGGCGGGCAACGCCGCCGCGGAGAAGAGCGTCGCCTTCACCGTGGTCGCCGCTCCCCCTCAGGACACCACCCCGCCGGTGACCGGCGCGACCGTGGACGGCACCAAGAACTCCGACGGCGCGTACGTCGGCAGCGCGAAGGTGACCGTCAACGCCACGGACGAGGGCGGCTCCGGCGTCGCCGGTGTCGAGTACTCGCTGGACGCCGGGCCCTACCTGGCGTACTCCGCTCCCGTGGTCGTCGACCGCGTCGGCCGGCACACCGTGGCGTACCGGGCGAGCGACAAGGCCGGCAACACCTCCGAGCCGGTGACGGTGAGCTTCACGGTGGTGGCGGGCCAGGTTCCGGGTCCGCCCTGCCCGGAGTTCGACGAGCGCCAGACGGTGATCGTCGGCACGGTGGACACCGGTGTGCCGAACCGGGTCACCAACAACCGGTGCCGGATCAACGAGATGATCGAGGACGAGAAGGAGTGGTCGTCCCAGCAGCTCTTCCTCAAGCACGTGCGTGAGGTGCTGGACACGCTCCGGGACGAGGGGGTCGTCGACAACCGGGAGGTCAAGGCGATCAACAAGGCCGCCCGCCAGTCCGGGATCGGCAAGCCCGGCCAGACCGAGGGCTACCGCACCATCCTCGACGGCACCCAGGCGTCCTTCGCCAAGTGGCAGCAGGTGGGCGGCGGTTCGTTCGGGCTGAACGCGGACGGGTCGATCACCTCCAGCACCACCACGCCGGGTATGGGCATGCTGTGGTTCCCCGAGCGCAAGTACGGCGACTTCTCGCTGAAGCTCCAGTGGCGGGACGACGCGGCGGGGACCGCCAACACCAACGGCGGCGTGTTCGTGCGCTTCCCGCAGGTGCACGACCACCCGGAGGAGTCCCGGCCGGAGTGGGTCGCCATCAAGTACGGCCACGAGGTGCAGGTCTTCGACGGCCCCACCGGCGACATGTACAAGACCGGCTCGCTCTACGGCTTCGACCGGGTGGGTCTGGCCGGTGCGGGGGTGACGGAGAAGGGCACCTGGAACGACTACGAGATCCGCGTGGTCGACCAGCACTACTCCGTGTTCCGCAACGGCGTGCTGATCAACGAGTTCGACAACACCGGCGGCCAGGACTTCACCCCGCCGCGCTCGGACGACCCGGGCACGGACGGGCGGCGGTTCGCCTCCGGTTACGTCGGACTCCAGGTGCACGGCACGACGGACGTCGTCTCGTACCGGGACGTCCGGATCAAGGAGTTGTAGGCCCGTCCGGGCCGGGAGCGTGCTTCCTGGCCCGGCTCGGCTGTACCCGGCTGGGCTCCCCCGGCATCTTCGGATACTCGGGCGGGTACGGCAGGTCGCCGAGCCCGTGGTCGTGCTCGTCCTTCGTCGCCAGTTCGAGCAGGGCGTCGAGGGAGTACCGCTGATCGTCCATGCCCGCGTGCACGTCGCCGAGTTCGGCGAAGCGCGCGGGCATGGTCGTGATGTCGAAGTCCTGCGGGTGCGCGACGCCCACCTCGTCCCAGGTCAGCGGAGCGGAGACCGGGGCGTTGGGGCGGGGGCGCACCGAGTAGGCGGAGGCGATGGTGCGGTCGCGGGCGGTCTGGTTGTAGTCGATGAAGATGCGCTCGCCGCGCTCCTCCTTCCACCACTTGATGGTCACCCGGTCCGGCATCCGCCGCTCCATCTCGCGGCCGACGGCGATGGCGGCGCGCCGCACCTGGGTGAAGGTCCAGCGCGGCTTGATCGGCACGAAGACGTGGATGCCGCGCCCGCCCGAGGTCTTGGGCCAGCCGCGCAGTCCGCCGAACTCCTCCAGTACCGCGCGCAGTTCGTGGGCGGCGCGGGCGGCGTCGTCGTAGTCGGTGCCGGGCTGCGGGTCGAGGTCGATGCGCAGTTCGTCGGGGTGGTCGACGTCGGCGCGCCGCACCGGCCAGGGGTGGAAGGTGAGGGTGCCGTACTGGGCGGCCCACAGGACCGCCGCCTCCTCGGTGGGGCACATCTCGTCGGCGCTGCGGCCGCTGGGGAAGGTGATGTGCGCGGTCGGGATCCAGTCGGGCATGCCCTTGGGCGCGCGCTTCTGGTAGAACCACTCGCCGCCGACCCCGTCCGGGTAGCGCTGCAGGGTGGTGGGGCGGTCGCGCAGGGCGCGCAGGATGCCGGGGGCCACCGCCTGGTAGTACCGGGCCACGTCGAGCTTGGTGTAGCCCCGCTCCGGGAAGAACACCTTCCCCGGGCTGGACAGCCGCACGCTCCGGCCACCCGCCTCCAGTTCCACCGCTTCCGCCATGCGAGCCACGGTAGGCGCACGGCCTTGGCTTCGCATATCAGGCGGGGACGGCACCGCGCTCCTACAGTCGGACCATGCGCCTTCCCGTCATGCCGCCCGTGAAGCCGATGCTCGCCAAGTCCGTGGCGAAGATTCCGTCGGGGATGCACTACGAGGCCAAGTGGGACGGGTTTCGGGCGATCGTGTTCCGGGACGGGGACGATGTGGAGCTGGGGAGTCGTACCGGTAAGCCGTTGACCAGGTATTTTCCGGAGCTGGTGGTGGCGGTGCGGGAGCGGTTGCCGGAGCGGTGCGTGGTGGACGGGGAGATCGTGATCGCGCGGGAGGGGCATCTGGACTTCGACGCGCTGACCGAGCGGATCCATCCGGCGGACTCCCGGGTGCGGATGCTGGCCGAGCGGACGCCGGCCTCGCTGGTCGCCTTCGACCTGCTGGCCCTGGACGACGAGTCCCTGCTCGACGTGGGGCTGGCCGACCGGCGGGCGCTGCTGGTGCGGGCGCTGTCCGGGGTGACGCCGCCCGTGCACGTGGCACCGGCGACGGACGACATCGAGGTGGCCCGGCAGTGGTTCGAGCGGTACGAGGGCGCGGGGCTCGACGGGGTGGTCGCCAAGCCGCTCGACCTGGGGTACCGGCAGGACGAGCGGGCCATGTACAAGATCAAGCACGAGCGGACGGCGGACGTGGTCGTCGCCGGATACCGCCTGCACAAGAGCGGCCCCGTGGTCGGCTCGCTGCTGCTCGGTCTGTACGACGACCGGGGCGTCCTCCAGCACGTGGGGGTGAGCGCCGCCTTCACCATGAAGCGCCGGGCGGAGCTGGTGGAGGAGCTGGAGCCGCTGCGCATGGACGACGCGCAGGGCCATCCGTGGGCCGCCTGGGCGGAGGAGTCGGCGCACGAGGGGGCGCGGCTGCCGGGCGCACCGAGCCGCTGGTCGGGCAAGAAGGACCTGTCCTGGATGCCGCTCAGGCCGGAGCGGGTCGTCGAGGTGGCGTACGACCACATGGAGAACGGGGCGCGCTTCCGGCACACGGCCCGCTTCCGCCGCTGGCGCCCGGACCGGACGCCGGAGAGCTGCACCTACGCCCAGCTGGAGGAGCCGGTCCGCTACGACCTCGCGGAGATCCTCGGCGGACCGTGAGGGCTCCTTCCCGGGCACCGGCGCTCACGGCTTCATGAGCACCTTGACCGCGCCGTCCTGCTTCTTCTGGAACATCTCGTACGCGTGCGGCGCGTCCGCCAGCGGCACCCGGTGGGTGGCGAAGTCGTCGACGCCGAGCGGGTCCTCGTCGGTCAGGTGGGGGAGGATCTCGTCGCTCCAGCGGCGTACGTTGGCCTGTCCCATGCGCAGCTGGAGCTGCTTGTCGAACATGGTCAGCAGCGGCATCGGGTCGGCCGTGCCCCCGTACACGCCCGAGAGCGAGATGGTGCCGCCGCGGCGGACCAGTTCGATCGCGGTGTACAGGGCGGCGAGCCGGTCGATGCTGAACCGCTCCGCGAGCGGGCCGCCGATGGACCGGGGCATCACCGCGGCGGCCTGCTGGACCAGCTTGGCCACGGTCCCGCCGTGCGCCTCGGTGCCGACCGCGTCGATCACGGCGTCGGGACCGCGGCCGCCGGTCTCCTCGTGCATCGCGGCGACCAGTTCCTTCTCGTTGTCGAAGGCCCGCAGGTCGAAGGTCTCCACGCCCCGCTCGCGGGCGCGCCGCAGCCGCTCCGGCACGAGGTCCACGCCGAAGACCCGGCCGGCGCCCTTGAGCAGCGCGATCCGGCAGGCCATGTCGCCGATCGGGCCGAGACCGAGCACGGCGATGCTGCCGCCCTTGGGTATGTCGGCGTAGGCGACCGCCTGCCAGGCGGTGGGCAGCACGTCGGAGAGGTAGACGAAGCGGTCGTCGGCCGGACCCTCGGGCACCTTGATCGGCCCGAACTGGGCCTGCGGTACGCGCAGGTACTCGGCCTGACCGCCGGGCACCGCCCCGTACAGCCGGGTGTAGCCGAACAGCGGGGCGCCCATGCCCTCGCCGGTGACCTGGGTGGTCTCGCACTGGGTCGGCAGGCCGCTGCCGCACATGTAGCAGTGCCCGCACGCGATCTGGAACGGCACCACGACCCGGTCGCCCGGCTTCAGGCCGGTCACCTCGGACCCGACCTCCTCGACGATGCCCATCGGCTCGTGGCCGAGGATGTCGCCCGGTGTCATGAACGGTGTGAGTACTTCGTAGAGGTGCAGGTCGGAGCCGCACAGCCCCGAGGAGGTGACACGGATGACCGCGTCGGTCGGTTCCTCGATCCGCGGGTCGGGCACCTCCTCGACCCGGACGTCCCGCTTGCCCTGCCATGTCACTGCCTTCATCGCCCGGGCTCCCTCCGTGGCCGTGCGCGTCGCGCTCCTGCGTCTCGGCCGGGTACCCGGGCCCCTCGTCACTGAACCGGCCACGGTTTCGGCCGAACAGCGGATTATCTGCCTCGTTCCGTGTGCCCTGTCGGATTCGATCAGGTATGGCACTAAATGCTGCAAGAGGCGCACAATCAATGACACGGGATGGGCGGACGGATGGTCGGGATGCGACGAGGGACGCACGGACGGAGCCCGCGCGCACACGGCACGCGCGAGGGGCGCGCACGCGGAGCACACGGAGCACGCGGAGCACGCGGAGCCGCGCTGGTGACCGTGACGGCGGCCGTCGCGCTGGCCGCGGGCTGCACGGCCGGGCCGGGCGGCAACGACAACGGACGGGCGCCGGAGCCGCAACGGTCGCACACCTCGGCACCCGCCACCGGCCCGGTGCTCGCCGTGAAGGTCGACAACGCGCCCGAGGCCCGGCCCCAGACCGGCCTGGACGCCGCGGACGTCGTCTACGCGGAGCCGGTGGAGGGCGGGCTGAGCCGGCTGATGGCGCTCTACGCGACCCAGCTGCCCGAGGAGGTCGGGCCGGTGCGCAGCGCCCGGGAGTCCGACCTGGAGCTGCTGCGCCAGTTCGACCGGCCGACGCTGGCGTTCTCCGGCGCCCAGAGCAAGCTGCTGCCGCTCATCGAGAAGGCTCCGCTGCGTGCCGTCACACCGGGCGACGCACCCGAGGCCTACGTCCGCAACGACGACCGGCAGGCCCCGCACAACCTCTACCTGCGGCCCGGCGAGCTGTCGGCCGAACCCGCGGGCGCCGGGGCCCTCACCACCGGCTTCACCTTCGGCGAGGCGCCCGAGGGCGGCCGGGCGGAGTCCTCCCGCACCGTGCGTTACCCCGCGACGAGCTTCACCTTCACCTGGTCGGAGAGCCGGGACCGGTGGCTGGTCTCCCTGGACGGCTCGCCGGCCGGCGTGGCCGACGGCGAACGCCTGGCGCCGGCCACGGTCGTCGTGCAGCACGTGACGGTGCGCGACTCCGCCTTCCGCGACTTCCGCGGCAGCAACTCCCCCTACGTCGAGTCGGTGGGCTCGGGCCGCGCGGAGGTGCTGCGCGACGGCCGGACGTACGACGCCACCTGGACGCGCGACACGGCCGCCGACGGCACGAAGTTCACCACGCGCGACGGCGCCGCGCTGAACTTCGCCGAGGGCCAGGTGTGGGTGGTCTTCGCGGGCGGCTCCTGAGCCGTCGGCCCCGCGTCAGCCCGGTACCCCGGACGACTCCGGGTTGCGCAGCCCCTCGGCGGCGTCCGCGACCCGGCGGACCAGGTCGAAGAACGCGGTCCGCTCGTCGGGCGAGAGCGGGGCGAGGAACACCTGGTTCATCCGGGCGACCCGCACGCTCAGCCTGCGGTGGACGCGCAGCCCCTCGTCGGTCAGCCGGAGCAGGAACCGGCGGCCGTCCTGCTGGTCGCGGACCTTGTCGAGCAGCCCGCGGCGGCCCAGCCGGCTGATCACCTCGGCGATGGTGGAGCGGTCCAGGCCCACCCGCTCCCCCACCGTGCGCTGGTCCAGGCCGGGCTCGGCGACGAGGGCGTTCAGGACGGCGAACTGCGGCGAGGTGGTCTCCTCGGAGACCATCGTGTTCCACAGCAGGTAGTGCGCCTGCTGGAGCCGCCGGGCCAGGTGTCCGGGATGGGTGGTCAGATCGACCGCTGCCATGCGCTCTCCCGTAGTCACTTCGTAGGTGTACTGACGATACCCCGGCCCGCCGCCAACCGCCGGACACCTCAGCAAGCGATCTACCGGGTACTTTTCCAGACCTTGACGCCTCGGCCGGTCGATGGCAGCGTGTTGAACACCTCGCTGAAATACTCAGTGCCCTGATTAATTCGCGTCAGAGATGGGGCTTCTCGGATGGACAAGGTGGTGGCCACGGCCGGTGGGGCAGTGGCCGACGTGCCCGACGGCGCGTCGCTCGCGGTGGGTGGCTTCGGGCTGAGCGGTGTGCCGAACGTACTGATCCAGGCGCTGTACGAGCGCGGCACCGACGGCCTGTCGGTGGTCTCCAACAACTGCGGAGCGATGGAGTCCGGTCTTGCGGTGCTGCTGGCCGCCGGCCGGATCGCCCGCGTGACCGGGTCCTACATCGGCGCCAACAAGGAGTTCGCGCGCCAGTACCTCGGCGGGGAGCTGGAGGTGGAGATGATCCCGCAGGGCACGCTGGCCGAGCGGCTGCGGGCCGGAGGCGCCGGGATCCCCGCGTTCTACACCCCGGCCGGCGTCGGCACCCAGGTGGCCGACGGCGGTCTGCCCTGGCGCTACGACGGCGACGGCGGGGTCGCGCTGGCCTCCCCGCCCAAGGAGGTCCGCGAGTTCGACGGGACCGAGTACGTACTGGAGCGCGGCATCCGTACCGACTTCGCGCTGGTGCGGGCGGCCAAGGGCGACCGGCACGGGAACCTGGTGTTCGCCAAGTCGTCCCGGAACTTCAACCCGCTGGCCGCGATGGCCGGGCGGGTCACGATCGCGGAGGTGGAGGAGCTGGTGGAGCCCGGCGGGATCGACCCGGACGAGGTGCATCTGCCCGGCATCTTCGTGCAGCGCGTGGTGGCGCTGACGGCGGAGCAGGCGGCGGAGAAGAAGATCGAGCGGCGGACGGTGAGTTCCTGATGGCCTGGACGCGTGAGGAGATGGCCGCGCGGGCGGCTCGGGAGCTGAAGGACGGCCAGTACGTCAACCTCGGCATCGGCCTGCCGACGCTGATCCCCAACCACCTCCCCGAGGGCGTCGAGGTCACCCTGGAGTCGGAGAACGGCATCCTCGGCACCGGCCGCTACCCGACCGAGGCCGAGGTGGACCCGGATCTGATCAACGCGGGCAAGGAGACGGTGACGGTGCTGCCGGGCGCCGCCTTCTTCGACTCCGCGCTGTCCTTCGGCATGATCCGGGGCGGGCACATCGACGTCGCCGTACTGGGGGCCATGCAGGTGTCGGCGGGCGGGGACCTGGCCAACTGGGCCGTCCCGGGCAAGATGATCACCGGGATAGGCGGGGCGATGGACCTGGTCCACGGGGCCCGCACCGTGATCGTGGTGATGACCCACACCGCCAAGGACGGCTCGCCCAAGATCCTCCAGGAGTGCGCGCTGCCCCTCACCGGGAAGGCGTGCGTGGACCGGATCATCACCGACCTCGGCGTCCTCGACGTCACTGCCGACGGCCTGGTCCTGGTCGAGACCGCGCCGGGCGTGAGCGTCGAAGAGATCACCGCCAGGACCGATGCCGCGCTCGTCGTGGCGGAGGAACCGGCGCTCGCGGAGGAGGCGAAGTGAAGGACGTCTACGTCGTCGACGCGGTCCGCACCCCGTTCGGCAAGTACAACGGCGGCCTGGCGGGCGTACGCCCCGACGATCTGGCCGCGCACGCGATCCGTGAACTCCTCGCCCGCACCCCCGGCCTGGACCCGTCCCGGATCGAGGACGTGTACTTCGGCAACGCCAACGGCGCCGGTGAGGAGAACCGCAACGTCGCCCGCATGGCGGCCCTCCTGGCCGGCCTGCCCACCACCGTCCCCGGCGTCACCGTGAACCGGCTGTGCGCCTCCGGGCTCGAAGCCGTGATCCAGGCCGCGCGCGCCATCGCCGTCGGCGACGCCTCGATCGCCCTCGCGGGCGGGGTGGAGTCGATGACCCGGGCGCCGTACGTCCTGCCCAAGTCGGACCGGCCCTTCCCCGCAGGGCACACCGAGCTGTACTCGACCACCCTGGGCTGGCGCATGGTCAACCCGAGGATGGACCCGCAGTGGACGATCCCGCTCGGGGAGTCGGCCGAACTGATCGCCGACAAGCACGGGATCACCCGCGAGCGGCAGGACGAGTACGCCCTCGCCTCCCACCACAAGGCCGCCCGCGCCCAGGCCGACGGCCTGTTCGACGCGGAACTCGCGCCCGTCCCGGTGGAGCGGCGCAAGGGCGACCCGGTGGACTTCGCCGCCGACGAGTGCGTACGCCCGACCGCTTCACTGGAGGCGATGGCGAAGCTCAAGCCGTCGTTCCGGAAGACCGACGGGACCGTCACCGCGGGGAACGCCTCGCCGCTCAACGACGGCGCGGCAGCCCTGCTCCTCACCGACGAGGAGGGCCTGAAGGCCACCGGCCGCGAACCGCTCGCCCGGATCTCCGCCACCGGCGTCTCGGCGACCGACCCGCACTACTTCGGTCTCGCCCCCGTCGAAGCCGTGCACCGCGCCCTGACCAAGGCCGGGCGGACCTTCGCCGACCTGGACGTCCTCGAACTCAACGAGGCCTTCGCCGCCCAGGTGCTCGGCTGCGAAGCCGAGTGGCCGGAGTTCGACCCCGCGATCCTCAACCCCCAGGGCGGAGCCATCGCGCTGGGCCACCCGCTGGGCGCCTCCGGTGCCCGCCTCGCCGGGACCGTCGCGCACCAACTGGCCCGCAAGGGCAGCGGCACCGGCGTCGCCACCCTCTGCATCGGTGTCGGCCAAGGCCTGGCCCTTGTCCTCGACCGCTAGCCCCTGTCACCCACGGGAATCCCCATGCCTCTCACCCAGCACGACATCGACGCGGAGATCGCGGCCGAGCACGCCGCGTACGAGAAGCGGGTCGCCGACGGCGCGCCCGTCGAGCACCACCCGCGCCGCGACTACGCCCCGTACCGCTCCTCGGTGCTGCGCCACCCGAAGCAGCCGCCGATCGCCATCGACGTCCGCCAGGACCCGGAGCTGGTGGAGCTGTCCTCCCCCGCCTTCGGAGAGCGGGATCTCACCGGGATCGACAACGACCTGACCCGGCAGCACACCGGGGAGCCGGTCGGCGAGCGCATCACCGTCTCCGGCCGACTGCTCGACCGGAACGGAAAGCCCGTGCGCGGCCAGCTCGTGGAGATCTGGCAGGCCAACTCGGCGGGACGGTACGCGCACCAGCGCGAGCAGCACGACGCGCCGCTGGACCCGAACTTCACCGGGGTGGGCCGCACCCTCTCCGACGGCGACGGCCGCTACCGCTTCACCACCGTGCAGCCCGGCCCCTACCCGTGGCGCAACCACGTCAACGCCTGGCGTCCGGCGCACATCCACTTCTCGGTGTTCGGGTCGGCGTTCACGCAGCGGCTCGTGACGCAGATGTACTTCCCGAACGACCCGCTGTTCCCGTACGACCCGATCCTCCAGTCCGTGACCGACGACGCCGCCCGGCGGCGGCTGATCGCGACGTACGACCACGACCTGTCCGTGCCCGAGTTCTCGCTCGGCTACCACTGGGACATCGTGCTCGACGGCCCGAACGCCACCTGGATCGAAGAAGGACGCTGACCCCCATGACGAAGATCGACACCAGCGAGCCGGGGCAGGTCCTGCCCACTCCGTCGCACACGGTCGGCCCGTTCTACGGGTACGCGCTGCCCTTCCCCGGCGGCGAGGACATCGCGCCGGCCGGCCATCCGGACACGATCACCGTGCACGGGTACGTGTACGACGGGGAGGGCGCCCCGCTGCCGGACGCGCTCGTGGAGCTGTGGGGTCCGGACACCGAGGGCAGGACGCCGACCGCCGACGGCTCCATGCGGCGCGATCCCGCCTCCGGCGGCTTCCTGGGCCGCAACGGCGTGGAGTTCACCGGCTTCGGCCGGATCCAGACCGACGCGAACGGCCACTGGTACGCGCGGACACTGCGGCCCGGGGCTCGCGGGCGGAGCGCGCCCTGCGTCAGCGTGTGCGTGTTCGCGCGCGGACTCCTCGTGCACCTGTACACCCGGATCTACCTGCCGGACGACCATGCGCTGCTCGCCGCCGACCCGCTGCTGGCCCGGGTGCCGGCGGAGCGCCGCGACACGCTGGTCGCGGCGGACGAGGGCCGTGGGACGTACCGTTTCGACATCCGCCTTCAGGGCGAGGGCGAGACGGTCTTCCTGGAGTTCCAGTGACATCACCCGCGGATCCCGGCGATGCCGGCACGAGCCTGCTCGCCCCCGGCCGGGCGGGCTCGCCGGCCGCGTCGGCGACCGGCGACCGCGCCTATCTGCGGGCCCTGCTGGACGCGGAGGCGGCCCTGACCCGCGCCCAGGCCGCGCTGGGACTGGCGCCCGCCGGGGCGGCGGCCGCGGTGACGGAGGCCGCCGGTGATCCGGCCCGGTTCGACGTACGGTCGCTGGCCGCACGCGCCCGGAGCGGCGGCAACCCGGTCATCCCCCTGGTGGCCGACCTGACCGAGGCGGTCGGTGAGGAGTACGGGCCGTACGTGCACCGGGGGGCGACCAGCCAGGACATCATGGACACGGCGACGATGCTGGTCGCCGCCCGCACCCTGGACCTGCTGCTCCCCGATCTCACGCGGACGGAACGCGCGCTGGCCCTGCTGGCCGCCGGGCACCGGGACACGGCGATGCCGGGCCGGACGCTCACCCAGCACGCCGTGCCGACGACCTTCGGGCTGAAGGCGGCCGGATGGCGCGCGCTGGTCCTGGACGCGCGGGACCGCGTCGCCGCCGTACGCGACACCCTGCCCGCGCAACTCGGCGGCGCGGCGGGCACCTTGGCCGCCTTCGGGGCCTACGGCGCGCCGGACCCCATGGCACTTCCTGCGGCGTACGCCCGCGAACTGGACCTGCGGGCACCGCTGTTGCCGTGGCACACGCTGCGCACCCCGGTCGCCGACCTGGCCGGCGCCCTCACCTTCGCCGCCGGGGCGCTCGGGAAGATCGCCGCCGACGTGCTGACCCTCTCCCGCACCGAGATCGGCGAGGTCGCCGAGGGCGGTGGCGGCGGCTCCTCGGCGATGCCGCACAAGGCCAACCCCGTACGGTCCACGCTGATCGCGGCGGCGGCCCGGCGGGCGCCGCAGCTCGCGGCGGTGCTGTACGGCTCGCTGACCGCCGAGGACGAGCGTCCGGCGGGCGCCTGGCACGCCGAGTGGGAGCCGCTGCGCGACCTGCTGCGGCTGGCCGGCGGCGCGGCCCGTGACGCCGCCGAGCTGGCCGAGGGGCTCCGGGTGCGGCCGGACGTGATGCGCGCGCACCTCGGCCTCACCCACGGACTGATCGTGTCCGAGCGGCTCGCCGCCGAACTGACGCCGGTGCTCGGGCGGTCCCGCGCCAGGGCGCTGCTCACCGAGCTGGCGGCGCGCACGTACGCCGAGGACCGGACGCTGCGCGAACTGCTCGCCGAGGTACCGGAGTTGCGGGATCTGGACCTCGACGCCCTCACCGACCCCGCCCGTTACACCGGCTCCGCGGGAGCCCTGACCGACCGTGCTCTGGAGCGACGTTGACCATGCTCGACCACCTGACCGAAGGCCCTTCCTCCGCACCCCCGCTGCTGCTCGGGCCCTCGCTGGGCACCTCCTACGCCCTGTGGGACGCGGTGGCGCCCGAGCTGTCCACGGGGCACCGGGTGATCCGCTGGGACCTGCCCGGGCACGGCGGTTCGGCGGCGGACCTCATCGGGCCGGGCGCCACCGTCGGTGACCTCGCCGAACTGGTGCTGGCTCTCGCCGACTCGCTCGGGGTGGAGCGTTTCGCCTACGCCGGGGTGTCGCTGGGCGGGGCGGTGGGTCTGCACCTGGCCGTGCACCATCCGGAGCGGGTGTCGTCGCTGGCGGTCGTCTGCTCGTCGGCGCACTTCAACGGCGCGAAGCCGTGGGAGGAGCGGGCCGCGCGGGTGCGCGCGGAGGGGCTGGCGCGGCTGGCGGACGGCGCGGACGCCCGGTGGTTCACCCCCGGGTTCACCGTGCCGCGGCTGGTCCGGGACCACCGGGACGCCGACCCCGGCGCCTACGCCGCCTGCTGCGACGCGCTGGCCGCCTTCGACCTGCGGGACCGGCTCGGCGACATCACCGCGCCGACGCTGCTGATCGCCGGGCGCGAGGACCCGGCCACGCCGCCCGCGCATCTGCGGGAGATCGCCGACGCGGTGCCGGGAGCGACGCTGACGGAGATCCCCGGCGCCTCGCACCTGGCGCCGGCCGAGCGTCCGGAGGCGGTGCTGACCGCCCTGCGGGCGCATCTCGACGGTGACGCCCGGCGGGGCATGGCGGTACGGCGCGAGGTGCTGGGCGACGCGCACGTGGACCGGGCGCAGGCCCGCCAGTCCCCGTTCACCGCCCGCTTCCAGGACTTCATCTCGCGCTACGCGTGGGGCGAGATCTGGACCGACGAGACGCTGTCCCGGCGCGAGCGCAGCCTGGTCACGCTGACCGCGCTGGTCGCGCACGGCCACTACGAGGAGCTGGCCATGCACGTGCGGGCGGCGCGGCGCAACGGGCTGACGCCGGACGAGATCGGTGCGGTGCTGCTCCAGACGGCGGTGTACTGCGGGGTGCCGGCGGCCAACTCGGCGTTCGCGACGGCCCAGCGGGTGCTGGCCGAGGAGGACGGCACCCCGGGGTGAGGTCCCCCGGTGGGGCGGGCCGTCAGCCCGCGTGTACCACCGCCAGCGCCTCGCGGGCCCGGGCCACCAGCCCGTCGGCGCCGCACGAGTCGGCCAGCGCGAGCCCCCGGTTCAGCTCGGCCGCCGAGCGGGCCGCGATGCCGTACTCCACGCGGGCGGCGGCGTGTTCGTACTGGCAGGGCGAGGCCTCCAGGTAGGTGACGGCCTGGGCGGCGAGCCGGACCGCGCGCTGGCCGGTCTCCAGCGCGGCGGCGCAGCGCAGGGCCTCTCCTATGGCGGTGTCCGTGCCGAAGCGCTCGGCCTGGCGGCGGGCGTCACTGGCCAGCCGGACGGCGCGGCCGGGGTCCTCGGTGGCGAGGGCGCGGGCCAGTTCGGTCGCCCACGGCACCACCACCGGGTTGTGCCGGCCGCGGGCGGCGGCGGCCTTCTCGGCGGCCTCCAGCTCGTTGACGCCCTCCTCGGTGCGGCCGGTCGCCAGCAGCAGCCGGCCGCGCACGGAGCGGGGGTCGGGCAGCACGATCGTCGACGGGTAGGGCGGGGCGAAGCCGTACTGGTCGGCGAGGCTCCGGGCCTCGGCGACGTGGCCGCGGGCGAGCAGGGTGTCGATCAGGTTGCAGATCGCCGACCAGTACAACGGCAGTCCGCGGCCGACGCGTTCGGCGATGCGCAGGGATTCGCGCAGCGACTTCTCGGCCTCCTTGAGGCGGCCGCGCCTGCGGTGGCCGAGGCCGACGTAGGCGTGCGCGAGGGAGAGGTGGCCGCCGCTCCAGCCGGCCGTCTCGTAGGCGCGCAGGGCCTCGGTGAACAGTGCCTCGGCGCGGTCGAGCCGGTCGGCGTAGGCGTACGAACTGGCCAGCATCATGGGCAGTTCCAGGCCCCACTCGGTGTCGGTCCAGCCGAGCCCGGGTGCGAGGCGGCCGTTGACCAGGGCCCGGTCGCAGAGTTCGACGACCTCCTCGGCGCTCTCGCCGTGCGTCATGGCGTCGAAGCCGCGCAGGATGAGCAGGGCGCGTTCGGCGTTGTCGCGGCCGGTGCAGGTGGCGGCGAGTTCGGCCAGGCGGGCGGAGCGGCGGGGCGAGGACGTCTCGCCCGCGTGGATGCCCTCCCACATGTACTGGACGGCCTGGAGCCGCAGCCGCGCGGACGGGTCCGGGTTGCGGGCGGCCTCCGCCTCGACGGTGCGGACGGCCTCCTCCAGCTGGTCGTTGTGGAGCAGGGCCTGGGACAGCCGGAAGACGGCGTCGACGCGCTGCTCGCCGTCGAGTCCGGGCATGGCGAGCGCGGTGCGCAGGTGGCCGATGGTGGTGGCGGGCGCGGTGAGGAGGGTGGCGCAGCCCAGCTCGTAGAGCACGCGCGCGTGGGCGTCGGGCAACGGCGGTTCCTGCAGCGCGCGTTCCAGGCAGCGGCGGGCCGCGTCCGGGGCTCCGACGGCGAGGTGTTCCCGGGCGGCCTCGCGCAGTTGCCCGACGACTTCCTGGTCGTCGTCGGGATAGACCTGGAGCAGGTGGCGGGAGGCGGCCGCGGCGCCGAGGCCGGAGTCGGTGACCAGTTGGGCCGCTATGCCGTGCATCGCCGTGCGCAGCGCGTCGGGGATGGAGTTGTAGACGGCGGTGGCGATCAGCGGATGGACGAACTCCAGGTCGCCGCTGCCCGGTTGGCCCGGTACGGGGTCGGTCGCGGCGAGGATGCGGGCGTCGCACAGCAGCTCGGCGCAGCGGGCGGCGTCGGCGCGGTCGAGGGTGGCGAGGCGGGCCACCATGTCGACGGTGATGCCGCCGCCGAGGATGGCGGCGGCCCAGGCGAACCGGGTGGAGTCGACGCCGAGTTGTTCCAGGCGGGCGACGAGTCCGCCGCCGCGGGCGGAGCGGTTCAGGGCACGGAGTTCGGCGGCCTCCGCCTCGACCGGCTGCAGTTCGCTGTCCTGGACCTTGGCGAGGAGTTCGACGGTCTCGTAGGGGTTGCCGCCGGTGACGGCCCACACCTCGCGGCAGAACGCGGCGTCGGCGTGGGCTCCCAGCGTGGCGCGGGTCAGTCCGGCCGTCGCGTCGGGGGTGAGGGCGTTCAGCGGGGCGAGCGGCCGGCCCACGGCGGCGGCCTCGTCGAGGTGGCGGGCGCTGTCGCCGCTCACGTCGCCGGGGCGGCGGGCCAGGACGATCAGCACGGAGGTCTCGTCGAGCCGTCCGGCGAGCGCGGCGAGCCAGCGCAGCGTCTCCTGGTCGGCCCAGTGGGCGTCGTCGATCAGCAGCACCAGTGGCCACTCCCGGCGGGCGAGGCGGCGCACGGCGGCGACCAGGCCGTCGCACACGCCCTGCGGGTCGGCCTGCCGCTCGCCGGGGTCCGCTATGCCGAGGGCGGGGCCCGCGATGTCGTACCAGTCTCCGAGGTACTCGCGGGCCTCCTCGGGCAGCATCGACACCAGTGCGGGCTGGAGGAGTTGGCGTACGACGTTGAAGGGGACGGACCTGAGGGTCTCGCCGCCGCGTGCCGACCAGACGGTGCAGCCGAGCGCCTCGGCGATGCGGCGGGTCTCGGCGAGCAGCGCGCTCTTGCCCACCCCGGCCTCGCCGCGCGCCTCCAGCAGCAGGCCGGGGGACGAGCGGTCGGCGTAGAGGGTGTCGACCGCCCGCGTGATGGTGGCGACTTCCTCGTCGCGCTCCCAGAGGGAGGCCGAGGCGGCGACCGCCCGCCGTACCTCCGTCATCCCGCTACCTCCCCAAGTCGCCCGAATGACGTACGAGCACTGAGCCTAGCCCTCCGGCCGGGCACGTGGTGCGTGGTCCGGCGAGCAGTTGCCGTGACGGGTGACATGGGGTAAAGCCCGGACGACGTGCCGGGCCCGTCATCTGCGGTGGTACCGGGCGGGCGGCGTCAACTCGTCGCTGCCGCGGGGCGGTGGCGGGTCGGCGGGCGGCCTACGGCGGACATGCGGCGGACATCGTCGCCGGGCCTCTCATCCGGCTTTCACCGACGCCTCATACGGTGTGCACATGACGCAGGTGACTCCTCCCGGGTGGCACCCGGACCCCGGACAGAAGCAGGACGGTCCCGCCACCGAACGCTGGTGGGACGGCAAGGCGTGGACGGACCAGGTCCGCCCCGCCGGGCAGGACGCCGCGTGGGCCCCTCCCGCGCAGCCTCCGGCGCCGGTCGCGGCGCCGGGGCCGTACCCCGTGCACCAGGGTTATCCGGGCATGCCCGTGCAACCGCCCTCCGCGCGGCGGCGACGGCTGCGTACCGGCATAGCCGTCGCGGCGGCGGTTGCGGTGCTGGCCGGCATCGGGGTCGGCGTGTACGCGCTGGCCGGGGACGGCTCGGACGGCGACAGCGCGGGATCCTCGCAGCAGGACCGGGGCGGCCCCGGCGAGGACGACCCCTTCGGCGACTCGCGCGGCGGCGACGGCGGAGACGGCGGCGGGGGCGGCGAGTCGCCCGCGCCGGACTCGCCCGGCGAGTCGGAGCCGCCGACGATCGACAGCGGGTCGGTGCCGGACCGGCTGAGCGGGATCACCCTGCCCATCCCGGACGGCTGGTCCGGGCAGCAGATGGAGGTCGGCGCGTCGGTGACGTCCGACGACAGCTACAAGTGCCCCGGCGACACCGCCAAGACGTGCACCAAGGGCGGCGCCTACTCGGCCCCGGCGATGGTGCTGCGCACCAAGGGCGACACGGCGGAGGAGGTCGCGAAGGCCGACATCGAGGCGAACGCCGAGGAATCCTACGGCGGCAAGTCCTACGGCGGGATCACCTCGCACAAGGAACTGGCGGCCAAGGCGGTCACGGTCGCCGGGCAGAAGGGCTACCTGGTCCGCTGGCAGGCGGTCACCGCCAAGGGCGCCGACGGGTACGTCCAGTCGCTCGCCTTCCCCTCGCCGGCCGATCCCCAGCGCATCGTCGTCGTCCGCTTCGGCGTCGACGTCGGGGAGAAGCAGGCCGTGATCGACGAGATCACCAAGGGCATCGAGGCGGGCGCCGCCGGGGGCGGCAACGGGCAGGACGTCTGACCGGACCCGGGCCCGCACATTGATCGGCCGGGCGGGGCGCCCCTCCGCTCAGAGGGCGCCCCGGCCCGGCCGGGGGTGCGCGCCGCCCCCGTCCCCACGGTGCGGCGCGGGCAGACCACCGTCCAGTCATCCCATGGACGGCGGCCTGGGTCTCAGGGGAGGCCGAGCGCCGGGAGCACGACGGCCTCCACGAACCGGACGAGGTACTCCGCGTCGGCGTACTCGCCCTCGACGACGGGCCGCATCCGCAGCACGCCGAACATCTGCGCCGGCACGTACTCCAGGGCCGGATGGTCCGCGTCGACCTCGCCGCGCTCGACCCCGCGCCGCAGGATCTCCCGCAGGGCGGCGATCTCCGGTTCCACCAGGGCCTCGCGCAGTGCGCGCTGCAGCTCCGGGTCCTGCATGACCGCGTGCCCGAGCGCCTGGAGGAGGGTGTCCTTGCCGGACCACTCCCCCGCGATGCGGGCCGCCTGGCGCAGGTCCTCGGCGAGCGATCCGCTGTCGATGCCGGCGAAGCGCACCCGCCGGTGGGAGCGCAGGGCGGCGGCCACGAACTGGGGCTTGGTCTTCCACTGCCGGTAGAGCGTGGACTTGCTGCACCTGGTGCTGGCGGCGATGCCCTCCATGGTGACGGCGTCGTACCCGCAGGCCCGGATCTGTTCGAGCACGGCGTCGAAGAACTCCTGCTCACGCTCGGGCGTGAGCTTGGAGCGGCGCGAGGCGCCGACCGCTTCCGGTCGGTCCGCGGCCTGCGACGTCATGGTCCCTGCTCCTCGTCCGGTGTGTCTCGAGTGTGCCTCGAGTGTCTATCGATACGCCAGTGTACCGGTACCCGAGCGTATCGGTACACTGTCGTATCGGAACGAGGTCGTATCGATGAGAGGCCGGGGGATGAACGCCCGCAGCGAGCCCGCCGGAGCGGAGCCTCCACAGCCGGTGCCGGGCACGCCCGCGCGCCCGCCGCTCGTCCGTGAGCTGCTGCTCGTGGCCGGGCTCTTCCTCGTGTACAAGTTCGGCCGGCGGCTGGTGACGGGACACACGGCGGAGGCCTTCCGCAACGCCCGTCGGGTGTGGGACGGGGAACGGGCGCTGCGGCTGCCCGACGAGGGCTCGGTGCAGTCCCTGCTCCTGCACGGCGACGCGCTGGTCCACTCGGCGAACGCCTACTACGCCGCCGTGCACCTCCCGGCCACCGTGGCCTTCCTGGTCTGGCTCTACCTGCGACGGCCCGCGCACTACGTGTGGGCGCGCCGGGTGCTGGCCGCCGTGACCGGCGCGGCGCTGGTGCTGCACCTGCTGTTCCCGCTCGCGCCCCCGCGCATGCTGGGCGCCGCCGGGATGGTCGACACGGCCCGGGTGTACGGCCCCTCGGTGTACGGGCCGCCCGCCACGGACGAGCTGTCGAACCAGTTCGCGGCGATGCCGTCGCTGCACTTCGGCTGGGCGCTGATGCTGGCGGTCGGCCTGATCGTCGCGACCCGGTCCCGGCTGCGGTGGCTGTGGCTGCTGCATCCGCTGCTGACCCTGCTGGTGATCGTGGGCACCGCGAACCACTACTGGCTGGACGTGGTCGCGGCCACGGCGCTGCTCGGTCTGGCGCTCGCGGTGCTGCGCCCGCCGCACCGGCCGCGGTGCGCGCTGCCGCCGCGCCGGCCGCAGCCGCGGCGCCGGGCGTCGGCCGGGCCCGAGCTGGTCGGGGCGGCCCGATGAACGCCGCTCTCGTCGCCGTCCTGCTCTCCCTGGTCTCCGCGTGCGCCTACGCCGCCGCGGCCGTCGCCCAGGAGCGGCTGGCCGCGCGCGGCGCCGGCGCGGGGATGCTCCGGCTGCTGGCGTCCGGTGCCTGGTGGTGGTCGGTCGCGCTCAACGCGTCGGCCGCGCTGCTGCACGTCGTGGCCCTGCGGTACGGGCCCCTCACCGTGGTGCAGCCGCTGGGGGCGCTCACCCTGGTCGCGGCGGTGCCCCTCGGGGCGCGGCTGGCGGGCCGGCGGGTGAGCGCCGTCGAGTGGCGGGGCACCGGGCTGACGCTGCTGGGGCTGGGCGCGCTGCTGCTCACCGCGTCGGGGCCCGCGCCCGACGACTCCCTGAGCGTGGCCGAGGCGCTGGCGGTGTCCGGCGCGACGGCCGCGCTGATCGGTGTGCTGGCGTGGCCCGGCACCCGGCCGGGGCTGCGGCACGCGACGGCGTCCGGCATCGCCTCCGGGGTCGCCTCGGCGCTCACCCAGACCGTCACGGTCGCCGTCACGGACCGCTCGGACCCGCTGCTCAGCGCGCAGGTCGTCGGGGTGGCGGTGCTGGTGGCGGCCTTCGCGGCAGGCGGTCTGCTCCTCTCGCAGACGGCGTACCGGGGCGGCCTGGGCGCCCCCCTCGCCGTGGTGACACTGGCCAATCCGGTGGCCGCCGCGGTGATCGGGCTCTCCCTGCTCGGCGAGCGGCTGCGCGGCGGCCCGGGCGGCGTACTCCTCGCCCTGACCGGTGCGGCGCTGGCCGCCTGCGGCGTGATCCAGCTGAGCCGCGCGACACCACACCCGCCCGACACCCGTACCCCGCCTCCCGTGCCGACCCCGGAACCGGACGCGGCGGGGACGCTGGTGCCCCGGCAGCCGGGACCGGGGCACCTCACGCGGCTCTGAGACCGGGCCGGGTCAGTCCGTGACGAGCGCGGGTCACTCACGGGCGCCCGTGGCATGCCCGCCCGCGCCGCCCGCCGAGCCGGACGCGGCAGAGACACTGGTGCCCCGGCAGCCGGGGCCGGGGCACCTCACGCGGCTCTGAGGGCGGGCCGGGTCAGTCCGTGGCGAGGGCCGGGTCGCTCAGCCCGGGGTGGCCGTTCTCCACGTGGCCGGAGAAGCGGCGCAGGTACGCCGGGTCGGAGGCGGAGGTGACGGTCAGGTCGTACCAGCGTCGGCTCCGCTCCAGGTCGACGGTGTGGCGCACGGTGGTGCCGGGACGCACGGTGAGGGTCTTGCTCCGGCCGCCGTACGCGTTCTCGACCTTCAGCCGGACCACCGAGGTCCCGCTGTTGGTGAGGGTCAGCCGGACGTCGTCGCCGGTGTGCCGGGCGGTGACCTCGGGTCCGGCGGTCTTGTTGGGGCCCTTGAAGACGCGCAGGAAGCCGTTGGGGCCGTGCACGGTCAGGTCGTACGAGCCCTTCGAGTACGCCGAGTTCCAGGTGTCCGCGACGGACTTGCCGGCCCCGGTGGTGTACGTCCAGGGGCCGTCGGTGCGGTTGCCGGAGGTGATGAGGAAGGCGGCACCGGCCGCGGCGCCGGAGGCGAAGGTGAGCGTGAACTTCCCGGCCGCGGCGTCCACGGCGCCGTCCACGTGCGGGGCGTAGCGCAGCGGGCGGGTGGGGCGCCGGCCGCGCTCCTGCCGGGGCATGTCCGGGTCCGCGGGCGGCGTCGGACGGTAGTCGGGGTGGCGTTCGCGGTCCGGCGGCTCGTAGGCGTCGGTGTCCGGCAGGGCGGCCGGGCGGCTGTCCTTGCGCGAGAAGTCGAAGGCGCTGGTCAGGTCGCCGCAGATGGCGCGCCGCCACGGCGAGATCTGGGGTTCGCGCACGCCGAAGCGGCGTTCCATGAACCGGATGACCGAGGTGTGGTCGAAGGTCTCGGAGCAGACGTATCCGCCCTTGCTCCAGGGCGAGACGACCAGCATGGGCACGCGCGGGCCGAGCCCGTAGAAGCCCTCGCGGTGACTGGCGCTGCCCTGGAAGACGTCGAGGGAGACGTCGACGGTGGACCGGCCCTGCGCGGCGGACTTCGGCGGCAGCGGCGGCACCAGGTGGTCGAAGAAGCCGTCGTTCTCGTCGTAGGTGATGAACAGCGCGGTCTTCGCCCAGACCGCCGGGTTGGCGGTGAGCGCGTCCAGGACCTGGGAGATGTACCAGGCGCCGTAGTTCGACGGCCAGTTGGAGTGCTCGGAGAACGCCTCGGGCGCGGCGATCCAGGAGATCTTCGGCAGCCGGTCCGCCTTGACGTCGGCGCGGAGCCGGTCGAAGTACCCCTCGCCGCTCTTCGCGTCGGTGCCGGTGCGCGCCTTGTCGTACAGGGGGTCGCCGGGCTTCGCGTTGCGGTACTTGTTGAAGTACAGCAGCGAGTTGTCGCCGTAGTTGCCGCGGTAGGCGTCGTCGATCCAGCCCCAGTGGCCGGCCGCGTCCAGGCCGTCGCCGATGTCCTGGTAGATCTTCCAGGAGATCCCGGCCGCCTCCAGCCGCTCCGGGTACGTGGTCCAGTCGTAGCCCAGTTCGTCGTTGCCGAGGACCGGCCCGCCGCCGGTGCCGTCGTTGCCCGTGTGACCCGACCACAGGTAGTAGCGGTTGGGGTCGGTGGAGCCGATGAAGGAGCAGTGGTAGGCGTCGCAGACGGTGAAGGTGTCGGCGAGCGCGTAGTGGAAGGGGATGTCCTCTCGGGTGAGGTACGCCATGGTGGTGGTGCCCTTGGCGGGCAGCCACCGGTCGTACTTCGCGTCGTGGTAGGCGTCCTGGCCGTCGGACCAGCCGTGCGGGAGCCCTTCGAGGAACTGCATGCCGAGGTCGTCGGCCTCCGGGTGGAACGGCAGCACCTCCTTGCCGTCGCTGCCCGGCTGGTGCCACACCGACCGGCCGCTGCCCAGCGTCACCGGGTGCGGGTCGCCGAAGCCGCGGACACCGCGCAGCTTGCCGAAGTAGTGGTCGAAAGAACGGTTCTCCTGCATCAGGACGACGATGTGCTCGACATCCTCGATCGTCCCCGAACGGTGGTTCGCCGGGAGCGCCGCGGCCCGCTCGATGCTCGCGGACAGCGCACTGAACGCGGAGGTGGCGCCAGCGAGTTGGAGGAACCTGCGGCGGTTGACGTCTGGCATGGGGGTGGGAGACCTCTCGCCTTGGGGGGTTCAACCGGCCGGGACGGTGCCGGATGATGACGGATTGCGCGCGAAAGGAGTGTTCCAGGAGCAGCAAACGTCAGGGAAGGGTCCGGTGGCGCCGGTGTGAAAGTCGTGGGTACGCGAGGTGTGCCGGGCCGGCCACCCGGGGATGGTCGCGATCATGACAGGCATGCACACGGAAGCACCCCCGGCCCGACGGCCCGTCCGCCAGCTCCTCGCCGCCTCGGTGGGCAACGCCGTGGAGTGGTACGACTGGTACGCGTACACCTTCCTGGCCACGTACATCGCCGACCAGGTCTTTCCCGAGAGCGCGGACAACTCGCTGGTGCCGCTGCTGTCGACGTTCGCGGTGTTCGCCGTGGGCTTCTTCATGCGGCCCGTGGGCGGGCTGCTGATGGGCGCGATCGCCGACCGGCGCGGACGGCGCGCCGCGCTGACGGTCACCATCCTGCTGATGGGCGGCAGCAGCCTGCTGGTCGGCCTGACCCCGACCTACGCGGCGGCCGGTGTGCTGGCCCCGGTGGTGCTGGTGGTCGCACGGCTGCTCCAGGGGCTGTCGGTGGGCGGCGAGTTCGCGGCCTCGACGACCTTCCTGGTGGAGTCGGCGGGGCCGGGGCGGCGCGGCCTGTTCTCCAGCTTCCAGTACGTCTCGACGACGGCCGGGCAGCTCGTCGCCTCCGGTGTCGCGACGGTGCTGGTGAACACGCTGAGCGAGGAGCGGATGAACGGCTGGGGCTGGCGCGTCCCCTTCGTCCTCGGGGCGGTGCTCAGTCTGGTCGGTTTCTGGATCCGGCAGGGCGCGCAGGAGACCCGCAGCGAGGAGCAGCGGCAGGCCCCGCGGCCCGGCCTGTTCGAGGCGCTGCGCCGCCATCCGCGCGAGTCGCTGCTGATCTGCGGCATCACGGCGGGCGGCACCATCGCCTACTACACCTGGACGTCGTACCTGCCGACCTACGCCGAACTCAACACGGGCCTCGCCAAGTCGGACGCGCTGCTCGCGGGCACCCTCTCGCTGGCCTTCTTCGCGCTGCTCCAGCCGGTGGGCGGCATGCTCTCCGACCGCTTCGGGCGCCGCCCGCTGCTGCTCTTCTTCGGCGTGGGGTTCGCCCTGCTGAGCGTGCCGCTGCTGCACTCCCTGCGGGACTCCTTCGCCGTCCTGCTGCTGGTGCAGTGCGCCGGGATGATCCTGCTGACCGGCTTCACCTCCATCAGCGCCGCGGTCAACGCCGAGATCTTCCCGCCCCGGGTGCGGGCGGCCGGGATCGGCTTCCCCTACTCGCTCACGGTCGCCCTGTTCGGCGGCACGGCACCGTACGTGGGCACGCTCTTCAAGGACCTGGGCCATTCCGGGCTGTTCCCCTGGTACGTGGCTGTCCTGTGCCTGCTGTCCTCGCTGGTGTACCTGCGGCTGCCGGAGACGGCGCACAAGGAGCTGGAGCGCTGACGCCGGTGGACGACGCCGGCGCCCGGACCTCGACGGAACTCAGCGCCGGCGCCCGCGCGGTCGCGGCACCTCCATGTCCTCCGGCCGCGGGCCCTCACCGGCCACGACCCGCCGCCACGCCTCGCGGTACACGTCGGCCACGGGACGGGCGGGGACGACGACGCCCAGGACGGGCGACTCGCCGTCGAGCAGGCCGTACAGCGGCATCTTCCACCGCTCCAGCGGGAGGTGCGGGTTGGCGAGCCGGGTCCATCCGCCGGGCAGGAACAGCGAGCGTCCGGCCTTGGCGCGGCTGCCCTCCAGTACGAGGTCGGTGGCCGCGAGTTCGGCGCGGGAGGCCCGCAGCCGGGCGGTGCCCCAGCCGGTCCAGCGCGCGGTGTTGCGGTCGGTGGGGTCCGGCATGGCAAGCAGCATCAGGTAGAGGACGGCGGCGTCCTCGCCGATGCCGTGCCGTGCGGCCACCTCGGCGACCAGGCAGGGCACGGACCGGGCCGGGTCCTGCGGCCACCAGAGGCCGCCCTGGTCGCGTTCGCCGGCCACCGGGTTGCCCGGGTCGGCGAGCAGTTCGGCGAACGGGCCGTCGTGGACCAGACGCAGGGCGGTCCGCTGCGCGTTCGGCCGCTGCCCGGTGAAGAGCGCCGCCAGGTGCGGGTCATGACCGGCCGCGTCCAGCAGGGCCGGACGGACGGCGGGGACGGGGTCGGACTCGGACCGCTCGGTGCCCAGCACGACCGCGCCGTAGCGGACGAAGTCGTCACCGGTCTCCGTCGGTTCGCCCGCGGCCCGCCGGAACGCCTCCCAGTCGGTCTTGCCGTCCAGGCCGATCAGCAGCCCGGGATGGGCCAGCCGGGCGCGCAGCGCGGTCAGTACGCCGGGCAGGACGGCGCGGACCGGGTCGCCGGACGGGAGCCGGTGGGCGAGCCACGCGGCCATCGCCACCGCGCCCTTGAGGACGTGGCCGTCGAAGCCGGGTGTCTGCTCGGCGGACTGCGGGTAGTAGCGGCCGATGGTCCAGGTCAGGTCCCGGGTGAGCCGGGGTTCGGTGGCGAGGTCGACGAAGCCGCGCAGGGCGGCGGCCGGTGCCCAGCCGACGGGCTCCACGGTGCGGGCCGCGTCGTGCACCACCTCCTCGGGAACGGGCGTGCGCCGGCCCAGCCGCTCGTTCCAGACCTCGGCCGCGCGGGCGGCGTCGGGGCCGTGGGTCCACAGCCGGGACGGGTCGGTGGGCAGCAGCGCCGCCACGACGGCCTGCCGGGCGCCCGCGTCGAGGGCCCTCAGCTCCTCCTTGGCCACGCGGGCGTCGGCCGACTTCACCCCGATCGCCTTCAGCGTCACGGCGGGTACGGCCGCCCGTACGTCGTCGATGAGGGGCAGGCCGGCGACCACCAGCCGGGCCATGGTCGGGGTGACGCCGGTGAGCCGGGCGAACTCCTCGGCGGCGGCCGGGTACCAGGGTGCGGGGCCGCGTTCCGCGAGCGTGGCGCGGAAGGCGGCGGCCCAGCCGGGCGCCCGGGTCAACTCCGGCACGAACGGTTCCTGGGAGACCGGGGTGTACGGGGCGGGTGTCTCGAACCTGCCGGTCGGGTCGTGGTGGAGCGCGCCGTAGTGCCGGCCGGGGATCTCGTGCGCGCCGTACTCCTGGACGAACTGGTACCAGCGGTCGGGGAAGACGAGGAACGCGCCGTCGGCCAGGTCGAGCACGGTCGTCCTGGTGTAGCCCTGCACGGCGTCGGGCCCGGTGAACAGGCCGCTGTCCAGGCACAGGCGGACACGGCGCCAGTGGCCCGGGTCCAGTTCCGTCAGGCGCTGCGCGTCCAGTTCCGCGAGGAACGCCTCCAGTGCCTGCCGGTGCTCCGGCACGGTGACCTCGCTGCCGGCCCGCAGGGCGACGACGGCCGGGAGGTCGGGCAGGGCAAGTGCGTTGAGGCGCTCCAGCGACGGCTTTCCGGGCAGGTCGGGATGGGCCCGGCCCGCCGGTGCCGGTTCGGCCTTGCCCCGCGCGGACGGGTTGAGCAGGCCCGGCAGTTCGAAGAGGTGGTGGTCGAAGTCGTAGTACCAGCGGCGCTCGCCGTCGGTGAGGCCGACGCCGTTCAACGCGGCGGCCAGCAGGAGGTCGCCGACGGTCTCCGGCTCCTCCCGTGGGGCGTCGCCCGCCACGGCGGCGTCGAGCCGGGCGCGCGCCTCGTCCAGGACGCGCTGCAGCTCGGCGGCGTACCGCGTCACCCCGGCGATGCCCGCGCGCAGCGCCTCGTGGCCGACCCGCGGCAGCAGGCCGCGCACCAGGCCGGGCAGCACGTCCCGGCCGTCGGGCTCGTCCCCGGGCGCCTCCGCGACGGCCGCCGCGAGCAGTTCCGCCGCGGTGTCCTCGCCGACCTGGCGCAGTGCCGCGGAGCCCTGCGGGTCGCGGGGCTGGAGCAGGTGCCAGTAGCGCAGGGGCGGCAGCAGGGCGGTGCCCGCGCTGAACGGACCGGCCGTGTGGCCGCGCGTGACCTCGGCGAGGACCTTTCCGTCGCCGTCGAGCAGCCGGATGTCGGTGCCCGACCACCGCAGCACGCTCACGGGCCGGTCGGTGCCGGGGAACACCAGCGCGTGCTCCGGGTCCCTGCGCACGCCGGGCGGTACGACGACCGACCGTCCGGCCAGGTCCTCGCCCCGCCGCGAACCGTCGGGCAGCGTGATCACCCGCCAGCCGAGCAGTCCGTCCACCGGGGCGCTCATCGGGCCCGGCACGGCCCGTGGGGGCGGGCAGCAGCCAGGCGGTGCCGAGGGTGCTGCCCTCCGGCGCGGCACGCAGCCCCTCGCCGAACCAGTCCGGCGCGGCGCGCTCGCCCACCGCGTCGCCGTACGGGTCGTACGCGTGCCAGGCGCTGTTGGTCTCGTCGGACCAGTCCTTGATCCACACCCAGTACGAGGTGCCGTCGCCGATCACCAGCCGCCCGGGCGGGACGTGGGTGTCGCCCCGCCGCAGGATGCCCTGGCCGGTGGCGCGGCCGCCCTCCGGGAGCGGGAGGGAGGCGGGTGGCATGCCGTTACCCCCTCCGGTCCCGCCGCTCCCGTCCGCCTGGCAGGCGTGGGAATAGCGGACGTCGCCGTCCACCGCCGTCGGTGACGAGGGGGCGCCGTCGTGCCAGTAGCCGTGCGAGCTGGACGTGGAGAAGGCGTACCAGGTGACCAGCAGGCCGCCGTCCACGTAGCGGACGTCGGGACGCCAGCGGTCGCCCCCGTCCGGGAGGCGCAGTTCGTGGTCGAGCACCGTGCCCTCCGCGCCGATCACCTGGGCGTGGTCGCCCTTGAGGACGATGAGGTGGGGCCATGCGTCACCCACCAGCGTCCTGCGCGCCGCCTCCGGGGATTCGGGCGAGCCGACCGCCTCGTCCCAGGCGGGCCAGCCCAGTTCGTCCAGGATGCCGGTGCGCAGGGTGCGTGCGAGGGCCGGGGCCATGCCGGTGGCCAGGGTGTCGCGTACGGCCTGCTCGGCGGTGGCCAGGACCTCGCCCGGCAGCCATCTCAGGGTCGTGAGAGGTTCCAGGTAGCCGGTGAAGCCGCCCAGTTCGGCGGTGAGGTACCCGCGGCCGGCCTCGGCCACCCACTCGGCCAGCAGGGGGCGTCCGCCGGGCGACTCGGCGAGGGTGGTGACGGTGCGCCGGTCCTTGTCCTCCCGCTCGTGGGCGGGACAGCCCTCCCGGAAGGCCGTGCGGAATCGGGGGTCGGCCGCCAGGGCGAGCAGGTCGCGTCGCTCGTCGCGGGCCGCCCAGTCCTTCAGGCCGAGCCCCGGGCGGCCGTCGGGGTCCGCGACGGGTATCCGCAGGGCCAGGAGCTGGTCGAGGAGGTCGACGTCGCCGACGGGAGGCGGCAACGTGGCGTCGCAGGCTTCGAGTTCGGCCCGGAGTGTGCCGGCCATGCGGTCGACGAGCGGGTACAGCTCCACCGGGGCGAGGGACCGGCTGTCGGCGCGGCAGAGTGCGAGGAACCTGCGCGCCCAGCCGGCCGTGCCCTCGGGGGAACGCTCCTCGGCGGGCAGTGCGGCATCGCACAGCCCGGCGGTGGCGCCGGACTTCTCCAGCAGCTCCAGCCACTGGGGCAGGTCCTCCTGCTCCCACTCCGCGGGCAGCAGTCCCAGCAGGGTGCCGCGGACGGCGGGCTCCCGCACGGCCAGTTCCAGCAGTGCGGCCCGGTGGGCCTTCCACCAGCCGGGCGGTGCCTTGACGGTGCCGGGCAGCGACAGCACCTCGCGCAGGTAGGCGATCTCCTCCGCCCGCGCGTTCCCGCCCGCGGCGGCCTTCGCCAGCCGGCGCAGGTCGGCCGCGCCCGGGCTGGACGGCGGCAGTCCGTGCGCCGCGAGCCGCGTGAACAGACCGCGCAGGTGCCGGAACGCGGTCGCGGCCGGCACCCGGGAGGACAGGCCCTTGGCGTAACCGGACAGGGCCTTGGTCGGCACGGCGTCGGCCAGGGCGAACTCCGGGAACACCGCGTCCATGCGTGCCTCGTCGAACGGCAGCGCGTGTGCCGTCTCGGCCTTGCGCGCGTTGACGAACATCTGGGCGGCGTACGCCTGCTCGCCGGCCGCCAGGAACACCCGGCCGGCCTCCTCGTAGAAGGTCGGCAGGAAGTGCGGCACGGAACCGGCGAGACGCTCGCCGATCGACTCGTACGTGGCGCGTGCCTTCTTGGCGCGGGAGCGCACCGTCCGCGCGACCTTGTTCATCTCCTCGACCAGGGACATGGCCAGATGGCCGTCCGAGGGGTGCCGGACCAGGACCCATTCGGGGAAGCCCATGGCCCGGTGCTGCCCGATGCCGACCTCCACCGGTTCGCCCTCGGGCCTGAGTCCGAGGAAGGCGGCGCCGGTGTCCCCGGACGGGTCCTCGGCGATCAGCCGCACGACGGTCCGGCCGTCCAGGCCCGGATGCCGGTAGGCCCGGGTGAAGACGGACACCGCCCGGTCGCCGCCCCCGGTGGTGCCGGGCGGCAGTACGGCGCCGGCGCGGAGCAGCTCCGCCACCTCCGCCGTCGTCCCGCCCTCGGTGGTGCCGTCGCTCATGCTCTCGTGCCTTTCGTGGAGGTGCGTACCGCCGTGCCGTTCACTGGGCGCCGTCCGGGGTCGCGGTGCGGCCGGCGTGCAGGGCGGCGGCCATGCGCATGCCTTCGGACCAGGCCACGGGGCCGACTTCGGCGAGGGGGAGGTGACGTCGGCCGTCCTCGACGCTCCAGGCCAGGCCGCCGGTCCAGGCCTTCTCCTCGGTGAAGGGGTCGCTCATGCCGACGGAGGCGGTGACGACCCGTCCGGCGTCCCGGATCCGGTCCACGACGCTGCTGCCGGAGATCTGGTAGCCGAGGGAGGTGGCGCGGGAGGAGAGGTGGAACCACGAGCGGTACTCGGCGCCCGCGAACTCGGTGACCGTGTGGGCCGTGGTACCGCTCCCGCCGGGCCTGGCCCAGGTGCGGCGGTGGATCTGCTCGACGCCCTGGACCACGCCCGACTCGGCCGCGAACCGGCGCAGTTCCTCCAGCCGGGGCAGGAGGACGGGATGGGGCATGGTCACCGTGCGCGGTGCCAGGCGGACGGTCGCGCCGTCCGGGCCGACCAGCCGCAGCTCGCCCGACTCGGCTGCGTCGCGCAGGAAGCCGGTCTCGTCGGGGTGGTCGCCGACGACAACGATGTCCCGAAGTGCCGCCCGCCACGCCTCGTCGGGCCAGACCCGTCCCAGCAGCCCCGTCGGCACCGGCAGTGAGGACACCATCCACCGGTCGACCTGGGCGACGCACTCGGCGGCGTGCCGGTCGAGCCATTCGGCGAACCGCTGGAGTTCGAGCACCTCGGGCCGGTCCCGTATCTCCTCCGGCAGGGACCTCTCCCGCTTCCCCTCCGGCGCGTCCGGGGACTCCGCCACCGCCGACCGGGCCACCACCCGGGCCTCCACCAGGGCGACTTCGTACTCGTCGCCCGCTGCCAGCCACCCCATGGGTTCTTCGCCTCTCCGCTGCCGGGAACACGGCACAGCGCGTCCGGCGGCCCGGATCGGCGCGCCCCGCTGTGACGTTGGCGAAAGACTAGGGGCACCCACCGACAGTCCCCCGCGCGCACCGACGGGCCGAGCGGTCAAGGGAAATCACCCGACCGGGGCGGTGGATTTCGCGCCAGATTGGTCGACGACGGTTTCCGGCCGATTCCCGTCCGAACGGACGTCCGTTCGACTCGGTCGGTTTCGCGGGCGGGGCGGCTCCGTGGGGGCGGTGTGCCACCGTGGCCAGGATGCCAGGGCCGGCGGCGTGCGCACGACGGCGGACGGCCGGATTCCCTACGGAGTGGGGCCGGGTGCGGATTGGTGTGTTCTCCGCCTTGTTCGCTCGTCCGGAGGCCGCGATTCCGCCCCTGACGGGGCGCCGACAACGGCGAATTGACTCGGGTGTCGTTCGCACGTGCGTACGCTCCGTGTTCCACCGGAACAGATCAGGGCAGATGGCATCGTGGCGCGGGGACGAGTGACTATCGGCCGTTCGAACGAGACGGCCGAGACAAGGGGTGGGGGAGATGGTCCGTACGGTCGTGGTGCACGACGAGGAGCTGCTGCGGTCGGCGTTGGCGCAACTGCTCAGATCCGACGACACACTGGAGGTCTCGGCGCTCTGTCCGGACAACGACGCGCCGGACACCGAGGCGTTACCGGCGGACGTGTGTGTCGTGGACGGCGAGTGCCTCCAGGGGCCGGACGACGTACGGGGGGAGCGCCTGCGGGGACGGTACGGGGACCGGCTCGTCGTCCTGACGACCGCCAAGCGGCCGGGGGTGCTGCGCCGGGCGTTCGAAGGGGGCGCGCTCGGGCTGGTGGACAAGAACGCCCCGGCCCACCGGCTGATCACGGCGGTGCACACGGTCGCCAAGGGGGACCGCTTCCTGGACGAGACCCTCACCGTGGCCCTGCTGAAGGGCTCGGAGATGCCGCTGACCACCCGTGAACTGGGCGTGATCGCCCTGGCCTCCCAGGGGGCGCCGATCGCCGAGATCGCCGCCCGGCTGCACCTGTCGCGGGGAACGGTCCGCAACTACATGGCCACGGCGATCCGGAAGGTCGGCGCCCGCAACCGGGTCGACGCGATACGCATCGTCCAGAGCGCCGGCTGGACGTGACGCGGCCGCGCCACCCGCCGGCCGCGGCCCGCGGGGACGTCCGCGGTCACCGCCGCGGCAGCGGCTCTCCGTGCCAGTGGCCCGTGAGGTCGCGGTAGAGCGGCGAACGGTCCAGCACCTCCTCGTGCGTGCCGCACACCGCGGCCACGCCGTCCAGCACCAGCACCCGGTCGGCCCGGACCGCCGACGACAGACGGTGCGCCACCACCACCAGCGTGCCCGGCCGCCGGGCCAGGGCCTCCTCCGCGCGGGCCTCCGCGGCCGGGTCGAGGTGGCAGGTGGCCTCGTCGAGCAGCAGCAGGGGGGCGGGCGACAGGTACGCGCGGGCCAGCGCGACGAGTTGCCGCTCCGCGTGGGTCAGTTCAGCGGGCCGCACCGGACCGTCGAGCCCGCCCAGGCGCTCGACCAGCGGCCGCAGCCCGAGTTCCCGGACGGCGGCGTCGAGGTCCGCCCGGTCCGCGTCCGGGCGGAGATAGGCGAGGTTGTCGCCGACGGTGCCGGTGAAGACGTACGCCTCCTGCGGGACCAGCGTGCGCAGGGCGGCGAGTTCGGCGGTGGCGCGTCCGGTCACCGCCCGGCCGGCCACCCGGACCTCGCCGCCGCTCGGCGCGAGCGTTCCCGCGACGAGGCGGGTGAGGGTCGACTTGCCGATGCCGCTCGGTCCGACGACGGCGAGGTGTTCGCCCCGGGCGACGCGCAGGTCGAGCGAGTCGAGCACCGGATCGGCGCGGACGCCGTAGGACAGGGTGACGGACCGCAGTTCCACCGCCGGGGCCGGCCGGGCGCCGGGCGCCGGGGGTCCGCAGGGTGCGGGTGAGCGGTGGGCGGACGCGGGTGGGGTCCCCTGCACCGGCGCGGGGCCGAGGATCCGGTCGAGGACGACGAGCAGCCGGGCGCCCGCCGCGCCCAGGGCGGTCATCAGCGTGTGCAGGGCGGGCAGCAGGGACTGCACGAGGTAGGTGAACGCGCCGAGCAGCGCTCCCGCCGTCACACCTCGCCCGCGCAGCCACGGCACCGCCACGAGCAACGCGAGCACGGGCAGGTTGCCCGCGACGCCGAGCGCCGTCGTGCGCACCGCCGCCCAGCGGGCCAGGATCCGGGCCGTCGCGGCGGCCTCGGCGACCAGTTCCGCGCCGTGCCGCTCCGTCTCGGGCCCGGTCCCGCCGGCGGTGAGGTCGCGCAGGGCGGCACGTGACCGGGTCGCGTGGTCGCCGAGCGCCTCGTCGGCGGCCAGGGCGCGGCGTTGGGCCGCCGCCATGGGCCGCAGCGTGGCCAGGAACAGCGCGAGGCCGATCACCAGTGGCGGCAGGACCACCACGAGCAGCGCCGGATGCAGGGACAGCAGGCCGATCAGGGCTCCCGCGGCGGTGAAGACGAACGAGCGCAGGGTGAGGACGAGACCGGCGAAGCTGTCGCGGGCGATCTCGACCTGGTTGGTCAGCCGGGAGACGGCCGCCCGGTCCGTTCCGCCGGGCCCGCCGAGGGCGGCCAGGGCCATGGACCGGTCGACCGCACGCCGCACGAGTCCGTCCCGCAGCGGCTCCGTCAACCCGGCGAGCTGGGCGAACACGCCTCGCACGACCGGAGCGCCGGACAGTACGGCGACCAGGGCGGCCGCGAGCCACAGCAGCCCCCGGCGCGTGTCACCGGCGAGAAAGCCCTCGTCGACGGCGTGGGCGACGGCGAAACCCACCAGGAACGCCTGCGCCGACTCCACCAGTGACCAGAGCCCGAGCCGCGCCAGCACGCCCTTGCGCCGGGCCAGGAAGCGGCGCGCCGGCGGCGCGATACGGCGCAGGGCCCCCGACCCGTCGTCGGCCGGTGCGGGCGCGGGCGCGCGGCGGTCCTCTGCGGATGCGGACATCACGGCCGTGCCTCCTCGGGCTCGGAAGCGGGTTCGGAGGCGAGTTCGGCCCGGGGCTCCGACGCGGGCTTCGACGCGGGCTCCGTCTCGGGTCGGCGGGCGGACCCCACGCGCGGCGCCGCGGCGGCGGCGCCGGCGGCACCGAAGACCGCCCGGTAGTCCTCCGTCCGCCACAGGTCGTGGTGGGTCCCGACGGCCCGCACGCCCCCCTCCTCCAGCCAGAGCACCAGATCCGCCCGGGCCGCCACGGACGGGCGGTGCGCGATCACGAGCCTGGTCCCGGGCCGCACCGAGCGGCGCAGGGCGAGGTTCACCTCGTGTTCCGTGGCGGTGTCCAGACTCGACGTCGCGTCGTCCATCACCAGGAGCCGTCCGGCCTGCGCGAACGCCCGTGCCAGGCCGAGCCGCTGGTGCTCCCCGCCGGAGAGCGGTGCCCCCGCCAGCGGCGTGTCGTAGCCGTGCGGCAACCGGCGTACGAAGCCGTCGGCTCCTGCCGCTCGGGCCGCTGCCCTCACCTGCCCGGGGGACGCCCGGCGTGCCCCGGAGGCGACCGCTTCGGCGACCGTGCCCTCCCCCAGTGCCGGGCGTTCGAAGGCGAACGCCACCTCGGTGCGCAGCGCCTCGCGCGTCAGCCGGTCGAGGCGGACCCCGTCCAGCAGCACCTGGCCCTCGTCGGGATCGATCAGTCGCCCCGCCACGGCCGCCAGGACGGTCTTGCCCGCACCGCTGCGGCCGACCACCGCGACCGTGCTGCCGCCCGGCACGCGCACGTGGTCGGCGCGCAGCACCTCTCTGCCGTCGCGCACCACGCGCACACCGCGCAGTTCGAGTTCGCCCGTGCCGGTCGGGGGCAGGTGCCCCGTCCCGTGGGACAGCGCGGGCAGCCGTTCCAGCTCCAGGGTCCGCTTGCGTGCCTCGCGGCCCCGCACGATCGCGCCCAGCAGGGACGCGGCCCCGCCGACGCCGGCCGTGAGCTGTGCGTACCGGCCGGCGGCGAGCAGCTCCCCCACGCTCAGGTCCCCGGAGGCCAGCCTCAGTCCGCCGACGCCCGTGGCGACCAGGGTCAGCAGCGGCACCAGGACACTGCTCCTGCCCAGCGCCCGTCCGTGCAGGGCCCACATGTGCCGGCCCTGGGCGGCGAGTTCCGCCAACGGCGCCAGCACCCGGGCGCGTTCCCGGTCACCGGTCCCCGCGGCACCGATCGTCGCCGTGCCCTCCAGGGCCTCAAGCAGCCCCGACGCGATCCTGGACTGGGTGCGCTGGTAGGCGGCGACCGAGGCGCCGGTGTCGCGGGCGAAGGTCCGCAGCACCAGGGCCAGGGCGGGCAGACCGGCGCACACGCAGGCCGCCACCCACACGTCGACGAAGGCCAGCGCCACGAGGGCGCCCAGCGGGGTGACCAGCGAGGCGGCCAGCGCCGCCCGGGCCGCCGGGGCGCCGCCCGCGTCGGCGGCGTTGAGGGTCAGGCGGGTGCCGACGTCCCCCGGCGGAAAGGGCCGGACGCGGTCCGGTACGGCGCCCAGCAGTCCGGTGAGCGCCCGGGAGCGGACGGACGCCGTCCATGCGGCGTTGCAGCCTCCGGTGAACAGCGCGGTCAGGCTGTCGAGGAGCAGTTCGCCCAGGAGCAGCCCGGCGCTCAGTGCGAGCCAGGGGCCGGCGTCGTCGTAGCCGGCGCCGTCGCGCAGCAGCAAGTCGAGAGTGTGGCCGAGGACGACCGGCTGGGCCACCGTCGTCAGGGCGGCCACGACCGAGCACAGCAGCACCAGTACCTCCGGCGCGCGCCCGGGACCCGCGGCGCCGGTCCCGTCCCGCGCCTCGGGCACCCGCCGCGCCCGGGACCTGCTCGTTCGCACCAGCCAAGACCTTCCGTCCGTCCCACCGTGCCGGGACACCGGTCGCGCACCCCGTACGGTCGTGGGGTGCGCGGGCAGGCGTCGGCGCCCCGGGAGGAACCCGGGGCGCCAGTGCCGGGCGACACGGCTCACCATGCCGCCGCGGCGGTCAACTCCGGCGTCAGTTACAGGTCGTGACGCTCAGGCTGCTGTCGCCGCAGAGCAGCAGGCTCGCGCGGCTGCCGCCGGTCTCGACGTCGCCCATGGCCTCGTCCTTGGGGGTCTCCATCGACTGCAGGTCAAACAGGTTCATGACATTTCCCTTCGTACGGCAACAGTGTGCTGTTTCACGACCCCAGGCGGGGCCGAGTCGGAGGGCCGCTGCTCGTGCGCAGCGGCGGCAGGAACGGCAGGCCGACGGGCTCGTCGCCGAGGACTGAGGCGACGGCCAGCAGGCATCCGGCCGTTCCGGTGGAGAGGTCCATGGACAGTCGCATCATCTGCTCACCGGGGAAGGCGAGCCGGTCCCGGTAGGACATGGCGTGCCAGGACAGCGCGTCGAGCTGGCGCCGCAGGGCCTCGGGGCCGGTGCCGGGTGCCGTGGCCGTGGTGCGGCCGAGGTGGAGCACCATTCCGGCGACGCCCCGGTAGAGGCCCGGCTGGGCGTAGAACATGGCCTGGGCCGCGGCCACGATCTCGTTCCGCGACCGCTCGAACTCCTCGTCCTCGCGGTGCGTCAGGTAGTCGTCGAGGACCATGCCGATGCCCACGCTGCCCGCGCCCAGGTAGGGCATGGTGCGCCAGCCCTCGTCGACCTGGAGGGCGCCGCCCGCGCCGCGGACGCATTGGGCGAGGTCCTGGCGCAGCGCGTCACGGGCGAGGTCGAGCAGGGCGCCGTCCCGGGTGCGCTCGTAGAGCCGCAGGAAGAGCAGGGCGCGTCCCGAGGCGCCGTACAGCAGCCCGGCGCGGGTCCGGCCGGGCTTCTCCGCCGTGGTCCGTGTGCCGCCGGCCGCCAGGTCGGCGCAGCGCAGGGCGACCGTGCGCAGCGCGGTCTCCCCGGTGGTGGCGGCGAGCGAGTCCAGGGCCAGGCCCAGTCCGGCGGTGCCGCTGTGCAGGTCGGGTGCCAGGTCGTCCAGGGGCTGGTCGAGGAGGAGTTCGGCGAGGTCGAGCGCCCGGTCGCGGTGGCCGAGGCGGTCGAGGGTCCAGGCGATTCCGGCGAGCCCGTCGTGGAAGCCGAGCGGCATGCCCGAGGGCGGTTGCTTGGTCCGCTCCAGCAGCCACTGCTCCCCGTCCTCGTCCCTGCCCGCCCCGCTCTCGGCCAGGGCGTACAGCACCCCCGCCGCTCCGTGGCCGAAGGCGAGGCCGCCACCGGCGGTGGCGAACTGCGCGATGTCGCCGGGGTAGAGGCGGTCCGTGCGGGACGGCGTCGCGGACGCGCGGACGGCCTCGGAGATCGAGTCCCGGCTGCGGGGCCAGTCGTCCGGGCGGACCGGCGCCACCGGCCCGGCCGGCCGTGGCACCGCGGGGACGCCGTCGGCGCCGGCCGTGATCTCGTCGACCGCCGCGTCCAGGAAGGCCCGGTCCACCGGGAACTGTTCGGCCACCACGTCGGCGAGGTGGGCCGCCTTGCGCCGGTCGAGCGCCAGCAGGCTGGTGAGCGGGAGGAAGAGCGCGAGCCGCAGACACGCCAGCGCGTACCGGTCCACGGCCACGCCCCGCCGGTCGGCGGGGGCCACGAACGCCGGGTTCGCCACGATCTGCCGGCCCGGTTCGTCGACGTGGTGGGCGGCCTCGAAGTCCAGCAGGGCGATGCTGTCGTCCTCGCGGATCATGATGTTGAACAGATGCAGGTCGTTGAAGACCACGCCCCGGGCGTGCACGTCCTGGACGGCGCGTTCCACCCGCGCGTGGATGTCCAGGGCCCAGGCGGTGTACTCGGCCAGTCTTCGCTGGTCCGGGTCGGCCTCGATGAGCGGGTGGCGGCGGGCGAAGAACGTGTTGAGCGGCTTGCCGTCGAGGTACTCCAGGACGAGGAAGTGGTGTTCCCCGATCGTGAGGTGGTCGCGCACCTCGGGCGTGCAGCCGAGGCCCGACAGCATTTCCAGCGCCCGGCGTTCGCGGTGCAGGCGGGTCACGGCGTCGGCCCCGTCGGCCGCGAGACCGGCGTGCGGACGGGCCTCCTTGAGGACGACCTGCTCGCCGGTGCGGCTGTCCCGGGCGAGGTAGACACCGCCGCCGTTGGAGAAGTGCAGCGCCGACTCGATGGTGTAGGGCAGCTCGGCCAGGGTCACCGCGGAGCGGGCGTCGAGGTGCGGACGCAGGAAGGCGGGCGGCGTCACCCAGTCCGGCACCCGGAAGACCGGGCCGCGCAGGTCGGGCACCAGGACGCCGTCGGGGCCGGTCACGGCCGGCCGCAGCTCGCCGTCCGCGTCGTAGCAGTTGCGGCGGGTGAAGCCGCCGTACCGGACGTGCACGGGGCCGTCGCCGATCCGCAGGTCGCTGAGGATGTGCGGTCCGGGTTCGCCCGTCAGCAGGTCGGACAGCTCCCCCACGAGCCGTTCGAAGTCCGCCTCGTCCGCCGGGTACACGGTGATGAACTTGCCGCTCCCGGCGCGGTCCGCGTACTTGGCGTTGCGCTGGTGCAGCAGGTAGCGGCTGGGCACGAACTTGAAGGCGGTGCCGCCGTCGACGCAGTGCCGCAGGACGCGCTCCAGCACGGACTCGGCGTTGTCGAGGCAGGCGGAGACGTGGATCTTCCACCCCTGGTCCGGCAGGTCGGTCTCGACCGGGCGCAGGGCGAGCCAGTCCCCGCTCTCGTTGCGCTGCCACCCGGCCGGCACGGGGGCGGAGGCCGCGGCGTACCGGGCGTGCCGGGTGCCGCCGCGCAGAGCCGTGCGGTGCGGAGCGTCGTAGAAGGACGGATCCGCGTCGCAGTAGACGGCATAGCCCTTGTTCACGCCTTCTCCCTCCGCCGGTCGCTGACGGGGATGACGCTGTCACGCGGCGTACCGCCCCGCACAGTTACCGCTGTCATGACTCCGACGTGCGGAACGCACGGGTAACTTCGCAGGACGGGCGGCCGGGTGGAAGGTTTCCGCAGGGCGGAAGGGCTCCTTGCCGGGGTGGGGGCACGTCGCCATGGTGTGAGCCACACGACGTCGACGCCGACGGGAGCGCCCATGCCGCACACGACCGCCTTCGCGAGGAACCAGTGGTACGTCGCCGCCCACCGCCACGAGGTGGGACGGGAGTTGCTGGGACGCACGATCCTCGGTGAGCCGCTGGTCCTCTTCCGCACGCGGGACGGCGCCCCGGTCGCCCTGCACGACCGCTGTGTGCACCGCCGCTTTCCGCTCTCCGAGGCGCCGACACGGCTGGACGGGGACAGGATCGTGTGCGGCTACCACGGCTTCACCTACGACCCGACCGGCACCTGCGTGTACGTGCCGGGCCAGAAACGCGTCCCGCGCACCGCCCGTGTCGCCTCCTACCCGGTGGCCGAGCGGGACTCCCTGGTGTGGGTGTGGATCGGCGACCCCGCCGCGGCCGACCCGGAGGCGATACCGCGCGCCCGGCGCCTGGACTCCCCCGGCTGGGTCACGGTCCGCGGCATGGAACCGATCGACGCCGACTACGGCCTGCTGGTCGACAACCTCCTCGACCTCTCGCACGAGACGTACCTGCACGGCGGCTACATCGGTACGCCCGAGGTCGCCGAGACGCCGATCACCACGGAGGTCGACGAGGGCGCCGGGATCGTCCGGGTGAGCCGGCACATGGACGACGCCGAGTGCCCGCCGTTCTACGCGAAGTCCACCGGCGTCCGGGGCCGCATCGACCGCTGGCAGGACATCGAGTACCACGCGCCCTGCCTGTACCTGCTGCACAGCAGGGTCGCCCCGACCGGTGTACTGCCCGCGCCCGACGGCGGCGACCCGGACGGCTTCCACACCGAGATCACCTACGCCATCACGCCGTCCGCGGACGGAAAGGTGTACGCCTTCTGGGCGGTCTCCCGGGACTGGGCGACGGACGACGCCGAGGTCACCGAGTTCCTGCGGAAGAACAACCACACGGTCGTCATGCAGGACGTGGACGCGCTCAACCTGCTCCAGCGCACGCTCGGCACCGAGCGGACCGGCTACCAGGAGCTGAGCATCAACATCGACACCGGCGGCCTGGCCGCCCGCCGCATCCTGGCCCGGCTGGCCGACGAGGGCGGGCGGCCGGCGGAGCGGGCGGCACGGTGAGCGCGCGCACCGGCGAGGTCTACCGCGTCGACTGGCTGCCCGGCACCGACGTCCTGCACGGCACCTGTCACTGCGGCGCCGAGCACACGGCGGAGGATCCGGTCGCGATGTGGGAGTGGATGCTCGCGCACCCGCGAGGGCACCAAACCATGGGCAGCGGCTCATGACCTCGCACGAGGCCGAACTCGTCGTCACGCAGCGGCAGGTGGCGGCAGAAGGCGTGCTCGCCCTGACCCTGCGCCACCCCCTGGGCGAGGAACTGCCCCGCTGGCAGCCGGGCGCTCATGTCGATGTCGTCCTCGGCCAGGACCTGGAGCGGCAGTACTCGCTGTGCGGCGACCCGGCCGACCGGACGGTGTGGCGGATCGCGGTGCTGCGCGAGCGCGCCGGGCGGGGCGGATCGGCCTACGTGCACGAGGAGTTGACGGTGGGCGACCGGGTGCGGGTGCGCGGGCCGCGCAATCACTTCCGCCTGGAGGCCGCCCGCCGCTACCGCTTCGTCGCCGGAGGCATCGGCATCACCCCGATCCTGCCGATGCTGGCCGCCGTCGAGGAGGCGGGCGCCGAGTGGAGCCTGCTGTACGGCGGACGCACCCGGAACAGCATGGCGTTCACCGGTGAGCTGGAGCGGTACGGCGACCGGGTCACGCTCGTTCCCGAGGACGAGTCGGGGCGGCCGGCCCTCGCCCCGGTGGTCGACGACGTGCCCGGGGACACCCTCGTCTACTGCTGCGGGCCCGGTCCGCTGCTGGACGCGGTCGGGGAGCGCTGCCCGGCGGGGAGGCTGCGCGTGGAGCGGTTCTCCCCCGCGGAGGCGCAACCGGCCGGTCCGGACGCGGGGTTCGAGGTGGTGCTCGCCCGCAGCGGTCGCACCGTCGCCGTGCCGCCTGACGTGTCGGTCCTGGACGCCGTGCGCGGAGCCGGCGTCGAGGTGCTGTTCTCCTGCACGGAGGGCACCTGCGGCACCTGTGAGACCGAGGTCGTGGCGGGCGAGCCCGAGCACCGGGACTCGGTGCTCACCGAGGCGGAGCGGGCGGCCGGGGAGACGATGCTCATCTGCGTGTCCCGGTGTCGTGGCCGGCGGCTCGTGCTGGACCTGTGATCCGCAGGTCGGCGTCGATCCGGGCGACGGCCGCCAGGAGGTGCGGCAGCAGGTCGCGGCGTACCGACTCCAGGGAGTTGCGGCCGGCGTGCACCGCGATGTTCACCCCGGCCAGCACCTCGCCGTCCCGGTCGCGCACCGGTGCGGCGACGGATCTGAGGCCGTCCTCCAGCTCCTGGTCGACCAGCGCGTACCCCTGGCGGCGCACCCGGCGCAGTTCGGCGCGCAGGGCGTCCACGGAGGCGAGGGTGCGGGCGGTGTGCGGGCGCAGGTCGGCTCGGGCCAGCCGGGTCTCGATCTCGGCGTCCGGCAGATCGGCGAGCATCACCCGGCCCACGGAGGTCACGTGCGCCGGGAAGCGGGTGCCCACGGTGATCGACGCGGTCATGATGCGGCTGGTCGGGACCCGGGCGACGTACACGACGTCGTCGCCGTCCAGGACGCACAGCGAGGACGACTCCCGTACCTGCGCCACCAGTTGCTCCAGGTGCGGCTCGGCGATCTGCGCCAGGGTGAAGCCCGCCAGATAGGAGTAGCCCAGCTCCAGCACCCGCGGGGTGAGGCGGAAGCGCCGGCCGTCGGTGTGGACGTAGCCGAGGTCGGCCAGGGTGAGCAGGAAGCGGCGGGCGGCGGCGCGGGTCAGGTCGCAGGCGCGGGCGACCTCGCTCAGGGTCAGGACGGGATGGTCGGCGTCGAAGGCCCGGATGACGGCCAGGCCGCGTGCGAAGGACTTCACGAAGTGCGGGGCGCGGGGCGCGTCTTCGGACATCTGGCCTCCGGCGAAGGCCGCACGGCGAGCCGCGCGGCGGGACGGACTGCACGAACGACCGTACGCGCTGCGCACGCTATGAGTGCGCCTCGCGCGGTGTCAACGAGCCGCGGTTGAATCCTCAACGGCCCATCGTGCCAAGCCCATTGACCCGGGCTCCCCGGCGGCCCTACGTTCCCGCTGAGCACGTTCGTGCTGTCTGCGCACAGCCTGTCGGAGTACCTGGTCCGGTCCCACAGGAGGAGCCATGCGTCGTCTGTTCGTCGGCCTCACGGCCGTGTCCGTCCTGACCGCCGCGACGGCGTGCGGCTCGTCCGACGACTCCGGGGGGCCGGACGGGGCGGGCTCGTCCGGCTCCACCACCTCGGTCGAGGTGGGCCTCATCCCGATCGTCGATGTCGCGCCCCTGTACCTGGGTCAGAAGAAGGGCTTCTTCGAGGAGCGGGGGCTGAAGCTGTCGTTCTCCAGCGCGCAGGGCGGCGCGGCGATCGTGCCCGGCGTGGTCAGCGGGCAGTTTCAATTCGGCTTCAGCAACATGACGTCCTTGATGATCGCCCAGTCGAACAACGTGCCCGTGAAGGCGGTGGCCAACGGCATCGCCTCCACCGGCGAGGTGGGCAAGGACTTCGAGGCGCTGACCGTCAAGGGCGACAGCCCGGTCAAGTCGCCGAAGGACCTGGAGGGCAAGAAGGTCGCCATCAACACGCTGAAGAACATCAACGAGACCGCGGTGCGGGCCTCGGTGCGCGAGGCGGGCGGCGACCCGGACGAGGTGGAGCTGGTGGAGCTGGCCTTCGACCAGATGCCCGCCGCGCTCGACGCCGGCCGGATCGACGCGGCGATGGTGGTGGAACCGGCGCTGGCCACCGTCAAGAGCCAGGGCGGCCGGGAGATCGCCTCCCCCATGATCGACATCGCACCGAAGCTCACGGTCGCCATGTACTTCACCTCCACGCGGTACGCCCAGGAGAACCCGGAGGTGGTGAAGAAGTTCCAGGAGGCCACCGCCGAGTCCCTCGCCTACGCCGACGCCCACCCGGACGAGGTGCGCGAGATCGTCACCGCGTACACCAAGATCCCGGCGGACGTGCTGGCGAAGGTGACCCTCCCGAAGTGGCCGGCCGAGCCGAACCGCGCCGCCATCGAGGAACTGGCCCGGCTCGGCGAGGCGGACGGTCTCTTCAAGGAGTCGCCGGACCTGGACGAGCTGCTGCCGTGAGGGGCGGCAACGCCGTACTCGGCGCGGCCGGGCTCGCGGCCTTCCTCGCGCTGGGCGAGGCGGTGCCGCGGCTCGGCCTGGTGAAGGAGGAGTACTTCCCGCCCACCAGCCGCATCGCCGACGCGCTCGGCACCGAGGTCGCGGACGGCGCCTTCTGGACGGCGCTCGGCGACACCCTCACCGGCTGGGCGCTGGGCCTCGCGATCGCGGCCGTCACCGGGATCGTCACCGGCGTGGTCCTCTCCGTAGTGCCGTACCTGCGCGAGGCCACGGCGTCCACGATCGAGTTCCTGCGCCCGATCCCGTCGGTCGCGCTGATCCCGCTGGCGGTGCTGCTGTACGGCACCGGACTGCGGTCGGTACTGCTCCTGGTCGTGTACGCCGCCTTCTGGCAGGTGCTGATCCAGGTCCTGTACGGCGTCCGGGACGTGGACCCGGTCGCCGAGGAGACGGCGCGGTCCTACGGTCTGGGGACCTGGGCGCGGATCCGGCACGTGCTGTGGCCGACCGCGCTGCCGTACGTGATGACCGGGGTGCGGCTGGCGGCCGCGGTCGCGCTGATCCTCGCCATCACCGCCGAACTCGTCATCGGCGCGCCGGGGCTCGGGGCCCGGATCGCCGTCGCGCAGACCTCGCAGGCGGTGCCCGAGATGTACGCGCTGATCGTCGTGGCGGGTCTGCTGGGGCTGCTGATCAACGTGGGGGCCCGGTCGGTGGAGCGGCGGGCGCTGGCCTGGCACCAGTCGGTGCGCGGAGAGGTGGCGGTGTGAGGCGGGTGCTGACGCGGCTGGTGTTCGCGCTCGCGCTGCCGCTGGTCCTGGTGGCCGTCTGGTGGGTGTCCTCGGCCGGCAGCGAGGACGTGTACTGGCCGCCGCTGCGCACCATCCTGGAGTCCTTCCCGGAGGTGTGGACCGGCGAGCGCTGGCGCGGTGACGTGCTGCCCAGCGTCCTCAGGCTCGCGGCGGGCTACGCGCTCGCGGCCGTCGTGGGCGTGGCGGTCGGCACCCTGGTCGGCTCCCACCGGCGGGTGCGGGCGGTGTGCGAGCCGGTGCTGGAGTTACTGCGCGCGGTGCCGCCGCCGGTGCTGGTGCCGGTGATCATGCTGTTCGCGGGCATCGGCGACACCATGAAGATCGTCGTCATCGCGGCCGGCTGTGTCTGGCCGGTGCTGCTCAACACCGTGGAGGGCGTCCGGGCGGTCGACGCGGTGATGGCGGAGACCGCCCGGTGCTACGGCATCACGGGTGTCGCGCGGTTGCGGCACGTGGTGCTGCGCGCGGCGAGCCCGCAGATCTTCGCGGGTCTGCGGCAGGCGCTGTCGATCGGCATCATCCTGATGGTGATCAGCGAGATGTTCGCGGCGAGCAACGGGCTCGGCTTCACCATCGTGCAGTTCCAGCGGTCCTTCGCGATCCCCGGCATGTGGACCGGCATCCTGCTGCTCGGTCTGCTCGGTTTCGTGCTCTCGGTCCTCTTCCAGCTGGTCGAACGGCGGGCGCTGGGCTGGTACCACGGCCTGCGCGCCGCCGCCCGGCGGTCCCGGTGACGTCTGTCGAAAGGGCGGTCCATGCTCGACGTACGCGGCCTGAAGAAGGTGTACGAGGGATCGGGGCGGCGCGTCGAGGCGGTGCGCGACCTGACCTTCACCGTGGCGGCGGGGGAACTGGTCTGTCTGGTCGGCCCATCGGGCTGCGGCAAGACGACGCTGCTGAAGTGTGTGGGCGGGCTGCTCGAACCGACGGCCGGGGAGGTGTTCCTGGCGGGCCGGAGGGTGGACGGCCCGCCGCCCGGGATGGCGTTCGTCTTCCAGGAGTACGGGCGCAGCCTCTTCCCGTGGATGCGGGTCGGCGAGAACGTCGAACTGCCCCTGAGACAGAAGGACCTGGGCCGGGCGCGGCGCCGGGAACTGGTCGCGGACGCGCTGGCCTCGGTCGGCCTCGCGGACGCCGCCGGGGCCTACCCCTGGCAGCTGTCCGGGGGCATGCAGCAGCGGGTGGCCATCGCGCGGGCGCTGGCGTACGAGCCCGGGGTGCTGCTGATGGACGAGCCGTTCGCGGCGGTCGACGCGCAGACCCGCGCCGACCTGGAGGACCTGGTGCGGCGGCTGTGGCGGGAGCGCGGGATCACCGTCCTGTTCGTCACCCACGACATCGACGAGGCCGTCTACCTGGGCGAACGGGTGGTGGTGCTGTCCGCCTCCCCCACGGTCGTGCGCGAGCAGCTCAAGGTCGACCTGCCGGCCGAGCGGGACCAGGTGCACACCCGGGCCTCTCCGCGCTTCGCCGAGCTGCGCACCCATGTGTACGAGCAGATCCAGGCGGCGAAGCGGGGGACGCCCGGTCCCGTGAAGACCGACGCGCCGCCGTCTCACTGACCCCGGGCCGCCCACAGCCCTCGTACGTGTCCCAGGTGCCGTGTCATCACCGCGCGCACGGCCTCTTCGTCGCGGGCGAGCAGCGCGTCGAGGATCTCCAGGTGCTCCTCCGCCGACGCCTGGAGCCGCCCCTGTTCCACCAGCGCGGTCAGCCCGTACAGCCGGGAGCGGCGGCGCAGGTCCCGTACGACCTCCACCAGGTGGGCGTTGCCCGCGAGTTCCAGCAGGCCCAGGTGGAAGCGGAGGTCGGCGTCGACGTACGCGATGAGGTCACCGGCCAGTGCGGAGGTGACGATCTCCTCGGCGACCGGGCGCAGCGCCTGAAGGGCGACGGTGTCGGCGGTGGCGGCGAGCCCGGTCGTGGTCGGGATCTCGATCAGCGAGCGGATGTGGGTGTACTCGTCGAGCTGCCGTTCGGAGACGGCGGTGACCCGGAACCCCTTGTTGGGCACGGTGTCGACCAGGCCCTCCCTGACCAGGTCGAGCATCGCCTCCCGGACGGGGGTGGCGGAGACGCCGAAGCGGGCGGCGAGGCCGGGCGCCGAGTAGACCTCGCCGGGGCGCAGTTCGCCCGCGATCAGGGCGGCGCGCAGCGCCTCGACGACCCGCTCGCGGTGGCTGGGCTTGCGGCCGCCGAGGACGGGCAGCGCGGGACCGGTGGCGCTCACAGCACGAACCCCGCCGGGAAGGGGTCCTCGGGGTCCAGCAGGTACTGGGCGGTGCCGGTGATCCAGGCGCGGCCGGTGAAGCTGGGCAGGACGGCCGGGTGCCCGGCGACCTCGGTGGTGCCGAGCAGGCGGCCGGTGAACCGGGTGCCGATGAAGGACTCGTTCACGAACTCGGTGTGCGGCGGGAGTTCACCCCGGGCGTGCAGCTGGGCCATGCGGGCGCTGGTGCCGGTGCCGCAGGGCGAGCGGTCGAACCAGCCGGGGTGGATCACCATGGCGTGCCGGGAGTGGCGGGCGGTGGAGTCGGGTGCGGTCACCTGGACATGGTGGCAGCCGTGGATGGACGGGTCGTCGGGGTGTACGGGTTCGCCCTCGGCGTTGATCGCCGCCATCAGGGACAGACCGGCGGCGAGGATGTCGTCCTTGCGGGACCGGTCGAAGGGGAGCCCGAGCCGCTCCAGCGGCAGGATCGCGTAGAAGTTCCCGCCGTAGGCGAGGTCGTACGTCACCGTCCGGCCGTCCGGCAGGGTCACCTCGCGGTCGAGGCCGACGGCGAAGGACGGCACGTTCCGCAGGGTGACCGCCCTGGCCCCGCCGCCCTCCACCGCGACCTCGGCGACGACGACCCCGGCGGGGGTGTCGAGGCGGATGGTGGTGACGGGTTCGACGACCTCGACCATGCCGGTCTCCACCAGGACGGTCGCCACGCCGATGGTGCCGTGGCCGCACATGGGGAGGTAGCCGGAGACCTCGATGTAGACGACGCCCCAGTCGCAGTCGCTCCGGGTGGGCGGCTGGAGGATCGCACCGCTCATGGCGGCGTGCCCGCGCGGCTCGTTCATCAGCAACCGCTTGACGTCGTCCCGGTGTTCGCGGAAGTACAGCCGCCGTTCGTTCATGGTCGCGCCGGGGATGGTGCCGATGCCGCCGGTGATCACCCGGGTGGGCATGCCCTCGGTGTGCGAGTCGACGGCGTGCAGGACGAGCTTGCTGCGCATGGTGCTCCCTTCCTGGCGCTTCCGCTACGCCAGTCCGGCCGCGAGGGCCTTCTCGGTGGCGGCGCGGACGGCGGCCTCCTGCGCGGGCAGCAGCGGTACGCGGGGTGGCCGGCAGGGGCCGCCGCGGCGTCCGGCCAGGTCCATGGAGACCTTGATGGCCTGGACGAACTCGACCTTGGAGTCCCAGCGCAGCAGTGGATGCAGCTCGCGGTAGAGGGGCTCGGCCGTCGCGAGGTCGCCGGCGACGGCGGCGCGGTACAGCTCGACGCAGGCGGCGGGCAGCGCGTTGGGGTATCCGGCGATCCAGCCCTTCGCCCCGGCGATCGCCAGCTCCAGCAGGACGTCGTCGGCACCGACCAGCAGGTCGAGGTCGGGGGCGAGTTCGGCGATGCGGTAGGCCCGGCGGACGTCGCCGGAGAACTCCTTGACCCCTTGGACGTGTCCCTCGCCGTGCAGTCGGGCCAGCAGCTCGGGCACCAGGTCGACCTTGGTGTCGATGGGGTTGTTGTAGGCGACGACCGGCAGTCCGGTCCGGGCGACCTCGGCGTAGTGGGCGACGACGGAACGCTCGTCGGCGCGGTAGGCGTTGGGCGGCAGCAGCATCACCGCCCCGCAGCCCGCCTCGCCCGCCTGCTCGGCCCAGCGGCGGGCCTCGGCGGACCCGTAGGCGGCGACGCCGGGCATGACGCGCTGCCCGCCGATCGCGGAGACGGCGGTCTCGACGACCCGGGCGCGCTCCTCGGGGGTGAGCACCTGGTACTCGCCGAGGGAGCCGTTGGGCACCACGCCGTCGCAGCCGTTGGCGACGAGCCAGGCGCAGTGCTCGGCGTAGGCGTCGTGGTCGACGGAGAGGTCGTCGTGGAGCGGGAGCGCGGTGGCGACGAGGACGCCGCGCCAGGGACGGTGGTCGGTCATGAGGGTCCTCTCTCGGGCTGTTCGGGGGCTTCTTCTCGTGGTTCGGGGGCTACTTCTCGCGGTTCGGGTTCCGGGCGGGCGAGGACGCCCAGCGGCACGGGGCGGGCGAAGACGCGCCGGGAGGGGCCGGGTTCGCATCCGGCGAGGCCTCCGACGGCGGCGCCGCACATCCGGCCCTGGCACCAGCCCATCCCGGCCCGGGTCAGCAGCTTCACGGTGCGGACGTCGCCCGCGCCCAGCTCCTCGACGGCCTCGCGGACGGCACCGGCGGTGACCTCCTCGCAGCGGCAGACGAGCGTGTCGTCGGTGATCTGCCCGGGCCAGGCGGCGGGTGGGGTGAAGGCGGCGGCGAGGGCGTCCGCGGACCGCCGCAGCCGGGTCCGGGTCCTGGCGGCCGGTGCCCATCCGGCGGGGTCGGGCTCGGTGCCGCGCAGCCGGGCGGCGATCGAGCGTCCGGCGATGTGTCCCTCGGCGAGGGCGAGTTGGGCGCCGCCGATCCCGGTGGCCTCCCCCGCCGCCCACACGCCGGGGACGCTGGTGCGCTGTTCGGCGTCGACGGCCACCGTCGGTCCGTCCGGGCGGCAGCCGAGCCCGTCGGCGAGGTCGGTCTGCGGGAGCATGCCGTGGCCGACGGCCAGGGTGTCGCAGGGCAGGTACCGTCCGGTGCCGCGCCGCACGCGTCCGTCGGGGTCGAGGGCGGCGACGGTGACACCGGTGAGGCGGTCGTCGCCGTGGGCGCGGACGACGGTGTGCCGGGTGCGGGGGCGGACGCGGTGGCGCAGCAGCCGGGCCGCGTATCCGGCGGCCTCGGGGAACTTGCCGGCCAGGTCGCGGGCCTGCCGGGCGACGTGGCGCGGGTCGGCCGACTCCACGAGCGCCGCGACCCGCACCCCGGCCGCCGCGAGACCGGTGGCCACGGGCAGCAGCAGCGGCCCGGTCCCGGCGACGACGGCGGTCCGTCCGGGCACCACGAGACCGCCCTTGAGCATGGCCTGGGCGCCGCCGGCCGTGACCACACCGGGCAGGGTCCAGCCGGGGAAGGGCAGGACGTGTTCATGGCCGCCGGTGGCGAGCAGCACCGCGTCGGCGTGCACGACGGCCGGCTCCTCCTGCTCGGGGCCGAGCAGCGCGTGCACCGTGAACGCACCGGACCTCGCCTCCACGTACCAGACGTGGTGGTCCGTCAGGACGCGTACGCCGCTGGTGGCGAGTCCGTCCCGGAGTCGCTCCCAGGTGCGCCACTGGTGGTGCAGCGCCCGTGGCCGACGGGCGTGCAGTTCGGCGGCGGGCTGCCGGAAGTACTGCCCGCCCGGCCCGTCCGCGCCGTCCAGGACCGTGACCCGTACCCCTCGCGCGTCCGCCGCCAGCGCCGCCGCGAGCCCGGCCGGACCCGCCCCGACGACCAAGAGTTCACTCCGCATGGCCCGTGCCCTCCTGGGTGCGGATCACGTCGCCTGGCCGCACCGGCACCAGGCAGGCCCGCTGGTTCGGGCGGTCGTTGACGGTGACCAGGCAGTCGAAGCACACCCCGATCCCGCAGAACACCCCGCGCGGGCGGCCCGACCCCCGCGTGGTGCGCCAGGAGGTGACGCCGGCCGCCCAGAGCACGGCGGCGACCGTCCGGCCGGGCAGCGCCTCGGTCCGCCTGCCGTCGACGGTGACCGTGAAGGGGGGCGCGGGCCGCGCCCGGACCAGCCGCAGCGGATTCACCGGACCTCCTCGGGAAAGCGGTCGGGGCGGAACGGGGCCGGGTCGAGGGCGGGCCGCGCGCCGCTGAGCAGTCCGGCGATCAGGTGCCCGGTGCCGGTGGACAGGCCGATGCCGGCGCCCTCGTGCCCGCACGCGTGGTAGAGGCCGGGCACCCTGGGGTCGGGGCCGATGGCCGGCAGGTGGTCGGGCAGGTACGGCCGGAACCCGGCGTACGCGCGCAGGGCCCGTACCCGTGCGAGGAAGGGGAAGAGCCGGGTCGCGCCGGAGGCCAGGGCCCGCAGTGCCGGAAGGGACACGGAGCGGTCGAAGCCGACCCGTTCCCGGCTGGCGCCGATGAGCACCGGCCCGGCGGCGGTCCCCTCGACCACCGGCGAGGTCTGCAGGGCCGCCGAGTCGCTGGCCACGTCGGCGACGTAGTCCGCGGCGTACACCTTGTGCCGTACGCGGGGCGGCAGCGGTTCGGTGACGAGGACGTAGCCGCGCCGGGGCAGGACCGGCAGCCGTACGCCCGCCAGCGCGGCCACTTCGCCGCCCCACGGCCCGGCCGCGTTCACGACCGCCGGGGCGTGCAGCGCACCCCGGTCGGTGCGCACCCCGCGCACCGCGCCGTCCGGGGCGCGCAGGACGCCGGTCACCGTGCGGCCGGTGTGCAGCCGAGCGCCGGACGCCCGCAGCAGGTGGGCGGCGGCCAGGGCGGGCATGACCTGGGCGTCCTGCGGATAGTGCACGGCACCCGCCAGGCCGGGGGCGAGATGGGGTTCGAGGTCGGGCAGCCGGTCGGCGGGCACGGACAGCGCCTCCACCCCGGCCGCCCGCTGGCCCGCGGCGAACGTCTCCAGGCCGGTCAGCGCCTCGGGCGTGGCGGCCACGACGACTCCGCCCTTGGGCTCGTACTCGACCTCCCGGCCCAGTTCCCCGGCGAGCGCGGTCCACAGGCGGGCGGAGAGCAGGGCGAGGTCCAGCTCGGGGCCGGGCTCCTTGTCGGAGACGAGGAGGTTGCCCTCCCCCGCTCCGGTGGTACCGCCGGCCACGTGGCCACGGTCCACCACGATCACGTCGAGCCCCTCGCGGGCGGCGTACAAGGCACAGGCCGCGCCCACCATCCCGGCTCCGACCACTACGACATCGCAGGTCAGCGACTCCGTCACGCCAGTACTATGTCACACACCACACTGTCTGGGAACAGTGCCGCGGGCAGCCGTACCGCCGCTCACTCGGCTACGGGGACGACCCTCAGGTGGGAGGCGGCGGCGCGGCGGGCGCGCATCGGGCGGTGCGGGGTGCGGCGCGGCTCGCGCAGGACGAGCGTCAGCCGGGTGTACCCCAACTCCTCCAGCGCCGGGGGTGTTTCGACGACGACCCGGCACTCGGTGGTGCCACGGCGCGGGTCGGGGTGGTGCAGCGGGCGTACGGCACCGTCGTGTTCGACGGCCCGGGCGCCGACGGCGCGGATCCAGTGGGGCAGACCCTGGCGGTAGGCGGCCTCCATGATCGGGTCCTGGGCGATGTCGCGGCGCACCGCCTGGAGCCCCGGGTCGTGGCCGTACCGCTCCAGGGCGGCGGCGAAGTGCGCCAGCATGGGCAGGCACCAGCTCGACTCGTGCTCGCCGAGGACCTCGGCGGCGTCCGGGTGGAACAGCACGAAGCGCAGGAAGTTGTCGTCCGGCATGGCCGTCGGGTGCGGTCCGGCGCCCCGGAAGAGTGTCCGGAAGGCGCCGTTGGCCAGCACCACGTCCCACCGGTGGTCGACGACGAGAGAAGGGAAGGGCACGGCCTCCAGGAGGGCGGTGTAGTCCTGGAGATACGCCTGGGTCTCGGGGGTCGCGGGGCCGGGCGGCGGCGCCGGCCGCTGCCCTCCTGCCTGAAATGCCATCGGGAGGTCACCCCTCTTGCCTATGCGGCCTTCTCGCGGCGTCCCGATCCTGGTGCCCCGACGCGAGGCGTGTCAACTATCGTGGCATTTCGTGCCTGTTGACGGCTGAAATAGGCCACAGTTGTGGCGAGACCTGGATGTGAGTTCGAGCGGCAGGCTACTCTCCGGGAGTTCACGGCAACCGCTTGTGAGAAGCCTGTGAGGCCTGTGAGAGACATAGGGGAGCTGTCGGTGACGGGTGGCTTCGAGGATCCGGGCGCCATGCCGGCCACCGCGCCGGCCGCCGTAGTCGCCCGGGTCGCCGCGCTCGCGGAGCGGCTCGGTGTGCCGCACGCCGAGGTCTTCGACGTCGGCCGGCTGTCCGCGGCCTCCGGCGTCCCCGAGCCCGTGGTCGGCGCCCTGCTCGGCGGGCGGCCGGCGGGTGAGCCCGATGTGCAGACGCGCTTCCTGCAACGCCTCGACCTGCTGCGCCGCACCCGGCTGAAGCCGAACGGCCGCAAGTACACCCAGCAGGAGATCGCCGACGGCGCCGGCATGTCGCGGCAGCAGGCGGGCGCGCTCATCAACGGCGACCGGCGGCCGACCATGGAGCACTGCGACGCCCTGCAGCGCTTCTTCCGGGTGCACGCCGGGTTCCTCACGGCCGAGGACCCCGAGGCGCTCGTGGGCGCCCTCCAGCACACCGAGCAGGAGTTGCTCCAGCAGCTCGCCGACCGGGAGCGGCGGGCGGCGGCCGTCGCCGGCGACCCGCTGGAGCGGCTGCTGCAGGACCACGGGGTGCGCGGCATCGCCTGGCGCGCCGCCCAACTGCCCACCGACCAGCACCGCGACAAGGTCGCCGAGTGGCTGGACATGCTCCTGGAGAGCGTCAAGCGGCCCGAGTCGTGAGCCTGTCGTGAGCGTGGGGAGAACCGTGGGCATCGGCAAGGAGATGCGCCGCCTGTGCGGCGAGTTGGTCGAGGAGCTGGCCCTTCCCGCACCGGCGCGGCCCACCGAGCTGTACGCGGCCCTGTGCGAGGCGATGAGCAGGCGGCGGGGCCGTCCCGTGGTGTTCCGCATGGCCGCCTTTCCCCCCGGGACCGCCAGCGGACTGTGGCTCGACATGGCCGACCGGGACCTGGTCGTCGTCGAGGAACGCACCGCGCCGGAACACCAGTTGGTCATCCTCGGGCACGAGCTGTGGCACATGAAGGCCGGGCACCGCGGGCACCACGTCGAGGGCGCCACGGTGGCGGCCCGGCTGCTGGACGGGGACGGCGCGGACCGGGACGAGGACGCGCTGCGGGCCACCGTGCGCGCGGTCGCCGCGCGCTCCCACTTCGACCTCGCCGAGGAGAAGGAGGCGGAGGCCTTCGGTCTGCTGCTGGCCAGCAAGTGCCGGACATGGCTGGCGGGTTCGGCGCTGCGCGGTCCGGTGCAGCGGGACCATCTGGCGGGGCGGATCGGCGCGTCCCTCGGCTACCTGGGCTGACGGCCCCCGCCGGACGGTGCCGGCCGGTGCGCGGGCGCGGCTCGGGCGGGACTGTCAGTGGTGGACGGCAAGCTGGAAGGGTGCCACCGCCGTGCGGGGGCACGTGACCGCCGACGTCGTTGTGGGGAGAGCCGGGCGATGACCACCGCCACCGTACTGACCGACCACGAGCGCACCGCCGTGCAGGCCTATCTGCGCCTCCTGCACACGGTGCGGGCCGGCTTCGACACCGCGTCGGGACCGCCCGGCACCGCCCGCCCGCCGATCGTCCCGCCCTCGGTACTCGCCGAGGCGGACCGGGCCCTGGAGGCGGCGGGACTGACGGGGAACGAGGAGGAGTTCTTCCGGCTGCTGCGAAGTTGGTGCCCCCGCCCCTGACGCCCTCTCAGGCGGGCGGCACCGTGACCGCTGAGGCGACCAGGCCGTCGCGGGCGTTCCAGCGGCCGTCGAAGTGGGTCACGCGCCGCCCGCCCACCGTCGGGCCCGGCACGAGGAGGGCGGCGCGCAGGGTGCCGCGGCGCGGATCGACCGGGTCCACCGTCAGCTCGATGTCCGCCTCCGAGAAGTCCAGCCACAGCCCGGTGAGGGGGAACCACGCCTTGTAGACCGACTCCTTGGCGCTGAACAGCAGCCGGTCCCAGTGGATGCCGGGCCCCCGCTCGGCCAGCAGCCGCAGCCGCTCCACCTCGGCGGGCAGCGCCACGCTCTCCAGGACGCCGTCCGGGAGGGGCCCGTCGGGTTCGGCGTCGATGCCGAGGGAGGCCAGGTCGGTGAGGCGGACCAGGGCGGCGGCGCAGTAGCCGTCGCAGTGGGTCATGCTCCCGGTCAGCCCGGCCGGCCAGCGCGGCGCACCGCGATCTCCGGTGAGCACGGGCTGCGGGGGCACGCCGAGCTTCTCCATGGCCCGGCGCGCACAGGACCGGACCACGGTGTACTCGCGCCGCCGCTTGGCGACCGCCCGTGCGATCAGCGGCTCCTCCTCCGGGTGGAGGGGGAGGTGCCCGGTGTCGTCGAGGCCGCGCGCCTCCACGACCACGACCGTGTCGGGCAGCAGTTCCTCGATCAGGGGAGCGGTCAAGGGGACACCTCCTCGGACGCCGGCGACGGCAGGATGCGGCGCGGTTGCCCCGGCGGACCGGTCCGCTCCCGCCACTCGCGCGGATAGCCCACCGAGACCTCCTCGAAGCGGACCCCCTCGTGCCAGGTGGTCCGCGGGATGTGCAGGTGCCCGTAGACCATGGTGGCGACCCGGAACCTGCGGTGCCAGTCGGCGGTCCGGTCGGTGCCGCACCACATGGCGAACTCGGGGTACCACAGGACGTCGGTGGGGTGACGGTCCAGGGGGTAGTGGTTGACCAGGACCGTCGGGAGTTCCGCGGGGAGCGCGGCCAGTCTGCGCTCGGTGTCCGCGACCCGCGCCCGGCACCATGCCTCGCGGCTCGGATACGGGTCGGGGTGCAGCAGGAACTCGTCGTTGCAGACGACGCCGGTGCCGTGCGCGTACGCCAGCCCCTCGTCCATGGTGGCGCACCCGTCGGGCAGGAACGAGTAGTCGTAGAGCAGGAACAGCGGTGCGACGACCGCCGGACCGCCCGCCCCCTCCCACACCGGGTAGGGGTCCTCGGGTGTGGTCACGCCCAGCTCACGGCAGACCTCGACCAGGTGCTCGTAGCGGGCGACGCCGCGCAGGGTGACCGGGTCCTTGGGATGCGTCCACAGTTCGTGGTTGCCGGGGGCCCAGACGACCCGGCGGAAGCGGTCCGCGAGGGTGCCGAGGGCCCAGCGGATGTCGGCGACGGTCTCCGCGACGTCGCCGGCGACCAGGAGCCAGTCGTCGTCGGAGCCGGGCCGCATCTTCTCGACCAGCGCCCGGTTCTCCGCGTATCCGACGTGCAGATCGCTGATGGCCCACAGCTGCCCCCGGCCACCGGACGTCGACGTCATCCCCCACCCCTTCGGCGTGCGCGTTTCCACGCCACGAGATCACATCCCCCACCCCGTCACAAGAGCGGCCCGCCCCGGCCCGGAGCATCCGTGTGACGCTCGTTGCGCTCGGGGGCGCGGGTACCCCTATGATCGCCCCAACACCACCGCCACGACTCTCCCTTCCGCAGAGCGGCCCCGGTGTCCCTCCAACCCCCTGGCCGGGCACGGCCCGCTTCGCCCTGCCCGCGAACCCCGAAAGGCGGCTTGCATGGTTTCTCCCGTACGCGTCTGGCTCAACCGTACGTACGCGGAGAACGTCTTCTTCATGGATCAGCTGCGCAGAAATCCCGCCGACCGGGCCGTCGAGATCCATGCCACGCACGGCGACCCGGACTCCCCGGTGCTGGCCGCCGCGGACACCGCCGACCTGGAGCCGGAGGGTCTGTCCCCGGCCGGTTACGTCGAGTACGCCCTGGACCAGTGCGCGCGACGCGGCATCGACGTGTTCGTGCCCCGGCTGCACCAGTCCGCGATCGTGGCCCACCGCGCCGAGTTCGAGGCGGCCGGTACGGCGCTGCTCGCGCCGCCCCCGGAGGCGGTGGCGGTCTTCCAGGACAAGGTGATCGCCTACGAGGCGGTCCGCGCGATCGGCGTGCCGGTGCCGCCGTGGTGGCGGGTCCGCACGGCCGACGAACTCGTCCTCGCGGTGGAGGAGCTGGAGGCGCACGGTCACCGGGCGTGCTTCAAGCCGGCCTCCGGCGCGGGCGGCGTGGGCTTCCGGATGGTCACCCGGGACTCCTTCTCCCTCGCGCACCTGAACGGGTTTCCGAGCCCGTCCGTTCCGCTGCCGCTGGTCGTCGAGGCGCTGCGGGCGGCCGAGGAGCCGGTCGACTGGCTGGTGATGCCGCGGCTCGAACAGCCGGAGGTGTCGGTGGACTGCCTCACCGGCCCCGACAACCGGGTGCGGCTCGCGGTCGGCCGGACCAAGAACGGCCGCCGCCGCGGGTTCACGCTCCACGAGCAGTGGCTCGCGCCGGCGCGGCGGATCGCGGAGGCCTTCGGGCTGCACCACCTGTCCAACGTGCAGTTCCGGATGTACGGGGACCGTCCGGTGCTGATGGACGTCAACACCCGACCGGCCGGCGGGCTGCACCAGCTGGCGCTGTGCGGGGTCAACGTGCCGTGGGCGGCCGTCCGGCTGGCCCTGGGCGACGACCCGGGCGAGCTGGAGCCGCCGTTCCTCGGCCAGGACTACACGGTGGTGTCCGGCCCGCGTCCACTGCGGCCGGTGTCGCTGCCCCAGCAGCGCACGGACCTCGCCGCCGGGCCGCTCCAGGCGCCCGCCCCGATGGCGCCGGCCCCGTGCGCCGCGCGGTCCGCCCGCCCGCTGGGCGTCTCCGCACCGGACCCGGCCGCGGGGGCTCCGGCCTAGGCGGCCTTCCGCAGGTACGCCGGCCCCGGGTGGACCGCGGTGCAGCCGTCGGCAAGGGGGCGGCGACGTTCACCGAGTCGACGAGGGGGTGCAGGGCGACGGCGCGCACCACCGCCGTACGAGACCCGGCGTCGGCCGCCGCCAGCACCTCCCGCTCGACGGCCTTGACCGCGCAGACCAGGCCGGTGGCCTGCCCGGGCAGCGGGTCGACGGCCACCGGGTGGGCGCCGTCCGCGTCGACCAGGCACGGAACCTCGATCACGGCGTCGGCTCGAGGACTGACAGGGTGCCGCGGTCGCGGACGTTGAGGACGCGGAGCCCGCCACCACCCAGAATCGTCAGCGTCACACCCACACCTTCCCTCACCCGGCCGAACCTCCACCTGCCGCGCCGATCATGGCACGCCGGGACCGGCGGCTCACCGAACGCCGGGGCCGAGTGCCCACGGGGACACCGGCGCCCTCTAAGAACGGCGACAAACACACCCCTTACCCACCTCCGTCTCCCCCCTGTCATGCCCCCGGCGGGCCCCGTACGCTCGACCCCGCACCCCCTCCCCCCTTCCCTCCCCTCCGGAGGACGCCCGGCCATGACCGCCCTCCCCCGCTCCCGGCCCCGCCCGGGCGAGCACACCCCCACCGCGCCCGAACGGCTGCTCTCCGTGCTCGCCGCCTTCGATCACGAGCACCCGGCGCTGTCCCTGACGGAGATCAGCCGCCGGGCCGGGCTGAGTCTGACCACCGCGCACCGGCTGGTGCGTGCCCTGACCCGGTGGGGCGCGCTGGAGCGGGACGCGTCGGGCGTCTACCACGTGGGCCTGCGGCTGTGGGAGATCGCCGCGCTCGCCCCGCGCGGCCTCGCGCTGCGGCAGGTCGCGCTGCCGTACCTGGAGGACCTGTACGAGGCGACGCACGAGAACGTGCAGCTGGCGGTGCGGGACGGCGGCGAGGTCGTCTACATCGAGTGGCTGGCCGGCCGTTCGTCGGTCGGTGTGCACATCCGCGTCGGCGCCCGCTGGCCGCTGCACGCCACAGGGGTCGGGCTCGCCCTGCTCGCGCACGGCGAACCGGAGTTCCAGGAGGCGTACCGGGCGGGACCGCTCGCCTCCTTCACGCCGTACACGATCACCGACCCGGGGCTGCTGCGCCGGGTGCTGGCGGAGGTGCGGCGCACCGGCGCCGCGGTGAGCGACCGTCAGGTCACCAACGACGCGCTGTCGGTGGCCGCTCCCCTGTACGGCCCCGACGGGACGGTGACCGCGGCCGTCTCGGTCGTCGTACCGCACGCCGGTGCCCGGGTGCCGACGCTCGTCCCGGCGGTGCGGGTGGCGGCGCGCGGGATCTCCCGGGCGCTGGGGTGGCGTCCGGAAGCCGCGGCGGGGGGCCGTGGCACGGAGGGTCCCGCGCGCTCCTCGTGACCCGGACGGGCCCCGAGCGGTTGCACGCATTCGCGAGGTTCGCCAGGTTCACGGGCTGAACTCCCGCGCTCGGCACGGACTTTCTCGGCCCGGACGCCGGCACCCAGCCCGGTCGCCCGGTTCAGCGCAGCTCCGCCCGGAAGGCCGCCGGTGTCTGGTCCGTGTGCTGCTGGAAGAACTTGGAGAAGTTCGCCGCGTCCGGGAAGCCGACCGCCGCGCCGACCCGGCCGATCGGCATCTCGGTGTGGGCGAGGAGCCGTCTGGCCTCCAGGACCACGCGCTTGTCGATGAACCCCTTGGGCGTCTCGCCGGTGGCGGCGCGCACCGCGCGGACGAGGGTGCGGCGGGAGTAACCGAGCGCGTCGGCGTAGGCGCTGACGCTGTGATTGGTGGCGAAGCCCCGCTCGACCGCCTCGCGGAACAGGGTGAAGGTCGTGTCCCAGGGTGTGTCCGCCCGCCCCTCGCGCGCCGCCTGGGCGGAGCTGACCGCCAGATGGGCCAGGCGGAGCAGGAACGCGGAGAGCGTGTGACGCAGTACCGCGGTGTGCAGGCTGAGCGGCAGGGTCGTCGCGTCCTCGTACTCGCGCCGGAGTTGGCCGAGCGCGGCGGTCAGGGCGGCGAGCCGCGCCTCGTCGGGGCGGAGCAGGGGCGGCAGGTCGTAGCGGTAGAGGCCGGTGGCCTCCACGGTGGCGCGCGGCAGGAAGCCGGGCTGCATGGTCAGCACGGTTCCGCGGTACTCGCTGTCCGGGGAGAAGCGGTGGACCTGTCCGGGCCGGATCCACAGCAGATCGCCGGCCGTGGCCTCGTACTCGGTGAAGTCGATCATGTGCCGGGCCGGACCGCCGGTGAAGAGCATGACGACGTGGAAGTCGATGCGGTGGACGCGGTGCAGTGGGGCATGCGCGTGCCAGGTGCGGCCCGCGCCCATGGGACCGATCTGCATACCGACGCCGAGGAGGCTGAGATCGACCGGGAAGGGGAACGTTCTGATCCCGTCGCCGCCGCTGCCGTCGCCGTCTTGGCCGTTTTCGTCCGCCATGTCCTTCTCGTGCCGTCCCGCCCGTGCGCCCCGGGGCCGGGGCGTGTCCCAGTTTCACCACAGGCTGGCACAGGACGACCTTCACTCTCAAAAGTCAGACTTTTAAGTTTGAAGGCGTCAGACCAGTTCTCTAGCTCCGATCGAGGATTTCTTGAAGATGAGCACGCAGACAGTGGACAGCGCGGACCGCTTCGCATGGACCGAACTCGACCGGCGTGCCGTCGACACCGCCCGCGTCCTGGCGGCCGATGCGGTGCAGAAGGTCGGGAACGGACACCCGGGCACGGCGATGGCCCTGGCCCCGGCGGCGTACACGATCTTTCAGAAGGTGATGCGGCACGACCCCGCCGACCCGGAGTGGACCGGCCGTGACCGCTTCGTCCTCTCCCCCGGCCACACGTCGCTGACCCTCTACACCCAGCTCTACCTCGCCGGGTACGAGGTGGAGCTGGACGACCTCAGGGCCTTCCGCACGCACGGCTCCAAGACGCCCGGCCACCCCGAGTACGGGCACACCGCGGGCGTGGAGACGACGACCGGACCGCTCGGCCAGGGCGTGGCCAACGCGGTGGGGATGGCGATGGCCGCCCGCTACGAGCGCGGCCTGTTCGACCCCGCGGCGCCCGCGGGCGAGTCCCCCTTCGACCACACCGTCTGGGCGATCGTCTCCGACGGCGACCTCCAGGAGGGCGTCTCCGCCGAGGCGTCCTCGCTCGCCGGGCACCAGCGGCTCGGCAACCTCGTCCTCCTCTACGACGACAACCACATCTCCATCGAGGGCGACACGGCGACCGCGTTCTCCGAGGACGTGCTGAAGCGGTACGAGGCGTACGGCTGGCACGTGCACCGCGTCGAGCCCGCCGAGAACGGCGACGTCGACGTGCACGCGCTGTACGCGGCGCTCACCGCGGCGAAGGCCGAGACCGGGCGCCCCTCCATCATCGCCATGCGCACCATCATCGCCTGGCCCGCCCCGAACGCCCGGAACACCGAGGCCTCCCACGGCTCCGCCCTCGGCACGGACGAGGTCGCCGCCACCAAGCGCGTCCTCGGCTTCGACCCGGAGCGGTCCTTCGAGGTCGCGGACGAGGTCCTGGCCCACACCCGCGAGGCCCTGGACCGGGGCGCCGAGGCGCACGCCGCCTGGGACAAGCGGATCGCCACGTGGCGCGGCGACCAGCCGGAGCGTGCCGAGCTGTTCGACCGTGTGGTCGCCGGCCGGCTGCCCGAGGGCTGGGAGGACACCCTGCCGGTGTTCGAGACCGGCAAGTCCGTCGCCACCCGCGCCGCGTCCGGGAAGGTGCTCCAGGCGCTCGGCCCGGTGCTGCCCGAGCTGTGGGGCGGCTCCGCCGACCTGGCCGGGTCGAACAACACGACGATCGACAAGAAGTCGTCCTTCCTCCCCGAGGGCAACCCCCTCCCGGAGGCCGACCCGTACGGCCGCACGATCCACTTCGGCATCCGCGAGTTCTCGATGGCCGCGGAGATGAACGGCATCGCGCTGCACGGCAACACCCGCGTCTACGGGGGCACCTTCCTGGTCTTCTCGGACTACATGCGCAACGCGGTGCGCATGTCCGCGCTGATGCAGCTGCCGGTGACCTACGTGTGGACGCACGACTCCGTCGGCCTGGGCGAGGACGGCCCCACCCACCAGCCGGTCGAGCACCTGGCCGCGCTGCGCGCCATCCCCGGCCTGAACGTCGTCCGCCCGGCCGACGCCAACGAGACCGCGACCGCCTGGGCCGAGATCCTCCGGCGGCACTCCACCCATCCGGCCCCGCACGGCCTCGCCCTGACCCGCCAGGGCGTGCCGACGTACGCGCCCAACCCGGACGCGGCACGCGGCGGCTACGTCCTCGCCGAGGCGTCCACCGGCGCCCCGGACGTCGTCCTGATCGCCACCGGCTCCGAGGTGCGGCTCGCCGTGGCCGCGCGGGAGGCCCTGGAGGCGGAGGGCACGCCCACCCGGGTGGTGTCGATGCCGTCCGTCGAGTGGTTCGAGGAGCAGCCGCGCGCGTACCGCGAGGGCGTGCTGCCGCCGTCCGTGCGGGCCCGTGTCGCGGTCGAGGCCGGGATCGGTCTGACCTGGCACCAGTACGTGGGGGACGCGGGCCGCATCGTCTCCCTGGAGCACTTCGGCGCCTCCGCCGACGCCGAGACCCTGTTCGCCGAGTTCGGCTTCACCGCCGACCACGTGGCCGCCGCCGCCAGGGAATCCCTGGCCGCCGCCCGCGGCTGAGCCGACCGGATCCACCGGTCCGACCGCAGAAAGAGAAGATGATCACTGTGACCGAAGCAACCGCGACCGCGGGAGCACTGCAGCGCCTGGCCGACCAGGGCGTCTCCGTCTGGCTGGACGACCTGTCGCGGCGGCGGATCGAGTCCGGCAACCTCGCCGAGCTGATCAGGACGAAGAACGTCGTCGGCGTGACCACCAACCCGTCGATCTTCCAGGCCGCCATCGGCTCCGGCGAGGGGTACGAGGAGCAGCTGGCCGACCTGGCGACCCGGGGCGTCACCGTCGACGAGGCGGTCCGCATGATGACCACCGCCGACGTCCGCGCCGCCGCCGACGTGCTGCGCGAGGTGTACGACGCGACCGGCGGGCGGGACGGCCGGGTCTCCATCGAGGTCGACCCGCGCCTCGCCCACGACACGCGGGCCACGATCGCCGAGGCCCGCCAGCTGGCCTGGCTGGTCGACCGCCCCAACGTGATGATCAAGATACCGGCGACCAGGGCCGGTCTCCCGGCGATCACCGAGGTCATCGGCGCCGGGATCAGCGTCAACGTCACGCTGATCTTCTCCCTGGAGCGCTACGGCGAGGTCATGGACGCCTACCTCGCCGGTCTGGAGAAGGCGCGGGCGGCCGGCCTCGACCTGGCGGGCATTCACTCCGTCGCCTCCTTCTTCGTCTCCCGCGTCGACAGCGAGATCGACAAGCGCCTGACGCTGCTGGGCACGGAGGAGGCCCTCGCCCTGCGGGGGAAGGCGGCGCTGGCCAACGCCCGACTGGCCTACGAGGCGTACGAGAACGTCTTCTCGGGTGACCGCTTCACCGCCCTGGCCGGGGCCCGCGCCAACCCCCAGCGTCCCCTGTGGGCGTCGACCGGGGTGAAGGACCCGGCATTCCGGGACACCCTGTACGTGGAGGAGCTGGTCGCTCCCGGCACCGTGAACACGATGCCGGAGGCCACCCTGGACGCCGCCGCCGATCACGGCGACGTCCGGGGCTCCACGGTCACCGGCGGGTACGCCCAGGCCCGGGCGGATCTCGCGGCCGTGGAGCGGCTCGGCGTCTCGTACGACGAGGTGGTGGAGCAGTTGGAGCAGGAGGGCGTGGCCAAGTTCGAGGACGCCTGGCAGGACCTGCTCGGTGCCGTGACGAAGTCCCTCGACAGCAAGGGAGTTGACGGGGAATGAGCGAGGAGCTTCCCGCTACGACGGTCCACGAGACCAAGGCGACGAAGGAAGCCAAGGAGGCCCGCACGGCCCGGGAGGCCGCGGGGCCGCTGCACGCCGAGGAGGCCGAGGAGTCCAGGGCCGCCGGGGCGGCGAAGACGGCCGGGCCGGCCAAGGCGCCGCGGAGCGCGAAGAAGAACGGGCCGGACCGCGCCGCCAAGGGGGCGAAGGCGAAAGCGGCGGACGCGAAGGCCGTCACGCCTGTGGCACCGCTCGACTGGAGCAACCCCCTGCGCGATCCGCAGGACCGCCGTCTCCCCCGTATCGCGGGCCCCTCCGGGCTGGTCATCTTCGGCGTCACCGGCGACCTCTCGCGCCGCAAGCTGATGCCGGCCGTGTACGACCTGGCCAACCGCGGCCTGCTGCCGCCCGGCTTCTCGCTGGTCGGCTTCGCCCGCCGGGACTGGGAGGACCAGGACTTCGCCGAGGTCGTGCACGACGCGGTCAAGGAGCACGCCCGTACGCCGTTCCGCGAGGAGGTCTGGCAGCAGCTCTCCGAGGGCATGCGGTTCATCCCCGGCGACTTCGACGACGACGACGCGTTCGAACAGCTGCGCAAGGCCGTGGCCGAGCTGGACGCCTCCCGCGGCACCAGCGGCAACTACGCCTTCTACCTCTCGGTGCCGCCGAAGTTCTTCCCGAAGGTCGTCCAGCAGCTCAAGAGGCACGGACTGACCGACGCCCCGGAGGGCTCCTGGCGGCGCGCGGTGATCGAGAAGCCGTTCGGGCACGACCTGGACAGCGCCCGCGACCTGAACGCGCTGGTGCACGAGGTCTTCGACCCGGAGCAGGTCTTCCGCATCGACCACTACCTGGGCAAGGAGACCGTCCAGAACATCCTGGCGCTGCGCTTCGCCAACCAGATGTACGAGCCGATCTGGAACCGGTCCTACGTCGACCACGTGCAGATCACGATGGCCGAGGACATCGGCATCGGCGGCCGGGCCGGCTACTACGACGGCATCGGCGCCGCCCGTGACGTCATCCAGAACCACCTGCTCCAGCTGATGGCGCTGACCGCCATGGAGGAGCCCGCCTCCTTCGACGCGGCGTCGCTGCTCACCGAGAAGCTGAAGGTGCTGAAGGCGGTACGGCTGCCGGAGGACCTCGGCGACCACACCGTGCGCGGGCAGTACGCGGGCGGCTGGCAGGGCGGCGCGCAGGTGCCGGGCTACCTGGAGGAGGACGGCATCGACCCGGCCTCCACCACCGACACCTACGCGGCGATCAAGCTGGGCGTCGACAACCGCCGCTGGGCGGGCGTCCCGTTCTACCTGCGCACCGGCAAGCGGCTGGGCCGCCGGGTCACGGAGATCGCGGTCGTCTTCCAGCGCGCCCCGCACTCCCCCTTCGACTCCACCGCGACGGAGGAGCTGGGCGAGAACGCGATCGTCATCCGCGTCCAGCCGGACGAGGGCATGACGGTGCGCTTCGGCTCCAAGGTGCCGGGCACGTCGATGGAGATCCGGGACGTGTCCATGGACTTCGCCTACGGCGAGTCGTTCACGGAGTCCAGCCCGGAGGCGTACGAACGGCTGATCCTGGACGTCCTTCTGGGCGACGCCAACCTGTTCCCGCGCCACCAGGAAGTGGAAGAGTCCTGGCGGATCCTCGACCCGATCGAGCGGTACTGGGGCGCGCACGGCAGGCCCGCCCAGTACGACTCGGGCGGCTGGGGACCGCGGGAAGCCGACGAGATGCTCGCACGAGACGGACGGAGCTGGCGCAGGCCATGAGGATCGACCTGACCGACACCACGGCAAGCAAGATCAACAAGGCGCTGGTGCAGGGCCGGCGGGCCATCGGCACCCCGGCCGTGGGCATGGTGCTCACGCTGGTCATCGTCACCGACGAGGAGAACGCCTACGACGCGATCAAGGCGGCCGAGGAGGCCTCGCACGAGCACCCCTCGCGCACCCTGGTCGTCATCAAGCGCCACCCCCGCAACCTGCGCGACCGCACCCGCTCGCACCTCGACGCGGAGGTCCGGGTCGGCTCCGAGGCCGGCACCGGTGAGACCGTCGTCCTGCGCATGTACGGGGAGGTGTCCGAGCACGCCGACTCGGTCGTGCTGCCGCTGCTGCTGCCGGACGCCCCGGTCGTCGTGTGGTGGCCGGTGGACGCGCCGGACGACCCCGCGGGCGATCCGCTGGGCGCGCTGGCGCAGCGCAGGATCACCGACCTGTACGCGGTCGAGCGGCCGATGGAGGTCCTCGCGCGCCGGGTCCGCTGCTACGCGCCCGGCGACACCGACCTGGCCTGGACCCGGCTGACGCTGTGGCGGTCCATGCTGGCCGCGGCGCTGGACCAGGCGCGGGTGCCGGTGACCTCGGCGGTCGTCGAGGCCGAGGCGGACAACCCGGCGGCCGAGCTGCTGGCCCGCTGGCTGGAGGCGCGCCTCGGCGTCACCGTCGACCGGGTGGTCACCGACGGCCCGGTCGTCACGGCCGTCCGGCTCGGCACCGCGAACGGCGAGATCGTCATCGACCGGCCGGAGGGCCCGCTCGCCACGATGACCCTGCCCGGTCAGCCCCCGCGCTCCCTCGCGCTGAAGGTGCGCCCCACCTCCGAACTCATCGCCGAGGAGCTACGGCGCCTCGACGCGGACGAGATGTACGCCATCGCCCTGCGCGGCGAGGCCGGCAAGGAGACCCCTGTCCATGTCTGACTCCCCGAAGCTCAACCGGCGGCCCGAGTGGACCGCGCTGGCGGACCACCGCACGGACGTCCTGCCCCAACCGGACCTGCGCGAGCTGTTCGCCGCCGACCCGAGCCGGGCGGAGCGGTACGTCGTGCGCGTCGGCGACCTGCGCATCGACTACTCGAAGCACCTCGTCACGGACGAGACGCTGGCCCTGCTCCAGGACCTGGCCGCCGCCACCGACGTGTTCGGGCTGCGGGACGCCATGTTCCGCGGCGAGCGGATCAACATCACCGAGGACCGGGCGGTCCTGCACACCGCGCTGCGCGCCCCGCGGGACGCGGTGATCGAGGTCGACGGCGAGAACGTCGTGCCCAAGGTGCACGCCGTGCTCGACCGGATGGCCGACTTCGCGGACCGGGTCCGTTCCGGCGAGTGGACCGGTCACACCGGGCGGCGCATCCGCAACGTCGTCAACATCGGCATCGGCGGCTCCGACCTCGGTCCGGCGATGGCGTACGAGGCGCTGCGCGCCTTCACCGACCGCTCGCTGACCTTCCGGTTCGTGTCCAACGTGGACGGCGCCGACCTGCACGAGGCGGTGCGGGACCTGGACCCGGCCGAGACGCTGTTCATCGTGGCGTCCAAGACGTTCACCACGATCGAGACGATCACGAACGCGACGTCGGCGCGCTCCTGGCTGCTGGACGCGTTCGACGATGGGGGCACCTCCCGCTCGAGCGAAGTCGAGAGTGGGGGAGAGAAGGCGGTCGCGAAGCACTTCGTGGCGCTGTCGACGAACGCGGAGAAGGTCGCCGGCTTCGGCATCGACACGGCCAACATGTTCGAGTTCTGGGACTGGGTCGGCGGCCGGTACTCCTACGACTCGGCGATCGGGCTGTCCCTGATGATCGCCATCGGCCCGGACCGCTTCCGGGAGATGCTCGACGGCTTCCGCATCGTCGACGAGCACTTCCGCAACGCCGAGGCCCCGGCCAACGCGCCGCTGCTCCTCGGTCTGCTGGGCGTCTGGTACGGCAACTTCCTCGACGCGCAGTCGCACGCGGTGCTGCCGTACTCGCACTACCTGTCGAAGTTCACCGCCTATCTCCAGCAGCTCGACATGGAGTCCAACGGCAAGTCCGTCGACCGCGAGGGCCGCGAGGTCGAGTGGCAGACCGGGCCGGTGGTCTGGGGCACGCCCGGCACCAACGGGCAGCACGCCTACTACCAGCTGATCCACCAGGGCACCAAGCTGATCCCGGCGGACTTCATCGGCTTCGCCCGGCCGGTGGCCGAGCTGAGCGACGGACTCAAGGACCAGCACGACCTGCTGATGGCCAACTTCTTCGCCCAGACCCAGGCCCTCGCCTTCGGCAAGACCCCGGACGAGGTGCGCGCCGAGGGAGTGCCGGAGGAACTGGTCCCGCACAAGACGTTCCGCGGCAACCACCCCACCACCACCGTCCTGGCCACCGAGCTGACCCCGTCCGTCCTCGGCCAGCTGATCGCGCTCTACGAGCACAAGGTGTTCGTACAGGGCGCCATCTGGAACATCGACTCCTTCGACCAGTGGGGCGTCGAACTCGGCAAGGTGCTCGCCAAGCGCGTCGAACCCGCCCTGACCGAGGGGGCGGACGTACCCGGCCTCGATCCGTCCACGGCCGCGCTGGTGGCCGCCTACCGCGAACTGAAGGAAGTGCACTGACATGCAGATCGGTCTTGTGGGTCTCGGCAAGATGGGCGGCAACATGCGCGAGCGTCTGCGCAACGCCGGCCACACCGTCGTCGGATACGACACCAATCCCGAGCGGGCCGACGTGAACAGCCTGGTCGACATGGTCGAGCAGCTGGACCGGCCGCGCGCGGTCTGGGTGATGGTCCCGGCGGGCGCCGCCACCCAGCACGTCATCGACCAGCTGGGGACGCTGCTCCGGCACGGCGACACCGTCATCGACGGCGGCAACTCCCGCTGGACGGACGACGAGAAGCACGCCGAGGAACTGGGCCATCACGGCGTCAACTTCGTCGACGCCGGCGTCTCCGGCGGTGTGTGGGGCCTGCAGAACGGCTACGCCCTGATGGTCGGCGGCGAGAAGGAGCACGTCGACGACCTCAAGCCGATCTTCGAGGCGCTCAAGCCGGACGGCCCGTACGGGTTCGTGCACGCCGGCAAGGTCGGTGCCGGGCACTTCTCCAAGATGGTCCACAACGGCATCGAGTACGCCATGATGCAGGCCTACGCCGAGGGCTGGGAGCTGCTGGAGAAGGTCGACTCCGTGGACAACGTCCGCGAGGTCTTCCGCTCCTGGCAGGACGGCACCGTGATCCGCTCCTGGCTCCTCGACCTGGCCGTCAACGCCCTCGACGAGGACCACCACCTGGAGAAACTGCGCGGCTACGCGGACGACTCCGGCGAGGGCCGCTGGACCGTCGAGGCGGCCATCGACAACGCGGTGCCGCTGCCGGCGATCACGGCCTCCCTCTTCGCGCGGTTCGCGTCCCGGCAGGACGACTCGCCGCAGATGAAGATGGTCGCCGCGCTGCGCAACCAGTTCGGCGGGCACGCCGTGGAGGCGTCGAAGAAGTAGCGCGCCGCGCCGGCAACACGTTGACGCGACCGGCCGGTTCGGGTCAGAGTCCCCGCGATGGAGATCAACGACCTGACACCGGCCGAGGCGCGCGTCTGGCGGGCGTTCGCCACGGGCACGGCCGTGGACTTCCGCGCCGCGGACGACGAGGACCCCGCCGACGGCGCCTCCTGGGGGCCCGAACGGGCCGTGCGGGCGGCGGTGTTGCGCGCCCTGCTCCTTGACGGCCCCCAGGAGGACGGCGAGGTGGCCGCGCTGAGCCTGGCGGGCGCCCGCGTCACCGGACGGCTGGACCTGCGGAACGCGACGGTCGACCACCCCGTGCGGCTGCGGCACTGCCACTTCGACGACGTGCCGAGGCTGGACGCGGCGCGGCTGCGCGAGCTGAACCTGAGCGAGTCCGTGCTGCCCGGCCTGATCGGGCACGCCGTGCGGGTGGACGGCGTACTGCGGCTGACCCGCGCCCGGTTCGACGGGATGGTGCGGCTCGGCGGGGCGGAGATCACCGGCAGCCTGTACCTGGAGAGCACGCGGATCCACGCGCCGGAAGCCGAATGGCCCGTACTCCAGCTCAACCAGGCCGTACTGGGGGCAGACCTGTGGGCGCCGGGTCTGCGGGCCGGGGGCGAGGTACGCCTCACCGGCGCCCGGGTGACCGGGACGGTCAACCTCACCGACGCGGTGCTCGACCGGCCGGGCGGCACCGCCCTCCAGGCCGAGACCCTCACGGCCGAGGCCGACGTGCTGATGCGGCACGCGGACGTCCGGGGCCGGCTGGAGCTGCGCGGCGCGCGGATACCCGGCCGGCTGGACCTGTCGCACGCCCGGCTGGCCAACCCCGGCGGTACCGCGCTGCGCGCCAGCAGTTGCGTGATCGGTGAACTCTGGCTGCGCGAGGGCCCGGTGGTGCGGGGCACGCTCAACCTGCGCCGCGCCCAGGTGGACGTGCTGTTCGTCCAGCCGGACGTGGTGGCGGACTGGGTCCAGCTCAACGACCTCACCTACACGTCGCTCATCCCGCACGAGCCCGCCGAGCGGCGGCTGCCGATGCTGGAGATGGGCGACAGCTACCTCCCCTTCACCTACGAGCAGCTGACCGCCGCCTACCGCCGGATCGGCGACGACGACGCGGCCCGGCTGGTGCAGCTCGCCAAGCAGCGACGGCGACGCCGCACCCTGCCCTGGTACGGCCGCCTGTGGGGGCACCTCCAGGACGTCACGGTCGGCTACGGCTTCCGGCCGCTGCGCGCGGGCGGCTGGCTGCTGTCGCTGCTGGCGGTCGGCTCGGTCGCGTACGGGCTGCACCACCCGCCGCCGCTCAAGCCGCAGGAGGCCCCCGACTTCAACCCGGTGTTCTACACGCTCGACCTGCTGCTCCCGGTGATCTCCTTCGGCCAGGAGAACGCCTTCTCGCCCGAGAACGGGTACCAGACCCTGTCCTACGTCCTGATCATCACGGGCTGGATCCTGGCCACGACGGTGATCACCGGCCTGACCCGCACCGTCAGCCGCCAGTGAGGCCCCGCGCCGCGTGCTGGGCGGCCAGCCGCACCGGCGCGTTGGCCGCGCCGTAGCCGCGGTGGCCGCCGTCGCGCTGGACGAGTTCGAAGAAGACCCGGCCGACGGTGCGGGTGTAGCAGTGCCGGAACTCCCCGTGGGCGTCGCGGTCGTAGAGGATGCCCAGTTCCCGGTACGTCTCCAGCTCGCCGTCGGCGAACTCGAAGCGGGCCGCGAGGTCGTCGTAGTAGTTGGCGGGGATCGGCAGCAGCGAGCCGCCGGCGGCGCGGAAGGCGCGGGCGGCGGCGACCACGTCGTCGGTGGCCAGGGCGATGTGCTGGGCGTGCGCGGTGTCGTCGACGGGTGCCGCGCCGACCGTCAGGACGATCCGGACGGCGCCGTCGTCCGTGCTGACGGCGCGGCTGCGCAGCAGTCCGTAGGGGTCGGCGACGTCCACGCTCTCCTGCGGGCGCAGTCCGAGGACGCCGCGGTGGAAGAGCGCCGCCTCGTCGAACTGGTGCCAGGGCTGGGTGAGGGAGAGGTGGTCGACCCGCCAGGCGGCGTCGGCCCCGGCCACGGCCCCGGTGTCCTCGAAGTCCGCCCGCCAGTCGGGCAGCCCGGGGCGCCCGGTGGCGCAGAAGAACAGCTCCGTGCCGTCGGGCGCGGCCACCGCCTCCAGCGGGGCGTCGCCCGGGGCGCGGCGGCGCGGCAGCACGGGGGCGAGCAGGGCCTCGGCGCGCCGGGCCGCGCCCGCCGGGTCCGGCGACTCCAGGCCGACGGCGGCCAGCCGGGTGCCCTCGCGGCGTTCGGCGGGACCGGTGTTGACCAGGACCCGGGCCTCGCCGCGCTGCCAGAGGTCGACGGGTTTGCCCCGGTGCCGTGCGGTGCGGGCGAAGCCCAGCGCGCCGAGCACCGCCGAGACGGGCGCGGCGTCGGGCGTGACCAGCTCGGCGAAGGCGACCCCGGTGGGTGCGGCGGGCGCGGGCGGTGCCGCGAGCCCGACGCTCTCCTGGAGGGTGAGCAGGGAGCGCCGGGCGTCCACGGCGGTGGGTCCGGCCTCGGACTGCCGGAAGACGTCGTTGAAGACCTCCAGCGAAAGGGGGCCGGTGTAGCCGGCGCGCAGCACGTGGCGCAGCAGCCCGGCGACGTCGAAGCCGCCCTGGCCGGGGAAGCAGCGGTAGTGGCGGCTCCACTGGAGGACGTCCATCGCGAGCAGCGGGGCGTCGGCGAGCTGGAGGAAGAAGATCTTCTCGCCGGGGATGTCCTCGATTCCCTCGAGGTCCTTGGGGTCGCTCCCGCGCGAGAGGATGTGGAAGCTGTCCAGGCAGGTGCCGAGCGCGGGGTGGTCCGCGCTCCGGACGACGTGCCAGGCGTGGTCCCAGGTGCTGATGTGGCGGCCCCAGGCGAGCGCCTCGTAGGCGACGCGCACCCCGTGCTCCCCGGCCAGGTCGGCCAGGCGGCTGAGCTGTCCGGCGGCGAGGTCGTCGTCGTCCACGGCGTGCGGGGAGACGCTGGAGCAGACCAGGACAGTGTCCGTGCCGAGCCGGTTCATCAGCTCGAACTTGTGCCGGGCGCGGCGCAGCGCGCGGGCGAACTCCTCCTCGGGCAGCGCCTCGACGTCCCGCATCGGCTGGTAGAGGTCGATGGTCAGGCCGAGGTCGGCGCAGCGGGCGCGGATCTCCTCGGGGGTCAGCGGGCTGGCCAGCAGGTCGTTCTCGAAGATCTCCACGCCGTCGAAGCCGGCCCGGGAGGCGGCCGTGAGCTTCTCGGTGAGGGATCCGCTGAGGGAGACGGTGGCGATGGACGTCCGCACGTCGGTACCTCTTCCTACTTGGGGGCGGCCACGGCACCGGCCAGGCCGGTGATGTCGGCGAGCATCCGCACGGCGTCGGGTTCCCGCCCGGTGAACAGCCGGAACGCGTCCACGGCCTGGAAGACGGCCATGCCGCCGCCGTCGAGGGTGGCGCAGCCCAGCGAGCGGGCGGTGCGCAGCAGCTCGGTCTCCAGCGGGCGGTAGACGACCTCGGCGACCCACAGCCCGGGGTGCAGCAGCCCGGCGGGCAGCGGCAGCCCGGGGTGGGCGGCCATGCCGGTGGGGGTCGCGTGCACGATGCCGTCGGCGCCGGTCAGCAGCCCGGGCAGCGCGTCCGGGGTGGCGCAGGCGGCACGCCCGTCGCCGAAGTGCCCGTTCAGCTGGGCGGCGAGGGCGGCGGCCCGCTCGGGCAGCGCGTCGACGACGGTCACGCGTCCGGCGCCCAGGGTGAGCGTGGCGTGGGCGACGGCCGCGCCCGCCCCGCCGGCGCCGAGCTGCACGATCCGCTCCAGCGGCGCGTCGGACAGCCCGCGGGCGAAGGACGCGGCGAAGCCGGTGACGTCGGTGTTGTGGCCGGTCGCGCGGCCGGCGTCGTCGAAGACGACGGTGTTCACCGCGCCGAGCGCCTCGGCCTGCGGGGCGAGCGCGTCCAGGTGCTCGATGACGAGCTGCTTGCACGGGTGGGTGATGTTCAGCCCGTCGAAGCCCAGGTCCCGGGCCGCGCGCACCAGGTCGCCCACCGCCTCGGGCGGGACACCCAGGCGGTCGATGTCGATCAGCCGGTACAGGTAGCGCAGACCCTGCCGGCCGGCCTCCCGCTCGTGCAGTGCCGGACTGAGCGACGGGCCGATGCCGGAACCGATCAGTCCGACGAGAAACGAGTCCTTGGCCACCGGGGACGACCTCCTGAGCGGCTCGGGCTGCTGCCCGAGCGACCAATGTACGAACCAGTACGTTAGTCATAGCAGGAGGGCGGGGCGTGAGGGAAGGCGGAGGCTTCTACAATCACCGGCACGCCCTCAGCACGCAGTCCCGCCCAAAAGCCGCCCGCAGCCGAAGGAATCCGATGACCAGCGTCGACGAACCGGCACGAACCGGCACGCGCACCCGCGACGCCGCCCGCACCCGGGCCGAGATCCTCGACGTGGCGACGCGGGAGTTCGCCCGAGCCGGCTACGACGGGGCCCGGGTCGACGAGATCGCCGCCCGCACCCGCACCACCAAGCGGATGATCTACTACTACTTCGGCGGCAAGGAGCAGCTGTTCACGGCCGTGCTGGAGCGGGCGTACGGCGTGATCCGGGAGGCCGAGCAGCAGCTCGACGTCGACCACCTGGACCCGGTGGCGGCCATCCGGCGCCTCGCCGAGGTGACCTTCGACCACCATGAGCGGCACCCGGACTTCATCCGCCTGGTCAGCATCGAGAACATCCACGACGCCGAGCACATCGCGTCCTCGGAGATGCTGGCCAGCATCGGCTCCCCGGCGCTCGACGTGATCCGCCGGATCCTCGACGAGGGGCAGCGGTCCGGCCTCTTCACGGCCGACGTCGACGCCGTCGACCTGCACGCGATGATCAGCTCCTTCTGCTTCTTCCGGGTCGCCAACCGGCACACCTTCGGCGCCCTGTTCGGGCGCGATCTGGTCGCGCCGGACCAGCGCGAGCACTACCGGGCGATGCTGGGCGACATGGTGATCGCCTATCTGACGGCGGAGCGCGCGGCGGACTGAACGCCGGCACCTCGGGACGACCGGACCCCTTGACACGTGGGAAACCTGCGCGCAACATCCCTTCCCAACCGCGACTAACTACCCAGTGGGTTAATTAGCCGAGCGGCCGACGGCACCCTCTGCGCCGTCCTCCCCTCCGCTCACTCCGCCTACGGTGGAGTCCCCCGAAGGAGCAAGCCGTGTCCGTCCCCGCCCCCGCGTCCCAGGGCGCCGCCCCGCCCGGCCAGCCGAAGAAGGCCGCCACCGCCGCCTGGATCGGCAGCGCGCTCGAGTACTACGACTTCTTCATCTACGGCAGCGCCGCCGCGCTGATCTTCCCCGAGGTCTTCTTCGACGAGTCCGACCCGGCCACCGCGACCCTGCTGTCGCTGGCCACGTTCGGCGTCGCCTACGCCGCCCGCCCGGTCGGCGCGTTCTTCCTGGGCCACATCGGCGACCGCATGGGCCGCAAGAAGATCATGGCGTTCACGCTGATCCTGATGGGCGTCTCGACGTTCCTCATCGGCTGTCTGCCCACGCGCGACCAGGTCGGCACCCTCGCCCCGGTCCTGCTGGTGCTGTGCCGGATCCTGCAGGGCATATCGGCGGCGGGCGAGCAGGCCAGCGCCAACTCGATGACCCTGGAACACGCGCCGGGCCACAAACGCGGCTTCTTCACCAGCTTCACCCTCAGCGGCACCCAGGGCGGGCAGCTGCTCGCCACCCTGGTCTTCCTGCCCGTCGCCGCGCTCCCCGAGGAGCACCTGCTGGCCTGGGGCTGGCGGGTGCCGTTCTGGCTGAGCGTGGTGGTCGCGGTCGTCGGCTACGTCATCCGCCGCAAGCTCGACGAGACCCCGGCCTTCGAGCAGCAGGCGGCCACGGAGGGCGTCGTGAAGATGCCGCTCGCGGTGCTGGCCCGGGACCACTGGGCGGACGTCCTGCGGGTGGTCGCGGGCGCGCTCATCGCCTCGGTCAGCACCATCTTCACGGTCTGGGCGCTGGCGTACGCCACGAGCGACTCGGTCGGCATGTCCCGTACCGCGATGCTGTGGGTGGGCGCCCTCGCCAACGTCGTGGCGCTCGCCGCGATCCCGCTGTGGGCGACGCTGTCCGACCGGATCGGACGGCGTCCGGTGTACCTGATCGGCGCGGTCGGCAGCGCGGTGACGATGTTCCTGTACCTGTGGGCGATCTCCACCGGTTCCTACGCGCTGACGTTCCTGCTGGGCATCATCGCCTTCGGCGTGGTCTACAGCGCCGCGAACGGCGTGTGGCCGGCCTTCTACGGCGAGATGTTCTCCACCCGGGTCCGCCTGTCGGGCGTGGCGATCGGCACCCAGATCGGCTTCGCGGTGGCCGGGTTCGCGGTGACCTTCGCGGCGCAGATCGCCGGTCCGGACGGGGACGACTGGTTCGCGGTGGCGCTGTTCACGGCCGCGCTGTGCGTCCCGCCGGTGATCGCCGCGCTCACCGCCCGCGAGACCCACAAGGTGCCGACGGAGCGGCTCGGCGAGCGGGCGGACCGCGAGGCGGCCGAACCGGAGACGGTCACGGCCTGACGGCCGTCCCGGTGGATCATGAGTTCCGAAAGGGGGTGGGCGGGGTATGCCGGACGGGTCTTCGAAGAACGACCGAGGAGAACGATGGCGATGCCACCCCTGCGGCAGGAGACCGACGCGGGCGCGGCCGGGCTGGACGCCGAGGCGCTGGACCGGCTCGACCTGCACTTCGCCCGGCAGGTGGACGAGGGACGGCTGCCCGGGTTCCTGGTGGCCGTCGCCCGCGGCGGACGCGTGGCGCATCTGACGGTGCACGGCCGGCGGGACCTCGCGGCCGGTCTGCCGGTGACCGCCGACACCCTGTGGCGGATCTACTCCATGACCAAGCCGGTCACGTCCGTCGCCGTGCTGACGCTGGTGGAGGAGGGCCGGCTGTCCCTGGACGACCCGGTGGCCCGGTACCTGCCGGCCTTCGCCGAGCCGCGGGTGTACGTCCGGGGATCCGGTGACGACACCGTCACCCGGCCCGCCGAGGGTCCGGTCCTCGTCCGGCACCTGATGACCCACACCGCCGGCCTGACCTTCGGCTTCTACCACACCCACCCCGTGGACGAGCTGTACCGGGCGGCCGGTCTGGAGTCGTCCTTGCGGCCGGGCGCCGACCTCGCCGAGACGGTCGACCTCTACGCGAGCCTGCCGCTCCAGTTCGAGCCGGGCACCGAGTGGAACTACTCGGTGGCCAGCAACGTCCTGGGGCGGCTGGTCGAGGTGGTGTCCGGACAGCCGCTCGACGAGTTCTTCGCCGCCCGGATCTTCGGCCCGCTCGGCATGACGGACACCGGCTTCCACGTCACCGACGAGCAGGCGAAGCGGCTGGCCGAGCTGTACGGCGAGACGGACGACGGCGGCATCGAGCCGGTGCCCGGCCTGCCGCTGCGGGGCCGGCCGCGGTTCCTGTCGGGCAGCGGCGGCCTGGTCTCCTCCGCGTACGACGTGCACCGCTTCGCCGAGATGCTGCGGCGCCGCGGCGCACTCGACGGCGTCCGGGTGCTCGCCCCCGGGGCGGTGGACCTGATGACCCGCAACCACCTCCCCGGCGGCGCCGACCTGCGCGCCCTCGGCAGCAGTCCCGCGCACGACCGGCCCGGCAACGACGGCGTCGGCTTCGGCCTCGGCGTCTCCGTGGTGACCGACCCGAGCCGCACGCAGTCGCCCTCCGGGCTGGGCACGTACGGCTGGAGCGGGGTGGCCACGACCACCTTCTGGGTCGACCCGGGCCGTGACCTGACGGTGCAGTTCATGACCCAGGTGCGGCCCCGCTCCTCGCACACCGTGTATCCCGACCTGAAGCGGCTCGTGCACGAGGCCGTCACGGACTGAACCGGCCGCCGGACTCAGGACGTCAGGTGGGCCAGCGCGTCCAGGTGGGGCAGGTGGTGGTCGAGGCGCTCCCGCTTGGTCCGCAGATAGGTGATGTTGCTCTCGCACGGCGGGATCAGCAGCGGCACCTGCTCGGCGACCTGGATGCCGTGCCGCACCAACGCCTCGCGCTTGCGCGGGTTGTTGGACATCAGGCGCACCGACCGCACCCCGAGGTCGCCCAGGATGCGGGCGGCGACGCCGTAGTCCCGGGCGTCCACCGGCAGGCCGAGGGCGAGGTTCGCCTCCACCGTGTCCAGGCCCTCCGCCTGCAACGCCATCGCGCGGAGCTTGGCGAGCAGCCCGATGCCGCGTCCCTCGTGGCCGCGCAGGTAGACGACGACACCGCTGCCCGCGGCGGCCACCGACCGCAGCGCGGAGGCCAGTTGGTCACCGCACTCGCAGTGCTGGGAGCCGAACGCGTCGCCCGTCAGGCACTCCGAGTGCAGCCGGGTGAGCACACCCTCGGCGCCCAGGTCGCCGTACACGAGCGCCACTTGCTCGTCGCCGCGCTCGTGGTCGAAATAGCCGAATGCCCGGAATTCCCCGTACACGGTGGGCAGCGGCGTCACCACGACGCGTTCCACGTCCGTGCGCTGCGATGCCTTCTTGCCGAGTACACCAATTTTTTCTGTCATGATTCTCGCGTTCCTCAACAGATCTCTCAGCGGATCTCTCAGCAGATCTCTCAACAGGTTGCCCAACAGCGACGAAAGGCCGTGCGGGGATGGATGCTTCACTTGTGCCGGCGGACACCTCGGAGGACGTGCGCAGGCGGGGGGCCGAACTCCCGTGGCAGGTCGCGGTGTTGCCGGTGGGCAGCTTCGAGCAGCACGGCCCGTACCTGCCGCTGGCGACCGACACCCTCGTCGCCTGCGCCGTCGCCCGGGAGATCGCCGCCGCGTACCCGGTGCACCTGCTCCCGCCGGTGACCATCGGCTGCTCGCACGAGCACGCGGACTGGCCGGGAACCGTCAGCATCTCCTCGGTGACCCTCCACGCGGTGGTCGGGGACATAGCCTCCTCGCTGCGCCGCTCCGGTGTCGAGGCCCTGGTCGTGGTCAACGGGCACGGCGGGAACTACGTACTGGGCAACGTCGTCCAGGAGTCCTCCGCGCGCGGCGAGCGGATGGCGCTGTTCCCGGCCGCGGAGGACTGGGAGGCGGCGCGGCAGCGGGCGGGGGTGGCCACCTCGCTGCTCTCCGACATGCACGCGGGGGAAATCGAGACCTCCATTCTTCTGCACGCGCACCCCGAATCGGTCCGGCCCGGTTACGAGACCGCCGACTTCGTCGCTGACGACCGGCGTCATCTGCTCTCCCTCGGCATGTCCGCCTATACCGATTCCGGTGTCATCGGGCGCCCTTCGCTGGGTTCGGCGGAAAAGGGGAAGGAACTGCTGGCGAGCCTCGCGGATTCCTTCGGGACGTATTTCTCTTTCCTGACCGCCGATCCGACCGCCGAGAAGAGGCCGGGGCGGCCGTAGGAGCCGTCGGGGCCCGCGAACCGGCGGACGACGAGGACGACGACACCGGGCAGGCTCGCCACGAAGCTGAGCACCCCGTACACCACGGCCACGCCAAGCCCGGTGCCCGCGCCGAGCCCGGCCGCGCCGAACGCCCAGGCGGTGACGCCCTCGCGGGGGCCCCAGCCGCCGACGTTCAGCGGCAGGCCCATGGCGAGCAGCGCCAGCACGGCCAGCGGGGTGAGTTCGGCGACGGTGGCACCGCTGCCGGCCACCCGGGCGGCGAGCCCGAACATCACCAGGTGCCCGGCGAGTACGACGACGGACGACACCGCGACGCCCGGCAGGTTCCGCCGGGACAGCAGCCCCTGGCGTGCCTCGCCGAGCGTCGCCCGCAGGGCCCGCCCGCCGCGCGCCGGCGCCCGGTTCATGCGCAGGGCGATGATCACGGCCAGCGCGCCGAGCACGGCCAGCGTGACGAGCGGGGCGGCGCGCCGGGCCTCGCCCAGCACCGGGGACGGCAGCGTGAGCAGCACGACGACGCCGACACCGAGCAACGCGAGCTGTCCGGCGACCCGTTCGAGGACGACGGCCCGCACACCGCGCCCCAGGTCCCCGGCGCTCCGCCCGTGGTGCACCGCGCGGTGCACGTCGCCCAGGACGCCGCCGGGGAGGGCGGCGTTGAGGAACAGGGCGCGGTAGTAGTCCGCGACGGCCGGGCCGAGGGGCAGCCGGATGCGCAGTCCCCGGGCCACCAGGGCCCAGCGCCAGGCGCTGAACACCGTGGTGACCAGCCCGATACCGAGCGCCGCGAGCACGGTCGGCGCGTCGATCCGGCGCAGCCCGTCCAGGAAGACGCCGGTTCCCATCCGCCACAGGAGTACGGCGAGGATGGCGGTGCCCGCCAGGGTCCCGAGGTGGGCGCGCAGGGCGCGCAGGGCGCGGCGGGCCGGGGTCGGCGTGTCGCCGGTGGCGGCGTCCGCCCGGGGCGGTGTGCGACGCAGATCCGCCGGTACGGTCGGAGCGCTCACGAGGCCCCGCCCGTCGGCCGGCACAGCGCCAGCAGGTCGGTGTGGTGGACCACCACGCGCAGGGTGCCGTCCGCGCAGGCGGCGAGGCGCTCGTCCAGGTACGCCTCGGCCCGTTCGCGCAGTTCGGGACGGTGTTCCACGGCCGCACCGACCCAGCCCCGCAGCCACTGCGCGGTGAGTCCGGCCTCGTCGGGGCCCAGCCGCCAGGGGCTGGGGTGCGCCCGCACCGTGGCGCCGTGCGCGGCGAAGGCGTCTCCCGCCGCGGTGACCGCGTCCGGGCCGAGCAGGCCGGTGCGCCGCTGGTGGTCGTTGAACGCCTCGGCGATCTCGGCGTCCAGGGGGTGCGCGGGGGTGAGGTCGACGCGTCCGGCGACGGACAGGGTCAGCAGGGCCGCACAGCCGGCCGCGGCACAGGCGGCGGCGAGGGTGCCGACCTCCTCGGTGGTCAGGACGTCGAGGAGCGCGGACGCCGTCACCAGGTCGGCGCCGGACAGCGCGTCCGGGGTGAGGCGGGCGAGGTCCCCGCGCAGCGTCTCGACGGTGACGTGGCTGCCGTCGGCGGCCGAGCGCGGGGCGCCGACGGCGGCGAAGTGCAGGAGGTAGGGGTCGCGGTCGTGCAGCACCCAGTGCTGGGCGCCGTCGAGCCGCGGGGCGAGCCAGCGTCCCATCGAGCCGGTGCCGCAGCCCAGGTCGTGCACGACCAGTCCGCCCGTCCGTCCCGGCGGTCCCGCGAGGTGGGTCCGCAGCGGGTCGAGCAGGTCACCCGCCCGCGCGTCGGCGTCGGCGGGCTCGCGCAGGCGCAGCCATTCGGGGGCGTAGCGCGGCGGGTCGTCGGGGTGCGGGGCGTCGGGCGCGGGGGCCTCGCGCAGGCGCAGGGTGGCGCGTTCGGCCGAGGCGGGGGCGGACGCGGAGGCGGTGGGCCGGGCCGTGGACCCGCCGGTCGGGCCCGCGCCGGGGATCACGCCGGTCGTGGAGTCGCTCATGCCGTCCCCCCGGGTTCGCCGGGCAGCCGGTGCAGGACGCCGGCCAGGCTCTGGGCCGTACTCGCCCAGCCGTTCAGCGCGGCGCGGCGGCCCCGGGCGGCGCTCTTCAGCCGGCGTCGTACGTCCGCCTCGCCGAACCAGCCGCGCAGCTCGGCGGCGAGCGCGGCCGGGTCCTCCGGTGGGACGAGGATGCCGGGCACCCCTCCGTCGGGTGCGCGTCCGACCGCCTCCGGGAGGCCGCCGACGTCCGTGGCGAGCACGGGGATACCGCGCGCGAGGGCCTCGGTCACCGCCATGCCGTACGTCTCGGCGTACGAGGTGAGGACCATCAGGTCGGCGGTGGCGTAGGTGGCGTCCAGTTCGGCGCCCGCCCTGGGTCCGGCGAGCACCAGCCGCTCCTCCAGGCCGTGCCGCGCGACGAGGGCCCGCAACTGTTCGACGTACTCCGGGTCGTGGCCGAGCCCGCCGACGCACACGCAGCTCCACGGCAGGTCGGACACCGCCGCCAGCGCCTCCACCAGCCGGTGCTGGCCCTTGCGCGGGGTGACGGCGGCGACGCACACCAGCCGGGAGACGCCGTCGGTGCCGGGCGCGAGGGGCGCGATGTCGGCGCCGGGCGCGGCGACGTGGACGCGGCCCGGGTCCAGGCCGTGGTGGGAGACGAGCCGGCGCACCGCCCAGTCGCTGGTGGCGACGACGGCCGGCACGGCCCGCAGCACCGCGCGCTCACGGGCGTCCAGTTCGGCGGCGACGGCGGGGTCGAGGCCGGTCTCGTCGCCGAGCGGGAGGTGGACGAGGACGGCCATGCGCAGCCGCTCGGCCTCCGGGACGACGATCTCCGGCACCCCGCAGGCGACCAGGCCGTCGAGCAGGACGACCGCGCCGTCCGGCAACCGGCGCAGGACGCGGGCGAGTTCCGCGCGGGCGGTGTCGTCCGGCCGGGGCCAGTCACCGTCGACGGGCAGCCCCCGTACCCGCCAGCCGAAGCCGGGCAGGTCGAGCCGCACCCGCCGGTCGTAGGCGTTGCCGCCGCTCGGCGCGGCCGGATCGTCGATCCCGCCCGGTACGACGAAGTGCACGGAGCGCAGGGACATGGGGATGATCCCGTCGTTCCTCGCGGACGCGGCCCGCGTGGCGATGTGGGCGGGGATCTGGGTGGGGACGTAGGTGAGCCGGGTGCGTCCCGCCGCCTCGACGGACGTGTCGGTCACAGCGCACGCTCGTAACTCGCCCAGGCGACGTGCGACTCGTGCAGGGTCACGGTGAGGCCGGCCAGGCCCTTGGCCCCCTCGCCGAGGGCTCCCTTGTGGACGCGTTCGGCGAGCCGGTCGGCGACGACCTTGGCCAGGAACTCGGTGGAGGTGTTGACGCCGGCGAAGTCGGGTTCGTTGTCGAGGTTGCGGTAGTTCAGCTCGCTGACGACGGCGCCCAGTTCGCGGGTGGCCAGTCCGATGTCGACGACGATGTTGTCCTCGTCCAGCTGCTCGCGCCGGAAGGTGGCGTCCACCAGGAACGTCGCTCCGTGCAGGCGCTGTGCGGGCCCGAAGACGTCGCCGCGGAAGCTGTGGGCGATCATGATGTGATCGCGGACGGTGATGCTGAACAACGGACGACCCTCCAGGTGTGGCACGTCTGATCCCCCGCCGATCGCTGCGCGGGGTGCCGTCTATTACGGCTGGAGGTCTTCCCTTGTTCAGCGGCCCGTACGTCTTTTCTCAAGGTCAGGCGAGGTCGGGCGAGGTCAGGCGCCGACGCCCTCCCGGTCGTACCGGACGCGGTGGCACAGCGCGGGGATCTCGCCGGAGGCCAGCCGGGGCAGCACGTCCGGGAGTTCGGCGAACGCGGACTCGCCGGTGACGAGGGCGTCCAGCGCCGGGTCGGCGAGCAGGTCGAGGGCGAGGGCGAGCCGGTCGGCGTAGGTGCGGGTGGCGCCGCGGGCCGGGGAGACGGTGCCGACCTGGCTGCTGCGCAGGGTCAGGCGCCGGGAGTGGAAGGCCTCGCCGAGCGGGAGGGCGACGGGCCGGTCGCCGTACCAGCTCAGTTCGAGGACGGTGCCCTCGGGCCGCAGCAGCTCCAGTGACCGGGCGAGCCCGGCCTCGGTGGCGCTGGCGTGTACGACCAGGTCGCGGTCGCCGAGCGCGTCGGCCGGGGACGCGAAGCCCACGCCGAGTGCCGCGGCGACCTTCGCGCGGGCCGGATCGGCGTCCACCAGCTCGACCCGGACGCCGGGGAAGCGGGCCAGCAGGGCGGCCACCGAGCAGCCGACCATGCCGCCGCCGACCACCGCGACGCGGTCGCCGACCAGGGGCGCGGCGTCCCACAGGGCGTTGACGGCGGTCTCCACCGTGCCGGCGAGCACGGCCCGCGCGGCGGGGACCGACGGCGGCACCGGGGTGACGGCGGCGACTGGGACGACGTAGCGCGTCTGGTGCGGGTAGAGGCAGAAGACGGTACGCCCGACGAGCGCGTCCGGTCCCTCCTCGACCACGCCGACGTTGAGGTAGCCGTACTTCACCGGTCCGGGGAAGTCGCCCTCCTGGAACGGCGCGCGCATCACTCCGTACTGGTTCTCGGGCACCCGCCCGGCGAAGACGAGGGTCTCGGTGCCCCGGCTCACACCGCTGTGGAGGGTGCGCACCAGTACGTCGTCCGCACCGGGTTCCGGCAGCTCCACCTCGCGGATCGTGCCCCGTCCGGGCGAGTCGAGCCAGAACGCGTGTGCCCTGCGTGTCATCGGATGTCCTCCTGAACGATCGGGAAGCCGCCCACGTACCGAGGGATGCACAGCCGCGCACAAGGTAGCGGCGTTGATCGACTCTGTCACACGGCCGGAGGGTGTTCGGTGGCCCTGAACAACACGTACGACGCATATGACGCGAGGCCTGTTCAGCAGGAGACCGCGGTGGGGGCGGGCGCGCAGATCTTGCTGCTGGCGCTGCTCGGCACGGCGATCGGGATGGGCACGGCGGGCTGGCTGACCGGCCTCGCCTTCGCGTTCGCGACCTGGGCGGTGCTGGCACGGGCCCTGCACCGGTCCCGGCCGGCGTCGTTCGGCCCGGCCAACCGGGTCACCCTCGGCCGGGCCACGCTGGTCGGCGGGGTGACGGCGCTGGTCGCGGACTCCTTCCGCAGCGCGCCGCCCGTCTCCCTCCTCGTCGGCCTCACGGCCGTCGCCCTGATCCTGGACGGCGTGGACGGCAAGGTGGCCCGCCGCACCGGCACGTCCTCGCAGCTCGGCGCCCGCTTCGACATGGAGGTCGACGCGTTCCTCATCCTGGTCCTCAGTGTGTACGTCGCGATGGACCTGGGCCCGTGGGTGCTGCTGATCGGCGGCATGCGCTACGTGTTCGTCGCCGCGGCCCGGCTGTGGCCGTGGCTGACCGCCCCGCTGCCCCCGAGCACGGCCCGCAAGACGGTGGCCGCGCTCCAGGGCGTACTCCTCCTGGTGGCGGGCGCGGACCTGCTCCCGCGTCCGGTGAACGCGGGGGTGGTGGCCTTGGCCCTGGGCCTCCTGGTGTGGTCCTTCGGCCGTGACGTCCTGTGGCTGTGGCAGTCCTCACGGGTCCCGCGCACGCCCGTACGCCGCGCGGGACGGGAGCTCGCGGCACGGTGAGGTCCCGGCGACCGCTCCACCGCCCGAACGCCGGTCTCAGCCCCGCCGGCGCAGCGCCCCATCGCTCCCGTCGGCACGACGCGGACGCCCGTGCGGCGGGCGGTTGGGGATTTCGCGACGCGGTGAGGGGCGAGGGCCGAGCGGGTGTCGTACCCGTCCACGCAGCCCCCCCCGGCCCCGGGACTCAGCCCCGCCGGGGCAACAACACCACCGCGGCCAGCGGTACCGCGGCCAGCACCAGCCACGGCACCGCGGCCGGCAACCCCGTGTCCAGCCCCGTGTCCAACAGGAAGCCGGTCGCGGAGCTGCCCGCGAGGACGATGAGGCCGGACGCCGAGGACAGCGCCCCCGTGTACAGCCCGAGCCGCCCGTCCTCGGCGAGGTCCGGCACCCAGGCGCGGGCGACGGGCGCGACGAGCATCTGCCCGAGGGTGAGCAGGACGACGAACCCGGCGGCGGGCGCCAGACCGCCCACCCCCGTCCACCCGGCGGGCCGGGCGAGCGCGACGGCGGCGAACCCGGCCGCGATCAGCCCGAGCCCCGCCACCATCGACCGGCGCGGCGCCAGCCGCTCCCCCGCCCACCGGGTCACCGGCAACTGCGCGCCCACCACGAGCAGCGAGGAGAGCGCGAACAGCCAGGCCAGCGGCGCCTGCGAACCGGCGGCTCGCTCGACCTCGGCGGGCAGCGCGAGGTAGAGCTGGTTGTAGGCGAGCAGATAGGCGCCGTACGCGCAGCACAGCGCGAGGAAACGGCGGTTGCGCAGCAGCAGCCGCGCCCCGCCGCCGAACCGGACGCGCGCCCGCCCGGGAATGTGCTGCGGCAGCAGCCACGCGTGCCCGGCGAGGACGAGCACGAAGACACCGGCCCCGGCGAGACACGCCGTACGGAAGTCGACCGCCAGCAGCAGGGCACCCAGCAGCGGCCCGACGAACGCCCCCGCCTGCCCGGCGACGGTGAACAGCGCGAGCACCCGCGTCCGGTCCCCGTTCCCCTGCGCCTCCCACACCACGGCCTGGCGGGCGACCTCGGACTCGACGGCGGGCGAGAACAGCGCGGCGGCGAACCCGATGAGCAGCACCGCGCCGACCACGGCCCAGGTCCGCTCGGCGAACCCGAGCCACGCGAACCCGGCGATCCGCAGCACGCACCCGGCGAGCACCACGGGCCGGATGCCGTACCGGTCGGCGAGCGCCCCGCCGACCACGAACAGCCCCTGCTGGCTGAAGGTCCGCAGCCCGAGCACGAACCCGACCAGCCACCCCGCCATGCCGACGGACCGCCCCAGGTGCTCGGCGAGGAAGGGCAGGACGGCGAAGAACCCGATGTTGAAAGCGAGTTGGGTGAGGATGAGCAGCCGCAGCAACGGGGAGAGCGGGGCACCCCGGCCGGTGGCCCCCGCCTTCGCGGACCGGCCGGTGGAGGCGGAGGTCATCGGACGCCGGCCGGTTCCTTCTCGGGGGCGGTCCGTACGTCGACGGTCTCGGCGGTACGGGGAGTCCGCCGCCTGGGCCGGCGCAGCCCCCCGGCCGCGGTGACGGCCAGCGCGCCGAGCAGGGCGAGGACGGCGGCGGGGGCGAGGACGGCCCAGGGGGCGCGCTCGGCGTAGGGCTGGTTCTCGGCGAGGAGGAGTCCCCACTCGGGCGACGGCGGCTGGGCGCCGAGCCCGAGGAAGCCGAGCGAGGCGAGCGCGAGGGCGACGCCGGGCAGCCGCAGCAGGGCGTGCCGTAGGACCGGCGGCAGCACGGCGGGCAGCAACTCGCGCCGCAGCAGGTACGCCCGCCCCGCGCCCAGCCCCTTGGTGGCGGTGAGGTGCAGTGTGGCCCGTTCCTGCTGGAGCAGCGCGGCGGTGTGGGTGGCGAGCGGCGCCCAGGCGACGGCGCCGACGGCGAGCGCGGGCGTGGCCGCGCCGCTGCCCGCGACGGCGGTGACGAGGAGGGCGACGAGTACGGGCGGTACGGCGTTGACGGTGTCGACGAGCGGCGCGGACACGCGGGGTACGAGCCCGAGGAGGACGCCCGCGAGCAGCGCGGCGGCGGTGATGGCGGAGGCGAGGAGCAGGGTGTCCAGCGCCCCGTGGCCGACGCGGGCGAGCAGGTCGCGGCCGAGGGCGTCGGTGCCGAAGGGATGGTCGAGGGAGGGGGCCCGCAGCTTCTGCCCGGTGTCGAGGGCCAGCGGGTCCCGGGCCAGCCCGAGCCCGACGACGGCGGCCAGGACGGCGGTGTAGAGGAGGGGCGGCAGTGCCCGGCCCGGCCGGGCGGGCCGGTGCAGGGAGGACAGGGCGCCGTCGCGCAGGGCGGGCCCGGTGAGCAGGCGGGCCGCGAGCCGCGTGGCACCGGTGGCGAGTGCGGCGAGGAGCACGAGGGCGAGGGTGCCGGCCTGGAGGACGGGAAGGTCCTGGGCGAGGGCGGCCTGCAGCGTGGTGCGCCCCAGTCCGGGGATGTCGAAGACCTGCTCGACGGCGACGGCACCGCCGGTCAGTCCGACGACGAACAGCCCGAGGTTGGGCAGCAGCGCGGGCACGCAGCGCCGTACGGCCTGGCGGGCGATCGACCGTCCGGTCAGCCCGCGGGCTGCCGCGGCCAGCGCCCACGGTTCGCCGAACGCGCCGGGCAGCAGGTCGTCGAGGAGCCGCCCGAGCACGGCCCCGGCGGGCAGTCCGAGGGCGAGCGCGGGCAGTACGGTCCACTGGAACCCGTACCACCCCAGCGCGGGCAGCCACCCCAGCTGCACCCCGACGACGGTGGCGAGCACGGACGCGACGAGGAACTCGGGCAGCGAGGCGAGGACCGCGGACCCGGTCCCGCCGACGCGCCGCTCGTCGAGCCGCCGCCGGGCGCCCCGCCGGAGCGTACGGGCGCAGACGAGCCCGGCGGTGACGGCGGCGACGAGCAGGGCGACGGCCATGAGCAGGAGCGAGGCACCGAGCGCGTGGAGCACACCGGGCAGCACGTCCCCGCCGGAGATCCACGACTCCCCGGCGTCACCGCGCACCAACCCCCCGAGCCACTCGCCGAGTACGTGCGGCGGCCCGCCGTCGAGCCCGAGCTGGTGCCGGATGTCGGCGAGCACCTCGGGCGTCGGCTCCCGCTCGGCGGACCGCGCCTTGAGGACGGTGTACGCCGGGTCGGTGTGCGTGAGCCAGGGCAGCAGCCCGATCCCGCAGACGAGCCCGCCCGCGAGCACGACCCGCCACACCAGGGTGGCCACCCGCTGCCGCACGGTTCAGCGCCGGGTGCCGGTGCCGACGAGGGTGCGCTCGTACGGGTCGAGGACGACGCCCTGTACGGAGTCGGCGACGCCGGTGATGATCCGCTGGTGGACGAGCGGGACGACGGCGTCGCTGCCGAGGATGCGCGCCTCGGCGGCCATGGCGGCGTCCTGCCGCTTCGCGGTGTCGGCGATCTTCTCGGCGTCGGCGACGGCGCGGTCGACGCCCTTGTCGCAAAGCTGGGCGATGTTGTACCCGCCGTCGCAGGTGTAGTCGCTCGCCAGGACGGCGACGGGGTCGCCGGTGTCGAGCAGGGTGTTGCGGGCGAGCACGAAGGCGTCGAACTTCCCGTCGAGGGCGTCGCCTTCGAGCCGCGAGTACTCCCGCACGGTGAGCTCGACCTTGAACCCGGCCTTCTCCAGCTGCTGCTTGACGACCTGGGCGACCTCGGGCAGCTCGGGCCGGTTGTCGTAGGTGGCGAGGTGGATGGTCTCGCCGGCCGGCTTCTTGGCGTCCGCCCTTCCGACAGGCTCGGTGCGCTTGCCCTCGGCCCAGGTCACGGCGGGCCCGTAGACGCCGGCACCGGGGTCGCCGTACCCCTCGTAGACGTCCTTGGCGAACACAGAGGTGTCGAGCCCGGCCCTGGCGGCGGCCCGCAGCCCGGCGTCCTTGAAGGGGCCGGACTCGGGGTTGAACAGCAGGCTGGTGGTCCGCGTGGTGGCGGTGTCGCGCCGGGTCTCCTTGTCGAGACTCGCCGCCTGCGCGACCGGAACAGCCTCGGCGATGTCCAGCTCCCCCGTCCGCAGGGCGTTGGCGCGGGCGGTGCCGTCGGCGATGAAGCGGGCGTCGATGCCGGAGGCCTGGGCGCGCCCGCCCCAGTAGTCGTCGAACCGGTCGAGGGAGGCGGAGGTGGCGCCGTTCACCTTGGTCAGTTCGAAGGGCCCGGTGGCGTGTCCGACGGGGTCGACGCGGCCGCTGTTCTCGTACGCCTTGGCGGAGAGGATGGCGAGGCTGGGGCTGGAGAGCCGCAGCGGCAGGACGGGATCGGGCTCGTCGGTGGTGATCCGCACGACCCGCTCACCGCTCCCCTTGGCGGTGAGGGTGACACCGGCGAGGGCGGCCGGGGCGGGCTCGGCGTCGGTGGCCTTGGCGAGAGAGTCGGCGACGGCGGCGGGCGTGACCTCGGTCCCGTCCTGGAAGGTGGCATCCCGAAGGCTGAACTCCCATGCCTTGTCCCCGTCCCTGCGCCAGGACTCGGCGAGCGCGGGGGCGGCGGAGCCGTTGGCGTCCAGCGCGGTGAGCCCCTCGGTCACGCCGAGCCGACTGAGGAGGGTGGCGTCGGCGCCGTACGGCGAGAGATTCTCGGCGGGCGGAAAAGCAAGCGCGACACGAAGCCGGGACCCGTCCCCGCCCTTGCCCCCACCACCGGCCCCGGAGTCACCGGCGCCGCCTCCGGAGGCGAAGCAGCTCGATATGAGCGGGATGAGCAGGAGCGGGGCGAGCAGCCGGGGGCGGCGGTGGGAGGGCATGGTCCTCGGATCGATCTGGGAGAGAAAGGGGGGCGGGCAGGCGGCGGACCGCACGCGGACTGGAGCCTACATGGAAATGATTTTCACGCCTACCTCGCCCCGGCGGAACCCAGGGGGACATCGAAGTGCACGATCCCCTGCCCACCGCCGTGATCCTCCCGCTCATCGTGCACGACCTTGGCAATCGACCGCCAGAAGGGCTCGGCGCCGGTGACAGCGGGGTCGGTGTGCAGGTAGACGGCGCGGTAACCCCCGTCGGCGACGGCGAACCCCATCAGCTCATCCACCATCCGCCTGGCCAGCCCACGCCGCCGATGCTCGGGCCGGACGTACACCCGCCGCAGCTGCGCGGTCACACCGGAGGGGTAGCGCTCGGCGACGTGGGCGGGGTTCGGGGGGTGCGCGGGGCCACGGGAGTCGAGGCCACCGGTGGCGACGACCTCACCCTCCGCATCGACTGCGACGAGGAGCGTGTGCCGCGCGGGGTCCACGTAAGCCCCGGCGAGGTCGATGATGTCGCCGTGCCAGCGGGGGACGTAGCCCGTCCCGAAGTCGCGGTAGACGGTGTCGAGCATGACGGCTCGGGCGCCGTTTAGGTCGGCGGGGGTGGCTGGCCTGATGCTGTAGTTACTGCTGCGCACTTGCATATCGTACGCATTAGCGGAAGGACGGCCGCCGTCCAAGAACCACCGTCAGCCCCGCATCAGGTCACCTCTGCCCACCTGGGCGAGCAGTGGTGGTTCCGACTCCCCTTCGTAGCCGAGATGTAGCTCACGCCGAGCACGGGTCGCGAGAACGTAGTACGTCATGCGCAGGGCCGCCGAAGTGGGATCCACGGCCGCGTCCGTGTGGGTGTCCGGAATGACGACGGTGTCGAAGCCCAAGCCCTTGGCGCTGGCCCGGTGGACGATGACGATGCCCGGGCGGCCGAGGTCGAGATTTCGATACTGGCCTCCCTTGGCGTCCGACGTGTACAGCTGGGGCTTCAGCCGCGGCGCCCGACGCGACAGACTGCCCAGCAGGGAGAACTGGGTGTGCTTGGAGTTGACTATCACGCCGATGGTTTCTCCGGGGTGCCGCTCGGTGAGCAGCGCAAGCAGATCGGCCGCACCCCGCTCGGGGAACCGGTGCAGCCGCGGTGGCGGGCCCTGCCGGTCGGGCAGGACCGGCGCACCGGCCCTCGTACGGAAATGAACGGCGAAGGAAGCGATCTGTTCCGTGTTGCGGTGATTCCCGTCGAGGGCGTGGCGGGCGCACTGGCCGAGCCTTCCGGCGATCTCGTCGAGTGTGGAGTGCGTGTCGGTGAGGCGCTGGCATTCGTCCGCGAAGACCGTGAGGCTGGCACCGAGCATCCGGCAGAGCCGGTAGAACTCGGGCGGCAGGTCTTGCCCCTCGTCGACGACCAGAGTGAGGCCTGGCACCTGGCCGGTGTCGGCCGCCCGTTCGAACAGTGCGCTCCAGTCAAACCACCCGTCCGCGGTGCTCGGAGCCTTGCCGCCGTACCACTGGGCGAGCCAGGCGTGTGCCGTCGTGACCCGCACGCGCCGGTCGGCGGAGGCCAGGCCGTGGACCGTCCCAGCCAGCGACTGCCGGAGAAGGTTGGAACGGGTGAGCAGTGCGACCGGGGTACCGGTGAGGCTGAGCATGACGGCACGTTGAGCTGCCAGGATGCTCTTGCCGCTGCCTGGTGGTCCGCTGACCAGGTGGTTGCCGTCGAAGGGAAGGCCATCCAGACTGGCCCGCTGGTCGGGGGTCAGGTCGAGGTAGGTGAGGTTCATGACTCCTCCAACGCGTCAGCTGCGGCGGCTCGTGCGGTGGTGACGATCGGCTCCAGGAAGCCGGGCACGTGCTCACCGCCGACGACGAGGGTCCGGTCCAGGAGGGTGTTTCCGGTCTCACAGCTGGTCTCCGGCAGCAGCGCGCATGCGTGGCATGCCGCGCGGTTGAGGTTGCCGAAGCCCTGGCCCGTGTGTTCGGAGCACAGCGGGTCGGCCGAACACCAGGCGGCGGCCTCCGTCATGCGCAGCAGTGTCTCCGCGAGACGTGGCGGCTCGCCCTGGCGCACGAGTCCGCCGAGCGTGCCCTCGGCGTCCCCGGCCGCGGTGTAGACGAGGATGCCGTACTGGTCCTGCTCAGGGCGGGCGTAGACGCGTTCGCGCAGGCTCGCTGTGGTGTATCCGGAGTCGAAGGACAGCTGACGGATCAGCAGGTGGGCGAGCGTGTGGAGGAGGACGAATCGAGGGGTGAGTTCCGGGCCGGTGAGGGCTTCCAGGCGATCCCGTTGGAAGGAACGGTCCAGGTCGGCCCGCATACCGCTGACGCGCTTGCGTACGCCCCCGTCCGTCTCCCAGGTGGCGAGGCCGGCCCGGTCCAGGGTGAGGAAGATGCCTTCGCCGAACACCTCAACCGCCGGCAGCCACTTGAGCCGGCGGGCGGTGTCGGCCGGTACGACGGTCGCGTCCGGGGAAACCCTCGTGAAGCCGGACAGGGCGCGCACCTCGCGGAGCCGGTCGGCGAGGACGATCCTGCCGAAACGGCGGCCGAGCGTGGCCCACGGGTCGACGCTCTCACCCGCCAGGCCGAGGGTGGTCTCCCGCAATGCGAAGTCCCGGGTGGCCGGCGGAGTGGGCGCGGTGAAGGCGGCCCATTCCTCACGGCTGAGGTCGGGGCGGGCCGGTCCGGTCTGCGGATCGGACGACGCCGCGCCGGGAGAGGGTTGGGCCTCCCCCGTCTCCTCCGCGATCAGCGCGTCCAAGAGGGCGTCGTCGGCACCCGTGTCCTCCCGGATCATCGTGCGGAACGCGGCGGCCCGTGGTGTCGCGGCCACCCGGCACAGGGGGATCCACAGGTCGTGCTCCCGGACCTTTGCCACGACAGCCTCGTCACCGTGAGCCGCCGGTGCATCGGTCTCGGGGATGTCGAGGGCCGAGTGCACGATCGGGTAGTACAGGTTGCCGGCCGTGCGCTGCACGATCTGTACCGGCCGTGCGCATTCCACCCGCTCGTTCGCCCGCTGCCACGGGTTCCGTCCCGAGCAGCGCATACCGTGTGTGCCCAGGATGTCGAGCAGGTCCCGGGAAGCGCCGCAGCCCTTGGCGGTGCAGGACACGGAGAGCGCCTCGAGGCCGGAGGCCCGCTCCGAGACCAGGAAGCGCAACCTGTCCCGCTCCTCGCAGCGCCGCCGTTCACCGGGATCGCGCCGCGAGTGGGCCCAGAACCACCAGTCGACGTCGCTGAGGTGCCCGGCTTGGCAGATCTGCACGAACCGCATGGGCGCCAGCGTCCGGGCCGGTGAGCAGGACGGGCAGCGCGGTGGCTGACCGGGCTTCTCGTCTGCGATCCGCCAGCGCTTCATCCGCCTGCAGGAGCCGCAGAACAACCAGGACGGGAAGCGGATGTACGGCGCCCCCGGTGCGTCGGGGACGTCGAAACGGTCGTTCGCTGTCGCCGGGGCGGCGTAGAACCCGGTGACGCCCAGCCGTGAGGCGAGACGGCCGGATTCGACCCGCTGCCTGCCCCTGGACGGCCAGTCTCCGATACCGGTGGCGGCGAAGGACTCGCCCTGGATGTCGAAGACGGCTCCCACGCCGAACGGCACCACCGTCTGCGACTGGCGTACCCGCAGTGTGCGGCTCACAGGTCCGCTCCCTTCACCGTCACCTGGCACTCCCGGTCCACGTTGCGCATGGAGTTCGGTGTCTCCCAGAGGCCGTAGTTCTGCTCGAAGCTCTTGATCAGGTTGGACTGGCCCTTGCCCTGGCTGCGGTAGTACAGCTCTCGGCCGTCCTTGCGGGCCTGCCGTGCCGCGTCCTCCCAGTCGGCGATCAGGCCCGCCAGTTCCCCCGGCACTGCGTCGCCGACGCCGGGTTCGGCGGCCACGGCGCGCGCGGCCAGCTCCTCCGCCAGCGCTTCCACCTCGGGGATGCGATCCAGGACCAGCCCGGCCTGGTTCTCGGCGGCGAGCCCGAGCCGGTGCCGGACGAGGACGACCAGCGCGGCGTGCAGGGCCCGCCGTCGGGAGGGCACCGACCAGGGAGTGACACTGGTGGGCTCCACGTGCCGGTACAACGACCGGTGGTACACGTCGAAGGTTTCGTAATGCGACCGGTCCCTGGGCCGGGTCGCGTTGAAGAACGTCACGACGAGTCCGGGCACACTGTGCCTGCCCACCCGGCTGGTGGCCTGGATGTATTCGGCGGTCGTCTTGGGCTGCCCCTGCATCAGCATCAGCGCGAGCCTCTTGACGTCCACGCCGACGGACAGCATGTTCGTGCAGGGCAGGAACGCCACCGACTGCGGGTCGTCCCAGTCCTTTTCCAACCGGTCCAGCAGCACGGGCTGTTCGGCGCGTGGAAGGTTGCTCGTCAGTTCCTGCACCTGGTTGTCCGGCAGTGCCCGTACGCCGTTGCCCGTGTCCAGTCCGGCGAGCTGGGCGGGAATGTCGTCGGCCGCGGCCGTGACCGTGCGGCCGAGCTCCCGCAGGCTGTGGTGGTAGGCGACCAGTGTCCAGTAGGCGTCCCGGTGTTCCCGCGGCAGCTCCCAGGCTCCCTGCAGAAGGGCGGCGGCGGTGGCCACGGCGGCCCGGCCGGCCGTGTGCCCCTGGGCCATGACACCGAGGTAGCGGCGTCCGGGCCGGGAAGTGTCGGGCTCGGCGAAGTAGGAGTGGCGGGCGTCCAGGCCGGCCGGCGGGAAGAGCTGGACGCTGCCGCCGTACAGTGCACGGACCTGCTCCCCGGAGCGGCGGATCGTCGCTGTGGACGCCACGACCTTGGGGCCGGTGCCGTCGGGCCCGGCGCACAGCCCGAGGACCGCCGACTCGTACAGTCCGACGGTCGTGCCGAGCGGGCCGGTGAGCAGGTGCAGCTCGTCCTGGATGACGAGCGAAGGAGGCATGGTTCCCCCGCCGGTCCCGCTCCCCGCTCCGAACAGCCTGCCGGCGCGCGGCTCCCAGGCGAGCCGGGCGAACTTGTCCACGGTCCCGAGGACGAACGTCGGCGGCCGGTCGTAGAGGTGCTCGTCCACGACGGCGACGGGGAGTTCGTCGTGGAAGACGCATTCACGCCTCGGGCAGAAGAAGGCGAAGGAGTCCGCCGTGGCGCGTACCCCGTAGTCGCGCGCATCCGGTGACTTGTGTGCGGGCAGGATGCGCGTGCCGCACCAGGGGCAGCGATCGAGGATGAAGACGTCGTCGGGCTGGGCGGCCTGGCGCGCGTTCTCGTAGGCGGTGCGGGCCTTGTCGTAGGTGTTCGGGGTGGTGGTCTCGCCCACCCATAGGCCGATGGAGAACGGCTCGGTTCCGTACACGGCCGGGTCCGCGCGACGCAGAGTCTCCAAGGCGCACACGGTGGTGGCGGCGCGCTGGAACTGCTGGGTGGTGAGCAGGCTGAGGGTGTACCGGCTGAGTACGGCCGTTCCCCCGCCGTCCGGTTCCCGCCGTCGCAGCACCATGGCGAAGGCGGCCAGCAGCAGATACGCCTCGGTCTTGCCACCGCCGGTCGGGAACCAGATCAGGTCCGTCACGGCCCGGTCCGGGTGCCGCGGGTCGGCCGTGCCGTCGACGGCGAGCAGGAAGAACGCCAGCTGGAAGGGGCGCCAGGTGGCCCCCTGGTGCGGCTCCGGATCCGGCGGCACGGCCTCCCGGGGGGAGCGTCGGCTGCCCGCGAGATCGGCCGCGGAATGGCGCATCTGCAAGGCCATCGCGCGGTTGGCGGCGCGAAACGCGTGCAGCAGTTCGGGGCGACTCGGGTCGCACAGAGTGCGGACCCCCGACTCGATGCGGGTGACGGCCGCGCCGATGCGGCCGAGAACCCGGGCGGCGGCCGCGCGCCCCCACCCGGGAATCTTCTCGTTCAGCTGCCCGACGTACCAGGCCCGGTAATGCGCCGCGAACTCGGCCAGTTCCTCGCGCAGTTGCTCCACCGGTACGGCGGGATCGGCGAGGTGCAGCAGATCGAGCACCGGCGAACCGCTGAGCCCCGCAGCCCGTACGCCGGTGACCTCGGCCTCCGGCATGACGGCCGCGCTCAGCTCGGTCACCTGGTCCCCGGCGTCGTCGTGCCGTTCCGCGACCGCGCACCCGTGGCCGACGGCGTGGGTGCGGACGTGCCGGTACTGCAGGCGGAGTTCCTGCTCCTCAGTGTCGCGGCTGGCCAGCCGGATGCTGGGGTACTGGAGCACCCTGCCGTCCACGGGCCGGGCCCGGAGCTCCACCTGGAACAACATCCGGTCCCAGTGGGCGGACTTGCCGAGTTCGGGCTCGTGGCGGGCCGCGTTGACCAGAGCGACGGTGATGAGCCTGCCGGTGCCGAACGCCCGGTGCCGGACGCGAAGCTCGGCCCGCCCGTCCAGGACCGTGACCTGATCTCGATCGGGGGCGAGCTGGTGCGTCTCGGCCGGCAGGGGGATCCGCTGCCAGCTCCGGCCCCGCTCGCTCGTCCCGGCCCGGGTTTCGTAGCGTGCGGCGGAGCAGTCGATCTCCACGGTGTCCGCGTCGGTGTAGAAGCTGAAGCCGAGAGAGGAGGGCAACCAGGAGTTGGACTCGGGAACGGGATCGGTGGCGGGCGCGGTTTCCTCGGCCCGGCTCTCCGTACCGGCACCGTCCAGCTCTTCGGCGGCCGCGTCCAACTGACGCTGGAGGTCGGCCTCCTGCGGATACAGGGTGCCCATGAGGTACTGCCGGTCGGGCGGGGCGTCGAGCGTTTCATGTTCGCCCTCGGCCGGGCCGACGAGCTGTCGCCGGAGGTAGGAGACGAGTTCCTGTCGGGGATCCATGGTGTTCCTGGTGGTGTTCGGGTCCGTGAGGCGCGCGGACGGGGGGGTGTGGTGGCCGACGCGGCTCAGGAGCGTCGCCAGCGGTCGCGGATCGAGGTACGACTCGAGGCCTCTTCCTGCTCTGCGGCCAGCTGCCCCTGTACGTGGCTGAGTTGTGCCTGCAGGTCAGTGAGTTGCGCCTGCAGATCGGTGATGCGCAGCCAAGCACTGTGCTCGCTCTGGGCGATCCGCTGCGCCGCATGCTGCTCGGCCTCTCCGGCGTGCCGGCGGGCCGCCTCGACGAACAGGTCCCGCTGGGCGACGGCCGCCTCGGCCTCCCGCAGTCGCGCCTCGGCCTCGGCGACACGCAGTTGGGCACCCTGGCGGTACTCCTCGCGCGCCGACTGCGCGGCCCGCTGACGCTCCTCGGCGGCTGCCCGGTCGTCCCTCAACCGTGACTCCAGCTCTCTGATCCGGGCCTCGGCACCCTCGCGGTACTCGGCGAGTCCCTGTTCCAGCTCGCGTGTCCGCTGCTCACCCCGTGCCGAACCTCGGGCCGTCTCCTCCGCGACTTCGGCCCTGCGCAGCAACACCTCGTGCGCCTCGCGTTGCTGGGCTTCCAGCTCCGCCACGCGCTCCTCGGCCAGGCGCCGCACATACGCCTCACGGCGTTCCCGTGCCCGGTCCGCCCGGAGCAGCAGCTGCTCTTCGAGCGCGTCGAGCTGCCGCTCGGCCTCCGCCCGGACGGCCGCGACGCGCTCGTCGGCGGCACTCCGCACTTCGCTCAGGTGACGCTGGTGTTCTCTTGCGAGGGACGCGAGATCGGCCTCGTACCGAGCGCGGGCGTCGGCATCGGCATCGGCATCGGCATCGGCATCGGCGAGTGACGCCTCGGAAGCATCGACCGGCGACGGTCCGGCCGGAACCGACTCGGCCGGAACGGACGCGGCAGGAGGCGCTGCTCGATGTTCCGCGACAAACTCCTGTAGGGCCACACCGACGGCGAGTCGCGACTCGGCCACTACCAGCGGCTCTGAGGCCAGGTACGCCCGGGGAGTCGCCCCGTCCAGAGCAGCAGCCGGCCGCTCGAAGAAGTGCTCGGGCCGCAGCCTCGCGTCCTTGACGGCGTCGAGAACCGTCTTGACGACTTCGAGCGCCTCCACCACGGGCCGGTCGAGCGTCCCCCGCTGCCGCGCCGACCGCACTACGGCATCCCCCACGGACGGTCCGAGCAGTACGGTCAGTTGCAGATGTCCAAGAGCCAGCAGCGCATACTCGGCTAGCCAGGACACTCCCCCGCCCATGGGCGACTGCGTCAGTGTCAGGGCCTTGTTCCAGTCGGCGGTGGCCTGCGGTGCCGCACCAGAGGCTTCGCTGGTTCTCGTCTGCTCCTGCACCTCCGCCTCCTGCGGACCGGCCGGCACCGAAGCCAGAAACTCCCGCAGGCTGTCCCGCACGGCCAGCCGCGACTCGCGGTTCACCAGAGGCCTGGTCGCGAGGTAACTGCGGGGCGTCCCCCCGACAAGGGCTTCGGCAGGGCAGTCGAAGAAGTCCTCCGGGCGCCGTCCCGCCGCCACCAGGGCGTCAAGTACACGACGCAGCACCTCCAGTGCGGTCAGCACCGGACGCGGAAGACTCTCCTCCGGGGCCTGCCGCAGCACCAGGTCGGCAGCCGACTGCCCCACCAGTACGGCCAAGCCGTCGTCGCCCAGGGCCGCCCGTACGTATCCGGCGAGCCACGAGACCTGGTCGACGGGTGCTTCCGCCATCCGGCAGGCACGCTCCCAATCGGCCACGACCACGTTCGTGGCCCCGGCGTCAGCCGCCTCGCCAACGTCCGCGCCCGCCTCGTCAACCACCTCGTTCCGGATGCTGACCTCCTCGACGGCACTTGGCGCGTCTCCGGTCTCCGCCCCCTCCCTCGCCACGGGAGTCTGCACCGAAGCCGCAGCCCCCTGTTCGTTCTCCGGCAGCTGCTCCTGCTCCGCGGTGGCCCTGGCGAGGCGCTCCGCCCTGGCCTTGCGGAGGGCGAGGCGAGCCCGGGCGGCCCGGGCCGCGTGGGTGGCACGGGCGTACCGCACCGTCCTCCTGGCCTCGGCCGCCCGCTCCGCCGCAAGCTCGGCCTCCTCACACGCAGCGTCCAGACCGACGAGGCCCGCCGCGCGCACTCGCTCTCGCAGCACAGGCCGCGCCTTGCCCTCGATCTGCCGGATGCGCTCCCGGGTGACGCCGAACTCGCGCCCGAGATCGTCCAGGGTCGACGGCGCGTCCCCATCAAGCCCGAGCCGCCGCACGAGGATCCGCGCCTCCCGCTCGGTGAAGGTGTCCACCACATCCAGAACGGCTTCGACGAACAGAGCACCAATCACCTGCTGGTCGACCGACGGCAGGAGATGCGTCCGGGCCACGAGGTCCCCCAGCGTCGCACCGTCTCCGATGACGCGGTCGAGGGAGTCGGTGCGACGGGTGAGGCGGCGAATCTCCTCCACCTTCTGCAGGGTCATGTCGCACCGCACCGCGACGTCCCCGGCGCTCGCGTACCGCCCCTCGGCGGCCAGGCCGCGCTCGGCCTTGGCCACTTTGCGCATCTGTTCGTGCATGTGCACGGGAATCCGGATCAACGCGCCCTCGTCCGCGATGGCCCGGGTGATGGCCTGCCGGATCCACCAGGTGGCGTAGGTGGAAAACTTGTTTCCCATGGTCGGGTCGAACTTCCGCGTGGCCCTCATCAACCCGAGTACTCCGTGCTGCACCAGGTCGTCGTGGTCGAGGCCCTGGTTCAGATGGGGGCGTACCAGGGAATGCACAAGCCGCAGATTGTGAAGGACCAGACAGTCGCGTGCCCGGACTCGAACGTCGCCGCGCGGTAGCGCCTTGAGCTCATCCTCGCCGGGTTCCTGTGCGATCCTTTCCGCCCCGCCCCGCACAAGTGCGGTCAGCCCCACTTCGGCCTCGGCACTCAGTAGCCGCCTGTGCGGACTGCGTTCGAACCGGTCGGTTTCCAGCACAGCCCGGGCGGCCGCCACTGCGCCGACGAGGTCGCCCATCGGCACGACGGCGGCGGTCTTGTCGGCCGTAGACGCCGCTGAGGCCTCCAGGGGCTCTTCGGACAACCGGGCATCCCCCTCCGCGTCAGCGTCCGCAGCAGGTCGCACACTCGCCCCTGCCCGCAGCTCCGCGGCCTCTCGGGTATCAAGCCCTGCCAGTCGCACCACGCCCTCGACGACCTGGGGCGACAAGTATCCGGCGTCGTCCTCGTATCGGGTGAGCAGTGCCTGAACGAGCAGAACACGCGCAGACACATTTTCTTCACGATCGCCTACAACCTTTTCACGGCTAGGCGAGTCGACCTCCACGTGCATATGCATTTCCCTCACCGGGAGGCCCATCCGGGCCAACTCGGCCCGCAGTCGCGCTCGCTCGCCGTCGCTCAAGCCGAGCATGCGCGCACCCTGAGTGAACTCACCCTCCGGCACCACACCGTCGACCGCGACACGGCGCAGCCGCTTCAGCAACTCGCTCAGCACGGCCGTCGACACGGGCACGCCGGACCCCCTGACCATGTGATGCCTCACGATCTCCACCGTCAACCCCTGGACGCAAGCCAGCTTAGTTCTACCCCGTTGACAATATCAACGTGTTCACGACTCTCATCTTGTGTACAGTTCACTCGCCGCGTCACCTGAAACGACGTCAGCGAAGCGCGAAGTGTCGAGGGGCACGTCGTTTCTCGAACGGGACGGCGAGGCCAAACAAGAGGGGACGGCCATGGGCCACGAGCTGATCGACGGCAGATTCCGCACCGGGCAGGTCATTGGCAAGGGCAACATGGGGGAGGTTCACCGGGCCGAGGATCTCCAGGCGCCGGAGGGCGGCCCCGGGCGCTCGGTCGCCGTGAAGACGATCCTGCGCCGCCGCACGGGTGCCCTGATCGACACCGCATCGGACACGAAGGCGGTGGAGCGCTTCGCGCGCGAGGTCCGCATCATGCGCCGGCTCGAGCACCCGAACGTCACAAAACTCATCGCGGGTGGAGTCGCCGGGGGCGACGGACTGCCGTACCTGGTAATGGAGTTCCTCGACGGCGAGACGCTGCGCGACCTCATCGAGGAGGAACATCAGCTGCCCCTGTCGTGGGCGGCCGCGATCGGCGCGCAGATCGCCGACGGTCTTGCCGCTGCCCACGCTGCCGACGTGGTGCACCGCGACCTGAAGCCCGCGAACTTGATGCTGACCCGTGGCGGAACCGTCAAGGTCCTCGACTTCGGCATGGGCCGCATCGTCGACGACCCGGACGAGGCTCGGCTGACCAGCACCGGCGTCAGCGTCGGCACCGCCCGCTACATGGCACCGGAGCAGTTCGAGGCCCGCCAGGTCACCCAGGCCGCCGACCTGTACGCGCTCGGCTGCGTGCTGTACGAGATGCTCATCGGCGTACCGCCCTTCGTCAGCGAGTCCCCGTTCGAGCTTGCCCGCAAGCACCTCGAGACCGAGCCGACTCCCCTCGGCGTCATCCGTACGGAAATCCCTTCCGAGCTGATCCGCCTCGTCGGCCGGCTGCTGGCGAAGGACCCGGCGGACCGTCCCGCGACCGCGGCCGAAGTACGTGACGCCCTGCACCCGCTGGCCCTGCGGGACGGCGACACTCCACAACTCCGCCACTGGAGCGCTCTCGACCCGATACGACCGCTGGCCGCCACCGCCGCCCGCGCCGCCGTCGCCCCGTCCACGCCTGCCCCGCGGCCCGCGCCGGTCAGCGCATCCGGCACGGCGATGGACGTCTTCGGCGTGCACCGCTCCCTCATCAAGGACTATCGCGACTTCACCGAGGGCGGCACCGTCATCCGGGACGACCGCGTCGCGGCCTTCGTGGAGAAGGATCTCGACGACAAGTCACAGTGGCCGGACCCGTGGCTGTCCCTCAACCCGTTCTTCCAGAACGGCGGCACCGTTGCCGAACTCGTCGGCGACCAGGTCATCCACTCGGAGTGCGCCCGTATCTTCCAGGTCGGCAAGACGGAGGGCGGCACGGTCCCGGACGGCCGGCCGCTCACGCTCCACCGCCACCAGCGCGAGGCCATCGACGCCGCCGCGCTCGGCGCTTCGTACGTGCTGACCACGGGCACCGGCTCCGGCAAGTCGCTGTCGTACATCGTCCCGATCGTGAACCGGGTACTGCACGAGCGCGACGCCGAAGGCCCGAAGGCCGTCAAGCGAGTGCGCGCCGTCATCGTGTATCCGATGAATGCGCTGGCGAACAGTCAGCTCAAGGAGCTGGAGAAGTACCTGCGCGACGGCTACGGCCAGGGCCACGAGCCGGTCACCTTCGCCCGCTACACGGGCCAGGAGGATGACGCGAGGCGCCGGGAGATCCGGGACAACCCGCCGGACATCCTGCTCACCAACTACGTGATGCTGGAGCTGATGCTGACCCGGCCCGCCGACCGGGCCAGCCTCATCAAGATGGCCAAGGGCCTGGAGTTCCTGCTCTTCGACGAGCTGCACACCTACCGGGGCCGGCAGGGCGCCGACGTGGCCCTGCTGATCCGGCGCGTCCGCGAGGCCTGCCAGGCGCCCGGCGTGCAGTGCATCGGCACCTCGGCCACCATGTCGACCGAGGGCACCGTCGAGGACCAGAAGAAGGTCGTCGCCGACATGGCGAGCAGGCTGTTCGGCACAACGGTCAGCCCGGAGCACGTCATCGGTGAGACCCTGGTCCGCGCCACCGACGATGCGCCCGACGGCGTCCCCGCCGAGCGCCTGACCTCACCGTCCGCGCCGCGTGCGTACGCCGACCTGGTGCGCGACCCGCTGGCCCGCTGGATCGAGACCCGCTTCGGTCTGGCCACGGACGAGGTGACAGGCCGCCTGATGCGCCGGCGGCCGACCACACTGGACGCGGCGGCTTCCGAGCTGTCGGAGCAGTCGGGTGTCTCCAAGGAGGAGTGTGCCAAGGCCGTCGAGGCGACCCTGGAGGCCGGCTCGCAGGCCCGGCACCCGGTCACCGACCGGCCGCTGTTCGCCTTCCGGCTGCACCAGTTCCTCTCCAAGGGCGACACCGTCTACGTCACGCTGGAGGACAAGCTCTCCCGCCACCTGACCCGTTCCTACCAGCTGGAGCAGCCGGGCAGCGGCGGCAAGGTGCTGATGCCGCTGGCCTTCTGCCGGGAGTGCGGCCAGGAGTACCTGACCGTCTGGCGCGACGATAAGGACGGCGAGGTCCGCTACGAGGCCCGCAGGGACACCTCGGCGACCGGCGGACGCCAGGGCGACGGCTACCTCTTCATCGACCAGGAGCGGGCCTGGCCGTCCAGCGTCCAGTACGCCGTCGACGACCGCCGCCTGCCGGAGTCCTGGCTGGAACTGGACGACAGGGGCCAAGAGGTTCTCAAGAAGACGTACCGCGACCGAGTGCCGCGCGCCGTCACAGTGGACCCGCTCGGCTACGAGGGCCGGGGTGAGCTGCAAGCCGCGTTCATTCCGTCACCGTTCCTGTTCTGTCTGCACTGCGGTGTGGCCTACGAGCAGACGCGCGGCCGGGACTTCGCCAAGCTCGCGACGCTGGACCAGGAGGGTCGTTCCTCGGCGACCTCCCTCATCTCCGCCTCCGTGGTGCGGTCGCTGAAGTCGGTGCCGGAGGAGGCCCTGGACAAGGAGGCGCGCAAGCTTCTGACCTTCGTCGACAACCGCCAGGACGCTTCCCTCCAGGCCGGTCACTTCAACGACTTCGTGCAGATCACTCAGCTGCGTGGAGCCCTCTTCCGGGCGGCGCTGGACGCGGGTGAGGACGGCGTCACCCACGAAGAGCTGGCCTCGGCGGTGACGAACGCTCTAGCGATCCGCCCCGTGGACTACACCGGCGACGCCGACCAGCCCCCGACACTCGCCAAGGCCGCGGCCAAGACACTGCGCGACGTGGTCGCGTTCCGGCTGTACCTCGACCTGGAACGCGGCTGGCGCATCACCATGCCGAACCTGGAGCAGACGGGCCTGCTGGAGATCGACTACGCGGACCTCCGCTGGGTCGCGGAGAGGCAGGACCGCTGGGTGCACACCCACACGGCACTGCGGGACGCCGACCCGGCCCTGCGGGCGGAGATCACCAAGGCGCTGCTGAACGAGATGCGCCGCTCCCTCGCCATCGACGTGGCCTACTTCCGCGACGACTTCGACGCGTTGCAGCGGGCCAGCGAGGAACGGCTGGTGGACCCGTGGGTGCTGTCGGCCTCCGACCGGCCGAACGTCGGCACCGCCTACCCGCACCCGTCGACGGGCCGGGGACTGAACCGCTCCGGCCTGTTCCTCTCCGCCCGCGGCAAGTTCGGCAAGTACCTCAGGCGCGCCGACCCCTCGTTCAAGAACCTTTCCCCCGAGGACCTGCAACTCGTCATCGCCGAACTGCTCAAGGTGCTCGCCGCGAACGGCCTGGTGAAGGAGGTGTCCGAGGCCCCGCAGCGGGCGGGCGGCCGCTACCGCCGGCCCACCGCGGAGGCCCGGACCGGATACCGGGTGGCGGCCCAGTCGCTGGTCTGGCGGGCCGGCAAGGGCGAGACGGGCGCACACGACCCGCTGACGCGGACCTACCCCAGCGGTGACGGCCCGCGGGTGAACACGTTCTTCCGCGAGCTGTACACGGAGGCGGCGAGCGCGCTGTCCGGCTTGTTCGCGCGCGAACACACGGCCCAGGTCGCGCCAGAGGAGCGGGAGCGGCGCGAGGAGGCGTTCCGCAAGGCGGAGCTGAAGCTGCTGTACTGCTCCCCCACCATGGAGCTGGGCGTCGACATCTCCTCCCTCAACGCGGTGATGATGCGCAACGTCCCGCCCACTCCGGCCAACTACGCCCAACGTTCCGGCCGTGCGGGCCGCAGCGGCCAGCCGGCGTTGGTGACGACGTACTGCGCGACGGGCAACAGCCACGACCAGTACTACTTCCGCCGCTCGGAGCGGATGGTGGCGGGCGCGGTGGCCCCGCCCCGTCTGGACCTCGCCAACGAGGACCTGGTCCTCTCGCACCTGCAGGGCATATGGATCGCGGAGGCCGGACTGAAGCTGGGCCGCGCGATACCCGAGATCCTGGACGTGTCGTACCCGGACACGGGCGACCGCCCGAACCCCGCGCTGGGCCTGCTGCCCGACATCCTCGACGCCTCCCTGGACAAGAGCGCGCAGGACCGCACCGTAGACGCGGCGCTGCGGGTGCTCGGACCGCTGCTGCCTGGATTCGCCGCCGACACGACGTGGTGGCACGACGACTGGATCCAGGACCGGGTCCGCACGGTGCCCCAGCGTTTCGACCAGGCCTTCGACCGGTGGCGTCAGCTGTTCCGCGCCGCGCTCGACGACCAGTACATCCAGAACAGGCGGCGCCTGGACTACAGCCTCACGGAGCTCGACCGCAACCGGGCCAACGCCCGCCGCCGCGAGGCCGAAACCCAGCTCAACCTGCTGATGAACGAGAGCGTCGACAGCAAGTCGGTGCTGTCGGACTTCAACCCCTACCGCTACCTCGCCTCCGAGGGCTTCCTGCCCGGCTACAGCTTCCCCCGCCTGCCGCTGGCCGCGTACATCCCGACGGTCGGCCGACGCCGCGGCGAGGGCGACTACCTCCAGCGCCCCCGGTTCCTGGCCATCCGCGAGTTCGGTCCCGGTGCGCTCATCTACCACGAGGGCGCCCGCTACCAGGTGACCCGCATCCAGCTCCCGCCGGACTCCTCCGGCGACCTGGCCACCAGCGAGGCCCGCCGCTGCGCGCACTGCGGCTACCACCACGACCCGGCCGAACGCCAGGACCGCTGCCAGATGTGCGACGAGCCCCTCAGCGCGGCGACCCACGGCCTGCTCCAGCTGCACACCGTGTACACCACGCGCCGGGAGCGGATCTCCTCCGACGAGGAGGAGCGCCGCCGGGCCGGCTACCGCATGGAGACGTCGTACCGCTTCCAGGACCACGGCACCCGCAAGGGCCGCCTCAACGCGTCCGTGACCGACAGCGCGGACGCCCCACTGGCCGACCTGGCGTACGGCGACTCGGCGACCGTACGGATCACCAACCTCGGCCGAGTGCGCGCCAAGAAGGACGAGCCGGCGGGCTACTGGCTCGACCTCGCCGACGGCCGCTGGATGAACGACAAGGACGCCGCCGAGGCCTCCGGTGACTCCAGCGAGCTGCCGATGGTCGAGGAGGACGGCAAGGAACGGCGCCGCAGGAAGCGCGTCATCCCGTACGTGGAGGACCGCCGCAACATCCTCGTCCTCACCCTCGACGAAGCCCTGCCCGAGCCGGAGGCCCTGTCCCTGATGTACGCGTTGGAGCGGGGCATCGAGGCCGCGTTCGAGCTGGAGGACGCCGAGCTCTCCAGCGAGTTGCTGCCGCCGGACGGCGGACCACGGGGCCGATTCCTGTTCATGGAGGCCGCCGAGGGTGGCGCGGGCGTACTCCGCCGCCTCCAGGCGCAGCCGGACGCGCTGGCCAAGGCGGTCCGGTACGCCCTGTCGATCTGCCACTTCGACGAGAACGGCACCGACCTGGGCGGCCCGCACCCGGACCGCCCGTGCGCGCTCGGCTGCTACGAGTGTCTGCTGACCTACGGCAATCAGCTCGACCACGCCCAGATCAACCGCCACGCCGCCCGGTACCTGTTGGTGCGTTTCGCGTCGGCGAAGGCAGAGCGTGAGGCACGCGGTGAGTCGCGGTCGGAGCAGTTCCGCCGCCTGCTCGACCAGACCCCGGCGGCTGCGACCGCGGTGGAGGCGTCGGCCGCCACCGAACTCGCCGCCCAAGGCGACTTCCTGGGCTGGGCGAAGGCGCGCGGCCTGAGCCTGCCGGACGAGGTGGCGCCGTTCCTCACCGAGGCGAACGCCCGGCCCGATTTCGTGTACCGGCTGCCCGGCGGAAACGTAGCCGTCTTCGTGGACACCGCCGGCCAAGAACAGGACACCCTGCGCGACGAGGAAGCCGAGGACCGTCTCTTCAACGCCAGTTGGGACGTCGTCCGCTTCGCCCTCGACGCCGACTGGGACGCGATCGCCGCCGCGAACACCCGCTACTTCGGCACTTCTGCCGCCAACTGATCACCTTCACCAAAGGACTTGACGACACACATGGCACTCACGTATTCTGCCGGCTCCCTGGTGAAGGCCCGCGGCCGTGAATGGGTAGTACTCCCCGAAAGCAAGCCCGACCTGCTCGTGCTGCGCCCCCTGGGCGGCTCGGACGACGACGTCGCCGCGGTCTTCCCGGTGTTCGAGACGGTCGAGGAGGCCCGTTTCGCCGCCCCCGAACCGGGCGACCTCGGCGACCAGCGGGCCGCAGGCCTGCTGCGCACCGCCCTGCGAGTCGGTTTCCGCTCAGGCGCGGGACCGTTCCGCTCGCTGGCCGGCATCGCGGTGGAACCCCGTGCGTACCAACTGGTCCCGCTGCTGATGGCCCTGCGTCAGAAGACAGTCCGAATGCTGATCTCCGACGACGTCGGCATCGGCAAGACCGTCGAGTCGGGCCTGATCGCGAGCGAACTGCTCGCGCAGGGCGAGGCGACGGGCCTCGCAGTGCTGTGCTCCCCCGCGCTGGCGGAGCAGTGGCAGGGGGAGCTGCGCAGCAAGTTCGGCATCGACGCGGAACTGGTCCTGTCGTCGACGGTCACCCGTCTTGAACGGGGGCTCGACCTGGGCCAGTCCCTCTTCGACCGCTACCCGCACGTCATCGTGTCCACGGACTTCATCAAGTCCACCCGCCACCGCGACGACTTCGTCCGGCACTGTCCCGATCTGGTGATCGTCGACGAGGCCCACACCTGCGTGGCCGCCGACGACACCAAAACCGGCACGCAGAACCAACTGCGCTACGAGCTGCTGCGCCGGGTCGCCGATGACGCGGACCGGCATCTGCTCCTCGTGACGGCGACCCCGCACAGCGGCAAGGAGTCCGCGTTCCGCAACCTGCTGGGCCTGGTCAAGCCCGAGCTGGCCTCCGTGGACCTGGAGTCGGAGGCGGGCAGGAAGCTCCTGGCCCAGCACTTCGTGGCCCGCAAGCGCGCGGACGTCCGCCGGTACCTCACCAAGGCGGACGGTCTGACCGACGACTCGCTCGCGGAGCGCACCGCGTTCCCCTCTGATCGCTTCTTCAAGGACGAGACGTACAAGCTGTCCCCGGAGTACCGGGCCCTGCTGGACGACGCGATCGCGTACGCGAGTGAGCGTGTGGAGGAGGCGGACGGCCGGGGCCGCCGCGAGGCCCGTATCGCCTGGTGGTCGGCGATCGCCCTACTGCGCTCGCTGGTGTCCTCGCCGAGGGCGGCGTCGCAGACCCTGCGGACGCGGTCGGCTGCGGCGGTCGCGGCGTCGGCGGAGGAGGCCGACAAGCTCGGCGCCCCGCTCAACAGCGACGCGGCGGACAGCGACTCGATGGAGGGCATGGACGTAGCACCGGGCGCAGAGACCGCGGAGGACGACACGCGCTCGCGGCTGGCGGAGCTCGCCGACCGGGCGGCGGAGCTGGAGGGCCCGGCGCAGGACCTCAAGCTGAAGGCCCTGATCAAGCACCTCAAGTCGCTGCTGGCCGACGGTTACCACCCGATCGTCTTCTGCCGCTACATCCCCACGGCCAAGTACCTCGCCGAGCAGCTCGCGAACGACCCGGCGACCAGGAAACGCGGCCCGCTCGGCGCGAAGACAGTGGTCAAGGCGGTCACGGGCGAACTCTCGCCCCAGCAGCGCATCGACAACATCGAGGCGCTGGCGGCGGAGGCCGGCGAGGACGCCGCCGCACGCCGGGTGCTGATCGCCACGGACTGCCTGTCGGAGGGCGTGAACCTCCAGCACCACTTCGACGCGGTGATCCACTACGACCTGGCCTGGAACCCGACCCGCCACGACCAGCGCGAGGGCCGTGTCGACCGCTACGGCCAGAAGCGGGACGAGGTCCGCGTCATCACCCTGTACGGCGACGACAACGGCATCGACGGCAAGGTCCTCGAAGTCCTCATCAAGAAGCACCGCCAGATCAAGAAGGACCTGGGCATCTCGGTGTCGGTCCCGGACGAGCTGTCGACGGGCGTGACGGACGCGATCGTCGAGTGGCTGCTCATGCGCGGCCGTGAGGACGACGGCGCGCTGTTCGGCGCGGACGCGTTCAAGGTGAGCACGGCGAAGCTGGACAGCGACTGGAACTCGGCGGCGGAGCGCGAGACGGCCTCCCGTTCCCGGTTCGCGCAGCGCTCGATCCACCCGGAGGAGGTGGCCCGCGAGGTCGCGGCTGTCCGGGAGGCGCTGGGCGGTACGGGAGAGGTGGAGACGTTCGTCCGCGAGTCCCTGGGCGCTCTCGGCGCGGTGCTGCGGGGTGCCGGTGAGACGTCGTCGGACTTCACGGCACAGGTGGGCGGCACACCGGCGGGCCTGAGGGACGCTCTGGCCACTGCTGTGGGCGCGGAGGTGATCGAGGGGGACCGTCCGATCGCGTTCCGGAAAGATCCGGCCGTGACGCGGGGCGAGGTCGCGCTGGTACGCACGGACCCGGTGGTGGGCGCATTGGCGTCCCATATCCTGAACTCTGCCCTGGACATCGAGGCGGACGGTGCACGCCCGGCACGCCGCTGTGGTGTGGTGACGACGGACGCGGTGTCGACCAGCACGACACTGCTGCTGGTCCGCTACCGCTTCCACCTGACCCTGCCGTCGCGGAGCGGCGAAAAGCAGCTGGTGGCGGAGGACGCGCGGCTTCTCGCCTTCGAGGGGTCCCCGAAGAACGCGGTGTGGCTGTCGCAGGAGCGCGCGGCAGCGCTGCTGGACGTGACAGCGTCCGGAAACACGGACCCGCACTTCGGCGAACGCATGATGAGGCGCATCCTCGGCCAACTCCCCGAGTCGACCGGCCACCTGGAGTCGTACGGAGACGAACTGGCCGCCGAGCTGGACTCCTCGCACCGCCGGGTACGCCAGGCCTCCGGCGAGATCGTCCGCGGCCTGTCGGTGACGGCCCAGAAGCCGGCCGACGTGCTGGGCGCGTACCTCTACCTCCCCGCCAACCCCGCTGCTGCGTCTGGAGCGTCCGCCTGATGTCCGCCACGACCCGCCACCAGGTGTTCACCGCCGTCCACACGGTCGGCGGCCTGCTGCCGTCCGACATGCTGCTGCGCATCTCCGAGGGCAAGGACGTCCCGGGCTCGAAGCCCGCGGACTACGGCCTGCCGTCGTCCCGTTCTGTCCGCGACGAGGCAGAACGCAGCTGGGAGTACCTGAAGCCGCTCTGGCGCGACCTGCGCAAGCACCTCCCCGAGGACCGGGAGATGGGCCTGCCGGCCACCGACCCCACGGGCCGTGCGGTCGCCGACTGGCTGGCCCCGCTGTGGCAGGAGCTGGGCTTCGGCCGCCTGACGCCGATCAGCACGGAGGGCGTCGCGGCCAACTCGGACACGGAGAAGCACTTCCAGGTCTCGCACCGCTGGCAGCACGCGCTCATGCACCAGACCCCGTGGAACGCCAACCTGGACAAGCGTCCCGGTGGCGCGGGCACGGTGCCACCGCAGTCGATGCTCCAGGAGTGCCTGAACCGCACCGAGGCCCATCTGTGGGGGTTGCTGACGAACGGCCGTCAGGTGCGCCTGCTGCGCGACTCCAGCGCGCTGGCGACAGCGTCGTACGTCGAGTTCGACCTGGAGGCGATCTTCGACGGCGAACTGTTCAGCGAGTTCGTCCTGCTGTACCGACTGCTGCACGTGTCCCGCTTCGAGGTCGCGGAGAACGCGGCACCCTCGACGTGCTGGCTGGAGAAGTGGCGCACGGAGGCGATCGCGCAGGGGACGCGAGCGCTGGACCAGCTCCGGAAGGGCGTCCAGCGGGCGATCACGACCCTGGGCACGGGCTTCCTGAAGCACCCGGACAACCGCGAGCTGCGCGAGACCGTAGACGTCAAGACCTTCCACTACGGGCTCCTGCGCATGGTCTACCGCCTGCTGTTCCTGTTCGTCGCGGAGGACCGGGAGGTCCTGCTGTCCCCGTCGGCGGACGACACGGCGAAGGAGCGCTACGCGACGTACTTCTCGTCGGCCCGCCTGCGCCGGCACGCCCAGCGCCGCCGGGGCACGGCACACGGTGACCTGTACCGGACGCTGCGCTTCGTGTTGTCGGGCCTGGGGAATGACGAGGGCTTGGAGGAGCTCGGCCTGCCCGGCCTCGGCGGTATCTTCGACGACACGGAGGCGGACAAGGTCCTGCACACCCTGTCTCTGTCGAACGAGCCCTTGCTGGAGGCGGTACGGGCGCTGTCGATCGTGCGGGACACCAACAGCAAGCGCAACCGGGTGGTCGACTACCGCCACTTGGACGCGGAGGAGCTGGGCTCCATCTACGAGTCCCTGCTGGAGCTGGTCCCGCAGCACGACGCGACGGAGCGCACCTTTGAGCTGATCGAGCTGGCGGGCAACGCGAGGAAGACCACGGGCTCGTACTACACCCCATCCTCGCTGATCGAGTGCCTGCTGGACTCGGCGCTGGACCCGGTGATCGACGACGCGGTGAAGCGGGGGGAGATCCGGGCGACGCGCTCGGGCGAGCCGGACGCCCGCGATGCGATCGAGCGCGAACTGCTTTCGCTGACGGTCTGCGACCCGGCCTGCGGCTCGGGCCATTTCCTGGTGGCCGCGGCACGGCGCATCGCAAAGCGGCTGGCTGCGGTTCGGGAGCGGAACCCGGAGCCGACCATCGACGCGGTGCGACACGCGCTGCACGAGGTGGTCGCGCGGTGCATCTACGGGGTCGACCTCAACCCGATGGCGGTCGAGCTGGCCAAGGTGTCCCTGTGGCTGGAGGCGTTGGAGCCCGGCAAGCCGCTGGGCTTCCTGGACGCCCACATTAAGCACGGCAACGCACTGATCGGGGCCACGCCGGCAATGCTGACCAAGGGCATCCCGGACGACGCCTTCAAGCCGATCGAGGGCGATGACAAGAGGGTGGCGTCCGCCATCAAGAAGCGGAACGCGGCGGAGCGCGGCGGACAGCTGAGCTTCCACACGGAGGAGCGTATCTGGGTCTCCAACGCGGCCTTCGCGGCGGGCTTGCGCGAGATCACCGCCGCCTCGGCAGACACGCTGCGCGACGTCCGTCTCCAGTCGAGCCGCTTCCGCGACCTGGAGCAGTCCGCCGATTATCTCCGCGCCCTGCACATCGGCGACGCCTGGTGCGCGGCTTTCGTCTGGCCCAAGGTCCAGGGCGCACCTACCCCGGTCACGGAAGGGGTCTTCCGGGATCTGCAGAGCGCGGGCGCGGGCATTCCGGTGAGCACGAACGAGGAGATCATCCGGCTGGCTCACCAGTATAGGTTCTTCCACTGGCACCTGGAATTCCCGGAGGTCTTCATGGTCTCAGAGACTGCGGACGGCGACGTTGATCCGTCCGTGGGGTGGGCTGACGGGTTTTCTTGTGTGCTGGGCAACCCTCCATGGGAACGCATCAAGATCCAGGAACAGGAGTTCTTCGCGCAACGTGATACGGCAATCGCAACCGCGAGGAACGCCGCCGCACGCAAGAAGCTGATCGCCGGGCTGAAGGGGGACTCGAACGGCCATGCATTGTATGCTGAATTCGGAGCGGCCAGACGTAAGGCTGAGGGCGAAAGCCACTTCATGCGCAACGGCGGCCGGTACCCATTCACGGGACGGGGAGATATCAACACATACTCCGTCTTCACCGAGAGTGGCCGCTCACTGCTCGACACGGCAGGGCGCTTCGGTCTGATCGTCCCAACGGGAATTGTTAGCGACGCAACGACGGCGCCGTTCATTCGGGATGTCATTCACTCGAAACAACTTGTGGCCGTCTTCGGTTTCCGGAACAACCGTGGGCTCTTCAAGAATGTGGGTCACGGAGACGTCAGGTTCTGTCTGCTCATTGCGAGCGGCCGCATCGGCGGAAGCAAGTCGACAAAGTTCGCCTTCGACCTAGGATTGCCTAGCGAACTAGACGAAGCCGGTCGCACTTTCCATCTCTCACCAGAGGAGATTGCGCTGGTCAACCCCAACACAGGAAGCTGTCCAGTCTTCAAAAAGAGTCGAGATGCCGAGATAACACTCGGCATCTACAGGCGCGCACCCGTCCTCATGAGAGAACCCGATGCCAGCGGACAGGGCGGCAGCAACCCCTGGAGCCTTTCTTTCATGAGGATGTTCGACATGGCCAACGACTCACATCTCTTCCGTACCCGCGAAGACCTGGAAGGCGAGGGCTGGCAACTGAGGGGAAATGTCTTCACACGGGATGATGCACAGATGGTCCCGCTGTACGAAGCGAAAATGCTTCACCATTACGATCACCGGTTCGGCGACTACCGTGAACGTTCCGCCGACCGTGTGGACTCGGTACTGCCGCGGACCACTCCCGAAGCCAAGCAGGATGCACAGTTAGCAGTGCTGCCCCGTTACTGGGTTCCAGCGTCGAATGTGGCAGCCAAGCTGACCCAAAGAGGATGGACATACAACTGGCTTCTCGGGTGGCGTGACATCTGCCGCGCTACCGATGAGCGAACTGCGATCAGCACGGTGGCGCCCCTGGCTGCCATAGGACACACCTATCCGCTCATATTCCCGAAATCCCCTCAGGATTGCGTACTACTCAACTCGCAGCTGTCGTCTTTCGTCCTCGACTATGTGGCCCGCCAGAAAATTGGCGGAACACATCTCACATACGGCTACATCATGCAGCTTCCCGCACTTCCTCCTGACCAGCTTTCCCACCATAGAGACTTCATCACTCCCCGCGCTCTAGGACTCATATACACCACTTATGACATAAGCTCCTTCGCCAAGAACCTAGCTGATACAGGCGGACCATTCCAATGGAATGACGAGCGTCGTGCAATCATCCGGGCGGAGTTGGACGCGTTGTTCTTCCACCTTTTTGGAGTCCAGCGTGATGATGTGGACTACGTCATGGAGACGTTCCCCATTGTGAAGCAGAAGGACGTCTCCACATACGGCACCTACCGCACCAAAGAACTAATCCTCGCCGAGTACGACCGCATGGCCGCAGCCGGCGTCAGCCTGGAGAACCCGTTGGTGGACGGCGAGAACTACACCTCCACCCTGACCCCGCCCCCGGACCACGGCCCTCGACACCCCGCCCGCTGAAAGCACTCCCTTGATCGACAGCACACCCACGCAACGGGATGGGTCGACCCCCGTCCCACCAGCCACCGTCCTCTCTCCCTCCGAGCTCCGCGCCGAGCGCCGCCAACTCCTCGAGTCCATCCGCGCTCTCCGCCGCCTCCTCGACAAGCGACTCCCGTTCGAGGTCGCCGACCAACGACGCCTGAACCGCGAGGCACAGGACCGCCACCGTGCCGAGGCGACGCACGGCAAGGCGCTTCAGCGCATCCACGAGCGACAGGAACGCCAGAAGGCGTCGCTCAACCAGCAGCTGAACGGACTGGACGGCAAACGCCAGAGCCAGGAGACGCGTGCCTTGGCCGTCCTGCGCCGCGAGTCCATCGAACGCACACTCAGCCGCACGTACCTCACCTCAAAGGAGGTGAACGGCATCGGCAAGGGACTCATCCGCGACCTCACTGCCCGCGGCATCCGGACTGCCGCCGACTTCGAGCGCGTCAGCTGGGGCAGGGCGCCCAACGGCAAGGGCGTCGATGTCCTTTACATTCACCGCACCAAGGGCGACAAGGTCCACATCAACGGCATCGGCGAGCACCGGGGCCGCCCGCTCCTGGAGTGGCGTCAGTCCGTATTCGCAGGGGCGGAGGCCCGCGCCCCACGCGTGTTGCCGCCGGACCAACGCCACCGCATCGCTGAGATCATCGACGCCGAACGCGTCCGCCTGCGAGAGGAACTGTCCGAGGCCCCACAGACCGCCGACGAGGCGTGCAAGGAGGCCACTCGACTGCACACCGACGCCCTAGGCCGACTCACCGCCGCCGAAGAAGAGGCCGCGCGGCTCGCAGCCGCGCGCAGGTCTGAGTTCGACGCCATGGCCGAGAAGTTGCTCGTCCTCCAGGCACAGCTGTCGGCCCACATCGAAACCTACGGCAATGCGGGCCGCCGCATCCGCCGCGCGGAGAACCGTGCGCTCCGCCCAGTCCCCAAGGCACCGCCGATCTCCTGCGTCCCGGCACTCCGCACTCCGGAGAACGCAACGGCCTCCGTCAGTCTCACCAAGGTCACCGATGGGGCCAGCGAGCCCCACCCCACTCCCGGCACCCGGGCGAACCCTGCCTGGCTGGTCCCGATTCTCTACTTCACGCTGACAACCGTCATCGGCGTGGGCGAGCTCGGAGACAACACCGCTTCCCTCTCCCTGATGATCACGTCCCGGCTTGTGGCCTGCGCAGCCGTCGCAGAGCTCCTGCGTCTGTGGATCCCCCGCATCCGCTGGAGTACCGCGGGCCCCATGCCACCAGGGACCGGCTGGCAGACCTCCGGAGTATTCCTCGGCCTGACCGCCGCAGGCATGTTCGCGGACGAGCACTCGAACGTCTTCGGAGCCGCTTGCGTCGTCTCGGTCCTGGCCGCGCTGTGCTTGCTGGCGGGAACCGGTCTGCGCATCGGCAAGGACACCACCCCTTCTCCCTGACCAACCACCCATCCACCTGTGCTGCCCAGAGCACGCATCACCCTCGAAGGGAGCGCCGCATGACCGACAACCCAATGCGAAGTCGAGGTTCGCGTTGTCACACGCTTGCCTGAGCGGCGACCTGTGGTGGGGGCGGGTGGTGCTGTGGGGATCGGGAGCGGGACGGGCGTGGTGGCTGGTCTCTCAGGGTGCTCCCGGCCGATGTACGGATGTTCACCCAGCGATTCTCGTCCACCCGTCGGGGCGCCCGCCTCGCTCGATTCCTCGCGTACGAGCAGCTACGCGCTTGGCAGAGGTCACGTCACCGACCGTACGGAGCAGATCGTCGCAGAGCTCGCTACCAACGCCGCGCTGCACGGCCGTGTCCCGGGCCGCGACTTCCGCCCAGCCCTCACCCATCCCCCGTTCGCCGGCTCGCCCGCGGGGACCGGCGCCCGTCTCCCGTGACGGACTTCGCCTCCGCCACTTCACGAGGAGTCGGGCCGTGGCCTGTTCATCGTCACCGCCCTCGCCGACGGCTGGAGCAAGGAACCGTATCCGCCGGGCGGCAAGACCGGCTGGGCGGTGGTGTTCCCCCGGCCGGTGAGCGGCTTGCGCACACACTCCACGGAGCTCCCCCTCCCGCAGCAAAGGCGCTACCGGAATGAGCCGCGTGCGCCGCCCAGCGCACCGAAGCCTCTCTTTGTGACGGCATGCCGTCATCGGCACGGCCGATCAGAGTCCGCGAAATGTCGGTGCCCAGGTGAGCTGAATTCCGACCGCCTTCGCCAGGTCGTTCCACCTGTCGTCCGCGGGCTTCTTCTCCAGCACCAGGACCGGCCGTATCGACGGACTGTTACCCGTACGCTTCCGAAGCTGATGGGCGTAGTCAAGTACCTGGCCTATGCCCAAACGGATCTGCTGATCCTGTGTCGTACCGGTCAGGCTCTTCACTTCGGCCACGAAGAGTTCCTTCCCGACTGCCCAGCCCGCGTCGAATTTCGGGCTGTTCCGAGCGAACGTGTGAACCTCGACCCCTCGGCGGGTCATGTGCTTGATGAGCGCTCCCACGGTTCGTTCGTGGGCGGCAGTTCCCTCGTCCAGGGAACTGAGGTCCACCTTCAGCTCCCGGACCGCGTGCCGGCCACTCCTCCGCGCTTGGAGGGGGGCGCCGAGAACATCGAAGGTGACATTTGGCGGTACCACTACTGGGGCGCCTCCTCCCCGCGCAGGAGAGCGAAGCTCCAGGCATCGTGCGGGGAAGCCATGGACCAAGCTACCGAAACCGTCACCATTGACGACGTGGACGTGACGGCCCAGTCCGCGCTCATGGACCGCGGCCACGAGGGTGTCGCTGTAGTTCCGCCTCATGTCGGACACCTGCTTGCCGGCGAGGTCGCCGTGGACCACGAGACCGACTCCCCCGGAGAAGTCCGTCTTCGTCGTCGCGCCGCGCTGCCTGGCTCTACGGACACACTCGCTGCGCACCATCCACTTGCCGTCCACGACGACCTTGCCAGTGAAGCAGAGTGTCTGCCCCTTGAGGCCGTGGACCCATCCGTCACATGCCTGACGTGCCATCCGCACCCACCCCCGTCGCTGTCCGGGTCCAGTGTGTCGCTCATCGGCCAATCTGGGGGTGGGAAACCGGGGATCGCGACACTTTGGCAAGCCTCTCCGCTGCCGGCCCGAACATGAATCGAGTGAGCCATCGACGAAGGGGTGACGGGCCCACATCATGTGGTCGTGACCATCGAAGAAGACGTCGCCAAGCTCGCGGTCCATGTGGAAGTCAGCCTCGGGAACGGCCCCTTCCTGCCCCCCGGCGGCTGGCACCATATGGGTGCAGTGATCTGTGACGCGATCCTCCAGCAGGCCAGGCACTACGAACGATGGGTACGGCCGCGCGTCGAAGAACTACGGATGTTTTGGCCCGACGCGGACACGGTGGCCCGTTTCCGCGCACGGGTGACCGAAGGAGACCTCAGTGCAGTCCTGCGGACAACCCACCAGAGGAAGCTTGCCGCCATTGCTGCAATCGCTGACCTCCTCGCCGCGAGCGGGGTAGAGACGCGCGAGGACCTGAGGATTTGGCTCAAGGAGGATGCACATCGCTCCCTGCTTCGCGCCATCCACGGTGTGGGGCCAAAGACGGTCGACTATCTAGGCGCCCTGGCCGGAGGATCTCATGTGGCAGTGGACGTCCATCTGCGCGCCTTCGCCCAGGAGGCAGGCGTGGAGACAACCACCTATCAGGGGCTTCGCCGGGTGTACGAGGAGAGTGCCGACCGTCTGGGGCACGATCGCGGAGGGCTTGAGCACGCGGTGTGGCAATACATGTCCAGCGGCCCGAAACCGTAACTCCGGGAGGCCGGGGACCCGCAGGGAGGCATCGGCGCTTCCCGGTTGCATCCAGCGAAGTGGTGTACGGGCACGGGAGGGTATCTGCATCCGGTCCGGCCCGATGGGCCCAGCCCGTACAGAGATTCGAACTCTCGAAGTTCCGGAGCTTGTTGACACCACTAACAGGGTATCGTCATGCTCGAAGCGCCAACAAGGTGTATCAGCAGCATGCGTGGCCTCTTCCGTCCCACCCAGCAGGGGAAGCGGACGAGTGGACCTGTTGGTTCACGCAGGGCCATGGGGCATCAAGGGGGGATAGTGCCATTCTTCATTCCGGTCGTACTCATCGGTGTAGGTGTGGCGACCGGCGGTAGCGGGGTCGTCCTCGGCGGCAAAGGGGTCCACGACCTCAAGCGTTCGAAAGTCCGGTTGGAAGAGGCCGGCCAGGGCTACGAGCGACGCCGAGCTCAAACCGAGGGCGCGCTGGCGGCGACGAACACCGCCCTCAAGGCACTGGGGGAGCAGCAGAAGCACGCGCTCGTCGATGTCGTCGTACGCATGGGCAACTTCCTGCGTCGCAACGAGCGACAGGTGCGCGAGAGCGAGCGGCTGCTGGTGGATGGCGTTGACGCCACCATGACCAGGGTTCCTGGGCTGCGCGGTCTCGATGTCGACGCGGTGGCATGGATCGGCGGGGCCCTCGGATCCGCAGCGGCGGGCGCGGTGGCCGGCGCTGGAATCACGGCGGCGGCGAGCAGCTTCGGAGTCGCGAGTACCGGAGCGGCGATCTCCGGCCTGGCGGGTGCCGCGGCCGAGAGCGCAACCCTTGCCGTCCTGGGTGGCGGGACGCTGGCATCGGGCGGTGGCGGGATGGCCCTGGGAGCCACGGCGCTGAACTTCGTCACCATCGGTCCCGCGCTGCTCGTAGGGGGACTCGTCGTCAAGGGCCGAGGCCAGAAGGCGATCACCCAGGCAAGGGAGTTCGAAGCGAAGGTCACCGTGGCAATCGCTGAACTCGATGAGACGAACACTCGGCTGAAGGGCGTCGACGCCCGCGTTGCGGAGCTGCGCGAGCTTCTCGCAGACCTCACCTTCCGGGCGCTTGAGGCACTGGACCTTCTGGAGTCCGAACCATTCGATCCGCTGAGTCACGCCGAACGGTTTCAGCGAGCCATGACACTGGTCATGGCTGTCCGTGACGTGGCGACGACTCCGATCGTCGACGCCGAGGGCGAGTTGGACGAGCGCAGCGCGAATATCACCATCACGTACAAACCCTTGACCGAGGGGAATTAAGGTGCCCGACCAGAGCAAGGTGCATGTCGGCAAGGTCTTCAAGGCGGCCAAGAGCTCCGTCCAGGCGGTGGACGGCTTCGCTGCGCTGAACCAGATCGTCGAAGCCGCCCGCGAGTGCGTCCACATCCATGAGGTCGAAAGCACCAAGAGGGCCCGACTAGAGGCCTACGAGGCCACAGAGGTCGCTCGGATCCGGGCCGCTGAAGCCGTCCTCAAGGACTACTTCACGCAGGCGTTCGCGGAACGGCGCAACCTCTTCGAGGAGATGTTCGCCAGGCTGGACAGAGCACTCGACGAGGGCAACGGCGAAGTGCTTCACAGTGTCGTGCGCGGCATCGTCGACGTTGCCAGGAGCTCGCCGCTCGCGGACATCGGAGACCTCTCCCAGGTCCGGGCGGCCCTGGACGACCCGGACCAGGTGTGGGAACTCTGACCGCAGCCGTTGAGGCCGATCCCGTGATCGCCGAGCTGGAACGCGCGCTGACCCGGCACGAGGCGTCAGCCTCGGGGCAGGATCGGTGGAGGACACCGAGCGGGTGGAGCGCGTCGAGGCTGAGGACGCCCAGGGTTCGGCGGTACATCCTCTCTTCGTTCCGCTCATCAACGATCTGGCGGAGGACGAGGACTGACGTATCCGCGCTCAGCCTGCGAAACCGGCTCCGAACACCACAAGAGGAGGTTCCGGAGTCCCCTGCGACCGTGCCAATTGAGGATGCTGGGCCGCCACGTCCGGCCGGAGGCCCAGGGCATCAGGCCATTCGGTGATCTCGACCGGCCTTCCCAGCATCACACCGTCCCAGTCCGTGTCCTCCGTGAGGCCGCGCCGGTCGACGATCACTCCCCAGGTACTCTGCCGGCCGGCGTCGACGACCTGTGAGACCGCCCGCACCGCCAGCTCCTGCTCCGCGCTCGTCATCCCGTCGGGCCCGAATTCGACGACCAGCCGGCCATCGGCCTGGCGACGGAAATGGGTGCCCGAGAGTCAGCAGTTCGACCAGTTCGTTGCGCCCGGCGGGGACTTGCTCTCCCCACGAGACCGGCCCGTCCGTGATCGTGGTGATGACCTGGGACACGGGGTGGGCGAGCTGCGCTCCGTGCGTCTCGAGGAGGTGGAGGACACGCTCGACCCCGTCCCGGTTCTGCCGGTCGGTGTTCCTTCTTCCAGACATGCCTGGGCCCGCACGCCTCGCTGCTCCGCCGCGTATCTTACGAACCGTCGGCTCCGATCACGTCCACGTCAGTGGTTCCCGCCCCCGGCTTGGTCACTTTCAAGCTTGGCTTCCCCGGAGCGCCCGAGGAGACCGTCCCGCCGGTCAGTTCAGCCACCTTCTGTTCCCAGGCCGCGCCACTTCTCTCTGTCTGTAAGGGGTCTGTGGACTGAGATTGCCTCTGCCCGGATACCGAGCCTTCCGCTCCGGAGGATTCCGGCGGCGACCCGCCGCCGGCAGAACCAACCGCCATGACGACGACGCCCGCAGCGGCCAGCGCGAGACCCGCTCCCGGCGGGGAGAGGCGCATGCAGGGACAAGAGGAACAGAGCGAAGCCCAGAGAGACGAGGAACCCGTCGAGTGCCTCCAGGAGATGGGCGACGGGGATCGCTCGCCCCTCGGGCCCGACATCCCCCAGACCCGCCACAACAGCAGCGTTCCCGCTGTCGCGGAACCGATCGCCGTGGACAGGCGCACCGAACGCGTGTGCCACGACACGGCGAAGATCTGCACGACGCCATAGACGGCTGCGGCAATCATCACCGTGGACATCCTGCAGTGCACGGGTCCACGTAGAGTCTCGCCGGACGTCCTGTTGGGGGAACGATGACACTGAACGACGAGCAGGCGCGATACCCGGAGTTCCGGCTGCGGCTGCCGAATGGCGGACCCTATGCGCACGGACGCGTGCTGCCGTCGATGGGGATGAACGGCAGCCCGCAGTTCCTGGTACTGGCCGGTTCGCCGGTGCGGCGGGAGACGTTGCCGGGTACCGGGCCCTACGCGACGGCACAGCGGGAGGCGCTGATCGAGGAGGGCGCCATCCGGGAGTCGGAGCGCTGGCCCGGCTATCTGGAGACCGGCCGGGACATCGAGTGCAACTCCCCCTCGGCCGCGGCCTCGATCGTCGCCGGGCGCGGCTCGGACGCTCTGTCCGAGTGGCGTACGGAGGAAGACTTTCCGCTCGTCGACTACCTCGGGCACTCCTGGCGCCCACCCCGCAAGGCATGGCTGGTCCGTGGGTCCAACGTGGCGGGACGCGACCTCGTGAAGCGCCTGTGGCTGCCCGACGGCCTGGTCACCCTTCCGGCGACGCACCTGCCGTTGATCGACGAGGGCGACCCCACCAAGAGTGCACTGCGCAGATACGTCCAGGAAGGCTATGACGCTGCGGCCTCTTACAGCCAGAAGCAGGCGATGGTCGACGAGCTGCACTACTTCCTGACCCAGATGCGGCCCGGCGACACCGTCTGCACCATCTCCGGCGGACTCCTCTACGCCGGTCTCGTCGACGGCGGTGCGGAACGGGTCGACTCCGAAGGCGGCCTCACCAGCCTGCGCCGGAGAGCCGCCTGGCGGCACAAGGGCGTTCCCTACGACGAGTTGCCAGAGGCGTTGCAGCAGAAGCTGTCCGTGCAGCACGATGTCGTCGATCTCACCACTGTGCTTCCGCTCATCGACGGGCTGGGGCGCAGTGACGAGGAGCTGGCCGAGGAAGCCGAGGCGACGGATCGAGACCCCACCACCGAAGTGCCGGCGATCGTTGCCCGCCGCGACCCCGAGCTGCCCGTGCCGACGGCCGAACTGGCAGCCGACCTGCTGGTGCACGACACGGCGTGGCTGCGCGAGGTGCGTGACCTGCTCGCCGATGAGCGGCAACTGGTGTTCTACGGTCCGCCCGGCACCGGCAAGACGTATCTCGCGCTGAGGCTTGCCGAGTTTCTGGGCGGCGGTCCCGAGCAGGTCAAGCTGGTGCAGTTCCATCCCTCGTACGCCTACGAGGACTTCTTCGAAGGGTTCCGGCCGCAGGAGGACACGGAGACACGGCAGGTCGCCTTCCGGCTCACCGCGGGCCCGCTGCGCGAGCTCGCCGATCTCGCCTCCCGGGAGGGCAACCGGCACATCCCGTACTTCCTGGTCATCGACGAGATCAACCGCGTCAACCTGGCCAAGGTCTTCGGCGAGCTGTACTTCCTGCTGGAGTACCGCAACAAGTCGGTACGCCTGACCTACTCCGGTGACGATTTCGCGCTGCCGCCCAACCTGTTCGTCATCGGCACGATGAACACCGCCGACCGGTCGATCGCCCTCGTCGACTCGGCCATGCGGCGGCGGTTCGCGTTCGTCGAGCTGTCGCCGCGAACCGAGCCGACGAGTGGGCTGCTGCGTCGCTGGCTTCAGCGGGAGGGCAAGGATCCGGAGCCGGCGGATCTACTCGACGTGCTGAACTCGCGGATCGACGATCCGGACTTCCACGTCGGGCCCTCGTACCTGATGAAGAAGGGCGTCTACCGGGAGGGCGGTCTGGAGCGGACCTGGCGGACGAAGATCCTGCCGCTGCTCGAGGAACACCACTACGGCGAGGGGCTGGACGTCGTGTCCCGGTACGGGCTGACCGCGCTGCGAGAGTCACTGGCATGACGGCTACCGGAGAGGGTGCCCGCCAGGGTCCTGCCACGGCGAAGCTCCCGACCGGTGTCGAACTGGTCGAGTATGCGACGGTCGTCGGCCTTGCCCTGCCCGACGGCGTGGGTCGCGCCCTGGCCGCCGGTGACATCGTCGACGCGGGGCCCGACCCGTACACACCCGGCCGGTGGTCGTTGCGGGCCGGCAGCAAAGTCGGGGCCGTGAACATCACCGTGCCGGGTGCGCGGGAGCCGTTCACCGTACGCGTGGCCCCCAAGGTGCCGATCACGCGGCTCTTCTTCCTGCTCGGCTACAGCCTCGACACCAAGGGGGTCTGGCGCGACGGGGAGGTGGATGTGGCCGAGCACCGGGACCTGGTTCCCGCTCTCGCCCACGCCTTGGAGCGGCAGACCGACCGCGCACTTCGTCAGGGACTCCTGCAGGGCTACCGGACCACGGAAGACAGCTCACTGGTTGTCCGTGGTCGTATTAGGGAGGCCGATCAGATCCGACAGCGGTTCGGTGCGATGCTGCCGGTGGAGCTGACGTACGACGAGTTCACCACCGACATCGCCGAGAACCGCATCCTGCGCACCGCTGTCGAACGCATGCTGCGGTTGCCGGGCGTCCCGCGCGACGTGCGACGCAGGCTGCTGCACCAGCGGGCCCGTCTGGCCGACATCACGCCCGTCGTACGCGGGCAGCGGATGCCCCGTTGGCGGCCGACCCGGCTCAACACCCGCTACCACAGCGCCCTGCGGCTCGCCCAGACACTCCTCGATGGCGCCTCGGCCGAGCATGCTCCTGGGGGTTTGCGGATCGACGGCTTTCTGTTCGACATGAACCAGATCTTCGAGGACTTCGTGACCGTCGCCCTGCGGGAAGCGCTGCGAGGGTCGGGAAAGGTGGCCAGGCTTCAGGACAGCCACCATCTCGACGAGGCGTCGGCCATCCGTATGCGACCCGACTTCGTGTTGTACGGACCGGACGGCGTCGCGTGCGCGGTGGCGGACGCCAAGTACAAGGCGGAGAGACGGGGCGGATATCCGGATGCCGACCTGTACCAGATGCTTGCCTACTGCACCGCCCTGGGCCTGGAGGAGGGGCACCTGGTGTACGCGAAAGGCAATGCCTCGCACGCCGCGCACCGGGTACGGCACGCCGGCATCGTGATCCATCAGCACGCGCTCGACCTGGACCAGGAGCCGACGGGGCTGCTCGCCGACATCGCTCAGGTCGCGAGTCGGCTGGGGACCGGCTGAAGCGACCGCGTCGGGTTCTCGCCCGCCCCCACGCCCGTATGATCGACCACGCAGTGACAGTCCGGGGTGGGGAGTGCGCGTCGTGCCGCAGCTTGCGTTTGCCAACAGCTTCTGGGAAAGCTATGACGCTCTCGAGAAGCCGGTCCGCAACGGCGTTCGCAAGGCGATGCAGAAGTTCCAACAGCTCACGGTGCCGGAGCTGCAGCAGGACAAGGGGCTTCATCTCGAATCGGTCGAGAAGGCCGCCGACCGCCGTATGCGGACCATCCGCATCAACGACTTCTGGCGGGGCGTCGTACTCGCCCCGGACGACGGCAGTGATGTCTTCCTCCTGGTCAACGTGGTGGCGCATGACGACGCCTACACCTGGGCCGCCAAGCGCCTATACACGACGAACTCGGCGACGCGGGCCCTGGAGGTCCGCAACATACGGGCAATCGAGCAGTTGACCCCGCAGTTGGAGAAGGCGGCCGCGACGGCCGAATCGCTGCTGTTCTCCACGTATTCGGACACGGTGCTGCGCGAGCTGGGCATCGACGATCAAGTACTGCGGGCGGTACGCACGATCATCGACAAGGCTCAGCTGGAGGCCTTCGGGACGCTGTTGCCGGAGGACCAGTTCGAGGTGTTGCAGTACCTCGCCGAGGGCTTCCCGCCCGAGGAGGTGTACCGGGACGTGGTCGCCGTACGGCGTCCCGTCGACGCGGGGCCGGATCCGGACGAGACGCTCGCGGCCGCCATCGCCAACACCCGCAGTCGGATCACCCTCGTCAGCGGGCCGGACGAACTCGCCGACATCCTCGAGAAGCCTTTCGCGGCCTGGCGGGTGTTTCTGCACCCCTCGCAGCGCCGTGTCGCCTACCGGGTGTCGTACGGCGGTCCGGTGCAGGTCACCGGTGGCCCCGGCACCGGCAAGACGGTCGCGGCCCTGCACCGGGTCAAGCACCTGCTGGGCCGTTCGCCGGACACCCGGGTTCTGCTCACCACGTACACCAACGCACTGGCAGCCTCACTCCGCGAGAACCTCCAACTCCTCCTGGACGGGAACGCGTCGCTGCTCGAGCGGGTCGAAGTGACCACCGTCAACGCGTACGCGCACGGTGTCGTGGCCCGCCTCGACGGCAAGGCGCCCTCCCCCGTCGGAGACCGGGAGGAGCGCCAGGTGTGGCAGCGGGTCGTCAAGAAGCTCGGGCTGCCGTGGACGGAGCAGTTCCTCGCGCAGGAGTACCGGCATGTCGTGCTGGCCCAGGACCTGCGCACCCTGGAGGCCTACCGCGCCGCTTCCCGGCGCGGCCGCGGCAGTGCGCTGTCACCGGCCCGGCGCGAACAGCTGTGGCCCGCCGTCGAGCTGTTCGAGTCGATGCTGCGCGACCGCCATCAGACGACTCACCTGAAGGTGTGCGCCCGGGCCGCCGAGCTGCTGGCAGCGCCGACGCACGACCACGTGGTGGTCGACGAGGCTCAGGACCTGCATCCGGCCCAGTGGCGCGTGCTGCGGGGCGCTGTGGCGCCCGGCAGTGACGATCTGTTCCTCACGGGCGACCCGCACCAGCGGATCTACGATTCGAAGGTGTCGCTCGGTTCCCTCGGCATCGCGGTGGCCGGTCGCACTCACCGGCTGCGCATCAACTACCGCAGCACGGAGGAGATCCTTGCCTGGTCGACGGACATTCTGAGTCCGGTGTCTGTCGACGACCTGGCCGGCGAGGGCAGCGACACTCTCGCCGGGTACCGTTCGCTGCTCCACGGGCGCAGGCCGCAGGTGGCGGGGTACGGATCGGAGCACGCTGAGGTCGCGGCTCTGGTGGAGCGGGTCCAGGGCTGGATCGCGCAGGGGATCGACCCGTCCGAGATCGGCGTGTGTGCCCGGTTCAATGTGTTGCTGGACAAGGCGTACGACAGGCTGGCCGCGGCCGAGGTGCCGGTGGTCCGGGTCAAGGACGGTCGGGGGTCCGACGCGAACGGGGTGCGTCTGGCCACGATGCACGCCATGAAAGGGCTGGAGTTTCGTTGCGTCGCCGTCCTCGGTGTGACCGCGGGGGCGGTGCCGTTCGTCCGCGAGGTGACGCCTGCAGCCGTGGACACCTTGCAGCACGAGTCCGATCTGCTTCGGGAACGTTGCCTCTTGTTCGTGGCCTGCACCAGGGCACGCGAGGCGCTGGCCGTCTCATGGAGCGGGGTCGGCAGTCCGTTCGTGCCGGACGGCTCTTGACGGCCGCCGTCATTTCCGTGGTTGCAGAGCCCCGTTGCCGATGCCGTCGCGGGCCAGCTCGGCCGCCTGCCTGCTCAGCTCGGCGATCCGCCGCGCCCGCTCCTCGAACTCCTGCAGCCTGCGGAAGGCGGCGCCGTAGCGGCGCTGCTCGGTGATGTCCATCTGCGGAACCCGGGCTCCCTTGCTGTCGAGCCGGAAAGTGCCGCTGGCACTCGTGGAGCGTCGGGTGTTGGACGCGCTGCGCAGGAAGCCCTGCAAGAAGCCGGTGTCGAGCTGTTCACTGGTCGAGACGGGTTCCGCGTCCCGGTACTCGAGCAGTCCGGCACGCGCGAGGTCGGCGACGCTCACCGATGAGCCGTCCAGGACGCCGGGGCCCTCGCTCGACACCAGCTCCGGCAGCAGCTCGGCCAGCTTGGCCACCTGCTCGGCCAGCTCCGCGCGGACGGCCCGGTACTCGGTCGCGTAATCGCGGTGCGACTCCTCCACATGGCGCCCGGGCGTCAGGTCGACCGTGTCATCGAGGAGGTCGATCAGGGGGACGTCCGCGATCTGATCGAGGGCGGGCTCCAGGCCGGCGTCCGGATCGTTCGCCGTCAGGTCGATCATGCGAACGCTTGTCGCGGCATCGCCCGCAGAAGGCGGGCGGCGCAGATGCCAGAGATGCACGGGAAGTGCGTGCGAGGCGGCGCTGCCTGCCGGAAGAGCGGTGACCTGGGTGAGGACACCCCGACGTACCAGCTCGGCGCGGATACGCCGACCGGCCTTGCGGTAGGCGACGGAGGCAGGCATGACCATGACGACTCGACCGCCGGGAACGGTGTGCGCGTAGGCGTGCTGCAGCCAGGCGAGCTCCCCTTCGGCGCGCGAGGGCGTCCCGAGCTCCCAGCGGGAGTCGAGGAGCAATTCCTCCCTACCCCATTCTGCGTCGCCCACCGGGGGGTCGCACACGACGAGGTCGGCCTTGAGATTCGGCCACTTGTCGTCTCGGAGAGAGTCTCCGGCAGCGATGTCTACGCCGGTGTGCCCTGTAAGTTCCGCACGGATTTGGGTCAGCCGGGCGCTGTAGGGGTCACTTTCCTGCCCTCGCCGTCGCGGCCCACGCCCAGGGCCGACGGCGAGAAGCAGCGTACCGATCCCACACGCCGGATCGAACACCGTCGAGTCGGGAGCCACGTCGCCAGCGAAATGGCGCAGAGCGCGGACAAGACGAGGTGACGTAACCTGGTCCGACCCTGCTCGGCGCACGGAATCCGTGAAGCGCTCCGCAAGGGCCTCCACCACCTCACCGGCCGATCCGACCTCAGCAAGGCGACGTGCCAGACGCACACAATCTGCCGGAAGCTGCTCCGGCTCCGGCTCCCTGGCTGCGGCGAGTACCTCCGCAACCGCCGCGAGCCCTCGGACCATGTCCTCACCGCAGGCCGCCCGCAACGCCTGCCAGAGCTGGACCTCCTCCGACACGTCCTGGCCCTTCCGCTGCTTACTCAACCATGTCTGCACGTCGGCCAAGGCGAAGAGCGGGCTGTTAACACTTCCACCCGCCGGTACGGGGAAGTCGTCGTACCGGCGCCTCCAATTAGAGACGGCCGCGCGGGTGACCCCGGCCAACCGGGCGATCTCGGAACCGGTGACCATGGGGTCGTCCGGGGTCGCGGGAGTGTTTGCCATAATGGATAACCGTACACACTGCCCGCCAGAGCTTCAAAGAAATCTTTGTTGACCACGCTAACAAGACCGGGTGGCGGTCAGCCAAGCACCTCGCGACAAACAGTCGTGGCGTACCGCACCTCCCCCGGGGCCTCCGCCAGCTCCTTGGCAGCCGACGGCCGCTCGGTCGCGGCCAATGGCAGCGATCTCACTCCTTGACGGTCAGCGCACCACCGCCCAGGTCACGGAGTTGGACGTCAGGCTCCGGACGACGTGGTCGCGGACGGCGGGTGTGGCATCGACCACCGTGGCTGTCACCTTGTGGGTGCGTCTGTCGGACGGGACGCCGAGGGCCGCCGGCACGACCGATGTCCTGCCTCGGGCCTGCCTCGCCTCGCGGCCGTTGACGTACCAGCGGAGTTGGGGGCGGGCGAGGGTGTCGGCGGGCAGGGTGGCGAGGGAGACGGAGAGGCGGGCGAACCGGGTGGTTCGGGTGGTGGGGTCGGCCAGGGGGGTGAGGGCGTTCGCCGAGCGGTAGAAGCCGGCGATCATCGCCTCGCGGCCGGGGAGGTTGAACTGGTCGGTGTTCAGGGAGCGCATGATGGAGTTGGCGGTGGGGCGGTAGATGCCGTACTCGTAGTAGTCGCCGCCCTCGAAGGTGTCGACGACGCCGCCGCTCGGGTCGGTCTCTCCCAGCCAGTCGGCCCACTTGGTGCCCTGCGCGGCCATCCGGTCGGCGGTGAGCTTCGAGACGTTGGCCGCCGCCGGTTCGTCGCCCGGGTAGTCGCCGTAGCCGTCGTACTGGTACTCGTCGGCGAGGAGGCCGATGGAGTGGGCCATCTCGTGGGCCGCTATCAGGGTGGACTGGGCGTTGTCGGAGGAGAGGGTCGAGACGCCGTCGTAGCCGTAGTCGCCCGCGAGTCCTGAGTAGCCGGCGCCGCCGTACTTGGTGGAGTTGGAGACGACGATCACCAGATCGGTCGCCGGGGCCTTGTCGGCGTACGACTTTGTCTTGTCGAGGTCGACGCAGATCAGCCGTTCGATCTCGTCGCACCAGAAGTATGAGCCGAGTGCGGTGTTCCTCGTCACGTCCCGCGTCGGGTCGCCCGTGATGCCGGAGTCCTGGGAGACCGCCTGCACCGCCCAGACGTTGAAGAGGCCCTCGTAGCTCCTGTACGGCTCGATGTCCGTCACCGCGTCCCACTTCGCGCGGGCGTCCTGGAGGAAGTCCTCCTGCTGAGCCGCGGTGTAGCCGTCGCCGATGATCGTGACGTCGAGGCGGTCGCCGGTCGGGCCCGTCTCGGCGATCGGGACCACCTCGCCGTCCTGCGCGGCCGTCCGCTGCCGGGGGCTCGTCGGCGGCTGGGTGTGCGGGCTGTTCGCCGGGACCCGCGTGCGGGCGCCCTCGCCGGCCGGGTCGGGGAAGTACTCGACGCCGACCCCGCTGGTCGTCTCCGTCTCCGTTCCCGTCACCGTCACCGTTGGGGCTTCGGCCGCGACGGCTACCGTGCTGGTCGCGGGCAGGATTACGGACAGGGCGAGGGCGGTTGCCGCCGCGGATCTGCGAATGCGTATGTGCACGGTGCCAGGTCCCCACGACGACGACAGTGACGTAAGCAGTGATGCAAGCAGTGGCGTAAGCAGTGGTGTAAATGTGCTTACAGGCGGTGCTTAAGTTAAAGGGTCTACTTCCCTTTGGGCAAGGGGTGTTGACGATGTGGTGGGCGCGTCAGGTGGATACCCTCAGCGCCTTCAGCAGCATCGGCAGCGACGCGTGCAACTCCCTCTCCCAGTAAGCCCATCCATGCGTTCCCGGGCCGTAGAAGTTCGTCGTCACGTGCCTCGCGCCCACCCGCTTCAGCTCTGCCGCCAGTGCGTGGTTCTGGCGGTTGAAGTCGGCCTCCAGGGCGCTCGTGCTGCCCGGTGGGTCCAGTGGGCCCGTGGTGCCGTCGCCGCAGGACAGGTAGACCGGGATCGACCGGAGGCGTTTGGCGAGGTGGAAGGGGTCGTGGGACTGCCAGATGCGGCGTTGTGCCACGGGGTCGCCCCAGACGCGGAGCGGGTCGTCTCCCTGGCCGGCGAAGAAGCCCATGATGCGGTCGGTCGACTCGTCGTTCAGGAGAGGGTGTGCCGAACCCGAGTAGGCCGCAGTCGCCCTGAACATGCCGGGGTGCCGGGCGGCGTACGACAGGGCGCCCTGGCCGCCCATCGACAGGCCCGCGACCACGCGGTTGCCGCTCGCGCCCCAACCGCGTTCCAGGAGGCGGCGCAGTTCCACCGTGTGGAAGGTCTCCCAGGCCGGGTCGCCGCCCTTGCCGTGGTTCCACCAGTCGCTGTACCAGCCGTTCCAGCCTGCCTCGGGCATGACGACCAGCACGTCACGCAGGCTGTCGGTCTGCGCCACGTCGGTCTTCGCGGTCCATGACGTGTAGTCGCCGCAACAGCCGTGCAGGAGCCAGAGCGTGGGCCAGTGCCGGCGGTGGTGCCGGGCGGAGGGCTTCCAGCCGTCAGGGGTGAGGAGCCGGACCTTGACGGTGCGGCCGCCCAGGGCCGTTGAGCGGACCGACAGGTCGACCTGCCGGTCCGCGACCTGGGTGACGGCCACCACCTCCGCGCCGGGGCGGGAGGCGTCCGGCGGGCCCGCTGCCCGCGCCGGGGCTGTCGGGGTGAGGGTCGCCAGCAGGACTACCAGGAGTACGACCAGGGGTAGCGCCGGGGCGAGGAGCGCTCTCACGCGCGGGCGGGTCGGGGTGGTGGGCACGTTCGCGAACACGGCGGCTCCCTGGGGGTGGGTGGCTCTTCGTCGCGCTGTGGTGCGGGTCCTCTGATGTCACACGCGCGTCAGTGGCCGTGCTTGCGGGGAAGGATCAACAAGGCGTCACCGACCGGGCGTTCGCCGGTCGCGTCGGACGGGGTGTTGATGACGGTGTCGTCCGTCACCATCGTCGTGGAGCCGCCGCCGTCCAGGTTGACCGCGTCGCGCAGGCCGAGCGACCTGGCGACCGCGGCGCTCTCGGCGATGCTCAGTCCGAGGGACCGGGTGCCGCGTCCGTCGGCGGTGACGAGTACGGTGCGGCCCGCGGCGTCCACGCCTGCCAGGGTGCGTGGATTGCGCTTGTGCACCCAGCCGTAGTACCAGCTCGGATCGTCGGGGTGCACCATGCCGTCCGCGGCCGGGGTGATGTGGATACGGCCGTCGCGGACCAGTTCCGGACCGGCGTTCACGATGTCGGTGCGGGGTGAGGGCTGGTAAGCGTGGCCGCGGGCGTCCAGCAGCGTCGTGTTCACGCGCAGGCGGTCGCCCACGTGGGCAAGGGCCGTCAGGTCTGCCACGCGTCGGCCCGTCGCCTGGAGCGAGGAGCCGCCCGGCGGGAGGGTTCCACCCCGAGGCGAGCGTACTTCCATCACCCGGTCGTGTGCGTCCAGTACGGCTTCCGCCCCCTCGCCCCCGGGTGTCCGGCCTCCCTCGAACTCGGGCGTGAAGGCGACCAGGTCGTTCGGGTTGGTGCAGGTGACGTCGTGCAGCGGCAGCGACGTGGGGAGGTCGCCCTTGGAGCCGCCGCAGTTCCTGATCAGGCCCGGTACGCGGTTGACGCCGCCCAGGCGCAGGGAGGCCGTGGCACCGGTGACCCGGCCCCGCCAGGTGAAGCGGGCGACCCGCGTACCGCGGGCGTTGTCGTGGAGCACCAGGCTCGGGCGGCCCGCCACCGGTTCGCTCAGCAGGCGCCCGTCGTACACGCCGACCCCGGCCGGGTCGCCCGGCGCGCCCGCCTTGGGGTCGAGGACGAAGAAGCCCGCGTTGACCGCGGCGGTCGCGTCGGCCGCCGCCGACAGCCGGCTCGTCGTCTCGCGGGCCTCCAGGTCGGGGCCGTACGACGCGTCGAGGCTGCCGCGGAACCTGCGCGGGTCGACGGTCAGTACGTCCACGCGCCAGGGGCCCCGGTCGGTGGTCTCACCGTCCCAGCCCGTGTACACGGCGGATCCCGTGTAGCCCGCCGCTGTCAGGCGGGCGCGTTCGGCCGTCGCGCCGGACTGCGCGTCGTACGCGCCGATGCGGACCCGCCAGCCGAGGGTGCCGCCGGGGTAGTCGGCCGTTCGTGGTGTCCGCACCTGCTCGACACGGGCCTCGAAGCCCTTCTGCCGCAGGTCGGCGGCGAGTTCGTCCGCGCTCGCCCGGTCCTTGAGGGCCGTCGGCGGCGCGTCCGGGTCGGGGGAGGTGTCGCCGCCCGGGATGGAGACCTCCACCGTCCAGTGGAGTGCCGGGTCGTCGGCGTTCCCGCGCACGATGCGGGTGAGGGTGACGCCCGGCTGGAGGGTCGTCGTGGTGCGGGTCTCGGGGAGGTCGCCGGGGCCGAGGGGGAGGGTGGTGGCGCGGCTCAACGGCTGGGGCGAGGGCTGGGCCGCCTGGGCCGGCGGTGCGCCCAGCGCGGCGATGATGCCCAGTGCGGCACCCGTGGCGCTCAGTCTCAGGTTCGTCCGGCTCTTCATTGGACCCGCCTCGTGCCGACCACGGACACCAACCGACGCATGCTGCGCACAAGTATCGACCCGTTCCGGCTCGCGTCAAGAAGCAGTCTGCCAAGATGATGTTCCGACAGTCGGTCGCCATGCTCCTCCCGCCGGTGGCCCGCGAGTTGAGGACGGAGTCAGGCCGCATGACCTCCCTGAGCGGTGGCGAGAGCGCCGCCCACCCGTACCGGGTCGACACGAGCAAGCCCCACCCCGCCCGGATGTACGACTACTTCCTCGGCGGCAAGGACAACTACGAGGTCGACCAGCGGGCCGCCGAGCAGTTCATGAAGGCGGCGCCCGAGGTGCGCGAGGGCGTCCTCGCCAACCGGCGCTTCATGCACCGCGCGGTCCGGCACGTGGTGGCCGAGGGCGGCGTCCGTCAGATACTCGACGTGGGCACGGGTCTGCCCACCGAGCCCAACGTCCACCAGATCGCGCGGTCCATCGCCCCGGAGACCCGGGTCGCCTACGTCGACAACGACCCCATCGTCAGTACGCATTCCAGGGCGCTGTCGGACGACCCGGACACCGCCGTCGTCCTGGCCGACCTGCGCGACCCCCGCGCGATCCTCGACCACCCCGAGGTCCGCGAGGTCATCGACCTCGACCGGCCGGTGGCGCTGCTGCTGGTGGCGGTCGTGCACTTCGTCTCCGACGCGGAGGACCCGGCGGGCATCGTCGCCACCCTGCGCGACGCGCTGCCCGACGGGTCCTACCTCGTGCTCTCGCACGCGACGGGCGACGTCCACGAGGACCGGCGCGAGGACGCGGCGGCCGTCTACAACAACGCCACCGCGTCCCTGAGCCTGCGCCGGCACGCCGAGGTCCTCGATCTGTTCGGCGACTTCGCGCTGGTCGAACCGGGGCTCGTCCGGGTCACCGACTGGCGCCCCGAGGAGACGCCGCGGCCGGACGCGCCGCCGATCGGCATCTACGGCGGGGTCGCGAAGAAGGGCTCCTGACGGACGGACGGGGCAATCCGACCGGCCCCCAGTACGGGCTGGTGACCTTGTTCCACCCGGCCGGGTAGGCGCCGCCGAGGGCGAGGTTCAGGATCACGTACTGGTCGTGGTCGAATCGGCCGTACGGGCGGGGGCCGGGGGGGGGGGGGGGGGGCGCCCCGCCCCCCGCCCCCCCCCCCACCCCGGGGTCAGGCCGCCTTGCGCTCGCTCTTCCGTGCCCGGCGGATGATGTCCGCGTAGTGCCGCCCGCTGCCCTTGACCGTGCGGACCTGGGTCGCGTAGTCGACGTGGACCAGGCCGAAGCGCTTGTCGTAGCCGTACGCCCACTCGAAGTTGTCGAGGAGCGACCAGGCGAAGTAGCCCGCCAGGGGGGCACCCCTGCGGGCGGCCGAGGCGCAGGCCGCGAGGTGGGCGGTCAGGTACTCCTGGCGCTCCGGGTCGTCGATCGTGCCGTCGGGGCGGACCACGTCGGGGAAGGACGAGCCGTTCTCCGTGACGTAGAGCCTGCGCGGGCCGTACTCGCCGGTCAGGCGCAGCAGCAGGTCCTCGATGCCCCCGGCGTCGATCTCCCAGTCCATGCCGGTGCGCGGGACGCCGACGCGGCGGACGGTGCGGACGTGCGGGGCGGGACCCGTGGGGTCGGCGGCGACGGTCTGGGGGAAGTAGTAGTTCAGGCCCAGCCAGTCCAGTTCGGCGCCGATGAGGTCCATGTCGCTGGGCTGCTCGGGGAGTTCGACGCCGTAGACCTCGCGCATGTCCTCCGGGAAGCCGCGGCCGTGGATCGGGTCCAGCCACCAGCGGTTGGTGTGGCCGTCCATGCGGCGGGCGGCGGCCAGGTCCTCGTCGCGGTCGGTGGCGGCGTGGATGGTGGAGAGGTTGTTGACGATGCCCACCTGGGCACCCGGGGCCGCGTCGCGGATGGCGCGCATGGCCATGCCGTGGCCGAGGAGCAGGTGGTAGGAGGCGCGCACGGCCGCCGTCAGGTCGGTCCAGCCGGGGGCCATCTTGCCCTCCAGGTGGCCGATCCAGGCCGAGCAGAGCGGCTCGTTGAGGGTGGCCCAGTGCTGGACGCGGTCGCCGAGGCGTTCGGCGACGACGGAGGCGTACGACGCGAAGTGCTCGGCGGTCGCGCGCTCGGGCCAGCCGCCCCGGTCCTGGAGCGTCTGCGGCAGGTCCCAGTGGTAGAGGGTCACGGACGGTGTGATGCCGGCCGCCAGCAGGTCGTCGATGAGCCGGTCGTAGAAGGCCAGGCCCTTCGCGTTGACCGGGCCGTCGCCGCCGGGCAGGACGCGCGGCCACGCGATCGAGAGGCGGTAGGCGTTGGTGCCCAGGCGCCGCATCAGCTCGATGTCCTCGTGCGTGCGGTGGTAGTGGTCGCAGGCGACGTCGCCGTGGTCGTTGTTGTCGATCTTCCCGGGGGTGTGCGAGAAGGTGTCCCAGATCGACGGCGAACGTCCGTCCTCCGCCACGGCTCCCTCGATCTGGTACGCCGATGTGGCCGTGCCCCACAGGAAGTCGTGCGGGAGTGCGGCGAAGTCGATGGTCACGTGGGTCCTCTCGGGTTCGGGAAGGTTGGTCGCGGTCACTTGACGGCACCCGCCGTCAGCCCCGCCACGAGATAGCGCTGGAGGAGCAGGAAGCCCGCCACCACGGGGACGCTGACCACCAGGGAGGCGGCCATGATCTGGTTCCAGTACACGTCGTTCTGCGTGGAGTAGCCCTGGAGACCGACCGCGAGCGTGCGGGTGGCGTCGTTGGTCATCACGGAGGCGAACAGGACCTCGCCCCAGGCGGTCATGAAGGCGTAGACGGCGACCGCGACGATGCCGGGGATCGCGGCCGGCACGACGACCTTGAACAGGGCGCGCAGCGGGCCGCAGCCGTCCACCAGGGCCGCCTCGTCCAGGTCGCGCGGCACCGAGTCGAAGTAGCCGATCAGCATCCAGATGGAGAAGGGCAGGGAGAAGGTCAGGTACGTGAGGATCAGGCCGCCGCGGGAGCCGAACAGGGCGATGCCGGTGGCGTTGCCGATGTTCACGTAGATCAGGAAGAGGGGCAGCAGAAAGAGGATGCCGGGGAACATCTGCGTGGACAGGACGGTCACCGAGAAGACGCGCTTGCCGCGGAACTCGTAGCGGCTGACCGCGTAGGCGGCGAAGACGGCGATCACGACGGAGCAGACGGTCGCCGCGCCCGCCACGATCAGCGAGTTGACGAAGTACTTCGCCAGCGGGACCGTCGACCAGATGTCGATGTACGGGCGGATCGTCAGCTCGCTGGGCAGCCAGCGGAACTCGCTCGACACGTCCTGGAGCGGCTTCAGGGAGCTGGAGACCATGACGTACACCGGCAGCATGACGAAGCCGGTGAGCAGGGTGAGGAAGACGCGGCGGGTCCAGAGGAAGGAGCGCGGCGCCGCCATCGGGGACCTAGACATCGGCCGTCTTCCTCTCGCGGGAGGCCCGGGCGGCCCGGGGGGTCCTGGCGGACCGGGAGGTCAGGAACAGGTACACGCCCGTCACCAGGAGCAGGAAGAGCAGCAGCAGCACCGACATCGCGGAGCCGGCGCCGAAGTTCCAGGTGACGAACGACGACTGGTAGATGTGGATGGAGATCAGGTCGGCGGCCTCCGGTGCGGCCTTGCCGAACAGGACGAACGGCGTGTTGAAGTCGTTGAAGGTCCACAGGAACAGCACGAGGACCAGCACCTGGTTGACCGGGCGCAGCGACGGCAGGGTGATGCGGCGGATCTGCTGCCAGACGCCGGCGCCGTCCAGGGCGGCGGCCTCGTACAGCTCCTTGGGGATGTTCTGCAGGCCGGCCATGACGATGAGGAAGGCGAACGGCCAGCCCTTCCAGACCGACACCACGAGCAGCGCGACGAAGCTGTTGTCGCCGATCAGCCAGAAGGAGGGCTTGTCGGTGAGGCCGAGCTGGTCGTGCAGGACGTGGTTCACCAGGCCGTTGTCGTGCTGGAACATGAACGCCCAGGTGATGACGGCCGCGTAGACCGGCAGCGCGTACGGCACCAGGAAGATCGCGCGGAGCAGGCCGCGGCCGCGGAAGGCGTCCTGCATGCAGATCGCGGCGGCGGTGCCGATCAGCCAGCACAGTCCGACGGACAGGACGGTGAAGGCGCAGGTGACGAGGAAGGAGTGGAGCAGGGCCTCGCCGACGGGGGCGTCGAAGTCGACCGACATGCCGTAGTTGTCGAGGCCGGTCCACGGGGCGACGGTCCAGTCGCGGATGTAGAACTGGGTGAGCTCCTTGAAGCTCATCACGATGCCGATGACCATCGGCACCAGGTGGACGAGGAGTTCGAGGAGCAGGGCCGGCAGGAGCAGCAGGTAGGGCAGGCCGATGCGGCGGATCCGCCCGGGACGGCGGCGGGGTCCGCGCGCCGTCCCGGGGGAGCTCTTGCCGACCGTCCGCTCGCCGGGCTGCGCCGACGCGGTCGTGGTGGTCATGGCGAGATCCGTGTCGTCGTGTCGGAGTCGGTGCGGGTCCGTGGGGGTCGGGGCGCGCTCACTTCGTCGGCATCTGCTGCTGGGCCTTGGCGAGCTTCTCCTTGACCGACTCGGCGGTCACCTCACGGCCGGCCGCGGCGTCCGCGAACAGCTCCTTCACGGCCGTGCCGACGGCGGTCTCGAACTGCGACTCGTCGGGCACCTGGGGCAGGGCGGCGGCGCTGGTGGCGAGGGTCTCGCGCAGCACGGCGGTGGCCTGGGTGTTGAACGCCGGGTCGGTCTGGGCGGCCTTGACCGGCGGGATGGAGCCGTACGCCTCGTTGAGGATCTTCTGTTCGGCGTCGCTGGTCATGAACTTCACGAACTTGGTGGCGCCGTCGACGTTGTCGGTGTTCTTGAAGACGGCCATGTTGATGCCGGCGACCATGGAGTTGGTGGCCTTGCCGGTGCCGGGGGTGCCGGACGCGACGGGGGCGGGCGCGACGCCCCACTCGTCCTCCTCCATGCCCATGGTCTTGAAGGTGGCGGAGGCGGTCTGCCACAGCACCATCGCCGTCTTGCCCTTGGCGAAGTCGCTGAGGGACTGGTTCTGCGCGTACTCGGCGTTGCCGGGGGCGATGACCTTGTCCTCGGCCATCAGGTCGACGTACTGCTTGACGGCCGCGACGGCGCCGTCGGAGGTGAAGTCGGGCTTGCCGTCGGCGGTGAAGAAGTCGGCACCGTGCTGCTTGCCGAGGACGAAGACCTGGTGGATGTTGTTCGACAGGTTGGAGCCCTCGGCGCCGAGGCCCCACTTGCCGTCCTTCGAGATCTTCTTGCCGGTCTCGACCAGCTCGTCCCAGGTGGCCGGGGGCTTGGTGATGCCCGCGTCGGCGAACATCTGCTTGTTGTAGTAGAGCGCGTAGGCCATCGAGTACAGCGGGACCGCCGCCGGGTCCTGGCCCTCGACGCCGGTGGAGCCGAGCGCGGACTCCACGAAGCGGTCCTTGCCGCCGATCTTGTCGAAGTTCTTCGCGTCCCAGGGCAGCAGCGCGCCGGTGGCCTGGAGGGAGGCGCTCCAGGTGTTGCCGATGTTCAGGATGTCCGGGCCCTGGCCCGAGGTGGTGGCGGTGAGGATCCGGTTGAGCAGGTCGGACCAGGGCACGACCTCCAGCTTCACCTTGATGCCGGTCTCCTTCTCGAACTTGTCCAGTTCGGGCTGGAGGACCTTCTTGTCGACCTCGACGCTGGCGCCCTGGTTGGAGGCCCAGTAGGTGAGTTCCTTCGGCGAGTCGTTGGATCCGCCGCCCGAGGAGGAGCCCCCTCCGCAGGCCGAGGCGGCGAGAGCGAGAGACATGGTGACGGCGCCTACGGCCGCGGCTCGCATACTGCGCATGGCTCCTGGGGTTCCTTCCGGGAGTCGGTCGTGAAGTCCGAGGACGGCCCCGGTGTACTTCCCGAAGCCCCTCATGGCTTAATTTAGGACGTGAGTTAAACCCCGAGAGAAAGACTCGTCAAGGTGTCGCGCGCGGTCGAAGGGCGGGCGGAGGCGCCCAAGGAAGGGGCCGGATGGCCAGGCACAGCGGGCGAACCGTCCGTGACCTGCGGCGCGAGAGCCGCACCGCCGTTCTGCAACGGTTGTATTTCGACGGGCCGATGAGCCGGCTCGCGCTGGGTTCGGCGGCCGGACTGAGTTCGGGTTCTGTCAGCAACGTGGTCGCCGAACTGATCGCCGACGGTCTGGTCGAGGAGGCGGGCAGCCTCGGCGCGGACGGCGGCCGGCCGCGCACCCTCGTCCGGATCGCGGCGGACCGGGGCCGCCTGATCGGGGTCGACGTCGGCGAGACCCGGGTGCGCGTCGAGCTGTTCGACCTGTCCATGTCCGAACTGGCGCGGGCGGAGCGGGCGTTGCCCGGTCACGGGTCGCGCTCGTACGACGTGGAGGTCGTCGCCGGGCACATCCTGGACGGCATCGCGGAGGTCCTCGGCGCCCCCGCCCTGGGCTCCGGTGAGCTGCTGGGCGTCGGCGTCGGGGTCCCCGGCATCGTGGAGCACACCGCCGACGGCACGCTGGTGCACGGGCAGACCATCGGGTGGGACGCGGTGCCGCTGGAGGCCCTGCTGCGGGGCTCGGGGCGGCTGCCCGCGCACGTGCCGCTGTTCATCGACAACGGCGCCAAGACGCTGGGGCAGGCCGAGATGTGGTTCGGCGCCGGGCGCGGGGCGCACAACGCCGTGGTCGTGCTCTTCGGTTCCGGCGTCGGCGCCTGTGTCGTCACGGACGACGTGGAGCGCGGCCGCGCGGTGGAGTGGGGGCACCTGACGGTGCGGGTGCGGGGGCGCCGGTGCCGGTGCGGGGCGCGGGGGTGTCTGGAGGCGTACGCGGGCGCGGAGGCGCTGCTCGCGCGGTGGCGGGAGGCGGGTGGGCAGCCGCCGCCCGGCGCCGACGAGGAGGCCGCGCTGACCGCCCTGCTGTCCGCCGCCCGCCCCGGGGACGGGGGCGCACCGGACCCCGTGGCGACGCGGGTCCTGGCCGAGACCGCCGAGTACCTGGGCGCGGGCCTCTCCGACCTGATCAACCTCTTCCAGCCCGAGCGGGTCGTCGTGGGCGGCTGGGCCGGACTCCAACTGGGCGCGTCCTTCCTGGAGTCGGTACGGTCCCACTCGCTCGCCCACGCGCTCCGACACCCGGCCGGCCGGGTGGGCATCGCCCTCGGCCGCCTCGGCCCCGACGCGGTGACGGTCGGCGCCGCGACCCTGCCCCTCGCGGCCTTCTTCACCCGCGGCGGCCGACGGCCACCGGTGACCGCCCCCGGGCCGGTGCCGGCGTGGCGGGCGGCCCTCGGGGGGCGGTTGGCGGGGCAGCGGGGTGGGGGGTGAGGGCTCGGGCCGGGTGGGTTGCGCCCCGGCGCGGGGACGCGGGGACGCGGAGGCGCGGGGACGCGGGGGCGCGGGGCGTGAACGGGCGCTCGGAACGGCGAGGTGACGCCTACGCCGAGTCCCGTACCACCAGTTCCGGGTCGAAGATCACCGACGTCGGGGCGGTGCGCTCGCCTCTGATGTGTTCGTCGAGGAGGCGGGCCATCGTGGCCGCCATCTCCTCCACCGGCTGGCGGACGGTGGTCAGCCGGGGCCGGCAGGTGACGGCCACGCTGGAGTCGTCGAAGCCGATGACCGCGACGTCCCGCGGCACTCGGCGGCCGTGGTCGCGCAGCACCTGGACGGCGCCCTGCGCCATCAGGTCGTTGGCGGTGAACAGGCCGTCCAGGTCCGGGTGTTCGGCCAGCAGCGAGGCCGCCGCCGCCATGCCGCTGTCGACGGTGAAGCCGCCCTCGGCCACCGGGACGTACGGGTGGCCGTGCCGGGCGAGGGTGTCCCGGAAGCCGGCCAGCCGCTCCTGGCTCGCCGCGACGGCCAGCGGCCCCGTGACGGTGGCTATCCGCCGGCAGCCCCGCTCCAGCAGGTGCTCGGCGGCCAGCCGCCCGCCGTCGCGGTGGGCGAGGTCGACGTAGCTGAGCGGCACCGGACGCCCGGGCCGGGCGAAGAGCACCGCCGGCAGCCCTGCCCCGGCGAGCAGCGCGGGCAGCGGGTCGTCGGGGTGGGTGGACACGACCAGGGCACCGTCCGCGCCGCCCTGCCTGAGGTACGCCACCACCTCCTGCCGCGCCTCGGGCGTCTCGGCGAACATCAGCACCGGGTGCATCGAGCGCGGCCGCAGGTGTCCGACGACGCCGCCGACGACACGGCCGAAGAACGGGTCGGCGAACACCCGGGTCGCGAACGCGTTCTGCTCGGTGTCCGAGGCGTCGCCCGCGCCGGAGACGACCAGCGCCACGGTCGTGGTGCGCCGGGTGACCAGTTGCCTGGCGGCCTGGTTGGGGGCGTACCCGGTCCGTTCGATGGCCCGGCGGACCAGGTCCTGGATGGCGGGGTCCACGTTGCGGACGCCGTTGACCACCCGTGAGACGGTGGCCCGGGAGACGCCGGCCTCCCGGGCCACGTCCTCCAGGGTCGGGGCCTGTCTGCTCATGCCCGCACCTTAACCGGCGGGGTCGGGCGCGTGGTAGAGCGCTCTCCCCTGCCCTCATCCGATGCCCGGGCGTACCACCTCCAGGTCCGCGACCAGCGGCACCTCGCCCGCCGACCGGCCCGCGAGCACCCGCCAGCGGCCCCCCTCCGTACACCAGACGCCCTCCTCCACGCACCAGTGGCGCAGCGCCCTCGCCGGGACCCGCACCGTCGCCGTCACCGTCTCCCCCGGCCGCGCGCGGACGGCCGCGTATCCGGCGAACCAGCGCACGGGGCGCTCGACCGCCGACTCCGGTCGGGCGAGGTACACCTGGACGACCTCCCGGCCGGCCCGCCCGCCGGTGTTGCGCACCCGCACCCGCACGGTCAGGGCGTCTCCCACCCGGGCCTCCGGCGGCACGGTCAGCTCCTCGTAGGCCCAGGCCGTGTAGCCCAGTCCGTGCCCGAACCAGTAGGCGGGCGTGCGCCCGTGGCGCAGCCAGCCGCGGTGGCCGATGTGCAGGCCCTCGTCGTAGTGGAGGCGGCCGTCGGCCGGTCGAGTGCGGGTGACCGGGGCGTCGGCGAGGACGGCCGGCCAGGTGGTGGGCAGCCGTCCGCCCGGCTCCGTCTGCCCGAAGAGCACGTCGGCCAGTCCGCCGCCGCCCTCCTGGCCGGGGAACCAGGCGAGCAGTACCGCGCCCACCGCGTCGCGCCAGGGCAGTTCCACCGGGCCGCCGCTGTTGACGACCACCACCGTGCGCGGATGGGCGGCCGCGACGGCGCGGACCAGCGCGTCCTGGGTGCCGCCGAGCGTCAGACTCGTACGGTCGTAGCCCTCGCACTCGCCGTGCTCGGTGGTGCCCACCACCACGATCGCCGCGTCCGCCGCGGCGGCCGCGCGGGCGGCCTCGGCGAGCGACGCGGCGACGTCGGGGGCGGGCGGCGCCGCGCTGACGACCGTCGCCCGGCCGGTGCCGGGGGCCAGCTCGCGGCGGGCCACGAGCAGGGCGTCCTGGCCGACGGCGAGGTCGGCCTCGGCGTACTGGGCGGGCGGGTTGACGTGGACCACCGCCGGATCGTCGGTCGGCGGCGGGAAGTCGCCGACCAACAGCGGCCGTCCGTCCAGGGCGAGGCTCATCCGGCCGAAGCCGGCCACGCCCAGCGTCCAGCGGCCCGCGGTACGGGGGCGCAGGCGGGCGCTGATCTCGACGGTGTGCGCGCCCAGCACCAGCCGGGGCTCCAGCAGGCGTCCCCCGCGCCGTCGTTCGGCGTACAGCTCGCGGCCGTCGGCGTCCAGCATCCGCAGCAGCACGCCGGGCAGCCCGGAGCGCGGGTCGGTGCACGCGTCGTGGTCCAGCGGGGGCGCGGGGCCGTCCGGCCGGGGGCCCGGGACGTGGACGACGCGGGCACGGCCGCGCAGCGCGGCCCGGATGCCGTCGAGGACGGACACCTCGTCCGGCGGAAAGACACCGGCGCTGCCGCCGCCCTGGCTACGGGTCCGCGCGGCGTGCGCGCCGATCACGGCGACCGTGCGCAGTCCTCCGGGGTCAAGGGGCAGGACGTCCCGGTTGGCGAGCAGCACGCTCCCGGCGGCGACGGCCCGTCGGACCAGTGCCCTGTCCTCCGGGGCGACGGCCGGGCGGGGCGCGGGTGGGTGTGGGTCACCGGCTCGCGGTCCGCCACCGCCACGCGCCTCTGGCGGTCCACCGCCTCCGCGCGCCTCCCCCACCCCCAACGCCCCCACCCACGCCGCGAGCCGCAGCAGTCGCCGTACCTTGTCGTCCACCGCGGCCTCGGGCACCACGCCGTCGGCCACCGCGCGGGCCAGCGCCTCGCCCCAGGGGCTGTCGGGACCGGGCATGGCGAGGTCCAGCCCGGCGCACGCGGTGGCCACCGTGGAACGCACCGCGCCCCAGTCGGAGACGACCACGCCGTCGAAGCCCCACTCGCTCTTCAGCGGATCGGTGAGCAGATCACTAGCGGTCATCGTGGTGCCGTCGACCGCGTTGTACCCCGCCATGACGAGCCGGACCCCGGCGGCCACCGCCGCCTCGAAGGGCGCGAGGTAGACCTCCCGCAGCGCCCGCTCGCCCACCCGTACGTCGACGGTGAGACGGTCGGTCTCGGAGTCGTTGGCCACGTAGTGCTTGGCGGTGGCGGCCACTCCGTGGGACTGCACACCGCGCACGAGTGCGGCCCCGATGCGGCCGGTCAGTTCGGGGTCCTCCGAGAAGCACTCGAAGTGCCGGCCGCCCAGGGGGCTGCGGTGCAGGTTGAGGGTCGGGGCGAGGAGGACGTCCACGCCCTTGCGCCGGGCCTCGGCGGCGAGGAGGCCGCCGAGGCTCTCGATCAGGGGTTCGTCCCAGGTGGCGGCGAGCGCCGAGGCCGAGGGCAGCAGGACGGAGGTGTCGCGTTCGTCCCATGCCTCGCCCCGTACGCCCGCCGGGCCGTCGGACATCACCAACTCCCGCAATCCGACGGCCGGTTCCGCTCTGGTGCGCCAGGTCGTGGCGCCGTCGAGCAGCAGCGCGCGGGCGCGCGGTGTCAGCTTGCCGAGCAGCCGGTCGATCTCTTCGTCGCTCGTCCCCACCCGGGTCTCCCGTCCCCCTGTCGTGCCGTGCGCGGTCGTCGGCGTCAGCTGTAGACGCCGAACTCGTAGAGCGAGTAGCCGTAACCCGTGCCGCGCGCGGTCCCGTTGACGCGCACGTAGCGGCCGGTGCCGGTCACGTCGAGGGTGTCGACGCCGCCGTTGCCGTCGGTCACCGTGTGCACGGTGCGCCAGTTCTGTCCGTCGTCGGAGGTCTGGACGGTGTAGGCCCTGGCGTAGGACGTCTCCCAGTGGAGCTGGACGTGCCGGAACGTGGTGCGGGTGCCGAGGTCCACCTGGAGCCACTGCGGGTCGCTCCAGTCGCTGGCCCAGCGGGTGTCGGGGTTGGCGTCCACGGCGTTGGCGGCGGGGCAGGGGCAGTCGCCGTAGCTCGGCTGGAAGGAGGAGGCGGTGGCTGGCTTTCCGAGGGCGACGTTGGTGCCGTCCACGGGGGGCGGCACGACCCGCGCCGAGAGGGTCTCCACTCCGACGTTGCCCTTGCCGTCGGTGGCCTTGACGTACAGCTTCCAGACGCCGGGCCGGTCGGGGGCGGTGACCTTCAGGCGTCCGCCGCCGAGGTCGGTCGCGGGGAGCGTGGTGAGCTGCTTGCTCTGGTCGATGTAGTTGCTGTTGGCCAGCACCTCGTACGCGATCGGGTCGCCGTCGGGGTCGGTGGCGCGGGTGGTGAGGACGAGGTCCTTGCCCGCCTGCACCTTGCCCGCGTCGCCCTCGACGCCGAAGGCGGAGACGACCGGCGGGGTGTTGTCGCGGGAGGTGTCACCGCCGTAGGCCCGCTTGACCGCGTAGTACGACAGCCGCTTCTGTCCGGCGGGCAGCAGGTTGAACCAGATGCCGCCGAAGTCGTACTCGGTGCCGTAGTGGAACAGGGTCGCGCCCAGGGCGACGCCCCGGTGCCCGGTGACGCAGTTCCAGGCGTCGGTGTAGCCCTGGGCCTTGGCCTGGTCGGTGGGTTCCTTCGGCACGCCGTTGGCGTCGTCCGGCACCTCCCACTCGCCGGCCGGGCCGCCCTCGGTGACGATGTACGGCTTGGTGTAGCCGCCTTGGTCCCAGGCGGCGCGGACGTCGCACACCGCGTCGTAGGAGTTGACGGCGTACAGGTCCAGGTCGGGGGCGTTCTCCTTGTAGTACGGCCAGGCGCCGACCCAGGCGTCGGTGGAGGTGACCGGGTGGTTCGGGTCGACGGCGTGGATCTTCTTGGTGACGTCGTTGACGAAAGTGGTGTAGGCGTCGCGCTGGCGCTCCAGCTCGTCGCCGCTGTAGCAGTTCTGGAGTCCGAGCACCGACTCGTTGCCGACGTTCCACATCAGGACGCCCGGGTGGTCCTTGTACTCCTGGACCCAGCGCGGGAACTCGGCCAGCATCTGGTCCTTGTACGCGGTGTCGGTCAGGTAGTTCACGCAGCCGCCGCTGCCCGGTCCGCCGCCGGGCTGGAGCCAGAAGCCGGCGATGACCTTGACGCCGTGCGCGGCGGCGGAGTCGAGGAGGGGCTTGCTGCTCGCGTCGGTGCCCCAGGTGCGGACGGTGTTGACGCCCATGGACCTGAGGTCGGGCATGTACCGGTCGGCGTCGGCGGGTGAGGGGCCCCAGGTGAGGCCCTTGACCTGGTACGGGCTGCCGTCCACGGTCAGCTGCCAGTTGCCCTGGCCGCCGGTGACCTTCACGACGCTGCCGGCGGCGTGCGCCTGCTGGGCGGGCACGGCGGTGAGGGCGCAGGCGGTGAGCAGGGCGGCGGTGAGTGGCACGGTGAGTCTGCGGGCCGGTACGAGGCCCGGGGTGGGGGTGCGGGGTCGGCTCATGGTGGTGTGTCTCCGGTCTGCGGGTGGGGCGGCCCGGCCGTTGCGGGGACGTGGACGGCCGGGCCGGTCTCGGTGGGGGGCCGGGGTCAGGGGAGTTCGTAGTTCTCGTCGAGCGCCGCTCCGGCCTCCGGATGGGTCTCGTCGTAGCCGCGCGCGTTGCACTGGAGGCCGCCGACGACGCAGTGGTCGACGAGGGCCTTGAGGGTGGGTTCGTCCCAGGCGTTGAAGAAGTCGTAGTGGAACGAGTAGCTCGCGCCACTGGCGAGGCGGACCCGGGACAGGTCGCCGTTGACCGGGAAGGCCATCTTGAACTCGATCATCGGCAGGGCGACCGGGTGAGTGGCCGGGCAGATGTTGTTGTTGGTCCCGGGGTTCACCACCGGATACGCCATGTGACTCTTGTGGTCGGGCGTGTCCAGGTTCCTGCCGTCCCAGCAACTGGGCGCCTGGAAGCGGATGTTGACCTGGACGTCCTGGCGCTCCGGGCAGTCGGACGGGAAGTCGACGTTGAAGAAGCTGTCGCCGCACTCCCAGCCCTCGACGAACCCCTTGTGGTTCCGGAACTCCTGGCCGCTCTGCATCGGGCTGCCGACGACGTAGCGCAGGCCCTTCGGGAAGGGCCGCACACTGGTGTAGTCGGTGACGCCGGCCTTGTAGTAGATGACCTGCGGGCCGATCGGCAGCACCGGCCGGTCGCCGTCGTACATGGTGGGCATCCAGTACCCCGACCGGTCGCCGGGCGCGAGACAGGTGGTGGAACCGGCGTCCAGCGAGGCCGTCGTGCTGTTCGCGTTGGTCGTGGTGTTGCCCATGAACGTGTGGTCGTGCGACTTGCCGGGCTGCTGCGGATAGACGATCGGGTCGTCCGGAGCCGTGTGGCTGACCGCGCAGTTGGCCTGGAACTCGTGGAAGTAGCGGTGCGGCGGCTCCTTCGTGGACGGGGTGACGCCGGTGACCGGCGGATTGGCGGGGATGTAGCCGTCGCCGTCCGGGTCCTCGGGTGAGAAGGCGGTCGAGGCCGCCATGGTGTGCCCGGTGTGCGACTGGGCCGGCGGGGTCGCGGCACCGGCGTTGACCGCGAGGGTGCCGACGCCGATCGACGTCAGCAGCAGCGCGCTGGCGACGAGGGTGCCGGACAGGACTTTCGATCTCCGTGGCATGGAGACCTCCTGAGAAGGTCGGGGAAATTCTCGGAGAGCGCTCTCCCGACTCGGAGTGTTGAGCGCGCGACGAGAGGTGTCAAGGGATTCGACAGAAGGGGCAGGTGCGGGGCCAACGGGCCCACTGTGCCTACTTGTTGAACACGGCACACAAGAAACGGTCGCAACTCTTGACGTGTCGTGCGGGCAGATGAAGCATGCACACCCAGAGAGCGCTCCCCCACCCCCACTTCGTTCATTTTCCGAACAAGGAGAGCCGCCCCCATGCCCTCTTCCCCCACCCACTCACCCGCGCCCGAGCCGTCCGGCGTGCGACGGCGCACCGTCCTCTCGGCGGCCGCCGCGGCCCCCGTGCTCGCCGGACTGGCCGGTGCCGGGACCGCCGCCGCGGCCCCCGGCTCCAGCAGTTCCGTCCCGCGCGACAGCCCCCGCGCACTGCCCGGCGGCGGTGACCTCGGGCCGAACGTCATCGTCTTCGACCCGTCCACGGCCAACATCCAGGGCAGACTGGACGAGATCTTCCGGCAGCAGGAGTCGGCGCAGTTCGGCACCGGCCGCTACGCCCTGCTGTTCAAGCCGGGCACGTACAACGGACTCAACGCCCAGATCGGCTTCTACACCGCCATCGCCGGACTCGGCCTCTCCCCCGACGACACCACCATCAACGGCGACGTGACGGTCGACGCCGGCTGGTTCAACGGCAACGCCACGCAGAACTTCTGGCGTTCGGCGGAGAACCTCGCCCTCGTCCCGGTCAACGGCACCAACCGCTGGGCGGTGTCGCAGGCGGCGCCCTTCCGGCGCATGCACGTACGCGGCGGGCTCAACCTCGCCCCCGACGGCTACGGCTGGGCGAGCGGCGGCTACATCGCCGACAGCCGGATCGACGGCCAGGTCGGCCCGTACTCGCAGCAGCAGTGGTACACCCGGGACAGTTCGGTCGGCGGGTGGCTCAACGCCGTCTGGAACATGGTGTTCTCCGGCGTGGAGGGCGCCCCCGGGCAGAGCTTCCCGGACCCGCCGTACACCACGCTGGAGACGACGCCCGTCTCCCGGGAGAAGCCGTTCCTGTACCTGGACGGCGACGCGTACCGCGTCTTCCTGCCGGAGAAGCGCACCAACGCGCGCGGCGTGTCCTGGGGCAACGGCACCCCGCGCGGCACCTCGCTCCCGCTGACCCAGTTCTACGTCGCCAAGCCCGGCGTCTCGGCGGCCACGCTGAACCAGGCGCTGGAGGAGGGCCTGCACCTGCTGCTGACGCCGGGGATCTACCACCTGGACGGCACCGTCGAGGTGAAGCGCGCGGGCACGGTCGTGCTGGGCCTCGGCTATGCCACGCTCATCCCCGACAACGGCGTCACCGCGCTGAAGGTCGCCGACGTGGACGGGGTCCGGCTCGCCGGGTTCCTCGTCGACGCGGGGCCGGTCAACTCCGCGACCCTGCTGGAGGTCGGGCCCGCGGGCGCGTCAGCGGACCACTCCGCCAACCCGATCACCGTGCAGGACGTGTTCATCCGGATCGGCGGCGCGGGCCCCGGCAAGGCGACCACCAGCATGGTGATCAACAGCCGGCACACCGTCGTCGACCACACCTGGGTGTGGCGCGCCGACCACGGCGAGGGCGTCGGCTGGGAGACCAACCGAGCCGACTACGGCGTGGTCGTCAACGGCGACGACGTCCTGGCCACCGGACTGTTCGTCGAGCACTTCAACAAGTACGACGTGCAGTGGAACGGCCAGCGGGGCCGCACGATCTTCTTCCAGAACGAGAAGGCGTACGACGCCCCCGACCAGGCCGCCATCCAGAACGGCCCGATCAAGGGCTACGCCGCCTACAAGGTCGGCGACCAGGTCACCGAGCACGAGGGCTGGGGCCTGGGCAGTTACTGCTACTACAACGTGAACCCGTCCATCGTGCAGCACCACGGCTTCGCCGCGCCGAACCGGTCCGGGGTGCGCTTCCACGGGCTGCTCGTGGTGTCGCTGGGCGGCAACGGACAGTACGAGTGCGTCATCAACGACACGGGTTCGCCCACGTCGGGGACGTCGACCGTGCCGTCGACGGTGGTGCAGTACCCCTGAGCGCGCCGTGCCGGAGGGCCGCCCCCGCCCGTGCTGGGCGGGGGCGGCCCGGCGACGCTACCGTGCCGGTGCCGCGGCCGGTGCCGGCGCGTAGCCGGTGGGCCGGGCGGTGAAGGTGCCGCGGCCCTGGGTGCGGCTGCGCAGCCGGGTCGCGTAGCCGAACAGCTCGGCCAGCGGCACGGTGGCCGTGACCACGGTCGTACCGCCCCGCGGGTCGGAGCCGGTGACCCGGCCGCGGCGCGCGGCGAGGTCACCGAGTACGGCGCCGACCGCGTCCTCGGGCACGGTGACCGCGACCTCCACGACCGGCTCGAGCAGGACCATCTCCGAGGCGCGCAGGGCGTCGCGGAGACCGAACCGGCCGGCGGTGCGGAAGGCCGTGTCCGAGGAGTCCTTCACGTGGGTCCGGCCGTCGGTGAGCGTGACCCTGAGGCCGGTCACCGGGTGCCCGCCGATCGGCCCCTCGGCCAGGGCGTCCCGGCAGCCAGCCTCGACGGCCCGCACGAACTCCTGCGGCACGCCGCCGCCGGTCACCGTCGAGCGGAACACGAAACCGCCCTCCGCCCAGGGCTCGACGTCGAGCACGACGTGCGCGAACTGGCCCGCGCCGCCGTCCTGTTTGACGTGCCGGTGGACGAATCCGGTCACGCCCTCGCCGACCGTCTCGCGGTACGCCACGCCGGGACGGCCGACCGCGACCGCCAGGCCGTGCTCGCTCCTGACCCGCTCCACCGCGACCTCCAGGTGGAGTTCGCCCATGCCCGACAGCACGGTCTGCCCGGTCTCCGGGTCGGTCCGCACGGCCAGCGAGGGGTCCTCCTCGGTCAGCCGGGCGAGCGCGGCGGCCAGCTTGTCGGTGTCGGTGGAGCGCCGGGCCTCCACGGCGACGTGCACGACCGGTTCGGCCACGCCCGGAGGCTCCAGGACCAGCGGGTCGCCCGGCGCGCACAGCGTCGAACCGGCCCGGGCGGTCTTCAGCCCGACCACGGCGACGATGTCCCCGGCGACCGCCCGCTCCAGGGGGTCGTGCCGGTCGGCCCGCACCCGCAGGATGCGGCCGATGCGCTCGGTGCGGCGCGTGCCCGTGTCCCACACGGTGTCTCCCTTCTCGATGGTGCCCGAGTACACCCTCAGGTACGTCAGCCGTCCCGTCGGGGTGGCGTTCACCTTGAACGCCAGTGCGGTCATCGGCGCCGCCGGGTCGGCGGGCCGTTCCTCCTCCGTGCCGTCGTGGGTCCCGCGTACCGGCGGCACGTCCAGCGGTGACGGCAGGTAGGCCACGACGGCGTCGAGCAGCGGTTCGACTCCGCGGTTGCGGTAGGCCGAGCCGCACAGCACCACCACGCCGTCGCCGCCGCGCGTGAGGTCGCGCAGGGCTGCGGCGAGGGTGTCCGCGGTGAGCGTCTCCCGGTCGCAGAACTCCTCCAGCGCGGCCGGATGGCGTTCGGCCACCGCCTCCTCCAGCAGCCGCCGCCTGCGGACCGCCTCCTCGCGCAGGGCGTCGGGCACCGGGCCCTCCTCGGCCGTCTCCGCGCCGTCGGACCACACGAGCGCGCGCATGCGCAGCAGGTCGACAACGCCGGTGAAGCCGTCCTCGGCGCCGATGGGCAACTGCACCACCAGGGGTACGGGGTGCAGTCGCGCCCGGATCGAGGCGACGGCCGTGTCGAGGTCGGCGCCCGCCCGGTCCATCTTGTTGACGAACGCGATCCTCGGCACGCCGTGCCGGTCGGCCTGCCGCCACACGGACTCGCTCTGCGGCTCCACCCCGGCGACCGCGTCGAACACCGCGACGGCGCCGTCCAGGACGCGCAGCGACCGCTCGACCTCATCGGCGAAGTCGACGTGCCCCGGGGTGTCGATCAGGTTGATCCGGTGACCGTCCCAGGCACAGCTGACGGCCGCGGCGAAGATGGTGATGCCGCGATCGCGCTCCTGCGGGTCGAAGTCGGTGACGGTCGTGCCGTCGTGCACCTCGCCCCGCTTGTAGGTGGTGCCGGTGGTGTAGAGGATCCGCTCGGTGACGGTGGTCTTGCCGGCGTCGACGTGGGCGAGGATGCCGAGGTTGCGGATGGTGGTCAGGGGGTTGGTACGGGTACGCACGGCCGGTGGCCTTTCGCTGGTCTGCGAGCAGGGCGGCGCGATTCCCGGGACGGGCGGCACGTCGGAATGGGGCCACGGCCCTCAGGGCATGCGTGACGGGACGTCAGAGACCGGTCGCGGGCGTCCGGTGCCGGCCGCGCGGCGGACACCGGAGGGCCGAGGACACCAGGATCACCTCGTACCGGGACGGGGGAACGACGGCAGCGGTGCGGATACGCACGGCCCTGCTCCCCTCACTCGGTCTCGATGTCGTGGTGAGTGTAGGGAGATCGTTGACGTCGGCGCACCGGGTTTTCCGGCGTGCGACGCCGCGGAGGACGGGGAACGCGAAATGCCGGCCGGGATCTCTCCCGACCGGCATCCATCTGCCTGATCTTGTGTCCGAGGGGGGACTTGAACCCCCACGCCCGATAAAGGGCACTAGCACCTCAAGCTAGCGCGTCTGCCATTCCGCCACCCGGACCAGCTGTCTGTCGCGGCGCGGGGGTGTTCCCCGCGGCGACATGGACAACCATACCAAGGTTTCGCAGCGCCTTTCACCTGCGTTTCCTTCCCCTGAGCGGCGGTCCGCGACCGGCGGGGCCGGGGCGCCTAGGGTCGCACCATGAGTGACTGGACGGTTACCCGGAGCCCGCTTCCGCGTGGCCGGGCGCGGGCGCTGTCGCCGCTCCGGGAGCATCTGCGGGACACGTTCTGGTTCGCGCCCACCGCGGCGATGGTGGGCGTCTTCGTGGTGTGGCTGGTGGCTCAGGAGCTGGATGCCGCTCTCGTCCGTTCGCTGCAGGACGGCGGTGACTTCGACACGCTCGCCGAGCTGCTGCGGTTCGCGGACGACGCGAAGACGGTGGTGTCGGCGGTCGGCTCGGCGATGATGACGTTCATCGGGGTGGTGTTCAGCATCTCGCTGGTCGCGGTGCAGATGGCGAGCGGGCAGTTCACGCCGCGCGTGGTGCGGCTGTTCGTCCGCAGCCGGATCACCAAGGCGACCTTCGCGGTGTTCCTGGCCACCTTCGTCCTGACGCTGCTGGTCCTGACCAGCTATGACAGCAACCCGGACCCCCGCGCCGCCACCTCCGTGCCGCTGGTGCAGTCGGTGCTCACGCTCCTCATGGTCGCGCTGAGCCTGCTGCTCTTCGTGATGTACGTGAACGGCACGCTGCGGCTGATGCGGATCAGCCATGTGATCGCCCGGATCGCGGCGGAGTCCTTCCGTGCGGCGGCGCTGATGCCGGCGCCCGCTGACGACGCTGACGACGGGGAGGCGGACGGGCTGGGCCAGGTCACGGCGTGGGTCGCGCACGAGGGGCGGGCCGGGGTGCTGCGGGACGTGCACATCGCGCGGCTGGTGCGGGTGGCGCGCGGGCACGGGGTGGTGCTGCGGCTGGTCCCGCGGATCGGTGACTTCCTGGTGCCGGGCACGCCCGTGCTGGCGGTGCACGGCGGGGCCGCGCCGCCGCGCCGGGCCCTGCGGTACACGCTGTCGGTGGGGGTGGAGCGCACCTTCCACCAGGATCTGGCGTTCGGGCTGCGTCAGCTGTCCGACATCGGGCTGCGTGCCCTGTCCCCGGCGGTCAACGATCCGACCACGGCCGTGCAGGCCCTGGACCGGGTCGTGCAGATCCTGGCCGCCCTGTCCCGCCGGCCGCTGGACGCCGTGGTGCACCGGGACCGGCGCGGTGCGGCCCGGCTGGTGCAGCCCGTGCCCGGGTGGACGGAGCTGGTGGACCTGGGCTTCGCCGAGGTCCGTGGCTGTGCGGTGGGGGTGCCGCAGGTCTCGCGTCGCCTGCTGGCCGGGCTCGACGACCTGCTGCTGCTCGCGCCGCCGGACCGGCGCGAACCCCTTTTGCGCCACCGCGAGCTGCTGCGGCAGGCCGTCGAGCGCGGCACGCCGGCCCCGGCGGACCGGGCCTTCGCGCTGCTGCCGGACCGCCAGGGCATCGGCTGACCGCTACGGCATGAGGTGGCCGTCCGGGAAGTTCCCCGGCAGCCGCTCCCCCGCCGGGCCGCGGGTGACGGCCCGCACCAGCAGCTCGCCGCCCACGAAGGCGCCGCGCCAGGACGCGCCGTGGCCGCCGAACAGCTCGTCGCGGTCCCCGCGGGAACGTGGCACGCCGTGGCCGACCTTGAAGGCGCGGATGTGCGGCGCCAGCCTGTCGTACGTCGCCGGGTCGTCCGTGGACAGGGTGGCCACCAGCGCGCCGTTGGAGGCGTTCATCGCGGCCAGCAGCTCGGCCTCGGTGTCGACCAGGACGATGGTGTCGACCGGCCCGAACGGTTCCGCGTGGTGCAGCGGCGAGGACCGGGGCGGGTTGAGGAGGGTGACCGGATGGACGTAGGCGGAGGTGTCCTGGCCGGGGAGGAACCGCGCGTCGGCGGCGCTGCCGCGGTGCAGGGGCACGGCGCCGCGGTCGACGGCCTCGGCGACCTGGTCGTGCAGTTCCTTGGCCTTGGCCGCGTTGATGACCGGTCCGAGGTCGAGCGCCGGGAAGGGGTCGTCCGGTGCGTGGACGGCGAGCGGGTGGCCGACGCGCAGGGTGCGGACCGCCGGGAGGTAGGCCGCGAGGAACGCGTCGAACAGCTGCCGCTGGACGACGAAGCGCGGGTAGGCGGTGCAGCGCTGCTTGCCGTAGTCGAAGAGGCGCGGGATGACGGCGGCGAGGGTGTCCCAGTCGGTGAAGTTCCAGATGCCCCAGGTGTTGAGGCCCTCCTGTTCGAGGATGTGCCGCTTGCCGAGGTCGGCTACGGCGGTGGCGACGGCGGCGCCGGTGTCGCGGCCGCCGACGAAGGAGACGCAGCCGATCTCGGGCGCCCGCACCAGCGCCCGGGACAGCTCGCCCCCGCTGCCGCTGACGAGGGTGACGGGGACGCCCTCGCGGGCGGCGAGCGCGCAGGCCAGGGTGAGGCACGCGACGCCGCCGTCGGTCGGGGTCTTGGCGATGACGGCGTTGCCCGCGAGGGCCTGGACGAGCAGGGCGTGGACGAGCACGCTCATCGGGTAGTTCCAGCTCGCGATGTTGGACACCGGTCCGTCCAGCGGGGCCCGGCCCTCGGTCATCGCGTCGATGCCGTCGAGGTACCAGCGCACTCCGTCGACGGCCCGGTCGACGTCGGCCCGCGCGAGCCGCCAGGGCTTGCCGATCTCCCAGACGAGCAGCAGCGCGAGCAGGTCGCGGTGGTGGGCGAGGGCGTCGAGGGTGGCCGCGACGCGGGCGCGGCGTTCGGGCAGGGGGACGTGGCGCCAGGCGCGGTGCTGGTCGAGGGAGGCGCGTACGGCGCGGTGGGCGGTCGCGCCGTCCAGCCGGGGCGGGCCGGTGACGGGGGTGCCGTCGACCGGGCTGGTGGCGGGCAGGACGCGGCCGTCGGCCCGCCAGGTGGCGTCCCAGAGGTTGAGGACGCGGTCGTCGCGGAACGCCTCGGGGGCGACGGTGCGGCAGCGCTGCCAGGCGTCGGCCCAGGCGGTACCGGACTTGAGGGTGAGGCCCGGGGTGCCCTCGGCGGCGGCCGTCATGCGCGGGCTCCGTCCCGTGCGGCGCCGCCGAGTACGGAGAGGACGTGCCGTGCCGTCTCGGTCGGGGTGCCGCCGACCCGGACTCCGGCCGCCTCCAGTGCCGCCCGCTTCGCCCGTGCCGTGCCCGAGGAGCCGGACACGATCGCGCCCGCGTGGCCCATGGTCCGGCCCTCGGGAGCGGTGAAGCCCGCGATGTAGCCGATGACGGGCTTGGTGACGTGGTCGCGGATGTAGTCCGCCGCGCGTTCCTCGGCGTCGCCGCCGATCTCGCCGATGAGGACGACGAGTTCGGTGTCGGGGTCGTCCTGGAAGGCGGCGAGGCAGTCGATGTGGCTGGTGCCGACGACGGGGTCGCCGCCGATGCCGACGCAGGTGGAGAAGCCGATCTCGCGCAGTTCGTACATGAGCTGGTAGGTGAGCGTGCCGGACTTGGAGACCAGGCCGATGGGGCCGGGCTTGGTGATGTCGGGCGGGATGATGCCCGCGTTGGACTGGCCGGGGCTGATCAGGCCGGGGCAGTTGGGGCCGACGACCCGGGTGCCGCGCGCCTTCGCGTGGGCGGTGAGGGCGACGGAGTCGTGGACGGGGATGCCCTCGGTGATGACGACGGCGAGCCCGATGCCGGCGTCGGCGGCCTCGGTCACCGCGGCCTTGGCGAAGGCCGGCGGCACGAAGACGACGGTGACGTCGGCGCCGGTGTGGTCGATGCCCTCGCGCACCGATCCGAAGACGGGTACGGCACGTTCGTCGAAGTCGACGGTGCGGCCGGCCTTGCGCGGGTTGACGCCGCCGACCACGTCGGTGCCGGCGGCGAGCATCCGGCGGGTGTGCTTCATGCCTTCGGCGCCGGTCATGCCCTGGACGAGGACCTTGCTCTCCTTGGTGAGGTAGATCGGCATGTCGATCTGTCTCCCTATCCGGTTATCCGGCGGTGGACGCCGCGGTGGCGTGCCGGGCGGCACGGCGGGCGGCGCCGTCCATGGTGGTGGCCTGTTCGACCAGCGGATGGGCGCGGGCGTCGAGCAGGGCACGGCCCCGGGCGGCGTTGTTCCCGTCGAGGCGGACGACGAGCGGTTTGGTCGGCCGGACCTCGTCCAGGGCGCGGACGATGCCGTCGGCGACCGCGTCGCAGGCGGTGATGCCGCCGAAGACGTTGACGAGGACGGACTTCACGGCGGGGTCGGAGAGGACGACGGACAGTCCGTCGGCCATGACCCGGGCGGAGGCGCCGCCGCCGATGTCGAGGAAGTTGGCGGGCCGGGCGCCGCAGCCGGCGACCACGTCGAGCGTCGACATGACCAGTCCGGCGCCGTTGCCGATGACGCCGACCTCGCCGTCGAGCTTGACGTAGTTGAGGCCCTTGGCCGCGGCCCGTGCCTCCAGCGGGTCGGCGGCCGTGTCCGGTCCGCTGCCCCAACGGGTCTGCCGGAAGCGGGCGTTGTCGTCGAGGGTGACCTTGCCGTCCAGCGCCACCAGCTGCCCCTCGACGGTCCTGACCAGCGGGTTGACCTCGACCAGCAGGGCGTCCTCGCGGACCAGTACCTGCCAGAGCCGGACGAGTACGTCGACGCTCTGCGGTGGCAGGCCGGCGGCGTCCGCGATGCGTACCGCCGTCGCCGTGGTGACGCCCGCCGCCGGGTCGACGGGGACGCGCGCGACGGCCTCGGGCCGCTCGGCGGCGATCTCCTCGATCTCCGTGCCGCCCTCGGCGGACGCGATGGCGAGGAACCGGCCGGCCGCGCGGTCGAGGACGTAGGAGACGTAGAACTCCCGCTCGATCTCGACCGGTTCGGCGAGCATGACCACGCCGACGGTGTGGCCTTTGATGTCCATGCCGAGGACGTGCCGGGCGGCCTCCTCGGCCGCGGCCGGGTCGGCGGCGAGCCGTACGCCGCCCGCCTTGCCGCGTCCGCCGGTCTTCACCTGCGCCTTGACGACGGCGCGTCCGCCGAGCGCGCGGGCGATCTCGCGGGCCCGTGCGGGCGAGTCGGTGACCTCGGCCCTCGGCACCACGATGCCGTGTTCTGCGAAGAGTTCCCTTGCCTGGTGTTCGTACAGGTCCATTCCGGCTCCTGACTGAAAGTGCCGCACGCCCCCTGGACACCACCCACCGGATGCGGGATAACAAGCTTCATACAGTATTCGTCGACTGTATGCAATCTACCGCGAGAGCGCCCCAACCCCTTGTGAAGGGACAGGACTTCGCCATGCCCGACGACACCCAGGACCTCATCTCCGGCGGTCACCTCGTCGCCAAGGCACTCAAGGCCGAGGGGGTCGACCGCATCTACACCCTGTGCGGCGGCCACATCATCGACATCTACGACGGCTGCGTCGACGAGGGCATCGAGGTGGTCGACGTACGCCACGAGCAGGTCGCCGCGCACGCCGCCGACGGCTACGCCCGCATCACCGGAAAGCCCGGCTGCGCGGTGGTCACCGCGGGACCGGGGACCACCGACGCCGTCACCGGTGTCGCCAACGCCTTCCGCGCCGAGTCGCCGATGCTGCTGATCGGCGGTCAGGGAGCGCACACCCAGCACAAGATGGGGTCCCTCCAGGACCTGCCGCACGTCGACATGATGACGCCGATCACCAAGTTCGCGGCGACCGTGCCGGACACCGCACGCGCCGCCGACATGGTGTCGATGGCGTTCCGCGAGTGCTACCACGGCGCGCCGGGCCCCTCCTTCCTGGAGATCCCGCGCGACGTGCTGGACGCCAAGGTGCCGGCGGACAGGGCGCGGGTCCCGAAGGCCGGGGCGTACCGCGCCTCGACCCGTTCGGCGGGCGACCCGGAGGCGGTCGAGCGGCTCGCCGACCTGCTGGTGCACGCGGAGAAGCCCGCCATCCTGCTCGGCAGCCAGGTGTGGACGACCCGCGCGACCGAGGCCGCCGTCGACCTGGTCCGCACGCTGAACGTCCCGGCGTACATGAACGGCGCCGGCCGCGGCACCCTGCCGCCCGGCGACCCGCACCACTTCCAGCTGTCGCGCCGGTACGCCTTCTCCAACGCCGACGTCATCGTCATCGTCGGCACGCCCTTCGACTTCCGCATGGGCTACGGCAAGCGGCTGTCGCCGGACGCGACCGTCGTCCAGATCGACCTCGACTACCGCACCGTCGGCAAGAACCGCGACATCGACCTCGGAATCGTGGGCGACGCCGGGCTGGTGCTCCGGTCGGTGGCCGAGGCCGCGTCGGGGCGGCTCAACGGGGGCGCGTCCAAGCGCAAGGAGTGGCTCGACGAACTGCGCGCGGCGGAGCGGACCGCGCTGGACAAGCGGCTGCCGCAGCTCAGGTCGGACGCCTCCCCCATCCACCCGTACCGGCTGGTCAGCGAGATCAACGACTTCCTCACCGAGGACTCGGTGTACATCGGCGACGGCGGCGACATCGTCACCTTCTCCGGACAGGTCGTACAGCCCAAGTCGCCCGGCCACTGGATGGACCCCGGGCCGCTCGGCACGCTCGGCGTCGGGGTGCCCTTCGTGCTCGCCGCCAAGCAGGCGCGACCCGACAAGGAGGTGGTCGCCCTCTTCGGCGACGGCGCCTTCTCGCTCACCGGCTGGGACTTCGAGACCCTGGTCCGCTACGACCTGCCCTTCGTCGGCGTCGTCGGCAACAACTCCTCGATGAACCAGATCCGCTACGGCCAGGCCGCCAAGTACGGCAAGGAGCGCGAGCGGGTCGGCAACACCCTCGGCGACGTGCCCTACGACGAGTTCGCCCGGATGCTGGGCGGCCACGGCGAGGAGGTCCGCGACCCCGCCGAGATCGGCCCGGCCCTCAGGCGCGCCCGTGAGTCCGGCAAGCCGTCCCTGGTCAACGTCTGGGTGGACCCGGACGCGTACGCCCCCGGAACCATGAACCAGACGATGTACAAGTGAGGTGAAGGCCCATGACAGCCAAGGCTCTTGAGGGCATCCGCGTGCTGGACATGACGCATGTGCAGTCCGGGCCCTCGGCGACCCAGCTGCTCGCCTGGCTCGGCGCGGACGTCGTCAAGCTGGAGGCGCCCAGCGGTGACATCACGCGCAAGCAGCTGCGCGACCTGCCGGACGTCGACTCCCTGTACTTCACGATGCTCAACTGCAACAAGCGGAGCATCACCCTCAACACCAAGACCGAGCGCGGCAAGGACATCCTCACCGAGCTGATCCGGCGCTCGGACGTCATGGTCGAGAACTTCGGGCCGGGCGCGGTGGACCGGATGGGGTTCACCTGGGACCGCATCAAGGAGATCAATCCACGGATCGTCTACGCCTCCATCAAGGGGTTCGGCGACGGCCCGTACACCGCCTTCAAGGCGTACGAGGTGGTCGCGCAGGCCATGGGCGGATCGATGTCCACCACCGGTTTCGAGGACGGGCCGCCGCTGGCGACGGGCGCCCAGATCGGGGACTCGGGCACGGGCGTGCACGCCGTGGCGGGCATCCTCGCCGCGCTGTACCAGCGGGAGCGCACCGGGCGCGGGCAGCGGGTGAACGTGGCCATGCAGCACGCGGTGCTCAACCTCTGCCGGGTGAAGCTGCGCGACCAGCAGCGCCTGAGCCATGGTCCACTCGCCGAATATCCCAACGAGGACTTCGGCGACGAGGTTCCCCGGTCCGGCAACGCGTCCGGCGGCGGGCAGCCGGGCTGGGCGGTCAAGTGCGCGCCGGGCGGCCCGAACGACTACGTGTACGTCATCGTCCAGCCGGTCGGCTGGCAGCCGCTCAGCGAGCTGATCGGCCGGCCCGAGCTGGCCGACGACCCGGAGTGGGCGACGCCGCAGGCGCGGCTGCCGAAGCTAGGCAAGATGTTCCAGCTGATCGAGGAGTGGTCGTCCACGCTGCCCAAGTGGGAGGTGCTGGAGCGGCTGAACGCCCGCAACATCCCGTGCGGGCCGATCCTGTCCACCAGGGAGATCATCGAGGACGCATCGCTGGCCGCCAACGAGATGGTCGTCACCGTGCCGCACCCCGAGCGGGGCGAGTTCGTCACCGTCGGGAGCCCGCTCAAGCTCTCCGACTCGCCGGTGAAGGTGACCAGTTCGCCCCTGCTCGGCGAGCACAACGAAGAGGTGTACGTCGGCGAGCTGGGTCTCGGCGACGAGGAACTGCGCCTGCTCAAGTCGAACGGGGTGGTCTGACGTGATGGCCGAGGACCGGGTGGCGCGGGTGCGGGCACTCCTGGACTCCGTGCGGGCCGAGGGGCGCACCGCGCTGACCGCGCCCGAGGGAAAGGTGCTCGCGGACGCCTACGGGATCGCCGTACCGGGCGAGGAACTGGCCCGGGACGTCGAGGAGGCGGTGGCCTGCGCGGCGCGCTTCGGCGGGCCGGTCGTGATGAAGATCGTCTCGCCCGACATCCTGCACAAGACCGACGCCGGCGGTGTGGTCGTCGGGGTGGAGGGCGCGGCGGACGTGCGGGCCGCGTTCCGCCGGATCGTCGACAACACGCGCGCGTACGACGCGTCGGCGCGCATCGAGGGCGTGCAGGTCCAGGAACTGCTGCCGCAGGGGCAGGAGGTGATCGTCGGCGCGGTGACCGATCCGACGTTCGGGAAGGTGGTGGCGTTCGGGCTGGGCGGCGTGCTGGTCGAGGTCCTCAAGGACGTCACGTTCCGGCTGGCGCCGGTGGACGCCGACGAGGCGCTGTCCATGCTGGACTCGATCCGGGCGGCGGAGGTGCTGCGCGGGGTGCGCGGGCAGGCAGGCGTCGATCGGTGGGCGGTGGCCGAGCAGATCCGCCGGGTCTCCGAACTCGTCGCTGACTTCCCGGACATCGCCGAGGTGGACCTCAACCCGGTGATCGCCACGCCCGAGGGCGCGGTCGCGGCCGACATCCGCGTCATCCTGGCCACCGACACGCCGAAGCAGCGCCGCCGGTACACGCGCGAGGAGATCCTCACCTCGATGCGGCGCCTGATGCAGCCCTCCTCGGTGGCGGTGATCGGCGCGTCGGGCGAGCCCGGCAAGATCGGCAACTCGGTGATGCGCAACCTCGTCGACGGCGGTTTCGCGGGCGAGATCCACCCGGTGAACCCTAAGGCCGATGACATCTTGGGCCGCAAGGCGTACAAGAGTGTCACCGACGTTCCCGGTGAGGTGGATGTGGCGGTCTTCGCGATCCCCGCGCGGTTCGTGGCGGCGGCCCTGGAAGAGGTGGGACGCAAGCGGATCCCCAACGCCGTACTCATCCCCTCCGGCTTCGCGGAGACCGGCGAGCAGGCGCTCCAGGACGAGATCGTGGCGGTCGCCGAGCGGTACGGCGTACGGCTGCTCGGGCCGAACATCTACGGCTACTACTCGACCTGGCAGGACCTGTGCGCCACGTTCTGCACGCCGTACGACGTCAAGGGCGGGGTCGCGCTGACCTCGCAGTCGGGCGGGATCGGGATGGCCATCCTGGGTTTCGCGCGGACCACGAAGACCGGCGTGTCGGCGATCGTCGGCCTGGGCAACAAGTCGGACCTGGACGAGGACGACCTGCTGACCTGGTTCGGCGAGGACCCGCGCACCGAGTGCATCGCGATGCACCTGGAGGACCTCAAGGACGGGCGCGCCTTCGTCGAGGCCGCGCGGGCGACGGTGCCCAGGAAGCCGGTGGTCGTGCTCAAGGCGGGGCGGACGGCGGCGGGCGCGAAGGCCGCCGGGTCGCACACCGGGGCGCTGGCCGGGGACGACGCCGTGTACGACGACATCCTCCGGCAGGCGGGCGTCATCCGGGCGCCCGGGCTGAACGAGATGCTGGAGTACGCGCGCGCGTTGCCGGTGCTGCCCGCGCCGGAGGGCGACAACGTGGTGATCATCACCGGGGCCGGGGGCAGCGGCGTACTGCTCTCGGACGCGGTGACGGACAACGGCCTGTCGCTGATGGAGATTCCGCCGGACCTGGACGAGGCGTTCCGCGCGTTCATCCCGCCGTTCGGCGCGGCGGGCAACCCGGTGGACATCACCGGGGGCGAGCCGCCGTCGACGTACGAGGCGACGATCCGGCTGGGTCTGGAGGATCCGCGCATCCACGCGCTGGTCCTCGGCTACTGGCACACCATCGTCACTCCCCCCATGGTGTTCGCCGAACTCACCGCGCGTGTGGTGGGCGAGTTCCGCGCGCGGGGCATCGAGAAGCCCGTGGTGGCCTCCCTCGCCGGCGACGTCGAGGTGGAGGAGGCGTGCCAGTACCTCTTCGAGCACGGGGTCGTGGCCTACCCGTACACCACCGAGAAGCCGGTGGCCGTGCTCGGCGCGAAGTACCGCTGGGCGCGGGCCGCGGGACTGCTGGGGGGCGGCACATGAGGTGAGCCCGCGGAGGGCCGGCCGACGGGTGCGCGTCGGCCGGCCCCGGAACCCGCGCTGCGCACGAAAGGCATGGGACAGGGGGCGCTGGCCAGATCTTTCGACGCAAGGGGTGCAAACGACATGACAACCACGGACGTCACACGGGTCGCCGTCTACCGGGAGGTGACCGACCGGAACGGACGCGTCTATCGCGTGGGCGAGTCCGACATCGACATCATGGGGCGCAAGCGCAAGTGGATGGTGATCCTGCCCTGGATCGGCATGATGGGCATCTCCTCCGCCGAGTACGCGTTCGCGTCCGCCGAGGACACGCTCCACGAGGCGCACCACTGGTCCAGCGGCAGCATCTACTGGATGATGACCGCCTGGATCTTCTGTCAGGCCGCCGTCGCGTTTCCGGCGGGGCGGCTGCGTGAGAACGGCAAGCTGCCGGCCCGCTGGGCGATGATGCTGGGTTCGGTCGGCACGCTGCTCGGCTATCTGTCCCTGGCCTTCGCACCGCACGTCGCGCTCGCGTTCATCGGGTTCGGCGTGTTCAGCGGCATGGGCGCGGGCATGGTCTACGCGACCTGCGTCAACATGGTCGGCAAGTGGTACCCGGAGCGCAGGGGCGGCAAGACCGGCTTCGTCAACGGCGGTTTCGCCTACGGCTCGGTGCCGTTCGTCTTCCTCTTCCACGGCTACATGGACGGCTCCAACTTCCGCTGGGTGCTGGTCTCCGCGGGTGTCTTCCTCGCCGCGACGGTGGCCCTGGCCGGGGTGTACTTCCGGGACCCGCCGAAGAACTGGTGGCCCGCCGCCGTCGACCCGCTGAACCCGCCGGACGACCCGCGGGCCCGGCGTTCACTGGAGAAGAACCCCCCGGCGACCAAGCAGTACTCCCCGCTGGAGGCCTGGCGGACCGGCCGGGTGGCGCTGATGTGGTTCTGCCTCGCCTGCACCTCCGGCGTGAACATCTTCGGCATCGCCTTCCAGGTCGACATCGGCGAGGAGGCGGGCTTCGCGGCCGGGATCGTGGCCACGGCGATGTCGCTGAAGGCGATCGTCAACGGCACCGGGCGCGGCGTCATCGGCTGGCTCTCCGACCTCTACGGCCGCAAGCGGTGCCTGCTCTACGTGTGCGCGATCCTGGGCCTCGCCCAGTTCGGCATCATCTGGTCGGCCGAGATCAAGAACCTGCCACTGTTCCTGGTCTTCTCCGCCGTCTCCGGCTTCGGTGGCGGTGCCATCTTCCCGATGTTCGCGGCACTGACGGCGGACTACTTCGGCGAGAACAACAACGCCACCAACTACGGGATGGTCTACAGCTCCAAGCTCGTCTCCGGTCTGGGCGCGGGCATGGGTGCCGTGGTCGTGGGCGCCTGGGGCTACAACGGAGCGTTCATGCTGGCGGGCTGCATCTCGATCTTCGCGGGGTTCGTGGCGCTGTTCCTGCAACCGCCGGGACGGCCGAGGGACAAGCGCATCGCGCCCAACCCCCGGCCGCTCGGTGAGGAGTGACCGCACCACTCCGCTTCGCACGGCCTTGGCACGGCTTTCGCACGTTCTTCGTACGGACGGGCGGCCCTCCCCGCGGCGTGGGGAGGGCCGCCCGTCCGTGCGGCGGCGGGTCAGCAGCGCTTGCGCAGGGCCGCCAGGTTGTCGTAGCTGATCTTGGCCTCCCGCAGCGACTGCGCCGGGTCGGTGGCGCTCGGGGAGTTGTCGTCCTCGATCATCGGGTTGTGGTAGTTCCGCTCCCCGACCCGGGAGAAGAACGTGCGGTAGTCGATGACCCCCGTGCCGAAGGGCACCATGTCGTAGCCCATGCCGTTGGTGGTGCTGGCCACGCCGTCCTTGGCGTGGAACAGCGGGTAGCGCTTGTTGTTGCGGGCGACCAGACCCGCCGGGTCGAAGACGTCCTTCCGGGTCGAGCCGTCGTGGGCGGTGTAGGAGTGGAACTTGTACTGGGCCACGTGCGCCCAGAAGATGTCCATCTCCAGCCAGACCACCCTCGGGTCGGTGACCTTGAGGAAGTACTCCAGCTTCCGGATGCCCGAGCTGCGGGTCGGCCGGCCCTGGTCGTCCAGCGGGCCGCCGTCGAGCAGGAAGCCGTAGGCGCCGTCGTGGTTGTGGGTGTAGAGCTTGATGCCCTCGCGGCGGGCTATCCGGCCGAGGGCGTTCCACTTGTCGGCGGCCACGTCCCAGTCGGCGCGGTAGGAGCTGCCGGTGGGGTCGCCGCCGGTGCCCATGTGGTCCATGCCGAGGATGTTGGCGATCTCCAGGTGCTTCTTGAAGGTGTCCTTGTCCTCCGCGGTCAGCGGCCAGGAGGACGGGATGAAGCCGTGGTTGCCCTGGGCGCGCAGGCCGTAGTCGTCGAGCCAGGAGCGGAGCAGTTTCGCGCCCTTGACGGACTCCAGGCTCGCGCCGCCGGGGGCGTTGGCGTGCTGGTTGTATCCGGCGAACTCGACCTGCCGGAAGCCGTGGCGGGCGAGCTGCTTGAACACCTCGCGGAAGCCGGAGGGCAGGTCGGAGGCGAGGGGATCGCGGGCGGTGGCGTCGCGGACGGTGTAGAGGATGATGCCGCGCTTGTCCGCCGGGACGAGGACCCGACCGCGGTCGTGCCCATGACCGTGGTCGTGGTCGTGGTCGTGTCCATGGCCATGGCCGTGGCCTCTGTCCCGGTCCTGGGCGAGGGCCGGGGCGGCGCCGAAGACGGGGGCCGCGACGGCTCCCGCCGCCACCGCGGTGCAGGTGCTGAGGAAGCGGCGCCGGCCCACGCCGAGGCTGCGGCGGAGGCTCTCGTCCGGGCCGTCGAGGGCCGGGTCCGTGCCGGCGTCGGTGCGGGAGGGATCGGTGAACGGGGTCACGGTGCCTGCCTTCTGGGTCGTGGCCTGCCCCGATGCGGCTCGGGCGGGCCGTTGTCAGTGCCGTGTGTTTCACTCTCAGTAGCTGGATCTCGGCGGCGCGTGTGACGGAGCGTCAGTCGAGACCGGCCAGCCGGAGCAGGAGTTGTTTCACATCAGTGGCCGCTACGCGGTCTCCGACAGCGCGGGGGGTGGAGCAGATGAGGAGCGGACCGTCGTCGTCGCTCGCGGGGAGGCGGCCGTGGCTGCCTCGAATAGGTGAGGGATCCAGGGGCACCACCGCCATGCGGTAGCGCATGCCGAGTTTCTTGCGGGCCAGGGCGGAGGCCGCCTTGACCTTGACGTAGGGGTCGAGCGGGTCCATGAACAGCTCGACCGGGTCGTAGCCGGGTTTGCGGTGGATCTCGACGAGCTGCGCGAAGTCGGGCGCGCGGTCGTCGTCGAGCCAGTAGTAGTACGTGAACCAGGCGTCCGGCTCGGCGACGGCGACGAGTTCACCGGCGCGGGGATGGTCGAGGTGCTGGGCCTTCTTGCCCTCGTCGTCGAGGAGTTGCGCGATGCCGGGCAGTTGGTCCAGGGCGGCGCGGGTCGCGTCCAGGTCCTCGGGGCGGCGAACGTACACGTGGGCGATCTGGTGGTCGGCGACCGCGAAGGCGCGGGAGGCCATCGGGTCGAGGTACTCCATGCCGTCCTGGGTGTGCACCTCGAGGAGGCCGGCGCGGCGCAGGGCGCGGTTGATGTCCACGGGCCGGCTGACGGGGGTGATGCCGTACTCGGAGAGCGCGACGACGGTCCGCCCCTCGGCACGGGCGTCCTCGAGGAGCGGGGCCAGCGCCGCGTCCAGGTCGGCGGCGGCCTTCAGGGAGCGGGGGTCTTCGGGGCCGAAGCGCTGGAGGTCGTAGTCCAGGTGAGGGAGGTAGCAGAGCGTCAGGTCGGGATGCCGGGTGGCCATGATGTGCCGGGTGGCGTCGATGATCCACTGGCTGGAGACCAGGTCCGCGCCGGGCCCCCAGAAGTGGAAGAGCGGGAAGGTGCCGAGCTTGTCGGTGAGTTCGTCGTGCAGGGCCGGGGGCCTGGTGTAGCAGTCGGGTTCCTTGCGGCCGTCGGCGTAGTAGACGGGACGGGGGGTGACGGTGAAGTCGGTGTCGGCGCCCATGGCGTACCACCAGCAGATGTTGGCCACGGTGTAGCCGGGGTGGGCGCGGCGGGCGGCGTCCCAGAGCTTGTCGCCGGCGACGAGTCCGTTGTGCTGGCGCCACAGCAGGACGTCGCCGAGTTCGCGGAAGTACCAGCCGTTGCCCACGATGCCGTGCTCGCAGGGGTGGGTGCCGGTGAGGAAGGTGGACTGGGCGGCGCAGGTGACGGCGGGCAGCACGGTGCCGAGCGGTGCCCGGGAGCCGGACTGGCCGAGCCGCTTGAGGTGGGGCATGTGGTCGAGGAGACGGGGGGTGAGGCCGACGACGTCCAGGACGAGGAGGGGGGTCGGGCGGGTCATGGCAGTTCCTTCAGGCCGAGGTCGGTCAGCAGGTCGCGGGCGAGGGTCAGCTCGGCGGCGATGCCGTCGGTGAGCTGCGCGCGGGCGCGGGGCCGCAGCTCGGGCGGGAGGGCCTGCCAGGTGTAGGTCTCGACCTCCAGGTGGCGGGTGAGGGGGCGCGGCCCGCCGACGAGCCGGGTCAGCGCGGCCTTGAGCACGGGGAGGGTGGAGGTGAGGGGCGCGGCGGGGGCCGCGTGCAGGGGGACGTGGAAGTGGGCGCGCCAGGGCGCGGTGTCGGGCAGGGGGCTGCCGTCGGCCAGGGCCTCGTCGAGGTCGTCGGTGCCTTGCCGGCCGCCGGCCGTGGTGGTGGTCCGGGTCTGGTGCAGGAAGCGCGGCTCGGCGAAGGCTGCCAGCGCCTCCCGGACCGCCGGGTCGCCGGGGTGCTCGGCGTGCAGGGCGGCGGACAGCTGGGACTTGACGACGGGGACACGGGCGGCGGCGAGGGCGTCCAGAGCGGTGTCCGGATCTTCGAAGGAGGTGGCGAGATGGCAGGTGTCGACGCAGACGCCGATCCGGTCGTGGCCGATCGCGGTCAGCGGGGCGATCGCGTCGTGGGTGGTCTCCACGACGCAGCCGGGTTCGGGTTCGAGGCCGATGCGGATGGAGCGGCCGGTCAGTTCCTGGAGCGCGTCGAGGCGTTCGGCGAGCGTGCCCAGCGCGGCGTGCGCCTTGTCGGCGCGGGTCTCGTCGTACGCGGTGCGCCAGGCGAGGGGCAGCGTGGAGATGGTGCCGTCGGTGACGTCGTCGGGCAGCAGTCCGGCGAGCAGGCGGGCCAGGGAGGTGGTGTGCTCCAGGCGTTCCGGGTCGGCCCAGTCCGGCTTGTAGACGCGGTACTTGACCTCTTCGGCGCCGAAGCCCTCGTAGGGGAAGCCGTTGAGGGTGACGACCTCCAGGCCCCGCCGGTCGAGTTCGGTGCGCAGGCCGCGCAGCGCGGCGGGGTCGGTGACCAGGGCGTGCGCGGCGTCGCGGGCGAGCCACAGCCCGATGCCGAGGCGGTCGCGGCCCAGGCGGCGGCGGACCGGCTCGCAGTGGTCGCGGAGCTGGGCGAGGACGCCGTCGAGGGTCTCGGCGGGGTGGACGTTGGTGCAGTAGGCGAGGTGGACGGTGGAGCCGTCGGGGTGCCGGAAGCGCATGGCTCACTCCCCGCCGCGCAGGATGGAGTTGCCCTCGTGCGTGGCGTCGGCCGTGGCGACGTCCAGCTCCAGCCGCCCGCTGAGTCCGTAGAAGGCGACGGGGTTGCGCCACAGGACCAGGTCGACGTCGTCCTCGGTGAAGCCCTCGGCGAGCATCAGGTCGCCGACCTTGCGGGTCTTGAGCGGGTCGCTCCTGCCCCAGTCGGCGGCGGAGTTCACCAGGACCCGCTCCGGGCCGTACTCACGCAGGAGGGCCACCATCCGGGCCTCGTCCATCTTGGTGTCCGGATAGACGGAGAAGCCGAGCCAGGCGCCGCTGTCCTTCGCCTCCTTGACGGTGGTCTCGTTGAGGTGGTCGACCAGCACGTGCTCGGTGGGCAGCGCGGACTCGCGGACCGCGTCCAGGGTGCGGCGCAGGCCGGCCAGCTTGTCGCGGTGCGGGGTGTGCACGAGGGCGGGCAGGCCGTGGTCGGCGGCGAGCTGGAGCTGGGCGGCCAGGGCGGTGTCCTCGGCGGGGGTCATCGAGTCGTAGCCGATCTCGCCGACCGCCACCACGCGGTCCTTGACCAGATAGCGGGGCAGTTCGTCGAGGACGGGGAGGCAGCGGGGGTCGTTCGCCTCCTTGGGATTGAGGGCGATCGTGCAGTGGTGGGCGATGCCGTACTGGGCGGCGCGGAAGGGTTCCCAGCCGAGCAGGGCGTCGAAGTAGTCGCGGAAGGAGTCGGGAGAGGTGCGGGGCTGGCCCAGCCAGAAGGAGGGTTCGACCACGGCGCGGACACCGGCGGCGTGCATGGCCTCGTAGTCGTCGGTGGTGCGGGAGGTCATGTGGATGTGGGGGTCGAAGATGCGCATCAGGACTCCTTGCCGTGGGGGTCGGCGTTGCCGGGCGCGGGAGGCTGCTCGGTCCCGGTCAGGGCCAGGACGCGGTGCAGGTCTTCGGGGACGGTGCGGCCCGCGGCGGTGCGTTCGGCGGCGTAGTCGGCGAGCATGCGGGCGAGTTCGTCGTCGCCGCGGGCCCGGCCGGCGAGATCCGCCACGCGCTCGACGGCGACGCCGGTGAACAGGCACTTCAGTACGGCGTGCCGCCACTGGTGGGCGTCCAGGTGACGGGCGGCGTACGGGCCGAGGGCGGCGGCGACGAGCCGGGTGTCGTTGGTGCGCAGCGCGTCCTCGACGAGCGGGAGGGCGTCCGGGCCGGGCACCAGGTGGGGCAGCGCGTGCAGGACGGCGCGGCGTTCGTCCGCGGTGCCCTGGGAGTAGACCCGGCTCAGGGCCTCCGTGCCGGCGCGGGCGGCGTGCAGGACGAGGACCCGGGCGGCGTCGGCGTGGGCGGGACCGCAGCGCCGGCCCGCCTCGGCCAGGCGCAGCTCCCACACGGAGATGGGTCCGTGGGTGCCGGGGTGGGCGGCGGCCTCGTCCAGGGCCTGGTCCAGCCAGGCCCGGGCGGCTCCGCCCAGCTCGGCGGTGAGGGCGGCGCGCAGGTCGGCGGGCGGGACGTGGGCGGGGTTGGTGCCCTGGGGGTCCTGCCCGGCGGGGTTGCCATCCGTGCCCTGGGTGGGGGTGGCGTGGGTGGCGTGTGGCTGCGTCATGGGTGTGGCTCCCTTCAACGGGTGGCGGAGGGCTCGCCCGAGCGGTTCGTACGGGGTGACGCCGCCGCGGCCCGGCGGAGGAACGGGAGGGAGCGTTCGGCGAAGTGGGGACCGGCGTGGGAGTGGCGGGGCAGTTCGACGACGGTCAGTCCCTGGTAGCCGGTGGCGGCGAGGGCGTCGAGGACGGGCGGGAAGTCGATCTCGCCGTCACCGAAGGGGAGGTGTTCGTGGACGCCGCGGCGCATGTCCTCGATCTGGACGTGGCGCAGCCAGGGGGCGGCGGCGCGCACGCAGTCGGCGGGAGGGAGGGGTTCGAGGCACTGGCAGTGGCCGATGTCCAGGGTGAGGCCGAGGTGCTCGGGGTCGCCGAGGGCGCGGCGCAGGGTGTGGAAGTCGGCGAGTTCGGCCAGGAGGTGGCCCGGTTCGGGCTCGACGGCGAGCGGGACGCCCGCGGTGGCTGCGGCCTCCAGGACCGGGGTGAGGGACTCGGCCAGCCGCTTCCACGCCGTGTCCTCGTCCGTGCCGGGCGGGGTGACGCCGCTGAAGCAGTGCACCGCGTGGGCCCCCAGGTCGGCGGCGACCCGGACGGCGCGGACCAGGAGGTCGGTGCGGCGGGCGCGGTCGTCGGGGTCCGGGTCGAGGAGGGAGGGGCCATGCTTGCGGCGCGGGTCCAGCACGTAGCGGGCGCCCGTCTCCACCGTGACGCCCAGCCCGAGCGCGTCCAGCCGGCGGGCGACCCGGCGGGTGCGGTCCGCCAGGTCGTCGCCGAGCGGGTCGAGATGCATGTGGTCCAGCGTCAGGCCGACGCCGTCGTAGCCCAGGTCGGCGAGGAGGCCGAGGGCGTCGTCGAGCCGGAGGTCGGCGAGGCCGTTGGTGCCGTAGCCGAAGCGGAGGGGGGTCGACGGGGTGGCGTTCGGGTCGTGGCTCACGTGATGCTCACCTTCCTCATGGCGGCCCTCCTCGCGAACATCCGGCCCGCCGGGGCCAGGGCCGCGATCACCAGGGACGTGGCGGGTGCCCCGGCGCGGGCGGCGAGGGCGGCCTGGAGGGGGATCGTGGCCCGGATGCCGCCGCCGACGGCGCGTTGGGTGAGCGGAGGTGAGGGGTTGAGCGTGGCGTGGAAGTAGGGACGCGCCGCGGTGGCGGCGTACGCGGCGCTCAAGGCGGCGGTGAGGACGTCCCTGGCCTCCGGGGCGCGTACGGCCGGGTTGGAGCCCGACAGGCCGGGGGCGGCTGCTGCCCACCGGCCTGCCGGGAGTCGGGTGCGGCGGTGGCCGACCAGCCGGGTCAGCACCCCCGTCGTCGCCAGGGCCGCCGACGGGGCCAGGACCGAACCGCCGGTGGTCTCCCGGCGGGAGACGGCCGTGACCGCGAGGGTGTGGCTGCCGAGCAGCGCGGCGGAGGGCAGCGCTGCCCGGGTCCCGCCGGAGGTGGCGGCCGCGCCCAGGAGCAGGTCCAGTCCGCGGGCGGCGGCCATGGCCGCGGGCCCGGCGGGTGTGTGCTTCAGGACGAGGTCGTAGGCCCAGACGGACCCCGCGAGCGGCGCGGCCACCGCCAGCGCGGGGCGCCCGGCCGCGGCGGCGAGCGCTAGACCGGCACCGGTGAGGCCGCAGGCCGCGGCGAGGGCGGCGGCCGGACGGATCCGGCCGGACGGAATCGGACGGTGCGGACGTTCCACGGCGTCCTCGGCCCGGTCCGCCCAGTCGTTCAGGGCCATGCCCGCCTCGTACAGGCACAGGGACGACCCGATGGCGAGCACCGTACGGCGCCCGGGCCGCACCCCAGCCACGGCGGCACCGGCCAGGGCGTCTCCGGGCACGGTGAACAGCGCGGGCAGCCGCAGCAACTCGGCCCAGGCACCGGCGCGGCCGGGGCGGGGGGTGGCGCCGGGTGTGCGGGCCGCGACACCGTCGGCGGGCGGGGCCACGGCGTCAGCGGGCTGGCCGTCGGCGGGCGGCGTCGCAGCGTCAGCCGCCTGGCCGTCGACGGGCAGGGCCAGAGCGTGAGCACCCTCGCCGTCGGCGGGCAGCGCGGGAGCGTGAGCAACCTCGCCGTCGGCCGTCGGCGTCGCAGCGCCAGCCGCCGGGCCATCGACGGGCAGGGCCGGAGCGTGAGCACCCTCGCCGTCGGCGGACGGCGTCGCAGCGCCGGCCGCCTGGCCATCGGCGGGCAGCGCGGGAGCGTGAGCGCCCTCGCCCTCGGCGGATGGCGCCACGGCGTCAGCGCCCTCGACCTCGGCGGACGACGTCACGGCGTCGCCGCCACGGCCGTCGGCGGACGGCGCCGCGGCGTTCGGGTCCTGGCCGTCGGACGGCGGCACCGCGGCGTCGCCGCCCCGGCCGTCCGCCGACACACCGGACGCCCCGGGCACCCCGGGCACCCCGGGCACCCCAGGCACCCCAGGCACCCCGGACAACGCGGACCTGTCCCGCGCCCCCGCGCGGCTCATCGCCGCACCCCGTGCTCGGCCGCGGCGCCCCCGTCGTCCCGCAAGCGCCCCGCGAAGCCCCGCAGCTCCGCGTACTGCTCCGCCAGGGAGGACGGGCCGTCGCCGACCGGGTCCTTGAAGTAGAAGCCCAGTTCGCTCAGGGGGCCGGACAGGCCCTTCTCCTGGGCGCGGGCGGCAAGGCGGGCCAGGTCGAGGACCAGCGGAGCGGCCAGCGCCGAGTCGCAGCCCTGCCAGGTGGTCTGGAGGACCATCCGGGCGCCGAGGAAGCCGTCGAAGGCGATGTGGTCCCAGGCGGTCTTCCAGTCGCCCAGCGCGGGCACGTCGTCAATGTGGACCTCGCCCTCGGGCGCGGCACCCAGCGTGTCGACGAGGACGCGTTCCTTGCCGGCGTTCTTGGCGGCGGCCGCCGCGGGGTCGGCGAGGGCCGCGCCGTCGCCGCCGCCGAGGAGGTTGGTGCCGGACCAGGCGCGCACGGCGAGGGCCCGCTGGAGGAACATCGGGCCGAGCACCGAACGGAGCAGGGTCTGCCCGGTCTTGCCGTCGCGGCCCGCGTACGGGAGCCCGGAGGACTCGGCGAGCGCGGCCAGCGCGGGGTGGTGCAGGCCGGTGGACGGGGTGAAGTTGACGTAGGGGCACCCGGCGCGGAGGGCGGCCGCCGCGTACAGCGAGCTGGGGGGCAGGGAGTCGTCGGTGGGCGCGGGCTCCGTGGAGGCGACGTTCACGACGACGGCGCCCGCGAGGTCCTGGCGGCGCACGAAGTCGCGGATGTCGGACGCGAAGGCGTCGATCAGCGCTTCCTGGGTGGGCGCCGGGGCGCCCGGCAGCGGACCGCCGGGCCGGATCTCCCGGTCGGCGGCGACGAGTTCGGCGTGCACCGCGGACGGCAGACCGTGCGGCAGCACACCACCCGCGGCGAGGTGCTCGGCGCGCTTGGGCAGCGGGCAGTCGAGGGTGTCGTGACCGCCGAAGACGAGCGAAGACAACGATGGCAGACCGCACGAGGTGAAGGGCGCGGTCTCGGTGACCATGCCGGTCGCGGGGTGGAGCCCGGCGGCGACGGCGGCGCAGCCCGCGATCGCGGTGGTGGCCACGGAGCCGCGTGCCCCGATGAGCCAGACGCCGAAACGCGGGGCCGTGGAGGGGGTGGGCAGGAACGGTTCGGCGGACATGGGCAGCCTCCTTGTCGTACGCGAACCGGATGTGAGCGCCGGAAGCGGGGGCCGGGCGCGGGGCCCGGCGGGACGGCGGGCGGAGGTCCGGCGTCCTCCGCCCGCCGCCGTCTGATCGCCCTTAGCGGGGCAGTTCCTTGAGCTGGATGTTGCGGAAGGAGACCTGGTCGCCGGCGCCGTGGTTCTGGAGGCCGATGTACCCGTCGGTCAGGCTCCGCTCGGGATCCTTGTTGGTGAAGTCGTTGATCTTGACCCCGTTGAGGAACACCTGGAGGCGTTCGCCCTGGACCTTGATCTCGTAGGAGTTCCACTGGCCGGGCGGCCGCAGAACCTGGTCACGGGCCTTGATGTTCGCCGACTTGAAGGAGTAGACGGACCCCGTGGTGCGGTCCGGCGCGTCCGTGGCGTCGATCTGGATCTCGTAGCCCTTGTTCACCGCGGACCAGGGGTCGTCGGAGGCGGGGAAGCCCACGAAGATCCCGGAGTTGTCGTCGCCCCGCATCTTCCAGTCGAGCTTGAGCGAGTACGACTTCAGCTCCTTGGCCTGGTACCAGAGCAGGCCCATGCCGCCGTTGGACTCCAGCGTGCCGTCCTTGACGTCGAACGTGCCGGGGCCGGCCTGCTTCCAGCCCTCCCGGGTCTGGCCGTTGAAGATGTCCCGGTAGCCCTTGCTCGGCTTGCAGTCCGCCTTGACCTGGCCGGTGGCGTACTGCATGCCGCCGAGCAGATGGCCGCGGAAGGCCTCGTCCGCGTAGGACTCCTTGGTGTGACCGCCGCCGGTGTAGAAGGAGCGGCCGCCGCCGTAGCTCTGGCACCAGGCGATCGGGTGGTCGCCCTTCATGTTCCCGCCGTCGTAGGTGGTCTCGTCGAGGGTGGCGAGGACCTTGGCCTGCTCACGCGGGTTGGTGCGGTAGTTGTACCACTCGTCGGTGCGCTCCCAGGCGTCGTCCAGGTGCGCGGTGGACGGGTGGTCGTGGTCCTCGACGCGGACGGTGGCCTTCTGGATGGCCGGGTGCGAGTCGAAGTGGGCGCCGACCAGGCCGCCGTAGAACTCCCAGTCGTACTCGGTGTCGGCGGCGGCGTGGATGCCCATGTAGCCGCCGCCGTTCTTGACGTAGTTCTCGAACGCCGTCTGCTGAGCGGCGTTGAGGACGTCACCGGTGGTGGACAGGAAGGCGACCGCGTCGTACTTGGCGAGGTTGGCGGTGGTGAACTGGCCGGCCTCCTCGGTCGCGGTGACGGAGATGCCGGCGGGGGCGCCGAGCTCCTTCAGCGCGGCGATGCCCTCCGGGATGGAGTCGTGCCGGAAGCCGGCCGTCTTGGAGAAGACCAGGACCTTCTTGCCGGCCTTGAAGGGCTCGGTGGAGAACTCGAAGTCGTCCACGTCGTACAGCGCGCCCTCGCCGCCCTTGAAGACCAGGTAGACGTCGGTGGTCTTCCTGGGCAGGGACCGCAGCGGTACGTCGACGTCCTGGAAGGTCTCCCAGCTGCCGGTCGGCGGGATGTACGCGGAGCCGTGCAGCTTGCCGGTCGGCGAGCCCGTGCGCACCTCGACGTAGCCGCCGGCGCCGCCGGAGGAGGCCCGTACGGTCAGCTTCTTCTGGCCGTTGAACCGGTAGGGGCTGAAGGAGATCCAGTCGCCGTCGTCGATGTTGCCGACGGTCTTGCCGCCGTGGGCCCCGGTCTTGTCGATGACCGAGACGCCCGACTGGTCGGCGAAGTGCTCGGCCTGGCGGTGCGGGGGCTGGATCACGGTGCGGGCGGTGCCGGTCAGGGCCTCCTGGCCGTTCGCCCCGCCGTCGGTGTAGCTGGCGCCGACGACGCCGTAGATGTTGGCGTTGGGGTCGTGACCGCCGTCGCCGGGCGGCGGCTTGAGGGTGCCCTCACAGCCCATCTCGCTGGTCAGCTCGTGGGCGTGGGAGTCGTGGCCGAGGCTGTAGGCGACCTTGACCTTGGAGCAGTCGACGGTCTCCTCGGGGTCGGTGACCTTCACCTTGAACGGGATGGGCTCGCCCATCGGGAGCAGGGTGCCGTTGCCCGGGGTCTCGATGGTCACCTTGGGCGCGGTGTTGCCCACCACGACCCGCACGCTGGCGGTGCCGGTGTTGCCCTCGGGGTCCTTGGCGGTGAAGGTCGCGGTGTAGGTGCCGACCTTCTTGTACTTGTGGGTGGGGGTCAGGCCCTCGCCCTTGGTGCCGTCGCCGAAGTCCCAGCTGTAGCTGAGGTCCGGGGAGTCGGCGTCCTTGGCGCTCGCGGTGAACTTGACCTTCAGTCCGGCCGCGCCGGACGTCTTGTCGGCGCTCACCTCGGCGATCGGGGAGAAGCCGTCCGCGGCGTTCTCGATGCGGTACAGCGCGGAGTTCTCGTCGCCCTGGAACCAGGAGAGGCCGTAGTCGAGGACGTAGAGCGCGCCGTCGGGGCCGAACTCCATGTCCATGATCTGGGTGCCGGTCCACGGGAAGTCGTTGATCTTCGCGACCGTGCCGTCGGCGTTCTGCTCGATCCGCTTGATCCACCGGCGGCCGAACTCACCCGCGAAGAAGTCTCCGTCGTACTCCTCGGGGAACTTCACGCTGGACTCGAGGTCGGGGTCGTAGCGGTAGACCGGGCCGCCCATCGGGGACTCGGAGCCGGTGCCGAACTCGGGCACGGAGGCGCCGTCGTACGGGATCCAGGCGGCCTGCGCGGGCGGCAGGTCGGTGAGTCCGGTGTTGTGCCGGGACGTGTTCTTGGGCGCGGCGCAGTCGAACTTGTCACCGGAGGCGCCGGTGGCGAAGTCGTAGTCGTTGTAGGCGTCGTTGTTGCCCGTGCAGTACGGCCAGCCGAAGTTGGCGGCCTTGGTGACCTTGGCGAACTCGACCTGTCCGGCCGGTCCGCGGTTCGGGTCGGCGGCGCCGGCGTCGGGACCGTAGTCGCCGACGTAGACCGTTCCGGTCTTCTCGTCGACGTTCAGCCGGAAGGGGTTGCGGAAGCCCATCGCGTAGATCTCGGGGCGGGTCTTCTCGGTGCCCGGGGCGAAGAGGTTGCCCTCCGGGACGGTGTACGAGCCGTCCTCGGCGACCTTGATCCGCAGGATCTTGCCGCGCAGGTCGTTGGTGTTGCCGGCGCTGCGGCGGGCGTCGAAGGCCGGGTTGCGGTCCGCCCGCTCGTCGATCGGCGTGAAGCCGTCGGAGGCGAAGGGGTTGGTGTCGTCGCCGGTGGACAGGTAGAGGTTGCCCTCGGCGTCGAAGTCGATGTCGCCGCCGACGTGGCAGCAGGTGCCGCGGGAGGCCGCGACGTCCAGGACCTTCTTCTCGCTGGCCTGGTCGAGGGTGCCGTCGGGCTTGAGGACGAAGCGGGAGAGGCGGTTGACGCCGTCGAACTTCTTGAAGTCCTCGGCGGTGCCGGTCTCCGGGGCGTCGCCCGCGGGGGTGTCGAGGGGCGGGGCGTAGTAGAGGTAGATGGCCCGGTTGTTCTCGAAGTCCGGGTCGATGCCGACGCCCTGGAGGCCCTCCTCGTCGTGGCTGTAGACGTCGAGTTTGCCGGCGACCTTGGTGACGCCGCCCTGGTCGGTCAGGCGGAGCGTGCCGTCGCGCGAGGTGTGCAGGACGCTGCGGTCCGGGAGTACGGCGAGCGACATCGGCTCGCCCATCTCGGGCTCGCCCTTGGCGAGCGGTACCTGCTGGAACTGTCCCTCGGCGGCCGCCGGTTCGTCGTGCTCCGGGTGGCCGGGGTGAGCGCCGGCGACGGTCGCCGGGGTGCCCACGGCCAGCATCAGGCCGGTGAAGAGGGCGAGGGTGGTGCGGAGCCTGGGACGCCTCGTGGTCCTGGTGCTTTTGAGTCTGCTTCTGTGCACGAAGTCCCTCCGGGAACGGGTGGGCCGTACGGAACGGGTGCGATGACGTGCGATGCGGGCGCCGGGGTGCGCCGTCACCCCGGAGGCGTGGGTGTCCTGAACACTTCAGGGACGGTAACCGCGTTCGTCCGGGGCCAACACCCCTTGGGCCGGGACTTGTTTGAACTTTTTCCCAACTCAGGACAAAGCGGGATCCGGGCAGGCCGGACCGGGGACCGGTGGTGGCACCGGCCCCCGTCCCGGCCCGCGGCCGGACGTGTGGGTCAGCTGTTGAACGCGGCGTCGAAGGACGCGCTGGGCGGCTCGAAGTCGAAGGCCTTGAGGCTGGTGAGGGCTTCGGGGGCGCCCTGGAGCCGGTCCATCCCGGCGTCCTCCCACTCGACGGAGACGGGCCCCTGGTAGTCGATGGAGCGGAGCATGCGGAAGACGTCCTCCCAGGGGACGTCGCCGTGGCCGGCCGAGACGAAGTCCCAGCCGCGCCGCGGGTCGCCCCAGGGCAGGTGGGAGCCGAGGCGGCCGTTGCGGCCGTCGAGGCGCTTGCGGGCCTCCTTGCAGTCGACGTGGTAGATGCGGTCGCGGAAGTCCCACAGGAAGCCGACCGGGTCGAGGTCCTGCCAGACGAAGTGCGAGGGGTCGAAGTTCAGCCCGAAGGCGGGCCGGTGGCCGACCGCCTCCAGGGCGCGCTGCGTGGTCCAGTAGTCGTAGGCGATCTCGCTGGGGTGCACCTCGTGCGCGAACCGCACGCCCTCCGCGTCGAAGACGTCGAGGATCGGGTTCCAGCGGTCGGCGAAGTCCTGGTAGCCGCGCTCGATCATCGGCTCGGGGGCCGGCGGGAACATGGCGACCAGGTGCCAGATGGCCGAGCCGGTGAAGCCGATGACGGTGTCGACGCCGAGGCGGGCGGCGGCCCGCGCCGTGTCCTTGATCTCGGCGGCGGCGCGCTGCCGCACCCCTTCGGCGTCCCCGTCGCCCCAGATGCGGGCGGGCAGGATGGCCTCGTGGCGTTCGTCGATGATGGCGTCGCAGACCGCCTGGCCGACCAGGTGGTTGGAGATCGCCCAGCACTTGAGGCCGTACTTGTCGAGCAGCTGGTGCCGGGATTCGACGTAGGAGGGGTCCGCGAGGGCCTTGTCGACCTCGAAGTGGTCTCCCCAGCAGGCGAGTTCGAGGCCGTCGTAGCCGAAGTCGCGGGCGAGGCGGCAGACCTCCTCCAGGGGCAGGTCCGCCCACTGACCGGTGAAGAGAGTGAAGTTGCGCGGCATGTCGCTGCCAGCCTCCTCAGAGGGCGATCGGGGTGTAGACGGAGTTCTTCTCGGCGCTCTCCTCCACCGCCGCGAGCACCCGCTGCACCTGGAGCCCGTCCGCGAAGGAGGGTTCGGGGCGGCGGCCCTCGGCGACGGCGTGGACGAGGTCGCGCGCCTGGTGCACGAAGGTGTGCTCGTAGCCGAGTCCGTGGCCCGGCGGCCACCAGGCGTCCAGGTAGGGGTGCTCGGGTTCGGTGACGAGGATGCGGCGGAACCCGGCGTGCTCCCCGGGCTCGGTACCGTCGTGGTACGACAGCTCGTTGAGCCGTTCCAGGTCGAAGGCGAGCGAGCCGCGCTCGCCGTTGAGTTCGATGCGCAGGGAGTTCTTGCGTCCGGTGGCGTACCGGGTGGCCTCGAAGGAGACCAGGGCGCCGGAGGTGAGGCGGCCGGTGAACACGGCCGCGTCGTCGACGGTGACCTCACCGGTGACGCCGTCCGCCGAGCCCGCGGTCAGGCCCCGGGCGGCACCGGCGGGCAGCGGGCGCTGCCGTACGAAGGTCTCGGTGAGGGCGGAGACGCCCGCGATCCTCTCCCCCGTCAGGTACTGGGCGAGGTCGACGATGTGGGCGCCGAGGTCGCCGAGCGCCCCCGATCCGGCGAGTTCCTTGCGCAGCCGCCAGGTGAGCGGGGCCTCGGGGTCCACCAGCCAGTCCTGGAGGTAGGTCACCCGCACGTGCCGCAGCCGTCCGACGCGGCCCTCGGCGACCATCCGCCGGGCCAGCGCGGTGGCGGGCACCCGGCGGTAGTTGAAGCCGACCATCGCCAGCTGGCCGCGGGCGCCCGCCTCCTCGGCCACGCGGGTCATCCGCTCGGCCTCCTCGACGGTGTTGGCCAGCGGCTTCTCGCACAGCACGTGCTTGCCGGCGGCCAGCGCGGCCAGCGCGATCTCGGCGTGGCTGTCGCCGGGGGTGCAGACGTCGACGAGGTCGATGTCGTCCCGTTCGACCAGGGCCCGCCAGTCCGTCTCGGTGCTCTGCCAGCCGTGCCGGTCGGCCGCCGTGCGGACGGCGTCGGCGTCCCGCCCGCAGATCGCGGCCAGCACCGGGTTCAGCGGCAGGTCGAAGACCCGGCCGGCGGTGCGCCAGCCCTGGGAGTGGGCGGCACCCATGAAGGCGTAGCCGACCATGCCGACACGCAGGGCCGGTCTGGTCACGGATGCCCCCGTAGCCCCGGTTCCGGTCCCGGCGGCTGCTGCCCCGGCCCCCTCGGGCTGCTGCGGCTGTCCCATGCGGATGTCCTCCTCGTCGTGGTGGCGCGGTGGGGGGTGGGACCCGCCCCGGCCGGCTGGTCAGGCCGCTGCCGGGGCGGAGTCCATCACTTGAAGCCCGTGGACATGTACTGGTCGACGTTCTCCTTGTCGACGACGGCCGAGTAGCAGGTGACCGTCGAGGGGATCTCGAACTCGGCGAGGCCGCTGATGCCCTTGCCCTGGCCGAGGGCGCGGGCCAGGTCGATCGCGGAGGCCGCCATGGTCGGCGGGTAGAGCACCGTCGCCTTCAGTACGCCGCTGTCGGCCTTGATGGCCTGGAAGGCGGAGAGCGCGCCGGCGCCGCCGACCATCAGGAAGTCGTCGCGTCCGGCCTGCTCGATGGCGCGCAGGGCGCCCACGCCCTGGTCGTCGTCGTGGTTCCACAGGGCGTCGAAGCTCGACTGGGCCTGCAGCAGCTGGGCCATCTTGGACTGCCCGGACTCGACCGTGAACTCGGCGGCCTGGCGGGCCACCTTCTTGATGTTCGGGTAGTTCTTCAGACCGTCGTCGAAGCCCTGGGTGCGCTGCTGGGTCAGTTCGAGGTTGTCGATGCCGGCCAGCTCGATGACCTTGGCGTTCGACTTGTCCTTCAGCTTCTCGCCGATGTAGTGGGCGGCGTTGAGGCCCATGCCGTAGTTGTCGCCGCCGACCCAGCAGCGGTAGGCCTGGGGGCTGTTGAAGATGCGGTCGAGGTTGACGACCGGGATGCCGGCGCGCATCGCCTTGAGGCCGATCTGGGTGAGGGCCTTGCCGTCCGCGGGCAGGATGACCAGGACGTCGACCTTCTTGTTGATGAGGGTCTCGATCTGGCCGATCTGCTGGGCGGTGTCGTTGGAGCCCTCGGTGACCTCGAGGGTGACGTCCGAGTACTTCTTGGCGCGGTTCTGCGCCTGGTCGTTGACGGCGTTGAGCCAGCCGTGGTCGGCCTGCGGACCCGCGTAGCCGATGGTGACCTGCTTGCCGGGCTTGTCGTCGGCGGCCGGCTGCGTGTCCGCCGCCTTGTCGCCGCCGTCGTCGGGGTCGTTGCTCGTGCACCCCGTGAGGACGGCACCGGCGGACACGGCGGCGGCTCCGAAGAGCAGCCCTCTGCGACTCGTGAGCTTCGTCATGACGGTGAACCCTTTCCTCAATGCGTGCTTGCGGTACGGCGCTGGACCAGCACGGCGGCGACGATGATCGCGCCCTTGGCGATCTGCTGCACGTCGGTCTGCAGGTTGTTCAGGGCGAAGATGTTCGTGATCGTGGTGAAGATCAGGACGCCGAGCACGGAGCCGACGATGGTTCCGCGTCCGCCGCTGAGCAGCGTGCCGCCGATGATCGCGGCGGCGATGGCGTCGAGTTCGTAGAGGTTGCCGTTGGTGTTCTGGCCGGAGCCGGCCAGGGCGATCAGCAGGAAGGCGGCGATGCCGCAGCACAGCCCGGAGAGCAGGTAGATGTAGAGCCGCTGGCGGCGGACGTCGATGCCGGCCAGCCGGGCGGCCTCCGGGTTGCCGCCGACGGCGACGGTGCGGCGGCCGAAGGTGGTCCGGTTGAGCACCAGCCAGCCGATGACGGTGACGGCCGCGAAGACCAGGACCAGCGGCGGGATGCCCAGCACGTACCAGTCCCGCTCGGCGAGGTCGAGGACGCTCGGCACCGTGACCACCTGGGTGCGCCCGTCGGTGATCTGGAGCGCCAGACCGCGCGCCGAGGCCAGCATGGCGAGGGTGGCGATGAACGGGACCATCGTGCCGTACGCGATGAGCACGCCGTTGACCAGGCCGCAGCCCACTCCGACGACGACCGCGGTGAAGAGGATGCCGGCGAAGCCGAAGTCCTGGGTGGCGACGGTGGTCGCCCACACCGAGGACAGGGCGACGATGGCGCCCACGGAGAGGTCGATGCCCCCGGACATGATCACGAAGGTCATGCCGACGGTGACGACGCCGATGACGGACGCCTGGGTGAGCACCAGTTGGAGGTTGCGGGTGTCGAGGAACGCGTCGGGCTGGGTGATGCCGCCGATGAGGACCAGTACGGCGAGCACGCCGAGCAGGCTGAGGGTGCGGACGTCGGCGCCGGCCGTCAGGTTCTTCCAGGCGGGCGGGGTGTCCACCGGTGCCGCCTTGCCGGTGCCGTCCCGCGGCGGGGACACGTGCTGCGTCATGACGCCGGGCTTCCTTCCATCACGAGGTCGAGTACGCGGTGTTCGTCGAGTTCGCGGGCGGGGGCCTCGTGCACGACGCTCCCCTCGCGCAGTACCAGCACGCGGTCGGCCAGGCCCAGGACCTCGGGGACCTCGCTGGAGACCAGCAGGACGGCGAGGCCCTCGTCGGCGAGGCGCCGGATGACGGCGTACAGCTCCGCGCGGGCGCCCACGTCGACGCCGCGGGTGGGTTCGTCGAGCAGCAGGACCCGGCAGCCGCGCAGCAGCCAGCGGGCGAGGACCGCCTTCTGCTGGTTGCCGCCGGAGAGGGTGCGCACCGGCGCGGTGGGGTTGTCGGGCCGCAGCGACAGTTCGCGGGTCGCGGCGCGGGCCGCCTTCAGTTCGGCGCCGCGGTCGATCCAACCGGCCCGCGAGAAGCGGGACATGGCGGAGACCGACACGTTGCGGGTGACGGACTCCAGCATCAGCAGGGCCTGCGCCTTGCGCTCCTCGGGGGCGAGTCCGAGTCCGGCGCGGACCGCGGCGCGCACGCTGCCCGGCCGCAGCGGCCGTCCGTCGACGAGGACCTGTCCGGCGTTCGGCTTGCGGGCCCCGTAGACCGTCTCGAGGATCTCGGAGCGGCCGGAGCCGACGAGTCCGGCGAGGCCGACGATCTCGCCGGGCCGCACCTCCAGGTCGAGCGGGGCGAACTCGCCGTGCCGGGTCAGTCCGCGGACGCTCAGCACCGGCTCACCGGTGCCGGGGGCGGCGGGCCGGTCCGGGAAGACGTACTCGACGTTGCGTCCCGTCATCAGCGCCACCACCTCGCGGGTGGGCGTCTCCTTGGCGGGCAGCCCGCCGGCCACCGCCCGGCCGTCCTTGAGGACGGTGACCCGGTCGCCGATGCGGCGGATCTCCTCCAGGCGGTGCGAGATGTAGACGACGGCGACGCCGTCGGCGGTGAGGTCGGCGACGATGCGGAAGAGGTTGTCGACCTCGTCCGGGTCGAGCGCGGCGGACGGCTCGTCCATCACGATGAGCCGTACGTCGTGCGAGAGCGCCCGCGCCATGGACACGATCTGCTGCTGGGCCGCGGAGAGGTCCCCGACCAGCCGGCCCGGGTCGACCTCGGGGTGCCCGAGCCGCTTCAGCAGCTGGGCCGTCGAGGTCTTCGCCGCCTTTCCGCGCACGACGAAGCCGGCGCTGGTCGGCTCGTGGCCGAGGTGGACGTTCTCGGCCACCGACAGGTGTTCCACCAGGTCGAGTTCCTGGTAGATGGTGGCGATGCCGAGGCGCATGGCCGCGATGGGCGAGCGCAGGGTGACGTCCTCGCCGCGCCAGCGGATGGTGCCGGTGTCGGGCTGGTGGGCGCCGGCCAGCACCTTGATGAGGGTGGACTTCCCGGCGCCGTTCTGGCCGAGCAGGCAGTGCACCTCGCCGGCCTGGACGTCGAGGTCGACGCCGTCCAGGGCCCGGACTCCGGGGAACGACTTGGTGATGCCGGACATGCTGAGCAGCGGTGGTTCTGGTGCCATGTGAGGTCCCCTCGGCGGGCATGCGGGCCGGTGTCAGGGCAGAGCGGGGCAGAGCAGGGCAGGGCAGAGCGCTGTACTGGTGGAGCGTGGCTGAGGTACCGAACGGTGCCTACGCGGGTGAGAACAGGTGGTCGCTGATCAGGCGGGCCGCGCCGATGACTCCGGCGGTGGGGCCCAACTCCCCCAGAACGATGGGGAGGTTGCCGGTCGCCAGCGGCAGCGACTGGCGGTAGACCTGGGTGCGGATCGCGGCGAGCAGGTTGTGGCCGAGGCCGGTCACCCCGCCGCCGATCACCACCAGGCCCGGGTTGAAGAAGCTGACCAGGCCCGCGATGACCTGGCCCGTGCTGCGGCCGCCCTCGCGGATCAGGTCGAGTGCGGTGGCGTCGCCCGCGGCGGCCGCGGCGGCGACGTCGGCGGCGCTGAGGACGCCGTTCGCCTCCAGCCGGTTCGCGAGTTCGGCCGAACCGCCCTGTTCGGCGGCCTCCATGGCGTCGCGGGCCAGCGCCGCGCCGCTGAAGTGGGCCTCCAGGCACCCCCGGTTGCCGCAGGCGCACTGGCGTCCGTCGGGCACGGCCTGGATGTGCCCGATGTCGCCCGCGCTGCCCGTGGTCCCCCGGTACACGTCACCGCCGACGACGATGCCGCACCCGATGCCGGTACCGATCTTGACGACGAGGAAGTCGTGCACGGTGCGGGCGACGCCCGCGTGCTGCTCCCCCAGCGCCATCAGGTTGACGTCGTTGTCGACCATGACCGGGCAGCCGAGGTCCTGGCTGAGCGCCTCCCGCACGGGGAAGCCGTCCCAGCCCGGCATGATCGGCGGAGCCACCGGCACACCCTCGGGGAAGCGGACCGGCCCCGGGACGCCGATGCCGGCGCCGTCGAAGCCCTCCGCGAGTCCCGAGGCCCGCAGCTTGGCGGCCATGGACAGCACCTGCTCGAAGACCGCGACGGGTCCCTCGCGTACGTCCATGGGCTGGTTGATGTGGCCGAGGATCTCCAGCTCGGCGTTGGTGACGGCGACGTCGACCGAGGTCGCGCCGATGTCGACGCCGAGGAAGCGCAGTTCCGGGTTGAGCCGGACGTTGTGGCTGCGGCGCCCGCCGCGCGAGGCGGCGAGTCCGTCGGCCACGACCAGCCCCGTCTCCAGCAGCCGGTCCACCTCCACGGCCAGCTTGGACCGGGAGAGGTCGACCTGGTCGCCCAGCTGGGCGCGGGAGTTGGGCCCGCCGTCGCGCAACAGCTGGAGCAGTCGCGCCTGGTGGGTGTTGGCGGGTCGTGCGGTCATGCGTCTCACGAGCCCCTCCCCGCCTCAATCGGCCTTGAGTGTGCCGGTTTCCGGCCACGTTCCGTGGCCTGCTTTCGGAGGGAACGTAGCAGTGGGCGCCGGGTGTGGGAAGAAGTCACGCACGAATTACTGCGAACTTTCTCCACTGAGTGGACAAAGGCGGGGGTGCCGTCGGTCGTGGGCGGGCACGACGAAGCCGCCCGGCCTGTCCGCCGGGCGGCTTCCGCACAGGCTCTGACCTCAGGATTCTCCGCGCGCGTGGTACGAACGCCGGGTGTGCTCGGTGTGCTCGCGCATCAGCCGGGTCGCCGTCTGCTCGTCCCGGTCGGCGATGGCGGCGATCAGCCCGCGGTGCTCGATCCAGGACTGCCGGCCGCGCTGCCGGGCGATCGGCGTGTAGTACCAGCGGACCCGGCGGTCGACCTGTGCGGCCAGTTCACCGAGGACGGCGTTGCTCGCCAGGTCCATGATCTTCGCGTGGAAGCGGGCGTTGAGGACGACGGCGGCGTCCACGTCGTCGGCGGCGACGGCCCGCTCGCCCTCGTCGCACAGCTCCTCCAGCGCGGTCACGCCCGCCCGCCCGGCGTTGGCCGCGGCGAGCCGGGCCGCCTCGGCCTCCAGGAGTGTGCGCACCGTCAGGAGCTGGTCCGCCTCCTCCTCGGTCGGTTCGTGCACGAACGCGCCCTGCGCCGGGCGCAGATCGACCCAGCCCTCGGTGTTGAGCCGCTGCAGGGCCTCCCTCACCGGCTGCCTCGACACCCCCAGGTGGCCGGCGAGTTCACTCTCGACGAGGTGCTGGCCGGGCTGGAGGGCCCGGGTGGTGATGAGTTCGAGCAGCGCCTCGTAGACCCGGTCGCGCAGCGGGCCGGGGCGTTCGAGCCTGGGCACCGCGCCCTGCGGCAGTCCTGCGGACAACATCGGTCCCCCCTCGAAAGCCGGCACAACCCGTACGGGAAGTATTGATTGTCTTTCGTCTACAGTCTACGGCGCGCAGCGGGCGGGGAGCCGGGTGTAGGCCACGTCACATCGAGGGTCTGGCGGGGCCGTTCAGGGGCAGCGGACGACCTGTCCGGCGTAGGAGAGGTTGCCGCCGAAGCCGAAGAGCAGGACCGGGTCGCCGGTGGTGATCTCGCCGCGCTCGACCAGCTTGGAGAGGGCGAGGGGGATGCTCGCCGCGGAGGTGTTGCCGGACTCGACGACGTCCCGGGCGACCACGGCGCGGGCCGCGCCGATCTTCGCGGCGAGGGGTTCGATGATGCGCAGGTTGGCCTGGTGCAGGACGATCGCCGCGAGGTCGGCGGGTTCGAGGCCGGAGCGCTCGCAGGCCTGGCGGGCGATGGCGGGCAGCCGCGTGGTCGCCCAGCGGTAGACGCTCTGGCCCTCCTGGGCGAACCTCGGAGGCGTGCCCTCGATGCGGACCGCGTTGCCCATCTCGGGCACCGAGCCCCACAGCACGGGGCCGATCCCGGCCTCCTCGCCCGGCGCGCAGGCCTCCACGACGGCGGCCCCCGCCCCGTCGCCGACCAGCACACAGGTGGTGCGGTCGGTCCAGTCGGTCACCTCGGACATCTTGTCCGCGCCGATGACCAGCGCCCGGCTCGACGAACCGGCCCGGACCGCGTGGTCGGCGGTGGCCAGGGCGTGGGTGAAGCCCGCGCACACGACGTTGAGGTCCAGCGCGGCGGGGCCCGGCATGCCGAGACGGGCCGCGACGCGGGCGGCGGTGTTCGGGGAGCGGTCGATCGCGGTGGAGGTGGCGACCACGACCATGTCCACGTCGGCGGGGGTCAGGCCGGCCGAGGCGAGCGCCTTGGCCGCGGCGTGGCCGGCCAGCTCGTCGACCGGCTCGTCCGGCCCCGCGATCCGACGGGTCCGGATTCCCGCCCGGCTCCTGATCCACTCGTCGCTGGTGTCGACCATGCCCGCCAGGTCCTCGTTGGTCAGGACCCGGGCCGGCTGGTAGTGGCCGACGGCGGTGATGCGGGAGCCATGGTGCATGGGTGGAGTCCTCGCTTCGGGTACGGGATCCACCAGTGTGATCAGTGACCGACGGGTACGACGGCAGGTGATACGACAGGAAACGGGCGCCCGGCTTGTCGGCTTCGGTCAGCATCCGGGCGCCGGCGGGCCACCCGTTCCCCTCTGTCCCCCGTTCCTCGCTCCCCGTGTTCCTCCCTACCCGGTGAACAGCTGGGTGGCCTTCCGGACGAGTTCGTACAGCCCGTAGGCGAGCGGTGCGCCCACCCAGAGCCAGGTGAAGGCGATCAGCGGGCGCCGGTCGGGGACGTCAGGCGGACTCTGGCTGCTCTCGGGGGACATCGGCGGCCTCCTTCGGTGCCTCGCTGGCGGGCAGGTGGTGGCGGGCGTGGACGGGGCGGACGAGTTCGTTGGCGACGAAGCCGACCACCAGCAGCCCGATCATGATGACGAAGGAAGTGCCGTACAGGGCGGAGCCGTGCCGCCCGGCCTCCTCCTGCCGGTCGGCGATCCAGTTCACGATCAGCGGGCCGAGCACACCGGCGGTGGACCAGGCGGTGAGCAGCCGGCCGTGGATCGCGCCGACCTGGTAGGTGCCGAAGAGGTCCTTGAGATAGGCGGGGATGGTCGCGAAGCCGCCGCCGTAGAAGGACAGCACGACGAGGGCGCACAGGACGAACAGCGGCTTGGAGGCGTCGCCGAACAGGGCGACCAGCGCGTACATCACCGCGCCGACGCCGAGGTAGACGCGGTAGATGTTCTTGCGTCCGATCAGGTCGGAGGTAGAGGACCAGCCGATCCGGCCCGCCATGTTGGCCGCCGACAGCAGGGCGACGAACCCGGCGGCGGCGGTCACGGACACCGGTGTGGAGGTGTCGGCGAAGAAGTCCGTGATCATCGGCGCGGCCTTCTCCAGGATGCCGATGCCGGCCGTCACGTTCATGCAGAGCACGACCCACAGCAGCCAGAACTGCGGGGTGCGCAGGGCGGCGCGGGCCGAGACCTGCACGCCCGCCAGGGCGACCGGTCCGCCGTCCGCGCGCTCCTTGGGGCGCGGCACGCGTACCAGCACCACGCCGAGCAGCATGAAGACGGCGTAGGCCAGTCCGTGCACGAGGAAGGCGAGCGCGATCCCCGAGCTGTCGGTGCCGAAGGACTCCAGCATCTGCGCCGACCAGGGCGAGGCGATGAGGGCGCCGCCGCCGAAGCCCATGATGGCGATGCCGGTGGCCATGCCGGGCCGGTCCGGGAACCACTTGATCAGGGTCGAGACCGGCGAGATGTAGCCGATGCCGAGACCGATGCCGCCGACGAAGCCGTAGCCGAAGACGATCAGCCAGTACTGCTCCACCGCCGCGCCGAGCGCGGAGAGCAGGAAGCCGGACGAGAAGCAGACCAAGGCGACGGTCATCGCCCAGCGCGGGCCGTGCCGTTCCACGAGCGTGCCGCCGAACGCGGCCGACAGGCCGAGCATGACGATGCCGAGCTGGAAGGGGAGCGCGCTCTGGGTGCCGCTGAGGCCGAGCGCTGATTCCAGGGGCGGTTTGAACACGGACCAGGCGTAGGCCTGACCGATGGAGAGGTGGACCGAGAGAGCTGCCGGGGGAACGAGCCAGCGGCTCCAGCCCGGGGGTGCGACGGGGGGACTCATGGGTCCCCAACCGTAAGGACTGGGAAAGCGCTTGAGAAGACTGTTGAGCGCACAACCACTAGTGCTGCACAAAGCCTTGCTGCGCCAACCTCCATACTGTAGACAATATTTCGTCGACATCTCGTTCGGCAGTTCCGCGGTATCCCTCGACCGAACGGAGCTTCCCGTCATGAAAGTCGCAGTCCTCGGCGCCGGGGCGATCGGCGCCTACGTCGGTGCCGCGCTCCACCGTGCGGGCGCCGACGTGCATCTCATCGCCCGTGGACCGCATCTGGCGGCCATGAGGCAGTACGGAGTCCAAGTACGCAGTCCGCGCGGCGACTTCACCGCGCACCCCCGCGCCACCGACGACCCGGGCGAAGTCGGCCCGGCCGACTACGTGTTCCTGGGACTGAAGGCCAACTCGTACGCGGCGTGCGGGCCGCTGATCGAGCCGCTGCTGCACGACACCACGGCGGTCGTGGCCGCCCAGAACGGCATTCCCTGGTGGTACTTCCACGGCCACGGCGGCCCCTACGACGGGCGCCGGCTGGAGAGCGTGGACCCGGCCGGCGCGGTCAGCGCGGTGCTCGCGCCCGAACGGGCCGTGGGCTGCGTGGTCTACGCGGCCACCGAACTCGAACAGCCGGGCGTCGTCCGGCACGTGGAAGGCACCCGGTTCTCCGTGGGCGAGCCCGCCCGCGGTGTCTCGGCACGGTGTCTGGCGTTCAGCGAGGCAATGCGCGCGGGCGGGCTGAAGTGCCCGGTCGAGCCCGATCTGCGCGGCGACATCTGGCTGAAGCTGCTGGGCAACATCTCCTTCAACCCGATCAGTGCCCTGGCCCGCGCCACCATGCGGCAGATGTGCCTGCACGGCGGCACCCGGCGGGTCATCGAGACCATGATGACGGAGACGCTGTCGGTGGCCGCCGCGCTCGGCTGCGAGGTCGGCGTCTCCATCGAACGCCGCCTGGCGGGCGCCGAGCGGGTCGGCGACCACCGCACCTCCACGCTCCAGGACCTGGAGCGCGGCAAGCCGCTCGAACTCGACGTGCTGCTCGCGGCCGTCGTCGAGCTGGCGGAGATCACCGGGGTCCCGGTGCCGACCCTGCGCACCGTGCACGCCCTGTCGGACCTGCTCGCGCTGAGGAGCGCCGCATGAGCCAACGCCAACGAAACCGCCGGGACCGGAACCCGAAGACCTACACCCGCCTCACCCACCCCCTCGTCCGGGACTCGCGCGACGCGCCCTTCCGCCGCGCCACCTGGGACGAGGCGCTGGACCGTACCGCCCGGGGCCTGGCCGCGGCGCGGGGCGCCTTCGGGCTGTTCTCCTGCGCCCGGGCCACCAACGAGATGAACTACGTGGCGCAGAAGTTCGCCCGGGTGGTCATGGGCACCCACAACGTCGACTCCTGCAACCGCACCTGCCACGCGCCCAGCGTCGCGGGCCTGTCGGCCGCCTTCGGCTCGGGCGGCGGGACCTCGTCGTACGAGGAGGTCGAGCACACCGACCTCATCGTGATGTGGGGCTCCAACGCCCGCTTCGCGCACCCGATCTTCTTCCAGCACGTGCTGAAGGGCATCCGGGCCGGCGCCCGCATGTACGCCGTGGACCCGCGCCGGACCTCCACCGCCGAGTGGGCGGAGAGCTGGCTCGGCCCCAACGTGGGCACGGACATCCCGCTGGCGCACGCGGTCGGCCGGGAGATCATCCACGCCGGGCTGGCCAACGAGGCGTTCATCGAGCGGGCCACCACCGGCTTCGCGGAGTACCGGGCGCTGGTCGAGCCCTGGACGCTCTCCCTCGCCGAGAAGGTGACGGGCGTACCGGCGGCCGCCATCCGCGATCTGGCGCACGCCTACGCCCGCGCCGAGCGCGCCCAGCTGTGCTGGACCCTCGGCATCACCGAGCACCACAACGGCACCGACAACGTCCGCGCGCTGATCAACCTCTCCCTGCTCACCGGCCACGTCGGCCGCTACGGCTCGGGCCTCCAGCCGCTGCGCGGCCAGAACAACGTGCAGGGCGGCGGGGACATGGGCGCCATCCCCAACCGGCTGCCCGGCTTCCAGGACGTGCTCGACCCGGAGGTCCGGCTGAAGTTCGAGTCGGCCTGGGACACGGTCATCCAGCCGCACCACGGCCTCACCCTCACCGAGATGTTCGAGGCGATGGACGAGGGCTCGCTGCGGGCCGTCTACTGCATCGGCGAGAACCCGGCCCAGTCGGAGGCGGACAGCGAACAGGCGATCCGCCGGCTGCGGGCCCTGGACTTCCTCGTCGTCCAGGACATCTTCCTGACGAAGACCGCCGAACTCGCCGACGTGGTCCTCCCGGCGACGGCCGGCTGGGCGGAGACCGACGGCACCACCACCAACAGCGAACGCCGTGTGCAGCGCGTCCGCAAGGCGGTGACCCCGCCCGGCACGGCCCGGGAGGACATCGACATCCTCTGCGACCTCGCGGCCCGCCTCGGCCACCACTGGAAGTACGCCGACGCCGAGGCGGTCTGGAACGAGCTGCGCTCCCTGTCCCCGGACCACCACGGGATGACGTACGCGCGCCTGGAGCAGCACCAGGGCATCCAGTGGCCGTGCCCGAGCACCGAGGCACTGGAACCGACCTATCTGCACGGCAGGTTGTGGGAGCCCGACCCGGCCCTGCGCGGTCTGCCCGCGCCCTTCGGGATCGTGGCGCACGACCCGCCGGTGGACCTCACCGACGAGGAGTACCCGATCCGGCTCACCACCGGACGGCGCCTCGACTCCTACAACACCGGCGTGCAGACCGGCGGTTACGCCTCCCCGCTGCGCCGTGGCGAGTCCGTCGAGCTGTGCCCCGAGGACGCCGAACGCTACGGGGTCGTGGTCGGCGAGGAGGTGCGGGTGACCTCGCGGCGCGGCTCGCTGCTCGCGCCCGTCTGGGTCGACACGGCGCTGCGCCCCGGGCTGGCCTTCATGAGCTTCCACTTTCCCGACGAGGTGGACACCAACCAGCTGACCATCGAGGCCAACTGCCCCATCGCCGGGACGGCGGAGTTCAAGGCCTCGGCGATCCGGATCGAGAAGGTGAGCACCGGTGGACCTGCGCTTCGGTGACGGCAAGCCGACGGACGAGGAACGCGCGGCCGTCGACGCCCTGCTCGGCCCGCCCGAGTCGTCCTGGGAGGGCGCCGCCCGCGACAGGACGGACGCCGCCGACCTCAGATGGGCCCGCGGCGGACGCGAGGCCCGCGACCGCCGCGACCAGCTCCTGCCGGGCCTGCACGCCCTCAACGACCGCGTCGGCTGGATCAGCGAGGGCGCCCTGGACTACCTGTGCCGCCGCCTGACCGTGCCACCGGCCGAGGCGTACGGCGTCGCCACGTTCTACGCCATGTTCTCGGTCCGCCCCCGCCCCGCGACGGTGCTCCACGTCTGCACCGACCTGGCGTGCACGACGGCGGGCGCGAGCGAGCTGTGCGCGGCGGTGGAGGCACGCCTGGGCCCGGAGAGCGGCGTCAAGGTCGAGCGCTCCCCGTGCCTGGGCCTGTGCGAACGAGCACCCGCAGCCTTGGTGATACGCGCAGGCATTTCAGCCCGTCCGGCGTTTGAGGACGAGGCCGTCCAGGCCGACAGCGGGGGTCCGGGGGCGGCAGCCCCCGGGGTCGGGACCGGGAAGGGGCGGCGGGGGCGAAAACTGGAGTACGCGACCGCCGTCGTCGCCCCCGCGACCCCCGAGGCCACCATCAACGCGGCCACCGCCCCCGAGACGGCGACCCCAGAACCCGCCCCCGCGCTCGCGGTCCCCCAGGCCGGCTCACCCGCCCTCACCCTGCTCCAACGGATCGGCACCACCGACCCCACCTCCCTGGACGCCTACCGCGCCGCCGGCGGCTACACCGCCCTGCGCCGCGCCTTCGCCCTCGGCCCCGCCGGCGTCATCCGCGAGGTCACCGACGCCGGCCTGGTCGGCCGCGGCGGCGCCGCCTTCCCCACCGGCCGCAAGTGGCAGGCGACCGCCGCCCAGCCCGACCACCCGCACTACCTGGTCTGCAACGCCGACGAATCCGAGCCGGGCACCTTCAAGGACCGCGTCCTGATGGAGGGCGACCCCTACGCCCTCGTCGAGGCGATGACGATCGCGGCCTACGCGACCGGCGCGCACCGCGCCTACCTCTACCTCCGCGGCGAGTACCCGCGCGCCCTCGCCCACCTCACCCACGCCCTCGCGCAGGCCCGCGCCCGCGGCCTGCTCGGCGACGACGTCCTCGGCCAGGGCTACGCCTTCGACATCGAGATCCGGCGGGGCGCGGGCGCGTACATCTGCGGTGAGGAGACCGCCCTGTTCAACTCCATCGAGGGCTACCGGGGCGAGCCGCGCTCCAAGCCCCCGTTCCCCGTGGAGAAGGGCCTGTTCGGCAAGCCGACGGTGGAGAACAACGTCGAGACGCTGGTCAACGTCCTGCCGATCCTGACCATGGGCGCCCAGGCGTACGCGGCGATCGGCACGCCGACGTCCACCGGGCCGAAGCTGTTCTGCGTGTCGGGCAGCGTGCGCAGGCCCGGCGTGTACGAACTCCCCTTCGGCGCGACCCTGGGCGAACTGCTCACCCTGGCCGGTGTCCGGGACAACCTGCGGGCGGTGCTGCTCGGCGGGGCGGCCGGCGGGTTCGTCCGCCCCGACGAGCTGGACATCCCGCTCACCTTCGAGGGCACCCGCGAGGCCGGCACGACGCTCGGCTCCGGGGTGGTCATGGCCTTCGACGACACCGTTCCGCTCCCCCGGCTGCTGCTGCGCATCGCCGAGTTCTTCCGCGACGAGTCGTGCGGCCAGTGTGTGCCGTGCCGGGTCGGGACGGTGCGTCAGGAGGAGGCGCTGCACCGGATCGCGGACCGCACGGGCGCCGCCGCGGCCGGGGACGTCGCGCTGCTGCGGGAGGTCGGGCGGGCGATGCGGGACTCCTCGATCTGCGGTCTGGGGCAGACCGCGTGGAACGCCGTGGAATCCGCCATCGACCGTCTGGGGGCGTACCAATGACCGCGATACCGCTCGGAGTGCCGCGCCGGCTGGTGGAGTTCACCCTCGACGGGCAGGAGGCCCGGGTCCCCGAGGGGTCGACGATCCTGGACGCCTGCCGGGCCGCGGGGAAGGACGTCCCGACCCTGTGCCAGGGCGACACGCTCACCCCGAAGAACGCCTGCCGGGTCTGCGTGGTGGAGGTCGAGGGCGCCCGGACCCTCGCCCCCGCCTGTTCGCGCCGCGCGGAGGAGGGCATGGTGGTGCGCACGGACACCGAGCGCGCCCGGCACAGCCGCAAGGTCGTGCTCGAACTGCTCGCGTCCTCGGTCGACCTCTCGACCACACCCTCGGTGGCACAGTGGATCAAGGAGTACGAGGCGAAGCCGGACCGCTTCGGCCCGGACGCGGCGCGGGTCGACGAGGAACCGCGCGTCGACAACGACCTGTACGTGCGGGACTACGGCAAGTGCATCCTCTGCTACAAGTGCGTGGACGCCTGCGGCGACCAGTGGCAGAACAGCTTCGCCATCTCCGTCTCCGGCCGGGGTTTCGACGCCCGGATCGCGGTGGAGCACGACGGTCCGCTGACCGACTCGGCGTGCGTCTACTGCGGCAACTGCATCGAGGTGTGCCCCACGGGCGCCCTCTCCTTCAAGTCGGAGTTCGACATGCGCGCCGCCGGGACGTGGGACGAGGAGCGGCAGACCGCGACGACGACGGTGTGCGCGTACTGCGGTGTGGGCTGCAATCTCACGCTCCACGTGCAGGACAATGAGATCGTGAAGGTCACCTCGCCGCACGACAACCCGGTGACCCACGGCAACCTCTGCATCAAGGGCCGCTTCGGCTACCAGCACGTACAGAACCGGGACTGACCGGCAAGGGGCACGGAATGGGACGAGTCACGGAACGACGCAAGGTGATCCGCGTACGGGACGGCGCGGTCTCCACCCGCCCGGACACGCTCGTCGCCGAGGAACCGCTGGAGATCCGGCTGAACGGCAAGCCGCTGGCGATCACGATGCGCACCCCCGGCGACGACTTCGCGCTGGCGGCCGGTTTCCTGGTCAGCGAGGGCGTCCTCGCCGAGCGGGGCGATCTCCAGAACATCGTGTACTGCGCCGGCGCGACGGTCGACGGCTCGAACACGTACAACGTGGTCGACGTGCGGACCTCGCCGGGCGTATCGATTCCCGACATCACCCTGGAGCGGAACGTCTACACGACCTCGTCCTGCGGGCTGTGCGGCAAGGCGAGCCTGGACGCGGTGCGGACGACGGCCCGCTGGCCCATCGCCGACACTCCCCCGGTCCTGGTCACCCCGGAGCTGCTGGCGGACCTGCCCGACCGGCTGCGCGCGTCCCAGCGGGTCTTCGACCGGACCGGCGGACTGCACGCGGCGGCCCTGTTCACCGAGGACGGGGAGCTGGTCGACGTACGGGAGGACGTGGGCCGGCACAACGCGGTCGACAAGCTGGTCGGCCGCGCCCTGCAGAACGGGGACCTGCCGCTGTCCCGCTCCGTGCTGCTGGTGTCCGGCCGGGCCTCCTTCGAGCTGGCGCAGAAGGCCGTGATGGCGGGCATCCCGGTGCTGGCCGCGGTGTCGGCACCGTCCTCGCTCGCGGTGGACCTGGCCGCCGAGACGGGGCTGACGCTGGTCGGGTTCCTGCGCGGCAGCTCCATGAACGTGTACGCGGGCGAGGACCGCGTGGCCCTGCGGGCCGCGGCCGCCCAGGGCTGACCCTGCTCCCCGCGGCACGGCGGCGGGGCCCCGGCCGGCGGGGAGCGCCCCCTGCGCCGCGGGGCCCCGCCGTGGATGGCGTCGGTCTGGATGGCGTCGGTCACATCGCCTTTCCCCACGGCCTCACGCTCTGGTAGGAGTGGCTGGACCAGTACGTTCCCCCGCGAAAGCCGCGTTCCATGACTGACTTCGTGCTCGACCTCTCCCTCGAGGAGGCCCGCAGGCGTGCCGAGGTGGTGGCGGCGCTCGGTCCCGACTGGGACCCCGTCGCCGCGCTGCGTTCGGAGCAGGAGGCGCACGCCCTGCTCTACTCCGGGCTGGACGCGGAGCAGGAGCGGACGTACGCGATGCTCGTGGCGGCCGGTGTGCTGCCGGAAGCGGACCGGGGCGATGCGTCTCCCCATTGATCCGCAGGCCGACCGGGCCCGCCGCGCCTGGGTCCCCTGCCCCGGCTGCGACGACGCCCGCGACTGCGGGACGTGCGCCGCGCGGCAGAACTGCCCGGCGCACTGGCGCTACCTCATAGCCAACGAAGGACCGCGCGTCCACCTCCAGTGCCCGGGCTGCACCCACACCTGGACCCTGGACACCCGCCCCGGAAGGCGCGGCCGGTCCGGCTGACCCGGCGCCCCGGCCCGCCCCTCGCGGGGACCGGTCAGCAGATCCGCGGCAGTTGCTCCCCGAGCGGCATGTCCACCACCCGGGTGCCGCCGAGCCCGGTCCGGGCGACGACCATGCCGGGGTGGTCCGCGACCACCTCGCCGACCACAGCCGCCTCGGCGCCCAGCGGATGGGCCCGCATCGCGGCGAGGACCGCGTCGGCGTGGTCGCGTGGGACGAAGGCGACGAGCTTGCCCTCGTTGGCCACGTACATCGGGTCGAGGCCCAGCATGGCGCACGCCCCTGCGACGGGCGCCGGCACCGGCACCGCGCGCTCCTGGACGGCGATCCCGCACCCGGCGGCCGCGGCGATCTCGTTGAGCGAGGCGGCCAGACCGCCGCGGGTCGGGTCGCGCAGCGCGTGCAGGTCGGGGCAGACCGCGAGCATGGCCTCGACCAGCCCGCCCAGCGCCGCGCAGTCGCTCTCGACGTCCGTCTCGAACCGCAGGTTCTCCCGCTCGCTCAGGATGGCCACACCGTGCACCCCGATGGCGCCGCTGACCAGCACGACATCGCCCGGCACGACCCGCCGCGGGTGCAGGTCGACGCCGTCGGGCACCAGGCCGATGCCGGAGGTGTTGACGTAGACGCCGTCGCCGTGACCGGCCTCCACGACCTTGGTGTCGCCCGTGACGACCCGGACCCCGGCCGCGCGGGCGGCGGCCCCGAGCGCCTCGGACACCTTGGCGACCGTGTCGATCGGGACGCCCTCCTCCAGGATCAGCCCGCAGGAGAGGTAGGCGGCACGGGCACCGCTCATGGCGAGGTCGTTGACCGTGCCGTTGACGGCGAGGTCGCCGATGCTGCCGCCGGGGAAGAACAGCGGCCGCACCACGAAGGTGTCGGTGGAGAAGGCGAGCCGCGCCCCGCCCAGCTCGACCACGGCCGAGTCGGTCAGCGGCGCCGGCGCGGGACCGGCGAGCGCCGGGACGACGACCTGCTCGATCAGCTCGGCGGACAGGGCGCCGCCCCCGCCGTGGCCCATCACCACGCGCGGCCGGTCCCGCAGGGGCGCCGGGCAGGTCCAGGAGAGCATGTCCGGTGCTGCGGTGGTGTCAGACAACGGCGCTGTCCTCCAGGCTCGTGGCGGCCGGACGGGCCGGCAGTTCCAGCCGCCGGTACAGGTAGTAGGCCGCGCAGGCGCCCTCGCTGGAGACCATGGTGGCTCCGAGGGGCGTGCGCGGGGTGCAGGTGGTGCCGAAGACCTCGCACTCGTGGGGTTTGAGCAGGCCCTGCAGGACCTCTCCGCTGCGGCACTCGGCGGGCTCGCGGGTGGCGATGTCGCCGACCTGGAAGCGGTGTTCGGCGTCGTGGTCCCGGTAGCGGGCGGAGAGCCGCCAGCCGCTGTCCGGGATGGTCCCGATGCCTCGCCAGGCGCGGTCGGTGACCTCGAAGACGTCGGCCAGCATCGCCAGCGCGGCCGGGTTGCCCTCGGGCCGCACCGCGCGCGGGTAGGCGTTCTCGACGGTGTGCTCGCCCCGTTCCAGCTGGCGCACCGTGCGGCGTACGCCTTCCAGGATGTCGAGCGGTTCGAAGCCGGTCACCACGATGGGCACCTCGAACCGTTCGGCGAGCGCCGGGTACTCCTCGGTGCCCATCACGCTGCACACGTGTCCGGCGGCCAGGAAGCCCTGCACCCGGCAGTCCGGCGACTGCATGACCGCCTCGATAGCGGGCGGGACGCGCACGTGGGAGACGAGCAGGCTGAAGTTGCGGATGCCGCGCCTGCGCGCCTGATGGACCGTCATGGCGTTGGGCGGGGCGGTCGTCTCGAAGCCGATGCCGAAGAACACGACCTCGCGGTCGGGGTTCTCCTCGGCGATCCGCAGGGCGTCGAGCGGGGAGTAGACGACGCGGACGTCGCCGCCCGCGCTCCGGACCTGGAACAGGTCACGGCCGGTGCCCGGCACGCGGAGCATGTCGCCGAACGAGCAGAAGATCACCCCGGGCCGGGAGGCGATCTCCAGGGCCTTGTCGATGACCTCCAGCGGGGTGACGCACACCGGACAGCCCGGCCCGTGGATCAACTCGATCTCATCGGGGAGCAGTTGGTCGATGCCGTGCCGGATGATGGTGTGCGTCTGGCCGCCGCACACCTCCATCAGCGCCCACGGCCTGGTCACCGTGGCCCTGATGTCGTCGAGGAGGCGGGCCGCCAGCTCCGGGTCCTGGAACTCGTCGATGTACTTCACCGCCGCACCTCCTCGGCGAGGCCGTCGCCGTCCGCCGGGCCGGACTGCCCGGACCGGGCGGCCTGCTCGGCCTGTTCCCAGGGGTCGCCGAACTCCTCCTGGAGCATCCCGAGGTTCTCGAACAGCTCCAGTGTCCTGCGGGCCGACTCCTCGTCGAGCCGTTGGAGGGCGAAGCCGACATGGACGATGGTGTACTCGCCGACCTTCAGGTCGGGCAGGTACTCCAGGCACACCTCCTTGACCACGCCGCCGAAATCGACGGTGGCCATGCGGGTGCCGTCCCTGTCCTCGACGCCCAGCACTCTGCCGGGTACCGCCAGGCACATGTCTGTCTCCTCACTGGTTGAGAGCTGCCGCGCGGGCGGCCACGACGAGCTGGCCGAGCGCCAGTCCGCCGTCGTTGGGCGGGATCTCCCGATGGCGCAGCACGGTGAATCCGTCGGCGCGCAGGCCGCGGGCGCAGGCGGAGGAGAGCACCGTGTTGGCGAAGACTCCGCCGGTCAGGGCCACCGTCCGCAGGCCGGTCTCCTCGCGGGCCGCCGCGCACACCGTCCGCACCAGGCGGGCGACGGCGTGGTGGAACCGGGCCGCGACGACGGCCGCGGGGGTGCCCCGTCGTACGTCCTCCACCACGGCGGCCAGCAGGGGCGCGGGGTCGGCGAGGAGCGGGGTGCCGTCGTCCCGCCTGCGGCCGGCCGTCAGGTGGAAGGTGTGGCGCGGGTCCTCGCCGGTGTCGTCCCCGGCGAGGACGGCCGCCGCCTCCAGCTCGATGGCGGCCTGCGCCTCGTAGCCGGCGTGGTGGCAGACACCGGCCAGTGACGAGACGGCGTCGAAGAGCCGGCCCATGCTGGAGGTCGGCACGCAGTTCAGCCCGGTCTTCAACTGCTGTTGCAGCAGTACGAGTTCATCGGGCGGGCAGGCCGCGGTGCACGGCAGGCCGGGTCCGGCGGCGAGGCCCGCCGCGTGCAGGTGCGCCAGCGCCATGCGGTAGGGACGTCGTACCGCCGCGTCGCCCCCGGGCAGCGGCACGTGGGCGAGGTGCGCGAAGCGGCGGAAGCCGTCGTACCCCGCGAGCAGGAACTCGCCGCCCCACACGGCGCCGTCGTCCCCGTGCCCGGTGCCGTCGAAGGCGACGCCGATCACCCTCTCCCCCTCGGGCACACCGTGCTCGGCCAGGACCGAGGCGATGTGCGCGTGGTGGTGCTGGACCCGGAGCACCGGGCGGCCCCCGGCGTGCCGTCGCGCCCAGGACGCCGACCGGTACGCCGGATGCGTGTCGGTGACCAGCACCTCCGGGCGGACGCCGGTGACCGACTCCAGTTGCCGTGCCGCCCGGCCGAGCGCCCGCTGGGTGGACAGGTCGTCCATGTCGCCGATGTGGGCGGAGAGCCAGGCTCGGTCGCCCTGCCCGAGGCAGAAGACGTTCTTCAGGTCGCCGCCGACGGCGAGCGCCGGGGCCACCGGGACGGGCAGCGTCACCGGCAGCGGGGCGTAGCCGCGGGAGCGGCGCAGGACCAGCGGCTCGCCGTCGCAGACGCGGACGACGGAGTCGTCGCACGGCACGTGGATCGCGCGGTCGTGGGTGAGCCAGGCGTCGGCCAGCCCGGCCAGCCGCTCCAGGGCCTCGTCGTCGTCGGTGACGATGGGTTCTCCGGAGAGGTTGCCGCTCGTCATCACCAGCAGCCGCGGCGCGTCGCCCGGGCCGTCCGGGTCGGTCGTCCCGAGCAGCAGATGGTGCACGGGCGTGTACGGCAGCATGACGCCGAGGTCGGGGCTGCCCGGCGCGACACCGTCGGCGGGCAGCGGGGCGCCCGGTGCGGGACGGACATCCGTACGCCGCCGCATCAGGACCACGGGGCGGACCGCGCCGGTGAGCAACTGCCGTTCCACCGGGCCGAGGTGCACGAGGTGTTCGATGTCCGGGACGTCCCGGGCCATCACCGCGAACGGCTTGGCGCCCCGGGCCTTGCGGCGGCGCAGCTCGGCGACCGCCTCCGGGCGGGTGGCGTCGCAGGCGAGGTGGTAGCCGCCGATGCCCTTCACCGCGAGGACGGCACCGGCGGAGAGCAGCGCGCGAGCCGCGGCGACGGGGTCGGCCCCGGATGCCGAGCCGTCCGGGGCGACGGCGTCCCGGCCGTCCGCCGTGACGAGCCGCAGCCGTGGTCCGCACGCGGGACAGGCCACGGGCTGTGCGTGGAAGCGGCGGTCGGCGGGATCCCGGTACTCGCGGTCGCAGTCGGCGCACAGGGGGAAGCCCGCCATCGTCGTCTGCGCACGGTCGTAGGGCAGGCCGGTGACGATGGTGAAGCGCGGCCCGCAGTGCGTGCAGGTGATGAAGGGGTGGCGGTGGCGCCGGTCGGCGGGGTCGGCGAGTTCGGCCAGGCAGTCGCGGCAGGTCGCGGTGTCGGGTGCCACGAGGGTGCGGACCCGGCCGCCGGCGCCGGAGGGGACGATGCTGAACCCGCGTTCCTCGGTGGCGGGTACCTCGGTCGTCTCCACCGAGTCGACCACCGCGAGGGGCGGTGCGCCGGGTGCGAGCCTGGCGCAGAAGAGGTCGACGTCCCCCGTCGGCCCCTCGACCTCCACCAGGACGCCGTCACCGGTGTTGGTCACGTGCCCGGCCAGCCGCAGGTCCGTGGCGAGCCCGTACACGAACGGGCGGAAGCCCACGCCCTGCACCACGCCGCGTACGACGACACGGGCCCGCCGTGCCGGTGGGTCCCCCTTCGGTGGTGCGCCGGTGCCGGGCGTGGTGCTCACACCTGTGCCCGGTCCATCACCGGGGCGTGGACCGCGTCTCCGCCGGCCGCGGCGAGCGCCCGGTCGACGAGCACACCGGCGCCCTCACCGGTGCGCACGGAGCTGAGGACGACGTCGACACCGGGGTTGACCTGCTGCACGTTGGCTCGGAAGGCGGCCTCGTCGAACTCGGCCGGTCCGGCCAGGTCGGACTTGGTGACGATGACGAGCTGGGCGAGGCCGAACGCGGTGGGGTACTTGAGCGGCTTGTCCTCGCCCTCGGTGACGGAGGCGAGGACGACTCGCAGGGACTCGCCCAGGTCGTAGGAGGCGGGGCAGACGAGGTTGCCCACGTTCTCCACGAAGAGCAGGCGGGTGTCCTCGGGCAGCCAGTCGTGCAGGTGCCCGGCGAGCATGTCCGCCTCCAGGTGGCACAGCCCGTCGGTGAGCACCTGCTTGACCGGTACGCCGGCCCGGGCCAGGCGGTTGGCGTCGTTCTCGGTGGCGAGGTCCGCGGTGAGGGCCGCGACGGCGACGCCGCGCTCCCGGGCCAGCCGCAGCTCACGCTCCAGCAGGGCCGTCTTCCCGCTGCCCGGGCTGGACAGGAGGTTGATCACCGTCGTGCCCCGGGCGGTGAGTTCGGTGCGCAGGATGCCGGCCGCCATCGTGTTCTTGGCGAGCACGGCCTGCCGGAGGTCGACTGTGCGGCACATCGTCAGTTCTCCTCGGGGTGCGTTACGGGGGTGGTGGTGACGGGTGTCCCGTCCGCCCAGCCCACCTCGGTGATGGTCAGTTCGCGGCCCGACAGCAGCTCGGTGGCGGCCCCGCGGCAGTGGGCGCACACCAGGTCCGGGGGCATTCCCGTGTCCCAGGTCCGCGCGCAGGGGGTGCAGCCCGCCCGGCCGGGGATGGTCCGGGTGCGGAGTTCGCAGCCCTCCAGGACCGTGCCGGCACAGGCGAGTTCGAAGCAGAAGGCGAGCGCGTCGGGGACCACTCCGGCCAGTTCGCCGATGTCGACGCTCACCTGTCGCACCCCGTGGGCGCCGCGGGCGTGCGCGGCCTGTTCGACCTGGTCCACGACGGACATCGCGACGGACATCTCGTGCATCGCCACTCCGTCCTGGGCGGGGGATGACCGGCGCCGCTCATTGGTTGCGCCGCTCATTAGAGGAGGCTCGCCGGTGCCGGACCGACCGGCGCGCCGGGGCGGAACGGACGCGTAGCCCGTTCGGTGCAGGTGCTGCCGGGCGGCGTCACATCCTGCGGATGCGCAGGTACCGCCGGACGTCGGGCCAGAAGCTCGCGACGGCCACCGCCAGGGCGGTCGCGGTGAGGGAGGCGGCGGCACCGCCGACGAAACGCTTGTTCATGGGGTTCTCCGTTCTCGGTTCCGGGGGGCTTCGTGCGGCGGCGCGTCAGACGACCGCGGTGTCGCGGATCAGTTCGCCGGTCATCCGCGCCGCCTCGGGCACGGCCGCGGCGACCCGCGGGCTGAGGCCGATGCCCTCCTCGACGGTCTGCGGTTCGCAGCCGACGACCAGGGTCCGGCGCGGCGGCCGCGCGCCGGTGCCCGCGCACAGGGTGTCCAGCAGGGCCAGTACGGCATCGGGCGACATCCGGTGGCCGTCCAGGGCGGGAGCGTCGGGTGCCCGGCGGGCGCCCGAGGCGTCGATCACGTACAGCGTGCCCGGCTCGCCGCCCCGCGCGGTCGCGTCGAGCAGGATGAGCGTGTCGTACCCGTCGAGGAGCTGGTAGGCGAGGTGGACGCCGCGGATGCCGATGTCGGTGACCTCGACGCCGTCGGGGAGGTCCTGGCGGGCCAGGACGCGGGCCGCCTCGACGCCGAAGCCGTCGTCGCCGAGGAAGATGTTGCCCACCCCGGCGACCAGGGTGCGGGGGCGGGCGGGTCCGGTGCCGGTGGTCATACGGCCTCCTCGGTGTCCGCGACGTCCACCTCGTCGGGCTGGAAGTAGAGGTAGCGGCCCTGTTCCCGGCGGATGTCGGCGCCGGGGTCGTCCTCGACGGTGACCGCGATGTGCACGCCCCCGTCGACGTCGTGGAGGACGGCCTCCACCAGGGCACGCCGCCCGCTGAGGAACAGGTCCTGGGCGTCGGTGTGCCGCAGCCGGGGCCGCAGTACGACGCGGCTGCCGGCCCGCACGTGGTGGCCGTCGACGAGGACGTGGTCGGTGGCCGGGTCCACGGAGTCGTCGGCGCCCGGGTCCCACCAGGGGGTGTCGGGCCGTACGCCGCCCGGCCCCGCGGCGCTCGGATCGGGCGGGGGCCCGCCGAACACCGGTACACCGTCGGGCGGCGGGGGCGCGCCGGGGGTCGTGATCTCGCGCAGCCCGCGGACCGCTCCGTGCAGCCGTTCCAGCACCTCGGCGGGCATGGAGTCGGCGAGGTCGATCACCGCGGCGGCCCGGTCGTCGGTGCCGCGGGCCTCGCGCTTCTCCTCGTCGGTGAGGGCGGCGGTGCGCAGGGCGAGGATCTCGTCGATCTCCGTGGCGTCGTACAGGGCCCCGGGGCTCTCGGGGGCGATGGCCGGGTGGTCCTCCAGGATGATCGGTGAGGACAGCACCAGGTCGGCGGTGCCGGGTTCGCCCGCGAGTACGGGCCAGGTCTGCAGGTTGCGGCACTGGGCGACGGCGCCCTTGGCCCACTCCGGCGGGTCCGTCAGCGACAGGAAGCGTCCGGCGTCCAGGCTCAGCAGCGTGTGGGCGGCGACCAGGGACCTGGCCAGGGCGGTGTCGCGGGTGGTGTCCTCGTCCGGCGCCCAGTCGCTGGTGTTTTCCAGGACCACGCGGAGGCGCTGGGTGGTGTACGGGCCGTCCAGGTCGTCCGCCGACAGGCGCAGCCGGGCGCTGATCTCCTCGCGGCGGCGCAGCAGCCGGCCCACGGTCCGCCCGGCGGCGTCGGTCACCGGCTCGGTCTCCTCTCCGGCCGGCCGGGTGACGGGGACGACGACTCCGGCGCCCGCGAGCGCGTCCACGGCGACGGTGAGCCGGACCTGTTCCTCGTGCCCCTCGTCCCAGGGGACCAGGACCCGGTCGTCCAGGCGCAGTTCGGGTACGGTCTCGAAGCCGCCGTCCGGCAGGGCCCGCTGGACGGTGCGCCGCCCGGCGTGCAGGAACCGCACCTCGACGGCGAGGCTCGCGCCCTTGCGGGGTTCCATCAGCAGCTCGGTGTGCTGGAAGTCGTGCTCCTCGGCGGCCGAGGTCCAGGCCGGGGGTACGAGGACGCCGAACTGCCAGCGCAGCCGGTTCTTGGCGGCCGAGGCGCGGTAGGGGTAGAGCACGTACCCCTCGAACAGCACGGCGTCGGCGACCTGGCGGGCGACGGCCAGCCGGGTCTCGGTCGCGGAGGTGAACGTGGTCGTGGTCACGGTGTCCTCTCCCCCGCCGCCCGCAGGAGCTGGTCGACGGTGGCTTCCCAGGAGGGCAGCGCCTGCCGCGACCGGTAGTCGAGCAGCGCGTCCATGGCGTCCCGGGGCAGGCGCAGCCAGCCGGAGCCGGGGAAGTGCTGCTCGACCATCTCCCGCCAGGTCTTCACCGGCATCCGGAACGCGGCCTCCTTGTCCCAGGGGACGGGTTCGACGTGGAAGCCGCGGGCCCCGGTGAAGGCGGTGCCGGAGAACAGCATCAGCAGGGGCACCTCGCCCTCCTCCAGGGCGTTGAAGTAGCGGGTGGAGGCGATGTCCATGTCGTAGGTGCAGGGCACCACCAGGTCGGTCTCGGTCTCGCCGGTGAACCCCTGGACCATCACCGGTACTTGGGCGAACTGCACGGGGTTGAGGCTGCTGCCCCAGCGGGAGCGCTCGCCGAAGAGGTCGCCCAGGGCCCGGGCCTCGCCGTCGCCGTAGCCGCGGCGGGCCGGCTCGATGCGGATCTGGCAGCGCAGCGCCAGCGCGTGCACGCGGGTGCCGGGGGACGCGGTGACCCGCAGCCGGAAGACGAGCGTGGGACCCGCGGCGTATGGGTCGGCGCGCACCCCGGTGCAGGTGAAGTCGAACGCGGTCACGGGCGGTCCCCTCGGTGGTCGCGGGCCCGCTCGCGGACGTGGGTGAAGAAGGCCTCCAGGTCGGCACGCGCCTCCGCGCCCCCGTCGAAGCCCTGCCACCGCAGCCGCATGCGGCCCACCAGCTCGTAGCAGATGTCGACGGGGACCAGGTAGCACTCGACGCGGTCCTGGTGTTTGCGCAGCAGCAGCGCCTCCACGTCGGGTTCGAGGAGGCCGGCCAGGGAGGAGGCGGCGAGCACCGACTGCCAGGACTCCGGCTCCAGTTCGCTCTCGGTCGCGCCGGCCGGGCTGGGGTAGAGGGCGACCAGCCGGTCCAGCGCGGAGTTGCGGAAGAAGAAGGCGACGGAGACGGGGATGCGCAGGCGTTCCCACGCCTGCTCGTCGACTTGGTGCCCGGGGTCGCTCAGGTAGCGTCCGGGGACCGTACGGAAGCGGCCGGTGGTCCCGCCGGAGCGGTCCAGCAACTGGGCGCAGGGGTCGCAGGCACAGGCCAGCGCCCGCTTCTCGGTGTCGACCAGATGCCGGTGCCGGGTGTCGGCCAACGGCAGCGCGCACAGCTCGCACCGCTCCTCCCGGGGCGGGCGGGGCGCCGTGAACCGGCGCAGTCCGCGGGGCCCGGCATCGTGGCGGCCGCCCGTCCCCCGCCGTTCCGCGGTGACCGCGTCCGGCCGGGGCGCGGTCACCGGGTCGTCCGGGCCGGTGGGCGGCCGCCGGCCCCGGTGGCCTCCGGGGGTCCCGCGCCGATCTGGAGCAGGACCGGTTCCCCTGCCGTGTCGTCCTCCAGGACGACCTTGGTGACCTCGGGGGCCAGGCAGGCGAGCGCGTCGCGGGCCGACTCCTCGACGGCGTCACGGGAGCCGCCGCAGCCGCAGCCGCCGGACGCGACCGGGCGCAGGCGCAGTTCGCCGGTGGCCGGGTCGAAGCCGGTGTTCTCCACGGGTTGCGGGAGGCCCTCCAGGGCGCGGGCGATGCGGGTGGCGGCGTCGTGCGGGTGCAGTCCGTGCAGGACCAGCAGGCTCGCGACGAGGTCGTCGGCGAGCAGGGCGTCCAGGGCGCCGGCGGCCGGACGGCCGGGTTCGCGGCCGAGCAGTTCGACGGTGCGGGCGAACCCGGCGCCGTAGAACTCCATGAGGACGCGCACCAGTTCGTCGGCGGCCTCGCACGCCGTGCGGTCACCGGAGGCGGCGAGCCGGTCGAGGATCTCCTCGACCCGCTGGCCGGCCGACTCCGCGTCGAGTGCGCCGTGCGCGCCGCTCATCCGGCCAGGCCGCTCAGTCCGGTGGGCACGTGCATGGACTTCACCGTCCGGCCGTCACCGACGTACATGTGGACTCCGCACGGCAGACAGGGGTCGAAGCTGCGTACGGCGCGCATGATGTCGATGCCCTTGAAGTTCTCCGGGGAGTTCTCCTCGAAGATCGGCGTGTTCTGCACGGCGTCCTCGTACGGGCCGGGGGTGCCGAACGTGTCGCGGGTGGAGGCGTTCCACGGGGTCGGCGGGTACGGGTGGTAGTTGGCGATCTTGCCGTCCCGGATGACCATGTGGTGCGAGAGCACGCCGCGCACCGCCTCGGTGAAACCGACCCCGATGGACTCCTCGGGCACCTCGAACTTCTCCCAGGTCTGGGTGCGTCCGGCGCGGACCTCGGCGAGGCCCATCTCCGCGCAGTGCAGGGCGACGGCGGCGGCGTAGGCCTGGAAGTAGGTGCGGGCGCGGTTGCGCTCCAGCGCGTTGCTCCACTTCGGGATCTTCCACTCGAAGGTGGTCTCCGGCTTGGTGAGCGTGCGCGGCAGGTTGATGACGACGCTGTGGCCGGTGGCCTTGACGTAGCCGATGTCGACGAGGCCCGACAGCGCGGTGGACCAGAGGCGGGCGATGGGACCCCCGCCGGTGTCCAGTGCCAGGTGGTCCTTGCCGTCGAACCAGCGCGGTGACATCACCCAGCTGTACTTGTCGTCGAAGTTCCGCTTCTGCGGCGCCGGGATGGTGTGCTGGTTCCACGGGTGGCGGGGGTCGACCGGGTTGCCGAGCGGGTCGTGGGTGACGAACTGCTCCTGGCCCTCCCAGTCCTCGTAGTACGAGGAGCCCAGCAGGATGCGGATGCCGAGGTTGATGTCGGTGAGGTCGTTGGTGACGAGCTTGCCGTCCACGATGACACCCGGGGTGACGAACATGCGCCGCCCCCAGTCCGACATGTTGGCGTACGTGAAGTCGCAGTACTCGGGGTCGTTGAGGGCGCCCCAGCAGCCGAGCAGGACGCGCCGGCGGCCGACCTCCTCGTAGCCGGGCAGGGCCTCGTAGAAGAAGTCGAAGAGGTCGTCGTGGAGCGGCACGACCCGCTTCATGAACTCCACGTAGCGCATGAGCCGGGACATGTAGTCGGTGAAGAGCTGGACCGAGCCGATGGTGCCGACGCCGCCCGGGTAGAGGGTGGAGGGGTGCACGTGGCGGCCCTCCATCAGGCAGAACATCTCGCGGGTGTACCGGCTGACCTGGAGCGCCTCGCGGTAGAACTCGCCCTCCAGCGGGTTGAGCGAGCGCATGATGTCGGCGATGGTGCGGTAGCCGTGCTCGGCGGCGTGCGGCGCCTCGGTGCGTTCGGCGAGTTCGAGGACGCCGGGGTTGGTCTCGCGGACCATCTTCTCGCAGTAGTCGACCCCGACCAGGTTCTCCTGGAAGATGTTGTGGTCGAACATGTACTCCGCGGCCTCGCCGAGGTTGATGATCCACTCGCCGAGGTGCGGCGGCTTCACGCCGTACGCCATGTTCTGCGCGTACACCGAGCAGGTGGCGTGGTTGTCGCCGCAGATGCCGCAGATGCGACTGGTGATGAAGTGCGCGTCCCGCGGGTCCTTGCCGCGCATGAAGACGCTGTAGCCGCGGAAGACCGACGAAGTGCTGTAGCACTCGGCGACCCGCTTCTGCTTGAAGTCGATCTTCGTGTGGATGCCGAGGCTGCCCACGATCCGGGTGATCGGGTCCCACGCCATCTCCACCAGACCGGTGCCGTCACCGGCCGTCGTCGAGGTCGCCATGGTGTCTGTGCTGCCCTTCGTTCGGTTGGGGTCTGCGGGAGAGGGTGCGGGATGTCACCACGGCGGCCGGTAGCCGGTGGTGATCTCGCGGCCGGTGTGCCGCCACTTGGGCTCCTTGTCCACCGTCCGGGCCGTGATGGTCCGCAGCCTGCGGATCACGGCGCCGTACGCGCCGCTCGCGGTGGAGGAGAGCTTGCCGCCGGGCGGCTCGTCCATGAACGGCATGAACTTGTCGGGGAAGCCGGGCATGGTGCAGGCGATGCAGATGCCGCCCACGTTGGGACAGCCGCCGATGCCGTTCATCCAGCCGCGCTTGGGCACGTTGCACTTCACGACGGGGCCCCAGCAGCCCAGCTTCACCAGGCACTTGGGCGAGTCGTAGGACTCGGCGAACTGGCCCTGCTCGTAGTAGCCGGCCCGGTCGCAGCCCTCGTGGACGGTGGCCCCGAACAGCCAGGTCGGGCGGAGCTTGTCGTCCAGCGGGATCATCGGCGCCGAACCCGCGGCCTGGTAGAGCAGGTAGGTGAGGGTCTCGGCGAAGTTGTCGGGCTGGATGGGGCAGCCGGGCACGCAGACGATCGGGATGCCGGCCTGCGACTTCCAGTCCCAGCCCAGGTAGTCGGGCACGCCCATCGCGCCGGTCGGGTTCCCGGCCATCGCGTGGATGCCGCCGTACGTGGCGCAGGTGCCGATCGCGACCACGGCCAGCGCCTTCGGGGCGAGCCGGTCGATCCACTCGGACGTGGTGATGGGCTGGCCGGTCTCCGGGTTGTCGCCGAAGCCGCACCAGTAGCCCTCCTGCTTGATCGACTCGTTCGGGATCGAGCCCTCGACCACGAGGACGAAGGGGTCGATCTCGCCGCGCTCGCCCTTGAAGAACCACTCGATGAACGTGTCCGAGCCGCCGACCGGTCCGCACTCGAAGTCGATGAGCGGCCAGTGCACGGCGATCTTCGGCAGGCCCGGCAGGGCCCCGAGGGCGATCTCCTCGATGCTGGGCTGCATGGCGGCCGTCAGGGCGACCGAGTCGCCGTCGCAACTCAGGCCGGCGTTGATCCAGAGGATGTGGATCGGTTTCTCGTCCGTGCCGACCGCGGCGGAGTCCGGTTCCGCGCCCGTGGCCGGGGGTGCTGCGTTCATCACTGCCTCCCGGGGAGGAAAACGGCGAAGCCGACGGAATCGGCCTTTGTCCTGGCTAAGAGTCGGCCAGCTCCGCCGACCTCGCACCCGTAGACGGCGGCCGCTCCGGCGCCGGCTCCTTGCGGACGAACGCCCGCCGCAGCGCGTGGTAAGGGGCTTCGGGGTCGAAGAAGATCTTGTGCATGCGGTCGAGTTCACGCTCACGGACCGCCGCCAGTGGTGCGACGGCCTCCCGGCGCTCGTGCTCGGCCTTCTTCGCGGCGAGGCGGGTCTGGGCCCCGGGAGCGGCCGACCAGCGTTCGGCCAGTCGGGTGACCTCGTCGGTGAAGCGGGCGGGAGCGCACTCGACCACCCGGTCGACCAGGCCGGTCTCCCGGGCCCGGCGGGCGCTGACCGGGAGCGCCTCACGGGTCAGCCGTTCCGCCATGGCGGCGCCCACCCGGCGCGGCAGGCTGTACGTCCAGTACTCGGAGCCGGTCAGGCCCATGCGCCGGTAGTGCGGGTTGAGCACGGAGCCGGAGCGGCACCACACCTCGTCGCCGGCCAGCGCCAGCATGACCCCGCCGGCCGCCGCGTTGCCGCCGATCGCGCTGACGACGAGCCGGTCGGTGGTGGTCAGGACGGCCTCGACGAGGTCGTTCATCGCGTTGATGTTGGCCCAGGACTCGGCGGCCGGATCGGGCGCCGCCTCGATGACGCCGAGGTGGATGCCGTTGGAGAAGAAGTCGCGGGCGCCGCCCAGCACCAGCACGGAGGTCGGCCGGTCGCACGCCGCGCGGTAGGCGGCGAGCAGGCGCCGGCAGTGGTCGGCGGACAGGGCGCCGCCGGGGAACGAGAAGGACAGCACGCCCACCGCCCCCTCCTCCCGGTACCGGATGTCCGACCAGCCGTCGTCGTCCGCCGACGGCAGTACGGGCGCCGGGGCCTCCCGCAGTCCGGCGGGCAGCCCGGTCGGCACTCCGGCCGCCAGGGCGAGCGTGGCCGGCAGCTTGCAGGCACGCGGGGCACCGGCGCCGGTGCGGGCCCGCAGCTCGGGAAGCCACACCGCGCCGTCCACCGTGGCCCGGCAGACCGCGCCCGCCCGGGTGGCGAGCAGGTCGCCGGGGCGTCCGCGCAGCCGCGGCTCGGGATGGCCGCCGTGCAGGAACCACTCCCGGCCGAGCACCTCGTCCAGGACGCCGGGCTGGGAGTCGGCGGCGCGCAGTTTGCGCAGGACGGTCGCGGTCGGATCGGCGGCCCAGTCGATGCGGCGGGCTCCCTGGCGCATCGGGGGCCGGGTCCGGGCACCGGGCACGCTCGGCAGTGTGCCCTGGTCGAGTGGCGTGTACGTGCCGGACGCGAACCGGTCGACGGCGGTCAGTACGGCGTCCAGGGCGGCGTCGGCCAGCTCGTTGCGGTACAGGTCGCTCTTGCCGACCCGTGGCGCCGGGCAGCTCGCCGTCGCCCACACGGGACCCGCGTCCATCTCCTCCTCGGCCTGGAGGACGGTCACGCCCCAGGCGCCGGCACCCTCGTGGACGGCCCAGTCCAGGGAGGAGGGCCCACGGTCGCCGACGGGCCCGGGGTGCACGATCAGGCACGTTCTGCTCGTCCAGACCGCGCGGGGCACGACGGTCTTGAGCATGGGGGCCACGATCAGGTCGGGTGCGTGCCGGTCGACGGCCGCGCTCACGTCGTTCCCGCGGGGTGTCACCTCGGCGTGCACGGCGTGCCCGCGGTCCCGCAGCTCGGCGTGCACGCGCTGGGTCAGGCTGTTGTAGGCGCTGGCGATGAGCAGGATGCGCATGGCGACCCTTCCGAGGGTGCGTCGGGCGTCGGTGCTGTGGGCGTCCGGCTGCCTGCGATGGTCGGACAGACGGGCCCCCGAACGTCGACACCAGCCCCGCACCTCACCCGCACGGGTGACGCTTCCGGCCACATGGCAGGGCTCCGACCGAGGGACACGAAAGTGCCGCCCATACGGACAAGTGGGACACTTGAAGTGTTCTGGGCACGGACGGACGTGCCCTCCCGCGAGCGCACAGGCAGGTCGGCACATGCCCGAGGAACGCAAGTCGTCGAAATCGTCGGACGGTCACGGAACCAGCCGTCATCAGGGTCGCGAGCAGCACGGCTGGTCGCCGGACGTCGACGAGACGCGGCAGCAGCAGGACAATCCGAGCGCCCGCCGCTCCTTCCACGCCGAGAAGCACGCGCCGGAGCGCGGAGCGGGCCGGAAGACCTCGAAGGAGGAGCGCACGCCGGTCTCCGGCGATGTCGCCCCCGACAACGCCCGGCGGGGCGAGAAGCGCGGCGGCAAACCGGAGAAGGGCATGCGGGACACCGGCGCCCGGGGCCGCTCCGGGCGCCCGAGCGGCACGAAGGACGACTCCGCCTTCACTGGAGTCGACGCGGACGAGCCCAAGGGCAAGCGCCGGCCCGGCTGATCCCGCCGCTGCCGCCGACACGCGCGTGATCATGTAGGACGTGCTCGGAACGTACTGCTGTATTGATGTCCGGACGACCGGCTCCCACCAGCCGTCCGAAGGGCAGAGCGTTCCATGCCGTCATCACGTTCCCGCACGCGTGCGCGCACCCCCTGGTTCGCCCTCGCGGCGCTGTCCGCCCTGGCCGTGTCCCCCCTGCCGGCCCACGCCCGGTCCGAGAACCGGGCACCGGAGTTCGAGGAGCGGGTCCTCTTCCAGGCGGCCACCGACCCGGGCGGCTACGCCTGCTTCCGCATCCCGGCGATCGTGCGGACGACGGACGGCACCCTGCTCGCCTTCGCCGAGGGCCGCGTCCTGAACTGCGGGGACGCCGCCGACATCGACATCGTCCTCAAGCGCTCCACCGACGGCGGACGCACCTGGGGCCCGCTCCAGGTCGTCAACGACGGCGGCGGCGACACGCACGGCAACCCGGCGCCGGTCGTCGACCGCGCCACCGGCCGCATCCTGCTGACCGAGACCTACAACGCCGGCCGCACCGACGCCGCCAACTGCGCGATCCCCTGCGCCCGCACGCCCCACCTCCAGTACAGCGACGACGACGGCCGCACCTGGTCCGCGCCCCGCGACCTGAGCCCGGAGATCCTGCCGGCCGGCTGGAACTCCTGGTACGCCACCGGCCCCGTGCACGGCGTCCAGCTCACCGGCGGCGCCCACCCCGGGCGGCTCGTCGTCGGCGTCAACGCCGAGACCTGGGACGGCGACCGGGTCACCGCCAACCACGCGGCGCTCGTGGTCAGCGACGACGGCGGCGAGCACTGGAGGGTCGGCGCCACCGACACCTGGCCCGTCGCCGCCGACGGCACCTTCCGGCAGAAGCCCTCCGAACTGACCCTCACCGAGCGCGCCGACGGAGCGCTCCTGGTCAGCGGCCGGGAGGAGCGGGGCACCGACCTCGGCCACCGCACCCAGGCCGTCAGCCGGGACGGCGGCGACAGCTTCGAGGCCCCCTTCCGCACCCTGCCCGACCTGTACACCCCGCAGGTGCAGGGGGCCCTGCTCCGCCTGGGCGACCGGATGCTGCTCTCCGCCCCCGCCGATCCCGACCGCCGCCGCACGATGTCGGTCCGCTCCTCCTACGACTCCGGCGCGACCTGGGACAGCGTGGACCGCGGCACGGTCGTCACCCGGGACTGGTCCGGCTACTCCGACATGGTGGCCGTCGACGACACGACGGTGGGCCTCCTGTACGAGGCCGGGACGGTCGACGCCCGCGACGAGATCCGCTTCGCCCGCTTCACCGAGGACTGGCTGCGGCCGCGCCGGGCCACCGATCCCACCACCCCGGACCTCGCCCCCGGCGCGGCGCCCGCGACGGTGCTCGGCGGTGCCGGGACGACGTCCGGCGCGGTGGGCGGCGCGCTCTCCTTCGACGGTGCCGACGACGCCGTACGGCTGCCGTTCGACGAGCGGCTGCCGCTGGGGGCCGGGGACTTCACGGCGTCGCTGCGGTTCCGGTACGCGGCGGCCGACGGGGAGCAGCCGCTGCTGTGGATGGGCGGCGTCGGGACCTCGCAGCCGCAGGTGTGGCTGCGGGCGGAGCCCGGCAACGGGCGGGTGCAGGGGCTGATCACCGCGCGCGACGGCTCGGCGGCCCCCCGCTCGGCGTGGGTGCGCACCGCCGGCGCGCTCAACGACGGGCGCTGGCACCACCTGGCGCTGCGCCGTGGCGGAGGCCGGCTCGCGCTGTTCGTGGACGGCGCGGCGGTCGGCGAGACGGCGGCCGTGCCCGGGTCGGTCGGCCGCGACTCGCCGTTCGGCGTGCACGTCGGCGAGCGCGTGGACGGCCGGGCCCGCCTGACCGGCGCCATCGACGACGTGCACGTGTGGAACCGGGCGCTGACCGACGAGGAGATCGCCGCCGGGGACCCGCCCCCGGCCGTCGGGAACACCGACCCCCACCTCCCCTTGCCCCCGGGGGCGGGGGGGGGGGGGGGGGGCTGCGCGGCCCCGGGGGGGCGCCCCCCCCGCGGCCGGTGCGCACCGGGGCGGGCACGGACGCGGCGGTGTCGTCGCCGGGGGCGGGCACCTCCGGGTCGTGCGAGCGGCGCTTGGCGATGACCGCGCACACCATGAGCTGCATCTGGTGGAAGAGCATCAGGGGCAGCACGGCCAGCGAGGCGTGGGCGCCGAACAGGACGCTCGCCATGGGCAGTCCGGCGGCGAGCGACTTCTTCGACCCCGCGAACTGGATCGCGATCCGGTCCTCCCGGCCGAAGCCGAGCCCCTTCGCCCCGTACCAGGTCAGCAGCAGCATCACGGCGAGCAGTACCGCCTCCACGGCCAGCAGCCCGGCCAGCCGGACGGGGCTCACCTGATGCCAGATGCCCTGGACCATGCCCTCGCTGAACGCGGTGTAGACGACGAGCAGGATCGAACCGCGGTCGACGAGCTGGAGGACCTTCTTGTGCCGGGCGACGAAGCCCCCGATCCACCGGCGCAGCACCTGCCCGGCGGCGAACGGCACCAGCAGTTGCAGCACGATCTCCAGCACCGAGTCGGCGGAGAACCCGCCCCCGCCGCTGCCGAGCAGGGCCGCGGCCAGCAGCGGCGTGACGACGATGCCCACCAGCGAGGAGAAGGAGCCGGCGCAGATCGCGGCGGGCACGTTGCCGCGGGCGATGGAAGTGAAGGCGATCGAGGACTGGATGGTGGAGGGGACCAGGGTGAGGAAGAGCAGGCCCTGGTAGAGGGGGTCGGTCAGGAAGACGGGCACGAGTCCGCGCGACGCCAGCCCGAGCAGCGGGAAGACTACGAAGGTGCAGGCCAGCACGGTGACGTGGAGCCGCCAGTGGCGTACTCCGTCCATCGCCTCACGGGTGGAGAGCCGGGCGCCGTAGAGGAAGAAGAGGAACGCGATCGCGGCGGTGGAGGCCCCGGAGGCGACGTCCGCGCCCGTGCCGCGGGCCGGCAGCAGCGCCGCGAGGCCCACCGTCCCGAGCAGCAGCAGGATGTACGGGTCGATCGGCATCCAACGGGGCCATCGCAGGCGTTTCACGGTGCTCCACTTGCTTGTTCACGGTCGTTCGGGGGCTCGCGTCCGGAGGCTCACGGGTCCCCGCTCCATCCTGCTCGCCCGCCCTGCGATCGGGAATCCGGTATACCGCTCTGACTGTCATCACGTACCGCGATAACCTGGTGGCGTGTACGACCCCTCCCACCTGCGTACGTTCCTGTCGGTGGCCCAGACGCTGAGCTTCACGCAGGCCGCCCGGCGGCTCGGGCTGCGTCAGTCGACCGTGAGCCAGCACGTGCGACGGCTGGAGGACGCCACGGGGCGTCAGCTGTTCAGCCGCGACACGCACTCGGTGGAGCTGACGGAGGACGGGGAGGCCATGCTCGGGTTCGCCCGCCGGATCCTGGAGGTGCACGAGCAGGCCACTGCCTTCTTCACCGGCACCCGGCTGCGCGGGCGGCTCCGGTTCGGGGCCTCGGAGGACTTCGTGCTGACCCGGCTGCCGGAGATCCTGGAGGGCTTCCGGCACGACCATCCCGAGGTCGACCTGGAGCTGACGGTGGAGCTGTCGGGCACGCTGCACCAGCAGTTGGCCGACGGGGAGCTGGACCTGGTGCTCGCCAAGCGGCGGCCCGAGGACCCGCGGGGCGAGCCGGTCTGGAGCGACCGGCTGGTGTGGATCGGCGCGGAGCGGCTGCGCCTCGACCCCGACCGTCCGGTGCCGCTGATCGTCTATCCGCCGCCGGGCATCACCCGGGCGCTCGCGCTGGAGGCCCTTCAGCGGCAGGGCCGGGAGTGGCACGTCGCGTGCACCAGCGGCAGCCTCAACGGCCTGATCGCGGCCGCCCGCGCGGGCCTGGGCGTGATGGCGCACTCGCGCGGGCTCGTCCCGCCCGGCCTGGTACGCGTCCCGGACCGGGCCGGACTGCCCGAGCTGGGCCGCGTCGACTTCGTGCTGGTGCACGGCCGGCGCCGGCCCTCCGCGCAGGGCGCGGCGGACGCGCTGGCGGCGGCGGTCCTCGCGGGCGGCGACCGGCTGCACCGGCCTCAGCGGGCGGGGCTCGGATAGGTGAGCTGCTTGACCCGGCGCAGGAAGGGCGACGCCTCCACGTGCTGGACGCCCTCCAGGCGGCCGAGCGGGCCGCTGAGGTAGGCGTAGAGGTCGGCGGTGTTGCGGACGACCGCCGTGGCGATGATGTTGGAGGGGCCGGCGGTGGCGGCGGCGTGGGCGATCTCGTCGTGCGCGGCTAGGGCCTGGCCGACCCGGTGGAGGGCGGCCGGGCTGGTGGTGATCCACAGGACGGCGGCGGTGGGGTAGCCGAGGATCTCGGAGTGGTACTCCACGTCGACGTAGACGGCCCCGGAGGCGAACAGCGCGGCGAGGCGGCGCTTGACGGCGGACTCGGAACGCCCGGTGGCCCGCTGGAGCTCCGGGTGGGTGGCGCGCCCGTCGCGTTCCAGGACGGCCAGCAGGGGCTCGTCCTCGGGCTCGATGCGGGCCGGTTCCCGTGCCGCCGGGTCGTGCCGGGGGCGCAGAGCCGCGACCTCGTCGTCACTGAGCACGGCGAACTTGCGGAGCCAGCCGCTGGGTCCGCCGTAGAAGCGGTGCAGCATCTGGTGGGCGTGGATCTCCAGGACGCGCGGGGTGCGCGGCAGCTTGCCGAGCAGCAGGTCGTCCCGGTCCCCCGCGCTGCGCGGGCGGGTACCGAAGATGACCTCCGTGCCGCCCGCCGCCAGCCCGATCCAGCTGGTGTCGGGCCGCTTGGCGAGGGCGTCCGCGATGGCCGGGGCGCTGTCGGGGACGCAGCGCAGCCGCAGCGTCCAGTGGTCCTGGCCGAGCCGCTGGGCGTCCCGCACGGCGACCACCCGCAGCCCGCCCTCGGCGCACAGCCTGCGGTAGCGGCGGGCGACGGTCTGGTCGGAGACGCCGAGGACCGCCCCGATGCGGCTGAAGGAGGCGCGGCCGTTGACCTCCAGCGCGTCGAGGACGCGCAGGTCCAGCTCGTCGAAGGTGTCGGATTCCATCCGCATGACCGCTGCTCCCGTCGGATTTCGTCGGCCGGACGCCGAGGACCGGCGCGATCGGCCGGGCGCGCCTCATCGTACGGAGGCACGGGAAGTCGTCGCACACAGGGAGAAGACGGAATGCGTACATGGGGGCCGCTGACGGCGGTGTGCCTCGGGACGTTCATGCTGCTGCTGGACGTGACGATCGCGGTCGTCGCGCTGCCGGACATGGCCCGGGGGCTGCACGCGTCGCTGAGCGATCTGCAGTGGGTGATGGACGGTTACGCGCTGGCACTGGCGGCGCTGCTGCTCGGCATGGGGGCCGCGGCCGACGTGCTGGGGCGGCGCCGGGTGCACGTGGCGGGCGTGGTGCTGTTCGCGGCGGCGTCGCTGCTGTGCGGGCTGGCCACCGGGCCGGGGATGCTGGTCGCCGCCCGCGGACTGCAGGGCGTGGGCGCGGCGGCGATGTTCGCCACCACGCTGCCGCTGCTCGGCTCGGTGTACCAGGGGCGCCGGCGGTCGATGGCGCTCGGGGTGTGGGGCGCGGTCAGCGGTGCCGCGGCGGCCGTGGGGCCGGTGCTCGGCGGGCTGCTCACGGACGGTCCGGGCTGGCGGTGGATCTTCTGGGTGAACCTGCCGGTGAGCGTGGCGGCGGTCTGGCTGACGCTGCGCGTGGTGCCCGAGTCGCGCGGTGCGCGCGGCCGCCGCGTGGACTGGGCGGGTACGGCCGCGTTCGCGGCGTTCGCGGGTGCGGTGACCTACGGGGCGGTGCGGGCCGGGTCGCACGGCTGGACGGAGGCGGGCACCCTCGTCTCCTTCGGCCTCGCGGCGGCGGCGCTGGGCGGCTTCGTCGCCGTCGAGCGCCGGGTCGCCGATCCGCTGCTCGACCCGCGGCTGTTCCTGCGGCCCGCGTTCTCGGGCGTGATGCTGGGCGCGCTGGCCTTCAACGCGGCGGCGTTCGGCGTCATGGCGTACACCTCCATCTGGCTGCAGACGCTGCTCGGGATGAGCCCGGTGCGGGGCGGGCTGGTGTTCGTGTGGCTGTCGCTGGCGTCGTTCGTGGTGGCCGCGGCGGGCGGGCGGCTGCTGCACGGGGTGCCCGCGCGGTTCACCATCGGGGGCGGGCTGCTGCTGATCGCGGCGGGGCAGTTCGCCATGGCGTTCCTGGACGCCTCGTCCGGCGCGTCCGCCCTGGTGCCGGGGCTGCTGCTGGTGGGCGTCGGTACGGGTCTGGTGTCGCCGGGTATCGCGGGCGCGGCGCTGGCGGCGGTGCCGGCGGAGCGGGCCGGGATGGCGGGCGGCGCGGTCAACACCTTCCGGCAGCTCGGGTACGCGCTCGGCATCGCCGTGTTCGGCACGGTGCTGACCTCACGGATGACGGACACGCTGCCGCACGACGCGGCGCACGGTCTGGCGGGCGGTGCGGCGAACGCCCTGGAGGGCGTGTTCGGTGCGCACGCGCTGCGGGCCGCGTTCGCCTCCGGGCTGAACGCCGCGGCGCTGACCGCAGGCACGGTCGCGGCGGTCGCCGGAGTACTGGTGCTCGTGCTGGTGCGGGCCGGCCGGGAGAGCCGCGACACCCGCGTGACGGCCGCCGCGGCACCGGCCGCGGAGAAGGAGCCGGCGACACCGTACCGGCGGTAAGTGGGTCGTACAGATTCGGTGGAGATTACGGCACCGAAACTTACTCAACCGTCAGGAAACTGTCCGACCCTTCCCCATGTGAGCGCATTTTCTCTCGCTGACCAGCGCGAACATGAGCCCTGTTCGATTTTGGCACCCCTCCCGCCCCTCTCCGGGGTGGGGTAGCTTTCACCGCGCTGTGCGGGGGCTTCATTCCAGAGCGGGGAGCGGGGTTTGCGTGAGTTCACCAGTCCTCCCTTGACGTCGGCACCACCGGTGGGCGGTCTGGCCGACGTCGTCTTCCAGCATGCCCAGGAGGATCCGGAGCACATCGCGCTGGGCCGCAAGGACGCGGCCGGGCAGTGGCGGGACGTCACCGCCGGCGCGTTCCGCGACGAGGTGCTGGCGCTCGCCAAGGGCCTGCTCGCCCAGGGCATCCGCTTCGGCGACCGGGTCGCCATCATGTCCCGCACCCGCTACGAGTGGACACTGTTCGACTTCGCCCTGTGGACGATCGGCGCCCAGGTCGTGCCCATCTACCCGACCTCCTCGGCCGACCAGTGCATGTGGATGCTGTACGACGCCGAGGTGACGGCCGCGGTCGTGGAGCACGAGGACCACGCGATGACGATCGCCACCGTCATCGACCGGCTGCCGCACCTGCGCGGCCTGTGGCAGCTCGACTCGGGCGCCGTCCAGGAGCTGTACGACGCGGGGGCGCACCTCGACGACGAGGTGGTCCACCGGCACCGCAAGGCGGTCACGCCCGACTCGGTCGCCACCATCATCTACACCTCCGGCACCACCGGACGGCCCAAGGGCTGTGTCATCTCGCACGGCAACTTCATGTGGGAGGCGGACACCGTCATCGAGCGGTGGGAGCCGGTGTTCCACTCCAAGAAGGGAGACGAGGCGGCGACGCTGCTGTTCCTGCCGCTCGCCCACGTCTTCGGCCGGATGGTGGAGGTCGCGGCGATCCGCGGCAAGGTCCGCTTCGGCCACCAGCCCCAGCTGAACGCCGCGGCCCTGCTGCCCGACCTGGCGGCGTTCAGACCCACCTTCATCCTGGCCGTGCCGTACATCTTCGAGAAGGTGTTCAACGCGGCCCGGCGCAAGGCCGAGAAGGAGGGCAGGGGCGGCCCCTTCGAGAAGGCCGTCGACGTGGCCGTCAAGTACGCCGAGGCGGTGGAGGCGAAGGCCTGGGGCACCGGGCCGGGACCGTCGGCGGGACTGCGTATGCAGCACCAGCTGTTCGACAAGCTCGTCTACACCAAGGTGCGGGCGGCGATGGGCGGACGCATCCGCAACGCCATGTCGGGCGGCTCGGCGATGGACCGGCGGCTGGGGCTCTTCTTCGCTGGCGCGGGCGTGCAGATCTACGAGGGCTACGGCCTGACCGAGTCCACGGCGGCCGCCACCGCCAACCCGCCCGAGCGGACCCGCTACGGCACGGTCGGCCGCCCCGTCCCCGGCGTCACCGTGCACATCGCGGACGACGGCGAGATCTGGCTGAACGGCGAGAACGTCTTCCAGGGCTACCTCAACAACCCGAAGGCCACCGACGAGACCCTGCACGACGGATGGCTGGCCACCGGCGACCTGGGCGCCCTGGACGAGGACGGCTACCTCACCATCACCGGCCGCAAGAAGGAGATCCTGGTGACCTCCGGCGGCAAGAGCGTCTCCCCGGGGCTGCTGGAGGAGCGCGTGCGGGACCACCCGCTGATCAACCAGTGCATCGTCGTCGGCAACGACCGGCCCTACGTCGCCGCCCTCATCACCCTGGACCAGGAGGCCGTCGAGCACTGGCTGGCGATGCGGAACAAGCCGCAGATGCCCCCGGCCGACCTGGTGCACGACTCCGACCTGGAGACGGAGGTGCGGCGCGCGGTCGTCGCGGCCAACACGCTCGTGTCGCAGGCCGAGTCGATCCGCACCTTCCGCATCCTCGCCCAGCCGTTCACCGAGGAGCACGGCCTGCTGACGCCTTCGCTGAAGCTGAAGCGCAAGGCCATCGAGAAGGCCTACGGTGCCGAGGTCGCGGCGCTTTACACGGCGTGAGTTCCACGGTCAGGAATGCGTAAGGGCTCGTGATCGTTGACGATATGAGTACCACCTGACCACAACCGAAGGATCAAGAGCTCGTGAGCAGCAAGGTCCCCCCGATCATCCTGAACAACGGCGTCGAGATGCCCCAGCTGGGCTTCGGCGTCTGGCAGGTGCCGGACGACGAGGCAGAGACCGCGGTGGTCCAGGCGCTGGAGGCCGGGTACCGCAGCATCGACACAGCGGCGATCTACGGCAATGAAGAGGGCACCGGCAGGGCGCTCGCCGCCTCCGGCGTGGCCCGCGAGGATCTCTTCGTCACCACCAAGCTCTGGAACAGCGACCAGGGGTACGACACGACCCTCCGCGCCTTCGACGCCTCACTGGCGAAGCTGGGCCTGGAGTACCTGGACCTCTACCTGATCCACTGGCCCATGCCGGCCAAGGAGCGGTATGTCGACACGTACAAGGCGTTCGAGAAGCTGCTCGCCGACGGGCGGGTGCGGGCCATCGGCGTCTCCAACTTCCTGCCGGAGCACCTGGAGCGGCTGACCGGCGAGACGTCGGTCGTCCCGGCCGTCAACCAGATCGAGCTGCACCCGCACCTCCAGCAGCACGCCTCCCGCGAGGTCCACGCGGAGCAGGGCATCGCCACCGAGGCGTGGTCCCCGCTCGGCTCCGGCAAGGGGATCCTGGAGATCCCGGCGATTGTGGCCATCGCCCAGAAGCACAACCGCACCCCGGCCCAGGTCGTGCTGCGCTGGCACCTCCAGCTCGGCAACGTGGTGATCCCGAAGTCCGTGACGCCGTCGCGGATCAAGGAGAACATCGACGTGTTCGGCTTCACCCTGGACACCGAGGACCTGGCGGCGATCAGCGCGCTGAACGAGGACCGGCGTCTGGGTTCGGACCCGGCGGAGGTCAACTCCTGAGCACCGTCTGAGCGTCAGGCACGAGAGTCAGGCACGAGAGGAGGGGCCCGGCCGGGCCCCTCCTCTCCTGTCAGTTGGGCTGTCCCAGCGGCCGTACGACCACCGTGTTGACGTCGACGCCGGCCGGCTGGGTGGTGGCCCAGACGATCGAGTCGGCGATCTGGTCGGCGGTGAGCAGGTCGCCGGGCGGTAGACCGCCGGTCGCCTCCCAGAACGGGGTCTCCACCCGGCCCGGCGCGATCAGGGTCACGCCGACACCCCACTGGGTGACCTCCCTACGGGTGTTCTCGGCGAGACCGGTCACCGCCCACTTCGTGGCGCCGTAGATGTTGCCCGGCGTGTTCACGAACCCGGCGACGCTGCCGACCAGCACGATCCGCCCGCGCGTCGCCTTCAGGGCGTCGATCGACGCCCTGATCAGCAGCGCCGGTCCCAGCACGTTGGTCAGCACCATCTCCGTCCAGCCCGCCGGGTCGCCCTCGGCCACCGAGTCGTGGGTGGCGAACCCGGCGTTGGCGACCACCGTGTCGAGGCGGCCGAACTCCTTGAGCGTCGCTTCGACGGCGGAGGCCACCTGGGTGTGGTCGGCGGCGTTGCCGACCAGGGTCAGCAGGCCCTCGGGATCGCCGAGTTCGCCGGCGAACGCGCGCAGCCTCGCCTCCCCGCGCCCGGTGACGGCCACCCGGTGCCCCGCGTCCAGCAGCCGCCGGGCGACGGCGGCTCCGATACCGCTGCCGCCGCCGGTGATGAGCGCGACCGGTGCGTCGGCCATGGTTCCCCCCTGTGTCTGTGCCTGTGTGTCTGTGCAGGCACCTCTTCCGGACGGAGGGGAGTCCATCACTTGGAGCGCTCTCGAAGTCAAGGGCCCGGCACGGCGGCCGTTCAGACCGGCCGTACCGCCGTGTACACCGTGTGCGCCACCAGCACGAACACGTCCTGCCGCCGGTGCACGCTCCCCTCGTCCCCGGGGTCGAGCAGCCGGTCCAGGGTGTCCCGGTCCACGGCGTCCAGACCGTCGCCGATCCGCTCGCGCAGCCGGGAGAGGGAGGAGGCGGCGTAGGCGCGGGCCGCGTCGGAGACGGGCGCGGGCAGGTCAAGGAGGAAGCTGCGGGTGCCGGTGGGCTTGAGGCCGGCGGCGGTCAGCAGCGCGGGCCAGTCCTCGGTCTCGGGCACGGAGCCGGGCAGGCTCGCGCGCATCTCCGCGAAGAAGTCCTCCTCCACGGCGTGGATCCTGGCCTGGAGGCCGGGACGCCCGAACCCGATGTCGCGGGGCAGGAACCGGGCGGGCAGGCCGCCCTCCAGGATCGCGAGCGTGCCGCCGGGCGCGAGATGCCCGCCGAGGGCGGCGAGGGCGGCCCGCTGGTCCCCGAGGTGGTGCAGGCTCTGGCTGGCCCACATCAGGTCGGCGGGGTACTCCAGCTCGCCCAGGGCGCCGGGCAGGTCGCCGGTGAGGGTGCCGAAGCGGTCGGCGACACCGAGCCGGGCGGCCCGGTCCCGGGCCCGTTCCAGCAGCGGACCGGCGCCGTCGGCGGCGACGACGCGGGCGCCGGGGAAGGTGTCGGCGAACAGGCAGGAGACGACGCCCGGTCCGCTGCCGACGTCGACGACCAGGCCGGGGTCGGTCACCTCCCGTGCCAGCCAGCTCATGGCCTGCCGGTACAGCGGCGTGTACAGCTCGGCCTGCGCCTCGAGGAGCGGGGCCATCTCGGCCCAGTCCAGGTCGGTGTGGTCGTGCCCGGTTCCGTGGCCGTGGCCGTGCCCGTGCCCGTGCCCGTGCGCGGAACCGTGCTCGTCGTGGTGGTGGTCGTGCGCCATGCTGGTCAGCCTCCCGTTCGCGGTGACCTCAGGGTGCGACGACTCACCCCGCCCGGGCAAACAACGTTGCCGGTCCCGCAAAAAACGGGAGGCCGCCGGGGCCCGGCCCGCAAGGACCGGACCCCGGTGACTCACCCGCGGGGGAAGCCGCTCACGACAGCGGCGGGTAGGCGTTCTTCATCAGCTCCTGGAACTGCGCGGAGAACCAGTGCCCGGAGACCGGGGCGTTCGGCAGCGCGCCCGAGGGGTTGTTGCCGTTGCGCGCGTTGCCCTCGTAGGTGGGGTCGCACATCCGGTCGAAGCCCTTGCCCTCGTCGTTCGGGATCTCCTTGCTCGCTCCGTCGGACTCGCCCGGGGGCTTCATCCAGACGTACGCGTCGATCCCGGCCGCGGGGCTCGCCTGGGGACGTTCGCCGAGGCCGGCTCCGGACTGGTTGCACCAGTTCCCGAGGTGGATACGGCGGTCGTAGCGTCCGCCGTTCACATAGGTGTCCACGTTGGTGGTCGCGCCCGGTCCGGTGGGCCGGGCGGTGCCGCCCCAGCCGTTGCGGGAGGTGTCGATCAGCATGCCGAGGTTCTGGTCGAAGCCGATCGAGACCAGCTTGGCGCGCATGGCCTGGGCGTAGGACAGCTCGTCGGTGTAGCGGTTCCAGTCGACCCACTTGGACTGCCGCACGGAGGTTCCGTTCACGGAGTCCTCGATCTTGAAGTTCTCCTCCTTGAGGGCGCTGTAGTTGGCGGTGTTGACGATGAAGCCGTGCACGTCGGCGACGGTCGCCCCCTCGGTGGTGGCGGCGGTCTTGAACATGTCCGCGGAGGCACCGAAGTTGTCGTCCCAGCCGAGCCAGCCGTGGTGGCCGGCGTCGACGTAGTTGTAGACGTTGCCAATGTCGCCGAGCTTGTTCAGGGCGTATCCGACGCCCTTCTGGTAGTTGCCGTTGGCCTTCATCACGTCGCAGTTCGGCGTGGCGGTCGGCCGGCCGCTGACGTTGGTGACGAGGTTGGGCAGCGAGTCGATCTCGACCGTGGTGACGATCCTGAGGCCCGCGTACTTCGGGTCGGCGAGGATCTCGGCGATCGGGTCGATGTACTGCGTCTTGTACTTGTCGATCTCCGTCGGGCCCAGTTCGCCGTTGGAGGCGAGGGCGGCGCAGTCGCGACCGGGCAGGTTGTAGATGACGAGCTGGACGGCGAGTTCGCCGGAGCCCTTCTGCGTCAGCGCCTCGTCGAGGTGATCGCGCAGACCCATACCGCCGTTCACACCGTTGATGGCGGCGATCCGGTCGAGCCACACACCGGTGGGCTGGTTCGCGATCCGGGAGCCGCCCGGTTCTGCGGCGGCCTTCGCGGACCACTCGGGGTTCACGTAGACCTCGGCGCCGTCATAGGGGTTGTCCACCCGGTCGCCCGTCTCCGGCGGGTCCGTCGGGTCCGTCGGGTCGGTCGGACCGCCGTCGGCGTTGCAGGTCACGCCGTTGAGGGTGAAGGTGGCCGGGACCGCGTTGGCGCCGCTGTAGGTGGCCTGGAAGCCGAAGCTGGCCGAACCGCCCGTGGCGAGGGTGCCGTTGTACGACTCGTTGGCCGCGGTGACGGCGGCACCGCTCTGGCTGACCTTCGCGTTCCAGCCGCCTGTGACCTTCTGGCTGCCGGCGTAGGTCCAGCCCAGCGACCAGTTCGAGGTGGCGGCACCGTTGTTGGTGACGGTCACGGCGGCGGTGAAGCCGCTTCCCCAGTCGTTCTGCACCTTGTAGTCGACGGTGCAGGCGGCGGCCGCGGCTCCGGCGCTCGCGGAGTGGGCGGCCAGCGCCGTGCCGGAGGCGCCGGCGACCAGCGTCAGGGCAGCGAGCATCGCGGTTCTGGTACGGGTCATGAGTGCGGGTTCCTTCTTTCGTGGGGGTGCGGGTGCTGTCGTCCGGGGCCGCGCGTCCGTCGGCGCGGTCCGCTGCCGATCGGCATGGGGGTGCCGTCGTGATCGAAGGTCAGGAACGGCCCGCGGGCACGGTGCGGGAGCCCGGGGTGGGTGCGGGCCGGCGGGCCGGCCGAAGGCGCGTGGGAGGACAGGCCTCAGCCGCGGCTAAAAGTCCTGAACGCGGAAGGTGGAGCGGGGGGTGTCGCATGAGCGACTCCTTGCAGCTCGGGCACGCCGTGACGGTCGCGCCGACTGATGGAACCGCTCCCACTGGTTCAGCGAAGGTAGCGCCAAGTGACGGCAAAGAACAGAGGAGTTGCCGACTTTCTCTCCGCACACCCTGTCGAATCTTTTCGACTCTTCACGCATCTTGACCGCCGTTGCCCCTCTCTCCACTATGGGAGCGCTCCCACTGGTTCAAGGCTTGTTGCTCCTCCCCCACCCCTCCCCGAGCCGCAAGGAGGAACCAGCACCATGCACCCCCGACACAGACGCAGACGCCGCACCGCGCGGCGGCTGTGGACCGCCGCGCTGGCGGCCCTCGCACTACCCCTCACGATGCTGAGCACCGGTTCGACTCCCGCCCAGGCGGCGGCACTTCAGTGCAGCGTGGACTACCGGACGAACGACTGGGGCTCGGGCTTCACCGCGGAGCTGACGCTCACCAACCGCGGCACCGACGCCATCGACGGCTGGACGCTGACGTACGCCTACGCGGGCGACCAGAAGCTGAGCAACGGCTGGAACGGCACCTGGTCCCAGTCGGGCCGGAACGTCACGGTCAGGAACGCCTCGTTCAACGGGCGGGTCGCCGCCGGGGCCGCCGTCACCACCGGGGGGCAGTTCACGTACAGCGGCACCAACACGGCACCCACGAACTTCGCGGTCAACGGCACCTCCTGCGCCGGCGCGCACCAGCCGCCGATCACGGTGCTGACCAGCCCGGAGGCGGGCGCGGTGTACTCGCAGGGCGAGGCGGTGCCGCTCGCGGCCACGGCCGCCGCGGCCGACGGCGCCGGCGTCACCAAGGTGGAGTTCTACGACGACACCACCCTGCTCGGCACCGACACCAGCGCGCCCTACACGCACTCGGCCTCCGGGTTGACCGTGGGCAGTCATTCCCTGGTGGCGAAGGCGTACGACAGCATGGGCGCCTCCGGCAGTTCGACGCCGGTCGGCATCACGGTCGCCTCGGGACCGACCGTGGTCGCCTCACCCGGCCAACTCGGCGTCCAGCAGGGCGAGTCGGGGACGTACGAGGTCAAGCTGTCGAAGCAGCCGGCCGCCAGTGTCACCGTCACGACGTCCCGCGCGAGCGGCAACACGGGGCTCTCGCTGACCGGTGGGGCGAGTCTCACCTTCACCCCGTCGAACTGGGACACCGCCCAGCGGGTGACCGTCTCCGCGGACGCCTCCGGCAGCGGCTCGGCGGTCTTCGAGTCGACGGCCCCCGGCCACGGAAAGGCCGCGGTCACCGTGACCCAGCTGGCCGCGGCGAAGGACTACGACGCCCGCTTCCTGGAGCTGTACGGGAAGATCACCGACCCGGCGAACGGCTACTTCTCCCCCGAGGGAATCCCGTACCACTCGGTCGAGACGCTGATCGTCGAGGCGCCCGACCACGGCCACGAGACGACCTCCGAGGCGTACAGCTACCTGCTGTGGCTCCAGGCCATGTACGGCAAGGTGACCGGCGACTGGTCGAGGTTCAACAACGCCTGGGAGATCATGGAGACGTACATGATCCCCACCCACGCCGACCAGCCGACCAACTCGGCCTACAACGCCTCGAAGCCGGCGACCTACGCCCCCGAACTGGACACGCCGAACGAGTATCCGGCGCCCCTGGACGGCGCGGTCTCCGTCGGTCCGGACCCGATCGCCGGCGAGCTGAAGTCGGCGTACGGCACCGACGACGTCTACGGCATGCACTGGCTCCAGGACGTCGACAACACCTACGGCTACGGCAACTCGCCGGGCAAGTGCGAGGCGGGTCCGACGGACACCGGTCCCTCCTACATCAATACCTTCCAGCGCGGCGCGCAGGAGTCGGTGTGGGAGACGGTGCCGCAGCCGACCTGCGACGCCTTCAAGTACGGCGGCCCGAACGGCTACCTGGACCTGTTCACCGGCGACGCGTCCTACGCGAAGCAGTGGAAGTTCACCAACGCCCCGGACGCCGACGCGCGGGCCGTGCAGGCCGCGTACTGGGCGGACGTCTGGGCCGAGGAGCAGGGCAAGGGCGACGAGATCGCCGGGACCCTGGACAAGGCCGCGAAGATGGGCGACTACCTGCGCTACGCCATGTTCGACAAGTACTTCAAGAAGGTCGGCAACTGCGTGGGGCCGTCGAGCTGCCCGGCCGGCACCGGCAAGGACTCCTCGCACTACCTGCTGTCCTGGTACTACGCCTGGGGCGGCGCGGTGGACACCTCGGCGGGCTGGGCCTGGCGCATCGGCTCCAGCCACACCCACGGCGGCTACCAGAACCCGCTGGCCGCGTACGCGCTGAGCACCTACGCCGACCTGAAGCCCAAGTCGGCCACCGGTGCCTCCGACTGGGCCAAGTCCCTCGACCGGCAAGTGGAGTTCTACCGCTGGCTGCAGTCCGACGAGGGTGCCATCGCGGGCGGCGCGACCAACAGCTGGGCGGGCCGGTACGCGACACCGCCGGCCGGTACGCCGACCTTCTACGGCATGTACTACGACGAGAAGCCGGTGTACCATGACCCGCCGTCCAACCAGTGGTTCGGCTTCCAGGCGTGGTCCATGGAGCGGGTCGCCGAGTACTACCAGCAGAGCGGCGACGCGGCGGCGAAGGAGGTCCTGGACAAGTGGGTCGACTGGGCGCTGTCGGAGACGACGGTCAACCCGGACGGCACCTTCCGGATCCCCTCGACGATGCGGTGGTCGGGGCAGCCCGACACCTGGAACGCGTCCTCCCCGGGTGACAACGGCGACCTGCACGTCACCGTCTCGGACTACACCAACGATGTCGGTGTGGCGGCGGCGTACGCCAAGACCCTGACGTACTACGCCGACCGCTCGGGCGACACGGAGGCGGCCGCGACCGCCAAGGCGCTGCTCGACGGCATGTGGGAGAACAACCAGGACGCGCTCGGCATCGCCGTCCCGGAGACCCGCGCCGACTACAACCGCTTCGACGACCCGGTGTACGTCCCGAACGGCTGGACCGGGACCATGCCGAACGGCGACACGATCGACGCGTCGTCGACGTTCGCCTCGATCCGCTCCTTCTACCAGGACGACCCGGCCTGGTCGAAGATCGAGGACTATCTCGCGGGCGGTGCCGCGCCCACGTTCACGTACCACCGGTTCTGGGCCCAGGCGGACATCGCCCTCGCCATGGGTTCGTACGCGGAGCTTCTGGAATAGCCCCCGCGGGGCGCTCCGCGGGTTGGGCGGTTTTTGGCTGCGGGTCCGTTGTGGCTGGTCGCGCAGTTCCCCGCGCCCCTTTGGGGCGCCTTACGGCTCCAACTGCCGGGCGGCCCTCGTTCATGGCGAGGGTCGTCCGGTGTTCGTGTGTGTTCTGCTCCTGATGGAAGGACGGTTCCCCACCGTGCGAAGAACCAGGATCGTCACCGTTCTGCTGGCGCTCGCGGCCGGTCTCCTGGCGGTCGGCCCGCCCACCGCGCGGGCCGCCGAGACCTACACCTGGAAGAACGCCCGGATCGACGGCGGCGGATTCGTCCCCGGCATCGTCTTCAACCGCACCGAGAAGGACCTGGCCTACGCCCGTACCGACATCGGCGGCGCCTACCGCTGGCAGGAGTCGTCCCGCACCTGGACGCCGCTCCTCGACCACGTCGGCTGGGACGACTGGGGCCACACGGGCGTGGCCAGTATCGCCTCCGACTCCGTCGACCCCGACCGGGTGTACGCGGCGGTCGGCACCTACACCAACGACTGGGACCCGGGCAACGGCGCGGTGCTCCGCTCCGCCGACCGGGGCGCGACCTGGGCGAAGACGGACCTGCCGTTCAAGCTGGGCGGCAACATGCCGGGCCGGGGCATGGGTGAGCGTTTGGCCGTCGATCCGCACGACAACGACGTGCTCTACTTGGGCGCGCCCAGCGGCCACGGACTGTGGCGGTCGACCGACGCTGGCGTGACCTGGTCCGAGGTGACGGCCTTCCCGAACCCCGGCAACTACGCGCAGGACCCGAGCGACACGTCCGGCTACGCCTCCGACAACCAGGGCATCACCTGGGTCACCTTCGACGAGTCGACGGGCGGCGCGGGCACGGCCACGGAGACGATCTACGTCGGCGTCGCCGACAAGGAGAACGCCGTCTACCGCTCCACGGACGCGGGCGCGACCTGGGAGCGGGTCGCCGGGCAGCCCACGGGCTACCTGGCCCACAAGGGCGTCCTGGACGCGGAGAACGGCTACCTGTACCTGGCCTACAGCGACACGGGCGGGCCGTACGACGGCGGCAAGGGGCGGCTGTACCGGTACGCCACGGCGACGGGCACCTGGACGGACATCAGCCCGGTCGCGGAGGCGGACACCTACTTCGGGTTCAGCGGCCTGACCGTCGACCGGCAGAACCCGGGGACGGTCATGGCGACGGCGTACAGCTCCTGGTGGCCGGACACGCAGATCTTCCGCTCGACGGACAGCGGCGCGACCTGGACGCAGGCGTGGGACTACACGTCGTACCCGACCCGCGAGAACCGCTACACGATGGACGTCTCCTCCTCCCCGTGGCTCACCTGGGGCGCGAACCCGGCTCCGCCCGAGCAGACCCCGAAGCTGGGCTGGATGACGGAGGCGCTGGAGATCGACCCGTTCGACCCGGACCGGATGATGTACGGCACGGGCGCCACGATCTACGGCACCGAGAACCTCACGAACTGGGACGACGAGGGCGGCACCTTCGCCATCGAGCCGATGGTGCGCGGCCTGGAGGAGACGGCGGTCAACGACCTGGCCGCTCCCCCGTCCGGCGCCCCGCTGCTCAGCGCGCTCGGCGACATCGGCGGCTTCCGGCACACCAGCCTGACCGAGGTCCCGTCGATGATGTACACCTCCCCCAACTTTACCTCCACCACGAGCCTCGACTTCGCGGAGTCGAACCCGGACACGGTCGTCCGGGCCGGCAACCTCGACTCCGGCCCGCACATCGCGTTCTCCACGGACAACGGCGCCAACTGGTTCGGCGGAACCGACCCGGCGGGGGTGAGCGGCGGCGGGACGGTCGCGGCGGGCGCGGACGGCGGCCGCTTCGTGTGGAGCCCGCAGGGTGCCGGCGTGCACCACACGACGGGCTTCGGCACGTCCTGGCAGGCGTCGAGCGGCATCCCGGCGGGGGCGGTCGTCGAGTCCGACCGCGTCGACCCGCACACCTTCTACGGCTTCAAGTCCGGGACGTTCTACGTCAGCACGGACGGCGGCGCGACCTTCACCGCCTCACCGGCGACCGGCCTGCCCTCCGGTGACAGCGTCCGCTTCAAGGCGCTGCCCGGCGGCGAGGGCGACGTCTGGCTGGCGGGCGGGGCGGCGGACGGCCCGTACGGCCTGTGGCACTCGACGGACGGCGGCACCACCTTCACCAGGCTGTCCGGCGTCGACGCGGCCGACACCATCGGCTTCGGCAAGGCGGCCCCGGGCGCGTCCTACCAGACCCTCTACTCCAGTGCGGAGATCGGCGGCGTCCGCGGCATCTTCCGCTCCACCGACGCGGGAGCGAGCTGGACCCGGGTCAACGACGACGCGCACCAGTGGGGCTGGACGGGCGCGGCCATCACCGGGGATCCGCGGGTGTACGGCCGGGTGTACGTGGCGACCAACGGCCGGGGGATCGTGTACGGCGACACGGCGGGCGACGGCGGCACCGACCCCGGCCCCGACCCGACGCCCACCGGAGCCTGCGAGGTGACGTACAGGGTCACGAACCAGTGGCCCGGCGGCTTCCAGGCGGACGTCCGGCTCACCAACACCGGCACGGCGGCCTGGAACGGCTGGTCCCTCGACTGGACGTTCGCGGGCGGCCGGCGGGTGTCCCGGATGTGGAACGCCGAGCACACCCGGGCGGGCACCACGGTGACGGCGAAGAACGTCGGCTGGAACGCCCGCGTCGCCCCCGACGCCTCGGTGAGCTTCGGCTTCACGGGCGAGGGGTCGGGGACCAACGCGGAACCGACCGCGTTCGGGATGGCCGGCCGGAGCTGCGCGACCGGCTGAGCCGACGGTGGGGCGGGTGTCCGAGGGCGCCCACCCCACCGTTGTTCACGGGGTGTAGACCGCCGGCCTCGGCGCCGTCGGCATGCCGTCGCCGAGGAAGAAGCTCGGGTGCGGCGGCTGGTTGTAAGCCGTATTTTGCCAGGCCAGGGCCGTGCGGTACTGGGTGTCGTGGAGGAGGGTCGTGATGCGGGTGTCGGTGTCGTACGGGGTGGAGTAGACGCGCAGGGCCGCGTTGTCCGACGTGCGCCAGACGACCTCCTCGCGCCAGTCGCCGAGGAGGTCGCCCGCGAGGACCGGGGTGGCCTTGGTGCCGTTGTTGGACGCGACGCCGGAGCCGGTGAGCAGGCGGGTGTCGCCGGAGGTGCCGTACTTGTCGACGTGGGTGCCGTCGAGGAGTTCGCGGACCGGGTCGCCGTCCCACCAGGACAGGAAGTTGGCGCTGGAGGGCTTGCGGCCGTTCACGACCGTGCCCCTGGGGTCGCGGATGCCGCTCTCGGCGGAGGACCAGGACTCGGCGCCCGCGCTGCCGGACCAGATGTCCCCGGCGACGCCCCGGCCGTTGTCGCCGCCCGCGCCGGTGGACCAGATGATCCGGCCGGTGCGCGCGTCCGCCATCCAGGACGAGGGCTTCGAGGTGTCCTCGTCGACCTTGAACTCCTCCAGGCCCGCGCGGGACGGGTCGAGGTCGCCGACGTGCATGGCGTCGCCGTGGCCGTTCCTCGTGGTCCACAGGGCGTTGCCGTTGTCGTCGACGGCCATCGCGCCGTAGACGATCTCGTCCCTGCCGTCGCCGTCGACGTCCGCGACGGAGAGCTGGTGGTTGCCCTGGCCGTCGTAGCCCTTGCCGGTGTTGGTGGAGGAGTTGGTGTCGAAGGTCCAGCGGCGGGTGAACCGCCCGTTCCGCCAGTCCCAGGCCGCGATCACGGAGCGCGTGTAGTAGCCGCGCGCCATGATCAGGGAGGGCCGGGAGCCGTCCAGGTACGCGGTGCCCGCCAGGAAGCGGTCGACGCGGTTGCCGTAGGAGTCGCCCCAGGAGGAGACGTTGCCCCGGGCGGGGACGTAGTCGACGGTCCCCATGGCCCTGCCGGTCCGGCCGTCGAACATCGTCAGGTACTCGGGGCCGGACAGGACGTAGCCGGAGGAGTTGCGGTGGTCGGCCGAGGGGCTGCCGACGACCGCGCCGGTGCCGTCCCGGGTGCCGTCGGCGGTCTTCATCGCCACCTCGGCCCTGCCGTCGCCGTCGTAGTCGTACACCTGGAACTGGGTGTAGTGGGCGCCCGAGCGGATGTTGCGGCCGAGGTCGACGCGCCACAGCCGGGTGCCGTCCAGCCGTATGCCGTCGACGATCGTGTTGCCCGTGTACCCGGACTGGGAGTTGTCCTTGGCGTTGGCCGGCTGCCACTTGAGGACGAGGTCGAGCGCGCCGTCGCCGTCGAGGTCGCCGACGGAGGCGTCGTTGGCCTCGTAGGTGTAGGAGACGCCGTCGGGTGTCGTGCCGCCGGCGGGCGGACTGATCGGCACGTCCTTGTAGCCGGCCCGGAACTGGACGGCGTGGACGGAGTCGCCCTGCTCGGTGCCGTCGACGACGGCGCGGACGGTGTAGTCGGCGTGGGACGGGGCGCCGGCGTGGAAGAAGGTGGTGGAGCCGGTGACAGGGCCGGCGTTGACCTTGGTGCCGGCCCGGTAGACGTTGAACGCGACGTCGTCCGGGTCGGTGCCCAGCCAGCGCCAGCCGACCAGATTGCCGTCGCCGGTGTGGACGCTGACCACGCCCCGGTCGAGGGCCTCGACCTGCCGTGCCGTGGCGGCCAGGGCGGTGTCGGGGGCGAGCGTCGTCGGGCCCGCGCCGACCAGCCCCGCGGCGGCGAGGGCGGCGGCCAGGGCGAGCGGGCGTCTGCGGTACGTGTGGGGGTGCCTCACGGGACGGACCTCCTGGAGGACGGATGGGTTCCGCCTCTCGGTCGCCGCCCGGGAGGGCCGGGTTGCCGCCCCCCGCCTACGACTTCACGAACGCCCGGAGGGTGAAGACGGGGTCGGGCCGGGGCCGGTCCTGATCCGGCAGGGCCGCCAGCCGGGTGGCGAAGTGCTCCGCGCGCGGGTCGCCGGGCGGCAGCGTGACGAACCAGCCGCGCCGCAGGTCGGCGACAGTACGGCGGGGGCTGCGGCCCTGACCGTGGCCGGTGAAGCGGGCCTCCCCGGCCGGGACCAGGCCGTGCGCGCGGGCGTGCGCCTCGACGAGGGCGACGGCGTCGTGCGCGGTGCTGGGCGGGCGGGCCGCGAGCACGGCATCGATGTCACTGCCCACGTTGTGCGAGGCACCCTTGTCGACGGTGGTCACGTACACCCCGCCGGGCCGCAGGACGCGGGCGCACTCGCCGACGATCGCCCGCACGTCCCCGGCGCTCCCCGCCAGGTGCAGCAGCCACACACTGGTGACGGCGTCGAACCCGCCGTCGCGGAACGGCAGCCGGCGGCTGTCGGCGAGCACGACGGCACCGGGCAGCCGGGCCGCGGCCCGCCGGGCCATGGCGGGGGCGAGGTCCGCGCCGGTCACCCGCGGGGCACCCGGCGCGGCCGCCAGCCGCCGGGTGACGATGCCGGTGCCGCAGGCGACGTCGAGCAGGCTGCGCGCCCCTGGCGGCACGAGGCTCAGTACGGCCCGTGCGGCGGCCTCGGCCCGGGGCTCGCCGCCGCGGGCCGCATCGTACCGCTCCGCTTCCTTGTCGTAGTCGAGCACACCGTCAGTGTGCCCCGTGACCGGCGGCCAGATCCTCCACCCTGCGGGCCAGCTCGATGTCCTTCGCGGTGACGGCGCCGCCCGCGCTGTGCGTGTGCACCGCGAGGGACACGGTGTTGTAGCCGAGGGTGAGGTCGGAGTGGTGGTCGAGTTCCTCCTGCACCTGGGCGATGTGCACGACCATGGCGGTCGCCGCGAAGTGCGAGCCGAGCCGGTAGGCACGGGTGAGGCGGCCGTCCTCCAGCGTCCAGCCGGGCAGCCCGGCCAGCCGCTCTTCGATCTCCTGCCGTGACAGCGGTTCGACGGGCATGTGCCACGCTCCTGTCCTGGGCGTCGGGTAACCGGTCTTCAGCCTGCCACATCGCTTCCGCCGGGGCCCTGGTCAGGAGGGCCGGCCGGTCCCGCCGCGGCCCGCCGTCGACTACCGTTCGGCCCATGACCGCACCCACGTCCGGCACCGTCCCCGCCGCCCAGGGCGTGGGTCCGCTGCTCCGGTCCTGGCGGGAACGGCGGCGGGTCAGCCAGCTGGAGCTGGCCCTGCGCGCCGACTCCTCCGCCCGGCACATCAGCTTCGTCGAGACGGGCCGCTCCCGGCCGAGCGAGGAGATGGTGCTGCGCCTCGCCGAGCACCTGGACGTCCCCGTGCGCGAGCGCAACGCCCTGCTGCTCGCGGCCGGTTACGCCCCGCACTACCCGGAGACCCCGCTGGACGACCCGGCGCTGGGCGCCCTGCGCGAGGGCATGGAGCGGCTGATCCGGGGCTACGAGCCGTATCCGGCGCTGGTCGTCGACGGGACGTACCAGGTGCTGGCGGCCAACCGGGGCGTGGCGATGCTGATGGACGGCGTCGCCGAGCATCTGCTCGCGCCGCCGCTGAACGCGATGCGGCTGACCCTGCACCCGGAGGGACTGGCACCGCGCATCCGCAACCTGCGCCAGTGGCGCGGGCACCTGCTGGAGCAGATGGAGCGGCAGATCGCCCTGCAGCGCTCGGAGCCGCTGCGCGCGCTGTACGACGAGGTGGCGGCCTATCCGGTGCCGGACACCGCGCCGGAGATCGCGCCGGACGGGGAGCCGGACGAAGCGGTGCCGTACTTCGCGCTGCCGATGCGGATCGAGCACGAGGGCCGGACCCTGTCGTTCATCTCGTCCATCTCCACCTTCAACACTCCGATGGACGTGACGGTGGCCGAGCTGGCCATCGAGACGCTGCTGCCGGCCGACCCGGCGACGGTCAAGTACCTGCACACTCTGCTGTCCTGACAAGGTTGATCGCCGACACCCCTGTGAGAGCGGCGGGGGTACATGACAGACTGCGGTGTGACTTGGGCGCGTTGGGGAGGCGTGGCGTGAGTGAGCGACGGGCCGCACCCACCGTGGGCCAGGTGGTCCTCGGCAGACGGTTGCAGGAACTGCGGGAGACCGCGGGCCTCAGACGCGAGGAGGCCGCCAAGGTGCTCCGCGTGGCCCCGGCCACGGTGCGGCGCATGGAGATGGCCGAGGTCTCGCTGAAGATACCGTATGTCCAGATCCTGCTGACGACGTACGGGGTCGCCTCCGACGAGGTCGCCGCGTTCGTCACGCTCGCCGAGGAGGCCAACCAGCCGGGCTGGTGGCAGCGGTACCACGACGTGCTGCCGGACTGGTTCAGCATGTACGTGAGCCTGGAGGGCGCCGCGCGGATCGTGCGCTCCTACGAGCCGCACTTCGTCCCGGGGCTGCTCCAGACCGAGGACTACGCGCGCTCGGTCCTGGAGGCCGGGACGATCGGCAACGCGGGCGGTGACGCCGTGGAGCGGCACGTGTCCCTGCGGATGGAGCGGCAGCGGCTGCTGGAGCGCGCGGACCCGCCGCACCTGTGGGTGGTGATGGACGAGACGGTGCTGCGGCGCCCGGTCAGCGTGCACGGCCGGGTGATGCGCGAACAGCTGGACAAGCTGCTGGAGTTCGCGTCCCGGGACCGGGTGACGCTCCAGGTCGCCGAGTTCGAGGACGGGCCGCACCCGGGGACGTACGCGCCGTTCACCCTGTTCCGGTTCGCGGAGCCGGAGCTGCCCGACATGGTCTTCACCGAGTATCTGACCGGCGCCCTGTACCTGGACTCCCGGCCCGAGGTCTCGGCGCACCTGGAGGTCCTGGACCACATGACGGCGCGTGCCGCGTCGACCCAGCGCACCGAGAAGGTCCTGCGCGAGTACCGCGAGAACTACTGACCCGGCGAACCCCACCACCGAGGCCCGAGGCCCGAGGCTCCCAGGAGACGACACGGCATGACCGGATTCGACGGCACCGCCGCCCCCATCGACACCAGCCGGCCGCACCCGGCGCGCGTCTACGACTGGTGGCTGGGCGGCAAGGACAACTACCCGGTGGACGAGGAGCTGGCCCGCAGGATCCTCGCCGCGGACGGCACGGCGGTGCGCGGCGCGCGCGCCAACCGCCGGTTCATGCACCGGGCGGTCCGCACCCTCGCCGAGGCCGGGATCCGGCAGTTCCTGGACATCGGCACCGGCATCCCGACCGAGCCGAACCTGCACCAGGTGGCGCAGGCGGTGGCCCCCGAGTCGCGGGTCGTGTACGCCGACAACGACCCGATCGTCCTGCGGCACGCGGAGGCGCTGCTGCACGGCTCGGCGCAGGGCTCCACGGAGTACGTGCACGCCGACGTCCGGGATCCTGACCTGATCCTGCGGCTGGCGGGCGAGAGCCTGGACTTCGGCCGTCCGGTGGCGCTGTCGCTGGTGGCGCTGACGCACTACCTCGGCGACGCGGTCGACGGCGACGACGTGCACGGACTCCTCGGGCGGTACGTCGACGCCCTCGCCCCGGGCAGCTACCTGGTGCTGTCGCAGGTCACGCCCGATCTGAACCCCGAGGCGGTGGGCCGGGCCGCCGCTCTGTTCACCCGCAGCGGCACGCCGTTCCACCCGCGCTCGCTCACCGAGTTCGCCCGCTTCTTCGACGGCCTGGAGCTGCTGGGCCCCGGCATCATCCCGGTCACCGGATGGCGGCCGGACCCGGAGGACGTGGCCGCCCAGGCGGAGGGCATCGTGCCGGTCTACGCGGGGGTCGCGCGCAAGCCCTGACCCGGACGCCGGACACCGGGCGCCCGCGCTGACCCGTACGGGCCCCGCGAACGGGTGCGCTCCCGTGCCCGCCCCTAGGTTCGAGAACCAGGGCGACCAAGGGAGCGCACGTGACCGACACGCGGATACCGCCCACCGAGCCGGGCGCGGCGCTGCTGCGCGCGGGACGGTTCTTCCGGCCGGGGACCGCCGCACCCGACCTGCACAGCATCGGGCTGGTCGGCGGCCGGGAGGCGGACGCCTTCTACCGGGACCGCTGGAGCCACGACAAGGTCGTGACCTCCACGCACGGCGTGAACTGCACGGGCTCGTGCCGCTGGAACGTGTTCGTCAAGGACGGCATCATCACGTGGGAGACGCAGGCCACGGACTATCCGTCGGTCGGCCCGGACCGCCCCGAGTACGAGCCGCGCGGCTGCCCGCGGGGGGCGGCGTTCTCCTGGTACACGTACTCGCCGACGCGGGTGCGCTACCCGTACGTGCGCGGGGTGCTCCTGGAGATGTACCGGGAGGCGAAGGGGCGCTTGAAGGACCCGGTGCTGGCCTGGGCCGATATCCAGGGCGACCCCGAGCGGCGGCGGCGCTACCAGCGGGCGCGGGGCAAGGGCGGGCTGGTCCGGGCGGACTGGGACGAGGCGGTCGAGATGATCGCCGCCGCCCACGTCCACACCCTCCGCACCCAGGGCCCCGACCGCATCGCGGGCTTCTCCCCCATCCCCGCGATGTCGATGGTGTCGCACGCGGCGGGCGCCCGCTTCCACTCCCTCATCGGCGCGCCGATGCTGTCGTTCTACGACTGGTACGCCGACCTGCCCGTGGCCTCCCCGCAGGTGTTCGGCGACCAGACGGACGTGCCGGAGTCGGGCGACTGGTGGGACGCGGCGTATCTCATCATGTGGGGTTCGAACGTGCCGGTGACCCGGACGCCGGACGCGCACTGGATGGCGGAGGCCCGCTACCGGGGCCAGAAGGTCGTGGTGGTGTCGCCGGACTACGCCGACAACACCAAGTTCGCCGACCAGTGGCTGCACCCGCACCCGGGCACGGACGCCGCGCTGGCCCTGGCGATGGGGCACGTGGTGCTCAAGGAGTTCTTCGTCGACCGTGAGACCCCGTTCTTCGACGACTACGTGCGGCGCTTCACCGACCTGCCGTTCCTGGTGACGCTGACCGAGCGGGACGGGGCGTACGTCCCGGCGAAGTTCCTGCGCGCCGCCGACCTGGGGCAGGGCGGCGACGACGCCCGCTGGAAGACGGTCGTGCTGGACGGGGCGACGGGCCGGGCGGTCGTCCCGAACGGCTCGCTCGGCTTCCGCTGGAACGAGGCGGACCAGGGCCGCTGGAACCTCGACCTGGGGGACGTGCGGCCCCGGCTGAGCCTGCACGGACACGAGATGGCGTCGGGTGTCGAGGTGCTGCTCCCCCGCTTCGACACCGAGGGCGGTGCGCACGGGCAGGGGCGCGGTGACGTGCTGCGGCGGGGTGTCCCGGCGACCCGGCTCGGCGGGGCGACCGGGCCGCTGGTGACGACGGTGTTCGACCTGCTGCTGGCCCAGTACGGGGTGGCGCGGCCGGGGGTGCCGGGCGACTGGCCGGCGTCGTACGAGGACGTGGCGGCGCCCGGCACCCCGGCCTGGCAGGAGACGCACACCTCGGTCCCGGCGGCGGCCTGTGTGCGCATCGCGCGGGAGTTCGCGCGGACCGCGGAGCGGTCCAAGGGCCGCTGCATGATCCTGATGGGCGCGGGCACCAACCACTGGTTCCACTCCGAGACGATCTACCGGACCTTCCTGGCCCTGCTCCAGCTCACCGGCTGCCAGGGCCGCAACGGCGGCGGCTGGGCGCACTACGTCGGGCAGGAGAAGTGCCGTCCGGTGACCGGCTGGGCGACGCTGGCCGCCGCGTCGGACTGGTCGCGCCCGCCGAGGCAGATGATCGGCACCGGGTACTGGTACCTCAACACCGACCAGTGGCGCTACGACCGGTTCCGCGCGGACGTGCTGGCCTCGCCGCTCGGCGAGGGGCGGCTCTCCGGCATGACGGGCGCGGACTGCCTCGCCCTGTCGGCGCGCACGGGGTGGATGCCCTCCTACCCGACCTTCGACCGCAACCCGCTGGAGCTGGGCGAGACCTTCGGCGACCCGGTGGCGAACGCGGTGGCCGAACTGCGGGCGGGCACCCTGAAGTTCGCGTGCGAGGACCCGGACGCGCCGGAGAACTGGCCGCGGATCGTGACCCTGTGGCGGGCCAACCTGCTCGGTTCGTCGGGCAAGGGCGCCGAGTACTTCACCAAGCACCTGCTGGGCACCCAGTCCTCGCTGCGCGCCGAGGAGGCCGCGCCCGGCGAGCGCCCGCGGGACGTCGTCTGGCACGAGGAGGCGCCCGAGGGCAAGCTCGACCTGCTGCTGTCGCTGGACTTCCGGCACACCTCGTCCACGCTCCTCTCGGACGTGGTGCTGCCCGCCGCGACCTGGTACGAGAAGCACGACCTGTCCAGCACGGACATGCACCCCTACGTGCACGCCTTCTCCCCGGCCGTGAGTCCGCCGTGGCAGGCGCGCACCGACTTCGACACGTTCAAGGTGATCGCGGAGAAGCTGAGCGAGCTGGCCGCCGGGCACCTCGGGGTGCGCAAGGACCTGGTGGCGGCGCCGCTCCAGCACGACACCCCGGGCGAGATCGCCCAGCCCGGCGGGGTGGTACGGGACTGGCGGAGCGGGGAGTGCGCTCCGGAGCCCGGGAAGACCATGCCGAACCTGGTCGTGGTGGAGCGCGACTACACGGCGATCGGCGCGAAGTTCGCGGCCCTCGGCCCGCTGGTGGAGACGAAGGGTCTGCCCGCCAAGGGCATCACGCTGAAGCCGGACGAGGAGGTGGAGCGGCTGCGGCTGATGAACGGCGCGGTGCGCGGCGGCCCGGCCGACGGGCGCCCGGCGCTGGACACGGCGGTCAAGGCGGCCAACACCGTCCTGGCCCTCTCCGGCACCACCAACGGGCGGCTGGCCACCCAGGGCTTCCACACGCTGGAGGCGAAGACCGGGCAGGAGATGGCGCACCTCGCCGCCGAACACGAGGGCAAGCGGATCACGTACGCGGACACGCAGGCGGCCCCCGTGCCGGTGATCACCTCGCCGGAGTGGTCGGGCAGCGAGGCCGGCGGGCGCCGGTACACGGCGTTCACGCTCAACACCGAGCACCTCAAGCCCTGGCACACCCTCACCGGACGGCAGCACTTCTTCCTCGACCACGACTGGATGCACGAGCTGGGCGAGGCGCTGCCGGTGTACCGGCCGCCGCTGGACATGAGCCGGCTGTTCGGGGAACCGCAGCTCGGTCCGGACGGCCACCGCGAGGTGACGGTCCGCTACCTGACCCCGCACAACAAGTGGTCCATCCACTCCGAGTACCAGGACAACCTGTTCATGCTGGCGCTGTCCCGGGGCGGCCAGTGCGTCTGGATGTCACCGCAGGACGCGGACGCCATCGGGGTCGCGGACGACGACTGGATCGAGGCGGTCAACCGCAACGGCGTCGTGGTGGCCCGCGCGATCGTCTCGCACCGCATGCCGCCCGGCACGGTGTACATGCACCACGCCCAGGAGCGCACGGTGAACACGCCGCTCACGGAGACCACCGGGAAGCGCGGCGGCGTCCACAACTCGCTCACCCGGCTGCTCCTCAAGCCGACCCATCTCATCGGCGGCTACGCCCAGTTGTCCTGGGCGTTCAACTACCTCGGCCCGACGGGCAACCAGCGCGACGAGGTGACGGTCATCCGCCGCCGCAGCCAGGAGGTCGAGTACTGATGCGCCCGATGGCCCAGATCGCGATGGTCATGAACCTCGACAAGTGCATCGGCTGCCACACCTGCTCGGTCACCTGCAAGCAGGCGTGGACCAACCGGCGGGGCATGGAGTACGTCTGGTTCAACAACGTCGAGACCCGCCCCGGCCAGGGCTACCCGCGCCGCTACGAGGACCAGGAGCGGTGGCGCGGCGGCTGGGAACTGAACCGGCGCGGCGCGCTGAAGCTGAAGGCGGGCGGCCGGATCAAGAAGCTCGCCGGGATCTTCTCCAACCCGAAGCTGCCGGAGATCAAGGACTACTACGAGCCCTGGACGTACGACTACAAGAACCTCACCGACGCCCCGCTCGGCGACGACTACCCGGTCGCGCGGCCCGTCTCGCAGCTCGACGGCAAACCGATGAAGATCGGCTGGTCCTCGAACTGGGACGACGACCTGGGCGGCGCGCCCGCCTACGGCGACCTGGACCCGATGGTGGAGCGGACCCGCCAACAGGCGTCGGACAAGGTGCGATTCGCGTACGAAGAGACGTTCATGTTCTACCTGCCGCGCATCTGCGAGCACTGCCTCAACCCGTCGTGCGTGGCGTCCTGTCCGTCCGGGGCGATGTACAAGCGCTCGGAGGACGGCATCGTCCTGGTCGACCAGGACCGCTGCCGGGGCTGGCGGATGTGTGTGACCGGCTGCCCGTACAAGAAGGTGTACTTCAACCACCGCACCGGCAAGGCGGAGAAGTGCACCTTCTGCTATCCCCGCATCGAGATCGGCCAGCCGACGGTCTGCTCGGAGACCTGCGTGGGCCGGCTCCGGTACCTGGGGGTGGTGCTGTACGACGCCGACAAGGTCACCGAGGCCGCCGAGACCCCGAACGAACAGGACCTGTACGAGGCGCAGTTGAGGCTCTTCCTCGACCCGGAGGACCCGGCGGTGCGGCGGGCGGCCGAGGAGGCGGGGATCCCGTACGACTGGATCGAGGCGGCCCGGCGCTCCCCCGTGCACGCGCTGGTCAGCAGGTACCGGGTGGCGCTGCCGCTGCATCCGGAGTACCGCACCATGCCGATGGTCTGGTACATCCCGCCGCTGTCGCCGGTGGTGGACGCGCTGACGGAGACCGGGCACGACGGCGAGGACGCGGACAACCTGTTCGGCGCGATCGACACCCTGCGCATCCCGCTGGAGTACCTGGCGGAGCTGTTCACCGCGGGGGACGTGGGCCCGGTGCGGGCGTCGCTGGAGAAGCTGGCGGCGATGCGCGCCCACATGCGGTCGGTCAACCTCGGCGAGGACCCCGACCCGGCGGTCTGCGCGGGCGTCGGCATGGGCCCGGAGGAGATCCAGGACATGTACCGGCTGCTGGCGCTCGCCAAGTACGAGGAGCGGTACGTGATCCCGACGGCGGCCGTCGGGGACGCGCACCGGCTGGAGGCGTCGGCGCTGCCGGACACGTGCAGCCTCGACACCGAGGGCGGGCCCGGCATGGGCGGCGACGGGCCGTTCGGCCAGGACTCGGGACGCAGGATGCTGCCGCTGGTGCCGGTGGAGAACTTCCACATCCTGCGCCGGCGGCAGACCGCGGACGACGAGAGGGAGGCCTGATCCCATGCCCGGGTTCGAGGTGCTGTACCAGGCGGCGGCGCTCTGCCTGACCTATCCCGACGACGACTTCCGCGACCGGCTGCCGCTGCTGCGTGAGGCCGCCCCGCAGCTGCGGGCCTTCACCGACCACGCGGCCGTGACGCCCCAGGGCGAACTCCAGGCGCACTACGTGCGGGTCTTCGACTTCAAGAACCGGCACAGCCTGTACCTGAGCTGGTGGACCGACGGCGACACCCGCAACCGCGGGATGTCCCTGGTCCGCTTCAAGGAGCTGTACCGCGCCCACGGCCTGGAGTTCACCGGCGAGGAACTGCCCGACTTCCTGCCGGCGGTGCTGGAGTTCGTCTCGCGCACCGGGGACATCGGCATGCTCACCGAGCACCGCGACGCCCTGGACGAGCTGCGCTCCCGGCTGACCGCCTTCGGCACGCCCTACGCCTGCGTGCTGGACGCCGTGTGCGCCACCCTGCCGCCCGCCTCCACCGGAGCCCGCCGATGAACGTCTTCCTCTGGGGCGTCCTGCCCTACGCCGCCTTCGCCCTGCTGATCGCGGGCCTGGTCTGGCGCCACCGCTACGACCGGTTCGGCTGGACGACCCGCTCCTCGCAGGTCTACGAGTCGAAGCTGCTGAACATCGCCTCGCCGGTCTTCCACTACGGCATCCTCTTCGTGCTCGTCGGCCACCTGATCGGGCTGTTCATTCCCGCGTCCTGGACCCAGGCGGTCGGCGTCAGCGAACACGCGTACCACCTGTTCTCCCTGTACGGCGGCACCCTGGCCGGGGTCCTCACGGTCGCCGGGATCGGGATGCTGGTCTACCGGCGCCGCACCAAGGCACCGGTCTTCCGCGCCACCACCGCCAACGACAAGTTCATGTACGTCTTCCTGCTCGGCGCCATCGTCCTCGGCATGATCGCCAAGCTCTCCGACACCTCCGGCGACGGCTACGACTACCGCAGCACCATCGCGCCCTGGTCGCGCAGCCTGTTCACCCTCAACCCGAAGGTGGAGCTGATGGAGGGCGTGCCGGTGCTGTACCACGTGCACGCGGTGATCGGCATGGTCCTGATCGCCCTGGTCCCCTACACCCGGCTCGTGCACATGTTCAGCGCGCCGCTGCAGTACCTGACCCGCCCGTACGTGGTGTACCGGTCGCGCGACCCCAGACAGCTGGGGCCGCGCCCGGACCGGCGGGGGTGGGAGCGTACGGGCTCCTAGCCGCTAGGCCAGCTTGGCGGTGAGGGTGATGGTGGTGCCGGTCAGGGCCTGGCTGACCGGGCAGTTCTTCTTGGCGTCCTCGGCGGCGGCGGTGAACGCGTCGGCGTCGAGGCCGGGGACGGTGCCCTCCACGGTGAGGTGGATGCCCTTGATGCCCTCACCGGGCTGGAAGGTGACGTCCGCGGAGGTGGTGAGCTTGGTGGGCGGGGTGCCGGCGCCGGCCAGGCCGTGCGACAGCGCCATGGAGAAGCAGCTGGAGTGGGCGGCGGCGATCAGCTCCTCGGGGCTGGTCTTGCCGTTCGCCTGCTCGGCGCGCGACGGCCACGACACCGGCTGCTCGCCGATGCCGGACGAGTCGAAGGTGACGACACCCTTGCCCTCGAGCAGGTTGCCTTCCCAGACGGTGTGTGCGGAGCGCGTGGTTGCCACGGCGGGTCCTCTCGAATTCGCTTGCTGTACTGGGGCGATGGAAGCCCGTGCCCGGGTTCCCGCCCCCATCCGATCACACTCCGGCTCAGCTCACCCGGAAGACCGGCCCCCGGGCCGTGAACGGCAGCCGCGCGCCCTGCGGGATCAGGTAGGCGTGCTCGCGCCGGACCCGCAGCACGTCGCACCAGCCGTCCGTGATGACGAGGACCGGCGCGGCGGGCGGGAAGTCGTCCGCGCGCAGCAGCAGGTCGACGCCGGGCTGGAGCACGGTGCCGCCCCGGCCGTGCACCCGCACCCGGCCGGCGATGTCGGTCACGGGCAGGTAGCCGGCGTCGTGCGGGGCCGCGTCGCAGAACACGACGCGGGCGGCGGGGACGTCGCGGGCCTCAGCGTAGGACGCGATGGCGCCGAGCGCCTTGCCGAGCAGCCTGCGGTCCATGGAGCCGGAGGTGTCCAGGACGACGCCGAAGGTGCAGCGGGCGATCTCCTCGGGCGGGAAGTAGCGCCCGGCGCGCGGGATGCCGGGGGTGGCCGCCTGGCGGCGGGAGGGGCGCGCGTACGACCGTACGGGCTCCGGGCGGGGCACGAACTCGTCGAACCAGCGGGCGAGGCGCGCGTCCCAGGGCAGCGGCGGATGGCTGAGGGCGCGGATCTCCTCGACCAGGCCGCCGGGCAGGTAGCCGCGCTCCTGCTGCCGGTGCAGGTCCAGGCCGTGGGCGAGGCCCCGGCGGTAGAAGCCGTCGAGGTCGACGTAGTCGCGGGGCGAGCCCAGCGGGGCGCCGAGGACGTCGCCGACGCCCTTGCCCCGCAGAGTGGCCAGGCGGCGCTTGCGGCGCAGGTCGCCGGCGATGCGGTCGTAGACCTCCTCGGCGGACAGGCCGGCCAGCGCCGGGTCGTGCAGCAGGCCCTCGGGCATGGCGCCGACCCGCATCTCGACCAGCCAGCCGTTGACGACGTAGTCGCAGGCGACGTTGAAGAGGTACGGGTCGCGGGTGCCGCAGCGGTCGCCGTGGCGCAGGGCGGCGTGCAGCATCTCGTGGGCCAGGATGAAACGCCATTCCTCGTCGTCGTACCGGCGCAGCGGGTTGACGTAGATCTCGCCCGCCTCGGCGTTGACGGCGGCGATCGAGATGCCGTGGGCGCGGGCGAGTTCGGCGTCGGCGACGAGGGTGATGCCGGAGGCGATGCCGCCGAGCAGCGGGTAGGAGGAGACGAACCAGCTCAGGGCCTGCTGCCAGGGGTGCAGGCGGGTGGGGCCGCCCAGCATGTCGTCGCGCCGGCCGCCCGCGAGGTCCAGGGCGGTGGACATGGTGCGGGTCAGCGCGTGCGCGAAGGCCAGCTGCCAGTCGGGCACCTGCCCGTTCCAGCCGTCCCAGGGCGAGAGCAGCTGGTCGGGTTCGCCGCCCGCGGTGCCGCAGTGCTCGTACGCCGCCGGGATGCCGCCCTCGCGGCGCCAGGCGGCGGCGATGCGCTCCTCGTCCCCGTCGGGGTAGGTCGGCGGCAGGTCGTCGGGGGTGCGGCCGACCGGGAAGGTCTGGAGGAACCGGTTGACGACGACGCAGCGGGCGGCGAGGTCGTAGCGGTCGGGCTGGACGCGCTCCCCAGTGGCGGCGGGCACGTGGCCGAAGCCGAGGTGGATGAGGCCGTGGGCGATGGCCCAGGCCCATTCGGCGGGCTCGGCGCGGCGGGTGGGGTGCAGATGGACCCGGCCGTTGGAGCTGACGCGGACGAGTCCCTGCCGGGGCGCGACCTTGCACTCCGCCTCCCGGCACCACTTGACCTCCATCGCCGCGAGCGCCGGGTTGGCCCACACCAGCTGCACGCCCTTGGCGCAGTCCTCGGCGGCCGGGTCCTTCTTCTGCTGCTGGTCCTGCTTGCGGGCGCGGCTCACCGCCGCGCCTCCACCAGGCGGGGCATGTCCCGTGCCGCCTCCACCAGGAACCACGCGGGCAGCACCGGGTTGCCGTCGGGGTCGGAGGCGATGACGGTCTGGGCGACCTCGACGGATATCTCGGCGAGCTGCACGAGCAGCGACTTGGCGCGGTACGCGGTCTGGCGTCCGTTCGCCGACATGTGCTCCTTGCTCGCGGGCAGCTCCTTGACCAGCCGGCCGCGGAACGACTCGGCGAGGTAGTAGAGCAGGTCGCGGTCCTGGAGGCCCTTGGGCCAGCGCGCCTCGCCCTTGAGGATCGCCTCGATGCCGAACCGGCTGCGGACGATCTTGACGTAGCCGCAGAAGGCGGTCGCGTGCGCGGGCGTCAGCGTGCCGTGCGCGAGGACCTTGAGGGTCTCCTCGTCGAGGTCGCGGCCGAAGGAGTGCAGGGCGTCGGAGAGCATGTGCCAGGAGCGCGGGGTGGAGAAGGGCTCCTCGGTCTTGGGCGGCTTGGACCACAGGTGGTCGGGGCGGTCGGTGAGGTGGTCCGTGATCCAGGGGTGGATGCCGTGCTCAGCGGCCCAGACGAGCCAGTCCTTCGCCGAGGCGTCCAGGTGGACGTGGGTGAGGCGGTTGACCAGCGCGGAGGCGATGGGGCGGGCCAGGGCGTTGTCGGTGGCGCGATTGCCGGCGCCGATGACGATGGAGCCCTTGGGCAGCTCGTAGTTCCCGACACGGCGGTCGAGGATCAGGGAGTAGAACGCCTTCTGCACGTCCGGGGTGGCCGCGTTCAGCTCGTCCAGGAACAGGCAGTACGGCTCGTCGCGGGCGATGGACTCGGGCGGGCAGAACACCGACCGGCCGTCCCGGATCTGCGGTACGCCGATCAGGTCCTCGGGCGCGAGTTGGGTGCCGAGCAGGCTCACGCACTCCAGGCCCAGCGAGTCGGCGAACGCCCTCACCAGGGAGGACTTGCCGATGCCGGGTGCGCCCCACAGGAAGACCGGCCGCACGGTGGCGAGGCCGAGCAGCAGTTCCGGGAGACGGGCGGGAGTGACGGTGACGGCTGCCTGCACGCAGGGGCTCCTGGGCGATCAGGGGGAAGGTGACCGCACCAGTGTGGGTTCCGAGGCGCCCGCACGCAGCCGAATTACGGTGCGGCGGGCCCTTCCGCGCGCCGCCTGCGGGCCGCCATCACCGCGTAGACCAGCACGCCCGCGAAGAGGAACAGCACACCCTGGTACACCGCCGCGTAGCCGGCGCCCGCGACGAGCCACAGCGAGAAGGCGGCGGCGACCGCCGCGATCACGCCGTCCCGGACCAGGCGGGCCCGGTCGACCTTCTCGCCCTGGCCGGAGACGAGGTGGAAGATCTGGGCGGCGGCGGCCAGCAGGTAGGGCACGGTCGCGGTGAAGGTGGTGACGAGGACGAGGACCTCGAAGACCTTCGCCGAACCGGACGTGTAGTTGTAGACGGTGAGCAGGGAGGCGAGGACGACGGTGACGGCGACGCCGGTCGTGGGGACGCCCCGGCGCCTGCGCGCGAACGCGGCGGGGAAGAGGCCGTCCTTCGCGGCGGCGTACGGGGTCTGGGCGCTGAGCAGGGTCCAGCCGTTGAGGCAGCCGGTCATCGAGACCAGGGCGGCCAGCGCGACGGCCCAGCCGCCCCACGCGCCGCCGAACATGGCGTTCACGGCGTCGGAGAAGGGCGCGGTCGAGGTGACCAGGCGGTCGTGGGAGACGGTGCCGAAGACCGAGAGCGTGCCCAGCAGGTAGACGAGGGCGGCGCCCGCGGTGCCGATGACCGTGGCGAGGCCGACCGTGCGGCGCGGGTCCTTCACCTCGCCGGCGCTGACGGCGGCGGACTCCACGCCCAGGTAGGAGAAGAGCAGGATCGCGGCGGCGGCGGAGACCGCGCCGATGCCGCTGGAGCCGCTCGCGTTGAACGGGCCGAGGTTGTCCGGGTCGAAGAAGAACAGCCCGCCGACCGCGACGAGCAGCAGCGGCGCGAACTTCAGCACGGTGGCGACGAGCTGCACGGCGCCCACGTACCGGGTGCCCGCGAAGTTGGCGAGCGCCGGGAGCCACTGGATGACCAGCGCGGCCAGACAGGCGGTCCAGCGGTGGTCGTTGACCGGGATCAGGACGTCGAGGTAGCCGACGGCGGCGACGGCCAGCGCCGCGTTGGACACCCAGGTGGTGATCCAGTACGCCCAGGCGGCGAGGAAGCCGGCGAAGTCGCCGAAGGCGCCGCGGGCGTAGACGTAGGGGCCGCCGGTGCGCGGGTCGCGGGCGGCGAGGCGGCCGAAGACCAGGGCGAGCGCGATGGCGCCGACGGTCAGGACGCCGAAGGCGAGCAGGCTGATGGTGCCGAAGGGCGCGACGGAGGCCGGGAGCAGGAAGATGCCGCCGCCGATGATGTTGCCCATGACCAGGGCGGTGGCGACGGGGAGCCCGAAGCGGCGGGCGTGCCGGCCGTTGCCGGAGGTGGGGTCGGGGGCCGCGGGGGTCTCCTGCGGTTCCGGAGCCGGTGGGGGGACGGTCCCGGTGACGTGCATGGGGTGGTGCGCCTCTCATGGAACTGTGGCCCGGGATCGCCGGGACGGCGCCCATGGTCGGGCACGGTCCGGCGCACCTCAAAATCAGGCGCTTTTCTCCTGCACGAACCCGTCCGCGACGGGAAAAGGTGCGTTCTCGACGACGTTCGGCCGTGGATCTTCCACCGGCACCTGCGGGCCGTTGGACTCGCGCAGCCAGCGGCGCAGCACCTGGTGGACGTGTTCGGCGCCGACGATCTCCGTGCCCTCCTCGACCGGGTCGGACAGCACGGCCGGTGACAGCAGGAAGGCGTGCGACTGGGCGCCGCCGAGGCCGCCGTGGGAGCCGATCTGCTCCTCGAACGCGAGGACCTCGCCGTCGGCCGGGTCGTGGAAGGAGTTGACCATGATGTCGGCGGTGTGCGGGAAGGAGTGCGTGCGGCGTACGGCGTCGGCGGCGCCGGGGCCGAAGGGGGCGAGCGGGCCGGGGTCCTCGTCGAGCCGGTCCAGGGGTATCTCGGCGCCGTGCGCACCGAGCACCAGGCCGCCGTGCTGCTCGCTGCGTACCAGCAGGAAGCCGATGCCGGGGTGGTTGGCGAGGGTCGGCAGCAGCGCGGGGTGGCGGGCGTCGATCTCCTCCCTGGTCATCCGGTGCGGCACGTCCGGGAAGGAGACCAGGCCGAGGTTGCCGGAGGCCAGCACGATCGGCTCGGAGCGGCGGCCGGTCGGGGTGTCGGCGGGTCTCTGCTGGGCGGCGCCCTCCTCGACGGGGCGGTGCAGGGCGGCGCGGACGGTGTTGCGGGCCTCGGCTCCGCTGCGGGTGCGCTGGGCGCGGCGCGGCACGGGCAGCCCGCAGCCGGCCCGGACCAGGTCGCCGAGGGTGAGGCCGTAGCGGGTGCGGAAGGTCTCGCCGGGGCTCTGGCCGTGGTCGGAGAGGAGGACGATCCGGTAGGAGCGGGGGGCCTGGTCGGCGACCTTCTCGATCAGCGCGAGGGACCGGTCGAGCCGCCGGAGGACGTTGAGGGCGTCCCGGCCGTGCGGCCCGGAGTGGTGCGCCACCTCGTCGTAGGCCACGAGGTCGGCGTAGACGGCGGTGCGGCCGGCGAGCATGTCGCCCATCACCGCGGCGACGACGACGTCGCGTTCGACGACGGTCGCGAAGGCGCGGACGAAGGGGTAGAGGCCGCCGCGGGAAACGCGCGGGCGGACCTTGTGGGCGCGGGCGCGGGTGGACTGGCCGATCTCCCGGCCCACCTCGGCGACGAAGGACATCGCGGTGCGGACGGCGTTGGCCGGGTCGGAGAAGTAGGCGAAGTAGCCGGACCTGGACCGGGTCTCGGGGCTGCGGCGGCGGGTGGCGATGGACAGCACCAGGGCCTGTTCGTCGGCGCCGCCGCCGAAGAGGTTGCCGCGGCTCGCGCCGTCCAGGCTGAGCAGCCCGCCGTCGCCGGTGCGCCGGACGGCGCGGTGCTGGAGTTCGGCGGCGCTGGTCGGCCGGTTGCAGACCATGACCTCGCCGGTGTCCTTCTCGTACCAGCGGAAGGCGGGCACGTCGTGGTTGCTGCCGTGCAGGATGCCGAGTTGGCTGGCGCCGGTCTGGCTGGACCAGTCGGTGCGCCACGGGGCCAGCCGGTGGCTCGCGGACGCGCCGTGGCGGCCGAGCCAGCGGGCGACGGTGGGCATGGCGCCGGTGTCGACGGCGTCGAGCAGGACGTCGTGGCCCACGCCGTCCAGTTGCAGGAAGACGATGCCCGGGCCGGCCGGGCAGGGCGGGCCCGATCTGCGGCGGCGGTCGGCGAGGCGGTAGAGCCGGCGCCGGTAGGCGTCGTCGCCGCGCACGGTCAGGGCGCCGCCGGTGGCGGAGGCGACGGCGGACATGACGGCGGCGACCACGACCGCGGTCTCGGGGGCGACGCCGCCGCGGCCGGCCGGGTTCACGTCGATCGCGAGGAGCAGCAGCCCGCCGTTGAGGAAGAAGACCAGCAGTCCGAGGACGAGCGCCGGCACCAGGAGCAGCAGGCGGACCATGAGCGGCCACACCACGGCGGAGAGCAGCCCGAAGGCGCCCGCGCCGACCGCGGCGGTCATCGCGATGTCGGTCGCGCTGTCCCCGTCGGGCGACTGGAGCCGGAAGTCCGGCAGGATGCCCGCGAGCACGAGCATGGTGAGGGTGGACACGGCCCACACCGCGACCATCCGCCCGATCTGACTGGCGACCCGGCGCCAACGGCCTCCACCCACGCTCCGCACACCTCACGTCCCGGCCCGTCGTCCGGGCCTTCCCCACCCTGCCACAACGCTCCGGGGCACCCGTTTGTCCCCCTGAGCCCGGTTCACACCCCGAAAGGGTGGTCAGCGGCCGTCGTATCCCGCCGTGGGCATGGACAGCCTGCGGTGTACGCACGCCTTCATCCGGGCGTCGTAGGCCGGTTCCGCGTGGCCGACGGTCTCGACGCGGGCGCCGCGCCGCGCGCACTCCGCGGTGAAGTCGTCGACGGAGGCCAGCGCGCTCTCCAGCACTCGTCGGCTGGGGGCCACGAACAGGTCGTGGCCCGGGCGGACCCCGTCCCACAGGGCGTCGTGGTCCGGCCGCAGGCCGCGTACCAGCAGTTCCCTGGCGACGACGTAGCCGTGTTCCGCCGCCCAGCGGGCGCACATGGCGTGCTGGCTGCGGGAGTCGACCAGGAACGGATCGTCGTCCAGCAGTTCCAGCGGCGTCAGACTCGCGATCGCCGTCACCCGCACCGGCCCCATGGTGTCCCCCTCACCTCCCGTTTTCGCCGCCGACCCTACTCCTGGACGTAGGCTTCGGGGAGTCGCGCGAAGGAGGCAAAGAGGTGCCGGTGGAGCTCACGTGGTGGGGTCACGCCACCTGCACGGTCGAGGACTCGGACATCCGTGTGCTCACCGATCCTCTGTTCGCCCGCCGCCTCGCCCATCTGCGCCGCAGGCGGGGCGCGGTGCCGCCGCCGGACGCCTGGCGCGCGGACGTGGCGCTGGTGTCCCATCTGCACGCCGACCACCTGCACGTGCCGTCGCTCGCGCGGCTCGCGCCGGGCACGCGCCTGCTCGTGCCCCGGGGCGCGCGACGGGCGGTGCCGGGGCTGCGGCGGCTCGGACACCTGGACGTGGCGGAGGTGGCGCCCGGCGACGTGGCGCACGTCGGGGACCTGCGGATACGGGCGGTGCCCGCGCTCCACGACGGGCGGCGGCTGCCGGTCGGACGGCACCGCTCCCCCGCGCTCGGGTACGTCGTCGAGGGCGAGGCGCGGACGTACTTCGCCGGGGACACCGGTCTGTTCGACGGTATGGAGAAGGAGGTCGGGCCGGTCGACGCGGCGTTGTTGCCGGTGGGCGGCTGGGGCCCGTACCTGGGGGCGGAGCATCTGGACGCGGGGCGGGCGGCGGAGGCGCTGACCCGGCTGGCGCCGCGCACGGCGGTGCCGGTGCACTACGGCACGTACTGGCCGATCGGGATGGACGCCGTGCGCCCCCACGAGTTCCACACGCCGGGCGACGAGTTCGTGCGCCTGTCGGCGCTGCGCGCGCCGGGGGTCGCCGTGCACCGGCTGGGGCACGGCGAGAGTGTGCGGGTGGAGGTCGCGCGGTGAACTGGCTGGACGCCGCCACGACGAGCATGACGAGCATTCCGACGGAGCCGACGCAGCAGGCGTTCGGGTATCCGTCGCTGTTCCTGCTGGTGCTCATCGGGGCGCTGGTGCCGGTGGTGCCGACGGGCGCGCTGGTGAGTTCGGCGGCCGTGGTGGCGATGCACCAGACGCTGCCGTTCTCGATGCTGATGGTGTTCGCGACGGCGTCGCTGGCCGCGTTCTGCGGGGACATGGCGCTGTACTGGCTGGGCCGGCGCGGGGTCGGCTCGAAGAACGGCTCGCGCTGGCTGGAGGCGATCCGGTCCCGGGCGCCGGAGGACCGGCTGGAGCAGGCGCAGGACAAGCTCGCGGAGCACGACGTCGCGGTGCTGGTGCTGTCCCGGCTGGTGCCGGCCGGCCGCATACCGGTGATGCTGGCCTGCCTGCTCGCCGAGTGGCCGCTGCGCCGCTTCGCCCGCGGCAACCTGCCCGCCTGCCTGGCCTGGGCGGTGACGTACCAGTTGATCGGCGTCCTGAGCGGCGCCCTGTTCAGCAAGCCCTGGGAGGGCGTGGCCGCGGCCATCGCCCTCACCGTCCTGGTCAGCGTGGCGCCGGGAGTGTGGCGACGGTTCCGGGGGCCGGCTAAGGCGTAGGGCTCCGCGGGGCGGGAGGAGGGGGCGCCCGGAGAAGGGGCGGCTCGTGGGTCACTCCAGCACCCGCGACCCGCCCACCGGCAGGTCCCACAGGTGGTCCCGGGGCAGGCCCGCCTGGTGCCAGGCGGCGCGGGTGCGGGTGAGGGGCTCCAGTACCGGTTCCGCGGAGAGGACGAACGTGCCCCAGTGCATCGGCGCCATGCGGCGGGCGCCGACGTCCTGGGCGGCCCGGACCGCCTCCTCCGGATCGCAGTGCACGTCGCTGAGCCACCAGCGGGGGTCGTAGGCGCCGATGGGGAGCAGGGCGAGGTCGATACCGGGGTAGCGGCGGCCGATCCGGGTGAACCAGTGGCCGTACCCCGTGTCCCCGGCGAAGTACACGCGCCGGCCGTCGGGTGCGGTGAGCACCCAGCCGCCCCACAGGCTGCGGCAGGTGTCGACGAGGCTGCGCTTGGACCAGTGGTGCGCGGGAACGAGGTCGAACCGGACGCCGCCCAGCTTGGTCGCCTCCCACCAGTCCAGCTCGGTGACGCGCGTGAAGCGGCGGCGGTGGAACCAGCGGCCCAGCCCGGCGGGCACCAGGACGGGGGTGTCGCGCGGGAGCCTGCGCAGGGTGGGGGCGTCCAGGTGGTCGTAGTGGTTGTGGCTGATGACGACGGCGTCGACGCGGGGCAGGGCGCTCCAGGCGACGCCCACGGGGGTGACCCGGGCGGGGGTGCCGAGGATGCGGCGGGACCAGACCGGGTCGGTGAGCACGGTGAGGCCGCCGATCCGCACCACCCAGCTGGCGTGTCCTGCCCAGGTGACGGCGACGGTGTCGGCGTCGACGCGGGGCAGCGGGCCGGGGGCGTAGGGCAGCCGGGGGATGTCGGCGAGGGCCTCGCGGCCGGGTCTCACCGCGCCCTCGCGGGCGAATCTGGCGAGGGCCTTCAGGCCGGGCAGCGGCGCGGTCAGCCGGTCGTGGAAGGTGCGCGGCCATACGCGGTGTTCGGCGGGCGGCCGGGGATCGGCGAGCGGCGGGTACGAGGGGGCCCGGGAGGACGTGTCCGGCGGCGCGGCGGTGTCCTCGGTGGACGCGGGGGTGCTCGTGGTCGACCGGGGCTGCTGCGTCATCGAGGAGGCTCCCATCGCTGAGCGTCGCGCAGATCGCCGAAGACCGACCCGAGAGCGGTCAACGCGCGTCGCACGTGTGGCAGTTCCAACGGGTCCGGGGACGTGAGGCATTCCGCGCGCTGTTCGGCGGTGCCGGTGCCGAGCAGCGGGCCGGTGGCGAGCCGCACGCGCAGGGCCGCGAGGTCGTCGCCGAAGCGGTGTCCGCCGGGAGCGGGCATGCCGAGCCGGGCGGAGAGGAAGTCCTCCAGTTCCTGGGCGTCGCCGACGCCCTGCGCGCCGAGGGCGTCGCGCAGCGGGCCGAGGTCGGCGTACAGGTGGCGCCCGGCCTGCGGGGGCCGCGCGGTGGCGCCCGCCGCCACGACGGCCGCGTGCATGGCGGCGGCCACGCGCGCGTGCAGGCGTACGGCGGCCGACCGGCGGGCGGTGACCGGCTCGGGTTCGTCGAGCGCGTACCCGGCCGCGGCGGCGACGGGCGCGGCCACGCCCGCGCCGAGGGCGGTGAGCACGTCGAGCACGCGCGCGTGCAGGCCGTCGCCGGCCGCGGACGCCGGGAAGCGGGCGACGGCGGCCGGCCAGCCGGGCGGCAGCAGTCCCCCGGCCAGGTCCGTGACGACGGTGACCCGCTCGGGCAGCATCTCGGCGGGACTGAGCAGCACGGTGGCGTGCGGGTCGTGCAGGGTGTCCCGCCAGGTCTCGTCGCTGACCAGGTGCAGTCCCTCCCCGGCGGCGGCCTCGACGGTCTCGTGCAGCAGTTCGGGCGGCGCGACGGTGCCGGTGGGGTCGTCGGCGACGGCCAGCACGAGCAGGCGGGGGGCGCCGCCCTCGGCGCGCACCCGGCGGACGGTCTCCAGGAGGGCGTACGGGTCGGGGACGCCGCCGCTCTCGGCCGAGGTCGGGACGTGGAAGACGGGGCTGCCGAGCAGCCGCGCGTCCGGTGCCCACCAGGCGGCGCAGGGGCGGGGCACCAGGACGTCGCCGCCGAGCGCGGCGGTCAGCGCCAGCAGCAGGGCGTGCGCACCGGGGGCGGCGGCCACCTGGCCGGGCTCGGTGGGCAGGCCGCGCCGGTGCCAGTAGCCGCTCGCGGCGGCCGTGAGGGCGGGGGCGCCGCCGACCGGTTCCCCTTGGGCGCGGTCCGCGGCGGCGGCGAGTACGGCGGACAGCTCGGGCAGCACCGGCAGCCCGTCGTCGGGCAGATGGGGGCCGTACCGGACGGGGCCGTGGCCCACGGCGTCGTCGCCTTCGGGGTCCGTGCGCCGCATGCGTACCTCCGCGCGGGTCCGTACTGCCGCTCACCGGTCGTTGATCCCAGTACCCATCCGGCACGCGAGCCATGACTCCGGCCCCGGTCGCGTGTGTCCGCGCACGACGGTGGCCGCCCGGCTCAGCGCTCCCCGTCCTCCCCGCGCAGCCGGAGCCGCAGCCGGTGGGCGGCGGCCGCGCACGCGCCCGCGATCAGGACGCCGCCCGCGGCCAGGGCGGGCACCGAGTCGGTGAAGGTGCCGCCGGCCCCGGCCCGCACCCCGTGTTCCGCCTTCCCACCGACGCAGGACTTCCCGGCCTCGGCGGACTCACCGTGCGGGGCGGCGGTCCCGGGGCACGGCGGCTCGGTGGCGCAGGACGTGCCGTGGGTGGGCTTCCCGCCGTGCGGGGCGGTGGACGGGGGGCACGCGGGCTTGGCGGTGCCGCTCTCCCCCGCCGTGCCACCCGGCACGTTCATGGTGGCGCTCCACGGGTCGCCCTCCCCGCCCGCCTCGTCCGGGCAGGAGCCGTCGACGGTCCAGTCCTCCTCGGCGCCCTCCGCGTCCGCCTCGCTCCCGAAGTCCTCGGCGGCGGCTATCCGGGCGGTCCCCCGGTAGGCAGGACCGGCGCCCGTCCCTCCCTCTCCCTCCACCTTGCGCAGCGCGACGGTGCCCTCGTCGAAGGCCACGGAGGTGGCGTCGAGGGTCGCCGGCGCGGAGCCGCCGGTCGGGGCGCACGAGACCGACACGGTGACGGTGCCGCCCGGGACCACGTCGGCCGGGCTGACCTCGGCGGCCGCCCGGCCCGCCGCCGGAGCGAGGGGCTCCTCGGCGAGCGGCGGCGGTACGGGTTCCTCGGCCACCGGCGGCGGTACGGGCTCACCGGCGCCGGCGGGCGGCGGAGGGACGCCGGGATCGGCCGCGCTCGGCCCCGCGAGGGCGCCGAGGGCGGCACTGGCCAGGACGGCCACGGACAGGGCGCGGGCAGTGCGGCGCATGGGGCGGGCTCCTTCGAGCTGCGGCGGCGGGGGCACGGCACTCGCGCCCCTCGGCCATCACAGCCCGCCCGCCCCGGGTGCGCGCGCCACCCTGCGCCGTTCGCGCGAACGCGACCCCCGGGCGGGTGAGCCCGAGGTTTCGGAGCCCGGAATCGCGGTCCCGGACCGGCGCGCGGGCTCCCTCAGGCCCCCGGATCCCGCAGCACCTGCTCCCGCACCCGGTCGCAGCAGCGGCTGATCAGGCGGGAGACGTGCATCTGGGAGATGCCGAGCTGCTCGGCGATGCGGCTCTGGGTCATGTCGTCGAAGAAGCGCATGTACAGGATGGCGCGCTCCCGGTCGGGCAGGGCGGCCAGGCGCTCCTTGACGGCCTCGCGGTCCACGACGGTGTCGAGGGCCGGGTCGGGCCCGCCGAGGGCGTCACCGAGCGAGAACCCGTCCTCGCTGCCGGGCAGCTCGGCGTCCAGGGACAGGGCGGTGAAGCTCTCCAGCGCCTCCAGACCGACCCGGACGTCCTCCTCGCTGAGGTCGGCGTGCTCGGCGATCTCGGTGACGGTGGGCCTGCGGCCCGGGATGGTCTGGGAGAGCTCCTGGCGGGCGAAGCGCACGCGGTTGCGCAGTTCCTGGACCCGGCGCGGCACGTGCAGCGTCCACATGTGGTCGCGGAAGTGCCGCTTGATCTCGCCGGTGATGGTCGGCACGGCGTAGCTCTCGAAGGCGTTGCCGCGCTCGGGGTCGTACCGGTCGACGGCCTTGACCAGGCCGAGGGCGGCGACCTGGCGCAGGTCGTCGTAGCTCTCGCCGCGGCTGCGGAAGCGTCCCGCGAGGCGTTCGGCCATGGGCAGCCAGGCCTCCACGATCCGGTCGCGGACCGCGTCGCGCTCCGGGCCGTCGGGGAGGGTGGTCAGCCGGCGGAACGCGTCCGCGGTGTCGGGGGCGTCGTCGTGCGGGTGCTTCACGCTGGCGTGGATCGGCATGTGCGTCGCAACTCCCTCGGAGCGCGGGGGCCGGTCGTCGCGCCGGGCCTGGGCCCTGGGGCGCGGCCCGCGGGGCGGCGGGGGCTCCGGGAACCTCCGGCGCGCGGGCTGCACCGGTACGACGACCCGGCCCATGGGGTCGGGCGGTCTCCGTGGGAGGGCGTCCGGGTCCGGACCGACTCGTCCGGGGCGCATTGGCGCCGCTCCCACGGACGTGCCTCCTGTCCGAAGCACTGATTTTGCCCCTGCCCCCTGAAGCCCGTCGCAAACCCTCGGCGGCACCGCGATGCGCCGAGCCGCCCGGGGGCGGGTCAGCCGGTGCGGGGCCGGCTGAAGCGGACCATGTTCCCGGCCGGGTCGCGGAAGGCGCAGTCCCGGACGCCGTAGGGCTGGTCGACCGGTTCCTGGAGGACCTCGGCGCCGGCGGCCCGGATGTGTTCGAAGGTGGCGTCGACGTCGTCGGTGGTGAAGTTCAGGCCGCGCAGCATTCCCTTCGCCAGCAGTTCGGCCATGGCCTCGCGGTCGGTGGCCGAGGCGTTGGGGTCGGCGAGCGGGGGTTCGAGGACGATGCCCACGTCGGGCTGGGCCGGGGAGCCGACGGTCACCCAGCGCATCCCCTCGAACGCGACGTCGTCCCGGACCTCCATCCCGAGCACGTCCCGGTAGAAGGCGAGCGCCGTGTCGTGGTCGTCGACGGCGATGAAGCACTGCGCGAGGTTGATGTCCATGCGTGTCACGCTACGGGCGGGCGCGCGGGCCCGGCTTCTCCGTTCCTGACCGGTCGGGTGTAGACCTTGGCGACGCAGGCGGGGATGGCGGCGCCGTCGGCGTGGTCGCGTTCCCGGTAGGCGCTCGGGCTCTCGCCGACCAGCTCGGTGAAGCGCGAGCTGAACGATCCCAGCGAGGTACAGCCGACCGCGAAGCAGACCTCGGTGACGGACAGGTCGCCGCGTCGCAGCAGGGCCTTGGCGCGCTCGATGCGGCGCGTCATCAGGTAGCTGTAGGGGGTCTCCCCGTAGGCGGCGCGGAAGCTGCGGGAGAAGTGGCCCGCCGACATGAGGGCGACCCGCGCGAGCGCCGGTACGTCGAGCGGCTCGGCGTACTCGCGGTCCATCAGGTCGCGTGCCCGGCGCAGCCGGGCCAGGTCCTCCAGGCTCGTCACGCCCTTACGATCCCACAGCGCCGGCCGCCACCGGTACCGGCGCCGTGGGCCGCCGCGGTCAGGCGCCGACGTATGCCGCGAGGTGCTCGCCGGTGAGGGTGGAGCGGTCGGCGACGAGGTCGGTGGGGGTGCCCTCGAAGACGATCCGGCCGCCGTCGTGGCCGGCGCCGGGGCCGAGGTCGATGATCCAGTCGGCGTGCGCCATAACGGCCTGGTGGTGCTCGATGACGATGACCGACTTGCCGGCGTCGACGAGGCGGTCAAGGAGGCCGAGCAGTTGCTCGACGTCGGCGAGGTGCAGGCCGGTGGTGGGCTCGTCGAGTACGTAGACGCCGCCCTTGTCGCCCATGTGGGTGGCCAGCTTGAGCCGCTGCCGCTCGCCGCCGGAGAGCGTGGTGAGGGGCTGGCCGAGGGTGAGGTAGCCGAGTCCGACGTCGGCGAGCCGGTCGAGGATCTTGTGCGCGGCGGGGGTGCGTGCCTCGCCGGAGCCGAAGAACTCCTCGGCCTGGGCCACGGACATGGCGAGCACCTCGCTGATGTCCCGGCCGCCGAAACGGTACTCCAGCACCGCGGGCTGGAACCGCTTGCCCTCGCAGTCCTCGCAGGGGGCGGCGACCCCGGCCATCATGGCGAGGTCGGTGTAGATGACACCGGCGCCGTTGCAGGTGGGGCAGGCGCCCTCGGAGTTGGCGCTGAACAGGGCCGGCTTCACGCCGTTGGCCTTGGCGAAGGCCTTGCGGATCGGTTCGAGCAGTCCGGTGTACGTGGCCGGGTTGCTGCGCCGCGAGCCCTTGATGGGGCTCTGGTCGACCGATACGACGTCGGCGCCCGCGCCGGCCGGGACCGAGCCGTGGATCAGCGAGCTCTTGCCGGAGCCGGCCACGCCGGTCACCACGCAGAGCACGCCGAGCGGGACGTCGACGTCGACGCCCTGGAGGTTGTGCGTCGTGGCGCCGCGGATCTCCAGGGCGCCGGTGGGCTTGCGGACCGTGTCCTTGAGGACGGCCCGGTCGTCGAGGTGGCGGCCGGTGACGGTGTCTCCCGCCCGCAGCTCCTCGACGGTGCCCTCGAAGCAGACGGTGCCGCCCGCCGTACCGGCGCCGGGGCCGAGGTCCACCACGTGGTCGGCGATGGCGATCGCCTCGGGCTTGTGCTCGACGACGAGGACCGTGTTGCCCTTGTCCCGCAGCCGCAGCAGCAGGTCGTTCATCCGCTGGATGTCGTGCGGGTGCAGTCCGATGGTGGGCTCGTCGAAGACGTACGTGGTGTCGGTGAGCGAGGAGCCGAGGTGGCGGATCATCTTGACGCGCTGCGCCTCGCCGCCCGACAGGGTGCCCGCCGGCCGGTCGAGGGAGAGGTAGCCGAGGCCGATCTCGACGAAGGAGTCGAGGGCGTCCCGCAGGGCGCCGAGCAGCGGCGCCACGGACGGTTCGTCGAGGTCGCGCACCCACTCGGCCAGGTCCCGGATCTCCATCGCGCAGGCGTCGGCGATGGAGATCTTCCCGATCTTCGAGGAGCGGGCGCCCTCGCTGAGCCGCGTGCCGTCGCACTCGGGGCAGACGGTGAAGGTGACGGCCCGCTCCACGAAGGCCCGGATGTGCGGCTGCATCGCCTCCTTGTCCTTGGACAGGAAGGACTTCTGGATCTTCGGGATCAGGCCCTCGTAGGTGAGGTTGACGCCGTTGACCTTGACCTTGACCGGTTCGCCGTAGAGGAAGTCCCGCAGCTGCTTCTCGGTGTACTCGCGGATCGGCTTGTCGGGGTCGACGAAGCCGGACTGGGCGTACACCTGCACGGTCCACTGGCTGTCCGACTTCCAGCCGGGGATGGTGAAGGCGCCCTCGGCGAGCGACTTGGAGTCGTCGTAGAGCTGGGTGAGGTCGATGTCGGAGACGCTGCCGCGGCCCTCGCAGCGGGTGCACATGCCGCCGGTGCGCTCGTACGTCGCCTTGACCGCCTTCTTGTTGCCGCGCTCGACGGTGATCGCGCCGCTCGCCCGGACCGAGGCGGTATTGAAGGAGTACGCGCTGGGCGGGCCGATGTGCGGCTCGCCGAGGCGGCTGAAGAGGATCCGCAGCATCGCGTTGACGTCGGTGGCGGTGCCGACGGTGGAGCGGGGGTCGGCGCCCATCCGCTGCTGGTCCACGATGATCGCGGTGGTCAGGCCTTCGAGGATGTCGACCTCGGGGCGGGCCAGTGTCGGCATGAAGCCCTGCACGAAGGCGCTGTAGGTCTCGTTGATCAGCCGCTGCGACTCGGCGGCGATGGTGTTGAATACCAGCGAGCTCTTGCCCGAACCGGAGACTCCCGTGAAGACCGTCAGGCGGCGCTTGGGGATCTCGATGCTCACGTCCTTGAGGTTGTTCTCGCGGGCGCCGTGCACGCGGATGAGGTCGTGGCTGTCGGCGGCGTGCGGCACGGGTGCCTGGCTGCCCGTCCTCTTGGCGCTGCTCATCGTGTCTCCATCTGTCGGGGGCTCCATGTGAAGGCTGACGCCCGCGGTCTTCACACGCTAGAGGGGCCGACGGGACCCGCGCTTCTCGATTACTGATCCGGTGCCGGCCGGCGAAATCGGAGCGGACCCGTCCGGGTGAATCCGTGTCGGTCTCCGGTGTCCGGGTACGCGGTCGACACCCCTGAAGATCTGGAGGGAGACATGCAGCGAGGCAGCGACCGGATGAGCGCCCACCGCGACGACGAGATGAAGCACGAACTGCAGGGTCTGCTCAGGTCCGGGCACCCCACCCGGACCGAGGAGTGGCACGACCCGGAGCCGGTGGCGGAGGACGATCCGGACGTCACGCACGGGCCGGTGACACCGGGCCGCGGACCGACGTACTTGGAGGCCCTGCGGTTCGAACTGGCCCGGAACCTGACCCGGGGCAGCTTCCCCGCGGGACCGCGGGAACTGACCCGCACCCTGCGCCACGGCAACGCGCCCGACGCCCTCGTCGAGGAGCTGGACCGGCTGCCGAACAAGGCGCGCTACGACAACGTCCAGGAGCTGGCGGTGGCGCTCACCGAAGCCGGCCCTTCGGGGGCGTAGGGCGCCCAGGCGTCAGGAAAGGAATCCGAACCCCATGCGCATCGCGTTTCTCACCGCGCCCGAGGGCGTGGAGCAGGTCGAACTGACCGAGCCGTGGCAGGCGGCGAAGGACGCGGGTCACGAGCCGGTGCTCGTGTCCACGCAAGCCGGCGAGATCCAGGGCTTCGACCATCTCGACAAGGCGGACACGTTCCCGGTGGACGAGGTGGTGGGTGACACCTCGGCCGACTCGTTCGGCGGGCTGGTCCTGCCCGGCGGGGTGGCCAACCCCGACTTCCTGCGGACCGACGAGAAGGCCGTGGCGTTCGTCCGGGCCTTCTTCGACCAGGGCAGGCCGGTGGCCGCGATCTGCCACGCGCCGTGGACCCTGATCGAGGCCGACGTGGTACGCGGCCGGGTCCTGACCTCGTGGCCCAGTCTCCGGACCGACCTGCGCAACGCGGGCGCCACCTGGGTCGACGAGCAGGTGAAGGTCTGCGACCACGGCGACAGCATCCTCGTCACCAGCCGCAAGCCGGACGACCTCGAGGCGTTCTGCGGGGCCTTCCTCGCCGAGTTCGCCAAGGCGGGCGGCTGAGCGACGCGTACGGCGGCCGGGCCGCCGCCCCGGAGACCTAGGCTCCCGGGGTGGCGGCCTGGCCGCAGCCGCGTTCCCGGGCGCCCTCGCGGGTGCGGCCGGGGGCGACCGGGCGCCGCGGGTTGCGGCGCAGCCACTCGCCCTCCAGCCGCGCCATGCGGTCATTATGGGCCCGCAGCGCGTCGTTCGACCCGTAGAGCAGGGTGTCGTGGCGGGTCCGGTGGATGGTCTCCAGCTCCTTCATGAGCTGCTGGTCGTCCAGGCGGCCCGGGTCCACTCCGGTCATGGTGTCCCCTATGTCGTGTTCGTTCATGCGGTCCGGGTACCCGCCCCCGCAGCACTACCACCCCCCAGCGCCACCCGGGAGAGCGCCATGGATCTCGCGTTTCTGCATCCCCTCTACGAACACCAGGGGCCCTGGGCCTCCGTGTACGTCGATCTGTCCCGGCACACGGAGGACACCGCGCACGAGCGTGAGCTGACGGCGGCCGCGGTGGCCCGGGAGCTGGCGGAGCAGGGCGCCGACGACGCCACCTGCCAGGCGGTGCGGGAGGCCGTGGACGAGCTGCGGCACGCCTCCGACCCGCACGGCCGGGCGCTGTTCGCGTGCGCCGGACGGGTGGTCCTGGACCCGCGGCTGGCCCGGCCCCCGTACGGCGGGACGACCGCCGACTGGGCACCGCTGCCGCACGTCGCCCCGCTGCTCGACCTGGCGGGCGAGGACCCGGTGTGCGTGGTGGCGTACATCGACCGCAAGGGCGCCGACTTCGAGCTGCGCGGCGCGCTGGGCAGCTCGGACGCGGGCGGGGTGACCGGCCGGCAGTGGCCGCTGCACCGCACGAGCAGCGCCGACTGGTCGGAGCGCCACTTCCAGCTGCGGGTGGAGAACACCTGGGAGCACAACGCGGCGGAGATCGCGGACGCGCTCGCGGTGTGCCAGGAGGAGACGGGCGCCGACCTGCTGATCCTGGTCGGTGACGACCGGGAGCGGCGGTCCGTGCACGAGCGGTTGCCGAAGCGGCTCCAGGAGCGGATCGCCGAGGCCTCGCGCGGCGCCGGCAGCAGGCTCCTCGACGACGAGGTGGAGGGGCTGCGCGAGGACCACGTGCGCTCGCGGGCGCGGGAGGAGCTGGACCGGTTCCTGGCCGCCCGGGCACCCGACGACGAGGGCCGGGCGGGCGCCGCCGAGGGCGTGCCCGCGCTGGTGGAGGCGGCCCGGGAGCACCGCATCGACGAGCTGCTGGTCATCCCGGACGCCCCTGACACCCACCGCGAGGTGTGGATCGGCGAGGACGCCGACCAGCTCGCGGTGCGCCGCACCGAGCTGAAGACGCTCGGCGAGCAGAACTCCTGGTCGGCGCGGGCGGACGACGCCCTGCTGCGGTCGGCGGTGATGACCGGCGCACCGGCGGTCTCGGTGACGCCTGCGCTGCCGTCGGAGGCCGCGGACAAGGCTCCGGTGGGCGGCCTGGGGGCGCTGCTGCGCTGGAAGTGACCGGTAGGCCCCCCGCCCCGGTTTCCTACCGGGCCCGCTCCACCCGCCGCTCGTCCCAGACCGGCTCCGGCGTCTCACGGACGCGTCCGTCGCTGCCGAAGACCAGGTAGCGGTCGAAGGAGCGGGCGAACCAGCGGTCGTGGGTGACGGCGAGGACCGTGCCCTCGAAGCCCTCCAGGCCCTCCTGGAGGGCTTCGGCCGATTCCAGGTCGAGGTTGTCGGTCGGCTCGTCGAGCAGCAGGGCGGTGACGCCCTGGAGTTCCAGCAGGAGGATCTGGAAGCGGGCCTGCTGGCCGCCGGAGAGCCGGTCGAAGGTCTGCTCCGCCTGGTGGGTCAGCTCGTAGCGGCGCAGCCTCGACATGGCGGCGCCCCGGTCCTGGGCGTGCTCCGACCACAGGATGTCCAGGAGGGTCCGGCCGAGGAGTTCCGGGTGGGCGTGGGTCTGCGCGAAGTGTCCGGGCAGCACGCGCGCCCCGAGCTTCCAGTTCCCGGTGTGCGTCACGTCGTCGCCGGCCAGCAGCCGCAGGAAGTGCGACTTGCCGGAGCCGTTGGAGCCGAGGACGGCGACCCGTTCGCCGTAGAAGACCTCCAGGTCGAAGGGTTTCATGAGGCCGGTGAGTTCCAGCTGCTCGCAGGTGACGGCGCGGACGCCGGTGCGGCCGCCCTTCAGGCGCATCCTGATGTCCTGCTCGCGCGGCGGCTCGGGCGGCGGCCCCACTTCCTCGAACTTGCGCAGCCGCGTCTGGGCGGCGCGGTACCGGGACGCCAGGTCGGCGCTGTTCTCGGCTGCCTGACGCAGCGTCAGCACCAGCTTCTTCAGCTGCGCGTGCTTCTCGTCCCAGCGGCGGCGCAGTTCCTCGAAGCGGGCGAAGCGCTCGCGGCGGGCCTCGTGGAAGGTGGCGAAGCCGCCGCCGTGCACCCAGGCGTCGGCGCCGGCGGGTCCGGGCTCCAGGGAGACGATCTTGTGGGCGGAGCGGGCGAGGAGTTCCCGGTCGTGGGAGACGAAGAGCACGGTCTTGCGGGTCTCGGCGAGCCGCTCCTCCAGCCAGCGCTTGCCGGGCACGTCGAGGTAGTTGTCCGGCTCGTCGAGCAGCAGCACCTCGTCGGTGCCGCGCAGCAGCGCCTCCAGTACGAGACGTTTCTGCTCTCCGCCGGAGAGGGTGCTCACCCGCCGCCACTGGGCCTTCTCGTACGGCACGCCCAGCGCGGCCGTGGTGCAGATGTCCCACAGGGTCTCGGCCTCGTAGCCCTGGGCCTCGGCCCAGTCGGCGAGCGCCTGCGCGTAGCGCATCTGGGCGGCCTCGTCGTCCACGGTCATCAGCGCGTGCTCGGCGGTGTCCACGGCGCGCGCCGCCTCGCGGATCCGCGGCGGGGCGACGGACACCAGCAGGTCCCGTACGGTCGTCTCGTCGCGGACGGAGCCCACGAACTGGCGCATCACCCCGAGGCCGCCGCCGACGGTGACGGTCCCGCCGTGCGGTTTCAGCTCCCCGGACAGCAGCCGGAGCAGGGTGGTCTTGCCCGCGCCGTTGGGCCCGACGAGGGCCACGACGGCCCCCTCCCCCACCCGGAAGGAGGCGTCGCCGAGCAGCGCCCTCCCGTCGGGGAGGTAGTACTCCAGGTGCGCTGCTTCGAGATGGCCCATGGCACCGGATTGTGCGGCTCGGGCCACGCCCCGGGCAAACCGATTACGGCGGGCCGGACGGCGCCGGCGGACGTGGCGAGCGCCACCGGCAGAAAACGGCGCGCACCGGGTAGGCGGGGGGCATGAGCCCCGACGTAGATCTCACCGCCCTGACGCCCGGCCCGCACCCCCTCCGCAACGGTTTCCTGCGGCTGGACCAGCGTGCGTTCGAGGCCGTCGCCGCCCGCACCTGGCCGGGCGCCGACCCGCTGCTCCCCCGGCTGAGCCGTTCCGCCAACCACGGGGTGCTGTGGTTCGGGGTGGCCGCCGCCCTGGCCGCGTCCCGCACCCCGCGGGCCCGCCGCGCCGCCGCCCGGGGCCTCGCCTCGCTGAGCCTCGCCTCGCTGACGATCAACACCCTCGGCAAGCGCTCGGTGCGCCGGTCCCGTCCGGTGCTGGACCCGGTGCCGCTGGTCCGGCAGTTGAAGCGGCAGCCGATCACGACGTCGTTCCCGTCGGGGCACGCCGCGTCGGCGGCCGCGTTCGCGACCGGGGTGGCGCTGGAGTCTCCGGCGTGGGGCGCGGCGGTGGCCCCGGTGGCGGCCGCGGTGGCCCTCTCCCGCGTCTACACCGGCGTCCACTTCCCGAGCGACGTGCTGGCCGGCGCGGCCCTCGGGGCGGGCGCCGCGTTCGCCGTACGGGGCATGGTGCCGACGCGGGCCCAGCACACCCCGCCGGCCCGGCCGCGCGCCGAGGTGCCGGCGCTGCCCAAGGGCGAGGGGCTCGTGATGGTGGCCAACGTCGGCTCGGGCACCTCGGACCGGGTGCGGGCGCTGTGCGACGCGCTGCCCGACGCCGAGGTGGTGGAGTGCGAGCCGGAGGACATCCCGGCGGAGCTGGAGAAGGCGGCGGACCACGCCCGGGTGCTCGGCGTGTGCGGCGGCGACGGCACGGTGAACGCGGCGGCCGAGGTCGCCCTGCGGCACGGCCTGCCGCTGGCGGTACTGCCCGGCGGCACGCTCAACCACTTCGCCTACGACCTGGGCGTGGAGGACGTGCGGGACCTGTGCGGAGCGCTGGAGCGGGGCGAGGGGGTGCGGGTGGACGTGGGCCGGTTCGTCTCGGGCGGGCGGCAGGGCGTCTTCCTCAACACCTTCAGCCTCGGCGTCTACCCGGAGCTGGTGCGGGAGCGGGAGCACTGGTCGTCCAGGATCGGCGGCTGGCCGGCCGGGGTGCTGGCGGCGGTGCGGGTGCTGCGCGCGGACCGGCACCCGCTGGAGGCGGAGGTGCGCGGCCGCCGGCGCCCGCTGTGGATGCTGTTCGCGGGCAACGGCACGTACCACCGCAGGGGCCTCGCCTCGGGCCGCCGGCTCGATCTGGCAGATGGGCAGCTGGACGTGCGGGTGGTGCACGGTGGCCGCCGGCCGGCCCTGCGGCTGCTGTCCGCGGCGCTCGCGGGTCCGCTGACCCGCTCCCCGGCCCACGCGGCGGTGCAGGTGCCCCGGCTGCGGCTGTCGGGTGTGGCGCCGGGCACGCTGATGGCGTTCGACGGCGAGCTGACGGAGACCGAGGGCGACCTGACCCTGGAGAAGCTGCCGGAGGCGCTCACGGTGTACCGGCCGCTGCCCGGTGAGGGCGGGCTGCTGTCCTGACTCAGCGTTCCTGACACACCGTCAGTCCACCATGTAAAACGTGGGTCTCACCATTCGGGTGACGGGCGTAGCGTGATCACACCGTCGGAGAGGGGATCCACCATGCCGAAGCCGCGGGAGACCGCCGTCTACACGCACGGGCACCACGAGTCCGTGCTCCGCTCGCACACCTGGCGCACCGCCGCCAACTCCGCCGCCTACCTGCTGGGCTCCCTGCGACCCCACATGAGGGTCCTGGACATCGGCTGCGGGCCCGGCACCATCACCGCGGACCTCGCGGCGCTGGTCCCGGACGGGCACGTCACCGGCGTGGACCGGGCACCGGAGATCGTCGAACGGGCCCGGGCCACGGCGGCGGAACGCGGGCTCGGCAACACCGACTTCGCGGTGGGGGACGTACACGCGCTGGACTACCCGGACGACACGTTCTGCGTGGTCCACGCCCACCAGGTGCTCCAGCACGTGGGCGACCCGGTGGGGGCGCTGCGCGAGATGCGGCGGGTGGCGCGGCCCGGCGGGATCATCGCCGTCCGCGACTCGGACTACGGGGCCATGACGTGGTACCCCGCGTCCCCGGGCATGGACGACTGGCTGGACCTGTACCGGCGGGTGGCCCGCGCCAACGGCGGCGAACCGGACGCCGGGCGCCGGCTGAAGGCGTGGGCGCTGGAGGCGGGGTTCACCGACGTCACGGCGACCTCCGCGACCTGGACCTTCGCCACCGCCGAGGAGCGGGAGTGGTGGAGCGGCCTGTGGGCGGACCGGACCCTGGCGTCCGCGTACGCCGACCGCGCGACCGAGGGCGGCCACGCGACCGTCGAGGAGCTGCGGGCGGTCTCGGCCGCCTGGCGGGACTGGGGCGAGCGGCCGGAAAGCTGGTTCAGCGTGCTGCACGGAGAGGTTCTGTGCCGCAAGGAGTGATGAGAAAACGGGGTGAGGCCGCGGCCCCGGGAGACTCACTCCCGGGGCAGCAGCGGGCCCAGCGGTCCGAGGTCCAGGTTCAGATCCTCCGGCCGCAGTCCGTAGCGGTCGCGCAGTTCGGTCATACGGTCGTCGAGGAGCATCAGGGTGAGTCCGATCCGCTCCTCCTGTTCTTCGCTCAGGTCCCCCTCGTCGACGCGGCGCAGCGCCTGGCGTTCCATGAGCTGGCGCAGCAGCTCGACGACCGTCAGCACCAGCTTGATCAGGTCGCGCTCGACCGTGTCGGGGTCGAGGTCGAGGCGTTTGCGGGGCTCCGATTGTTCGCTCACGTCAGTCCCCGAACGGCGATGGAACGTTGCTGTTGACCGAGCTGATCAGCGCGTTGAGGTCGATGCGGACCAGGTCCACGTCCGCGATGCGCAGCGTGACGTCGCCGGAGATGACGACGCCGCCGGCCAGCAGCCGGTCGAGCAGGTCCACGAGAGCGATCTCCCGGCGTTCTACGACGGTCACGTACCCTCCCCCGGCTGTTCCTCAGCGCCTACTCCTTCGCCCGCGAAGGAGTAGGCGGCCCAGGGTCCGGTGAGTTCCACGCGGATTCCCGGGGCGTCGTCCTTCGTCAGATCCACCTTCTCCACGAACTCCTCGGAGGCGTCGCGGCGCACCAGATAGGCGGCGTTGAGGACGTTGCGTCCGGCGTGACCGGACAGCCGCGGGTTCTGCGGCGCGTGCAGCCGCGCGTCGTCGGCCAGGGAGGACAGGGTCGTGTGCAGCCCCGTCGCGAACCCCTCGGCCTTCGTCCACAGGTCGTCCTGCGCCCGTGACTGCTGACGCCGCTGCCGCAGATAGTCCCGGCCCGAGGCGGGCTTGGGCGCGGGCTGGGCCGGCTTGGCCGCCTGCTCGGGCTCCGCCTCGACGTACACCTTCACGCCCCACTCCACCCGTCCGTCCAGCCGGGAGAGCGTGTTCCGGAAGGCCTCGTCGCGCTGCTCCATCATCACGCGTACGCCGCTGTCGTCCCGGAAGACGGTGGCCAGTCGGAGCGGCAGCGGCGTGGTGACGGCGGTGAGCGCGTCGATCACCTGCTGGTGCGCGCGGGCGGTGGCGGCCAGCCAGTCCAGGTCCTCCAGATGGGCGCGCAGGGCCTCCTCGCTGAAGTCGGCCTCGGGCACATGGCTGACGACGGCGACCAGGTCGCCGTGGACCAGCAGCCGGGGCGGGTCGCCCGCCACCCCCGTGAGCTGGGCCTGGAGGGCCGCGCCGAAGGGGCGGCAGACGGCGTAGACGTACCGCAGTCCGGTCACGTTTCCTCCCTCGGTACACGGCCCGGGTCCAGCTCACGCAGGCGTTCGCGCAGTGCGGCGTTCTCCCGGGTGAGTTCGTCGCGCCGGGCGCGCGAGGAGAGCGCGGGGTCGCTCTCCCACCAGTCGATGCCCATCTCCCTGGCCTTGTCGACGGAGGCGACCACGAGCCGCAGCTTGATCGTCAGCAGCTCTATGTCGAGCAGGTTGATCTTGATGTCGCCCGCGATCACGATGCCCTTGTCGAGCACCCGCTCCAGGATGTCGGCGAGGTTGGCGCTCTGTCCCTGGCCGTAGGGATCGGGCAGCCGGCTGGGTGTGGTCATCGACGGCTCCCGCGGCCGGCGTCCTCGTACTCCTCACGGGGCGCGGTCTCGTCCTCCCCGGCTTCCTTGTCCTCCTCGTACTCGCCCTCGGGCTCCTCCTCGTACTCCGCCTCGGGCTCTTCCTCGGCCTCCGGCTCCTCCTCGTACTCCTCCTCGTACTCGCCCTCCGGCTCTCCCTCGGCCTCGGGCTCCTCCTCGTACTCGCCCTCGGGCGCTTCCTCTTCGCCCTCGTACTCCTCCTCGCCCTCGGGCTCCTGCCCCTCTTCCTGCTCCTGCTCCTCTTCCGCCACGGCGTCCTCGTGGCTGCGGACGACCTCGCCGTCGCGGATCTCGCCGCGCCAGCCGTCGTCGGCCTCGCCCTTGAGGGTGATGTGCCGGACGTAGTTCTTCAGGTCCAGGCGGGCCCGGCGGCCCTGGGCGCGCCAGATGTTGCCGGTCTTCTCGAAGAGGCCCTTGGGGTAGTACTCGATGACCAGGATCACCCGGGTCAGGTTGTCGGCCAGCTCGTGGAAGGTGACCACACCCTTGGTGGTGCCCTTGGCGCCCTCCGAGGACCAGGAGATCCGGTCGTCCGGCACCTGCTCGGTGGTCTTCGCCTTCCAGCTGCGGTTGGACCAGAAGACCTTCATCTGCCAGTCGGACGACGTGTCGTCGGCGCGGCTCGCGCTCTTGACGCCCTTGGCGAAGGTGCTGAAGTCCTGGTACTGCGTCCACTGGTCGTAGGCGGTGCGCACCGGCACGCCGACGTCGACGTACTCGAGGATGACCGTCGGCTTCTGACCGGCGCCGCCCTTCTTGCGGCCCTTGCCGCCGAAGAGGCCCTTGACGGCGCCGACCACGTTGTCCTTCACCTTGCCGGCGCCGACCTCGAACGCGGCCCGCATCGGGCTCTTGCCCTCGGCGAGCTTGCGTCCGCCGTCGAGGGCGAGCTTGGCGAAGCCGGGGCTCTTGCCGTCGGCTATGTCGTTGAGCTTGCCGGTGGTCTCGCCGAGCTTGGTGCCGACGCCCGTCAGCAGCCGCGTGACCTGCGCGGCGAGGTAGTCCTGCACCTCCGCCTTGAGGCGGTCCGCCGCCTCGCTCTGCGCCACGTCGGCCAGGGGGTTCTTCTTCGCGGCCTTGCCCGCCGTGGAGGCCGCGGATCCCAGGGTGTCGGTCATCGCTCACCACCGCCCTTCGTCTGCCGGGTGGCTCCGCGGGCGGCGCTCCGGGCACCGGCCGTCTTCTTGCCGGCCGCCTTCTTCGCGGGCTGGGCCCGCTTCGCCGCGGTCTTCTTGGCGGGCGCCTTGGCGGCCGCCTTCTTCGCCGGCGTCTTCTTCGCGGGCGCCTTCCTGGCCGTCTTGCGCGCGGCGGGCGCCGACTCGCGCCGGTCGTCGCGCTCGTCCTGCTCGTCGGCGCGCTCGTCCTGCTCGTCGTGCTCGTCGTGCTCGTCGTCGGCGCGCTCGTCGGACTCCGCGTACTCCTCCGAGTCCTCCGAGGCCTCGGAGTCGCGGGAGCCGACGCCCGGCACCTGGGACGTCACGCCGGAGAGCTGGTCGCGGACCTCGGCGGTACGCCCGTGCAGGCGGTTGGCCAGCGCGTCGATCTGCCGCTCGACCATGGCGCCCGAGGCCGCCTTGCCCACGCCCCGCAGGTCCGTGCGCAGCTGGTCCCCGATCTCCTTGAATTGGGGGTTGTTCTGCAGCTGCGTACTGACCAGCTCGGCGATGCCCTTCGGCGTCAGGTTCATCTTCTTGCCGGCCACCATGGTGCCCACGGCGACCGCCAGTTTCAGTTTCTTCGTGCGTCCCAGCAGATATCCGGCCCCTACCGCGAGGCCCAGTCCCACTCGATTCATGGTGCCGTCCCGTTGCCCAATCCCGCGCTCGTGCGCGAAGCGATCTCCAGCCGGTCCAGAAGCTCGTCCTCCTGTTGGTCGAACTCCTCCTCCGTGATCTCTCCGGCCTCCAACTGCTCTTCCAGGCGGGCTAGTTCGGCCCGGACCGTGGCGGGGTCGTAGTAGATCCGCTCGGCCTCGTTCATGACCTGTCTGATGGCCCAGGCGCTGCCGCGCACCGGGGCGAACGGCAGCAGCAGGACCTCCGAGATCAGTCCCACGTCCTCACTCCGTTCCGACATCCATCCCGCCGGCCGAGGTGCCCGCGGGCTCGGCCGGGCCGGGCTCCACGAAGCTGTACGGCGGCAGCGGGCCGTTCACCCGCACCTCCAGGTGCGGCATGTCCCTGCGGGCGCGCTCCACGGCGGCCAGGAAGTCCTCGGCGGAGTCCCGCTTCACCAGGAACGACACATTGGCCAGCCAGCCGGTGGACTCGGGGCCCACGCTCACCGCGTCGGCGTCCGATTCCAGGGCGCGCTCCAGCGTGGTGGCGTCCTCGGCCTCCTTGCCCTTGACGGCGGCCGCGACCATCTCACCGAGCTGGATCTTGTTCTCGTAACTCCCGCCGCCCGCCTGGCGGTTGGCGTCCGCGAGGGCCCGGACCTCCGGGTGCTGGGCCATCACGTGGTGGAGTACGGCCTCCTCGTCGTGGGTGGCCTTGATGTTGTACTCGACCCGGCCGTCCAGCGCCCGGAGGCGCTCCTCGTAGTGCTCGGCGCGCTCCGCGAGCACACCGGTCACCGCGCTGTCGTCCGGGGCGACACTGCCGAAGCGCATGGGCAGCACGCAGCCGTCGGCACCGACCTCGCTGAGCACGGTCTGGTGGGCGAGCAGCTCCCTGCGCTTGGGCCGCAGCCCCTCGGGCGCGTCGCTGACGATGGCCGCCAGCCCGCCCTGCTTCAGGATCCGTATCCCGCGCGGCGGGTCGCCGACGCCGCCGGCGTCCTCGGGGAGCGAGGGATGGGAGGCGGCGGTGATGCCGTAGACGTACGTACTCACTCCTGCTCCTCCTTCCGGCGCGAGGCGGCGGTCTTGCGGGCACGCGGACGCGAGGTGGTCTCGCGCTCGGAGCCGTCCTCTTCACGGGCCTGCTTGAAGGCGTCGGAGATCGTCTCCGCCGCGCCGGACAGCGCGCCCTTGGACTTGCCCTTGGCGCCGGACTCGGTCATCTTGCCGACCAGGTCGGGCAGGCCGGGGTCCTTGCGCGGCCCGGCCTCCAGGTCGAGCCGGTTGCACGCCTCGGCGAAGCGCAGATACGTGTCCACGCTCGCGACGACGACACGGACGTCGATCTTCAGTATCTCGATGCCGACCAGGGAGACGCGTACGAATGCGTCGATGACGAGCCCCCTGTCCAGGACAAGCTCAAGCACGTCGTAGAGGCCACTGCTGCCGCCTCCACCACCGGATTGCTGTGCCGGTACAACAGTCATGCCAGCCGTTCCTCCATCTTGGGTTGCGGTGTGCGCGTCCAGTCGGTCCGGTCCGGCCTAGCGGCCTCCGGAACCTCGCGCGTCGGCCCGACCGCGCTCGTAACGCCTCACGCGCCGGTAGCCCGTGAGCTGCCCCTCGGAATCAAGCTCCACCTGGTAGCTCGCCATCAGGCTCATCGTGTCGGGCACCCGCTCGAGTTCGAGCACCTCGACCTCCAGCGACCAGCCCTCCTCCGTCTGCTCGAAGGACGACACTGACTCGGCGGTCATGCCGGTGAGCTCCGCGAGCTGTGCGCGCGCCTCGCGCAGCACCTCCATCGGCCGGGGCTTGCGTGACTCCTGTGACTGCTGGGGCTTGCGGGTCCTACGTGAACTCTGTTGTGAGCCTTGTGATTCGGATGTGTTGTTCGTATTCGACATGGCCACCTCCCCCTCCGTGTGGCCGCAAGGATGTTCGCCAAACCTCCACGGACGCGTGCATGTGCCACGCGCCGACGTGACCTGGCTCATCCCCCCCGGCGGCGGCTCAGCCGCGCAGCGCGTTCAGCCGTCGCCGGGCGGGACCCAGGGCCCGGGCGCGGTTCATGATCCCGGCCCAGGGCCGGGTGCGGGCCTGCTCGACGGCGTCCGCGATCGTCCAGCGGCGGGCGTGCAGGGCGGGGTCGTCCAGTTCGTCCCAGGAGACGGGTGTGGCCACGGGCGCGCCGGGCCGGGCGCGGACGGTGAAGGGCGCCACGGCGGTCTGGGCGTAGGCGTTGCGCTGGATGTCGAGGTAGAGCCGGTCCCCGCGGTCCTTCTTGCGGGCGGCGGTGGTGAGCCGGTCCGGATGGGCCGCGGCCAGGACCTCGGCCGCGGCCCGTGCGAACTCCCTTACCTCGTCAAAGTCCTGACGCGCCGTCAGGGGCACCACGACGTGCAGTCCCCGGGATCCGGTGGTCATGAGCGCGGAGGGCAGCCTCAGTTCGTCGAGCAGCTCGCCCACCAGCCGGGCGGCCTCGCGGACCGCCTCGAAGTCGTCACCGGCAGGATCGAGGTCGAAGACCATCCGGTCCGGCCGGTCGACCTGCCCGGTCCGGGAGAGCCAGCGGTGCAGGGTGAGGGCGGCCTGGTCGGCGAGGTAGACGAGGGTGGCCGAGTCGTCGCAGACCGTGTGGCAGACGGTGCCGCCCTCCTTGCCGACCTCGACGCGGCCGACCCACTCCGGGTAGTGCTCCGGAGTGTTCTTCTGCATGAACCGGGGCCCGTCGACGCCGTCGGGGTGCCGCTCCAGCATGAGCGGGCGCCCCCGCAGGTGCGGCAGCATGAACGGGGCGACGGCGCGGTGGTAGTCGACGAGATCACCCTTGGTGTACTCCGGCGCGCCGTCCTCGCCCGCGGGGAACAGCACCTTGCCCGGCCGGTGGACCTCCACCGTGCGGCGGCCCGCCCGCACGGTCCGCGCGCCGTCGCGCCCGCTCACGGCACGATCGCCTGCTCCACCAGCATCCGTCCGGCCGCGGCGATGGACTCGGCGTCGATCCCCGCGGCGTGCAGTTCCTCGGCGGGGGTCGCGGAGCCCGGCATCGTCCCGACGGCGAGCCGCACCAGCCGGGGCACGGGGCGGCCGTCGCAGAACGCGTCGAGGACCGCGTCGCCGATGCCGCCCTCCCGGCGGTGGTCCTCGACGGTGACCAGGCAGCCGGTCTCCTCCGCGGCCCGGCGCAGGGTGGCCAGGTCGACGGGCTTGACCGAGTACAGGTCGATCACCCGGACCGGGATGCCGTCCCCGGCGAGGGCGTCGGCCGCGGCCAGCGCCTCGTGCAGGGTGACGCCGGCCGCCACCAGGGTGAGCCGGTCGCCGTCGGAGGAGCGCAGGACCTTGCTGCCGCCGACCGGGAACTCCTCGTCGGGGCCGTAGACGACCTTGCTCTCGCCGCGCGAGGTGCGCAGGTAGCGGACACCCTCCAGGCCCGCCATCTCGACGACCAGGCGCGCGGTCTGGTTGGCGTCGCACGGGTACAGCACGGTCGAGCCGTGGACGGCCCGCATCATCGCCAGGTCCTCCAGACCCATCTGGCTGGGCCCGTCCTGGCCGATGGCGACACCCGCGTGGGAGCCGACGAGGTTGATGCCGGCGCCACTGACGGAGGCCATGCGCAGGAAGTCGAAGGCGCGGGTCAGGAACGCGGCGAAGGTGGTGGCGAACGGCACCCAGCCGCGTGCCGCCATCCCCACGGCCGCGGCGACCATCTGCTGCTCGGCGATGTAGCACTCGAAGTAGCGCTCGGGGTGGTCCTTGGCGAAGAACTCGGCACGCGTGGAGTCGCCCACCTCGCCGTCGAGGGCGACGACGTCGCCGCGGGCGGTGCCGAGCGCGGCCAGCGCCTCGCCGAAGGCGTTGCGGGTGGCGACCTCGTCACCCGGCTCGTAGCGGGGCAGCTCGGTCTGCCCGGTGCCGGCCGAGTGCAGCGACCGCGCGTCCTCGGGCTCGTGCACCGTGACCCGCAGGTCGCGCGGGCCGCCCAGTTCGGCGACGGCCTCCTCGGCGTCGGGCAGCGGCTTGCCGTGGTGGCCCTCGCGGTCCTCGACCGCCTTGACGCCCTTGCCCTTGAGGGTGCGGGCGATGACGGCGGTGGGCTGGCCCTTCGTGGACAGGGCCTCGCCGTAGGCGCGGTCCACGGCGTCGACGTCGTGGCCGTCGACCTCGATCGTGTGCCAGTCGAAGGCGCGGAAGCGGCGCGCGTACGCGTCGAGGTCGTGGCCGTGCCGGGTGGGGCCGCGCTGCCCGAGCCGGTTGACGTCGACGATCACGGTGAGGTTGTCGAGGTGCTCGTGCCCGGCGTGCTCGGCGGCCTCCCACACCGATCCCTCGGCCATCTCGCTGTCGCCGCACAGCACCCACACGCGGTAGTCGTTGTGGTCCAGGCGCTTGCCGGCCAGGGCGATGCCGACGCCGACGGGCAGGCCCTGCCCGAGCGAACCGGTGGCCGTCTCGACCCACGGCAGCCGCTGCGGCGTGGGGTGGCCCTCCAGGCGGCTGCCCTCCTTGCGGAAGGTGAGCAGCTCCTCGTCGTCGATGGCGCCGGCCGCCTTGTAGGCGGAGTACAGCAGGGGCGAGGCGTGTCCCTTGGAGAGCACGAAGCGGTCGTTGCCGGGGTGGGCGGGGCGCGCGAAGTCGTAGCGGAGGTGGTTGGCCAGCAGTACGGCCATCAGGTCGGCGGCGGACATCGACGACGTCGGGTGCCCGGAGCCGGCGGCGTCCGCCGCCCGTACGCTGTCGACGCGCAGTTGCTGTCCGAGGTCGACGAGTTCACCGGTGTTCATGAGTCTCCTTCCGTGCGGCGGCCGTCGGTGCGTTTGACCGGGCCGGGGGCGATGTCGGGTCCGGGGGGCGGCTGGTTCGCCGGGGGTTCGGGGCCGGGGTCGGCGGGCGGGCCCGCGGCCCGGGTCGGTCCGGACGGGGCGGCGGCCCGGCCTCCGCCGGACGCCCGGGACGTCTTGCGCGCCTTGCCGGAACCCCGGGCGGGGCCCGTACCGCCGCCTTCCCCGGCCCGACGCGGCTTACCGGCGGCACGGGGCGGGTGCGGCTGGTTCTTGGCGGGCTCACCACCGGGCTGATTCTTCGCGGGCTCACCGCCCGGTTGGTTCTTGGCGGGCTCACCGCCCGGCCGGTTCGTGGCGGGCTCACCGCCCGGCCGGCTCTTCGCGGGCGCGGTGCCGGAGCCCTTCCCGGGCGTCCCGGTCGGCGCCGTCTGCTTCGCGGCCCGTTCCGGGTGCCCGGCCACCCGGGCCACCTCCGGTGACGCCGACTCCAGCGGTACCGACCAGGAGCGGACGAGGCCCAGCTGCACCGCCTGACGGGGCAGTACCGCGTCCAGCAGCCAGTCCGCGGCCACCCGGACGCGGTTGCCCGGCATCGCCGCGAGGTGGTAGCCGCGGGTGACCGCGCCCGCCGCGGGGCCGGACATCGGCAGGCCGAGGGGGTTGGCGGCGGCCTTGGCCCCGCCGAGGTCCACGACGAACCCCAGGTCACGGTGGCGGTAGGGCCGCCGCTCGCCGATACCGAGCGACGCGGCGACGTTCTGCGCGCAGACCTTGCCGTGCCGCCAGGCGTGCTGCGCGGTCATCGGCGTGAACTGGCCGGGTTGCGTCAGGTCGGGCACCGCGGCCACGTCTCCGCAGGCGAACAACTCGGGGCGGCCCGGCACCTGGAGGTGCGGGTCGACGAGCAGCCGGCCGCGTTCCACCGGCAGCCCCAGGGACTCGACCAGCGGGTCCGGCCGCACGCCCACGCACCACACCAGCGTGCGCGTGTCGACGCTCGTACCGTCGGTCAGTACCACCCCGTCGTGCGTGGCCTCCTTCACCGAGGTCCCCATCCGCACGTCGACACCCCGCTGCCGCAGTACCCGGTCGGCGGTGCGGGAGAGCCGTTCGTCCATCTCGGGCAGCACCCGGGGCGCCACGTCCAGCAGCATCCAGCGGGGCCGCATACCGGTGCGCATGGGGTGCTTGCGGACCTGGGCGTCGGTGTACATCGCGCCGTGCGCGGCGACCTCGGTGCCGGTGTATCCGGCGCCGACCACGACGAAGGTGCACCGCGCGGCGCACTCCTCGCGGTCGTCGGCCGCGGCGGCCAGCTCCACCTGGCGCGTCACGTGGTCGCGCAGGTACAGCGCCTCCGGCAGCCCCCGGAAGCCGTGGGCGTGCTCGGCGACGCCCGGGACGGGCAGCAGCTTGTTGACGCTGCCCGCGGCGAGCACCAGCCGGTCGAAGGGCAGGGTGCCCTCGCCGCCCTCGGGCCCGGTGTAGTGCACGGTGTGCTCGTCGAGGTCGATGCCGTCGGCCTCGCCCAGCACCAGCCGGACGTGCGGCAGCGAGCCCGAGAGGGACACGGTGACCCGGCGCGGCTCCAGGATTCCGGCGGCGACCTGCGGCAGCAGCGGCAGGTAGAGGAAGTAGTCGGTCGGGTTGAGCAGGGTGATGTCGGCCTGGTGCCGGGTGAGCCGGGACAGGGTGCGGGCCGTCCGGTACCCGGCGAAACCGGCACCGACGATCACGATGCGGGGTCGGCTCACGGTTCGCCTCCGGGCTGTCGCGTACCTCGTGAGCCTTCCGCGTCCCCTTGACCAGGGCACCCAAACGTCGCGAGCAGGCGGGTTTCCGGCACTGTGTCCGCGTACGGCGGCTCAGCCGCGCTCGCGCGGGCCCTCGGCGTCGGTGCCGTCCTGGCGCGGCGCCACCGGCCCCGTACCGCCCGGTGCGGGTGTGCCCGCCGGGGCGGTGGGCGCGACCGGCGGCATCGGCGGCACCTCGGGCGCGACCGGCGGCACGGGCGGCGCGTCACCGCCGACGCCGTGGCCGGACCCCGGCCCCGACGGGTGGGGCCGGGCCGCACCGCGCAGCAGATACGCGGCGACGCCCAGGAGGGCGGCCGTGATCAGCGCGGCGGCCCAGCCGGGCAGTACCAGCGCGAGCGCCAGGCCCACGGTGAGCGCGACGGCCGCGCCCGCGTACAGGGCGGCGGCACCGGACGCGGCGTACAGCGTGGCCTTGCGGCGCTGCTTGCGGGTCTGTTCGCGCAGCTCGTCGCGCACGGTCTCGCGTGCCACCTGTGCCAGTTCGTCGACCAGATGCTTGTCCAGGTGTTCCAAGTGATCCATGCGGTCCATACCTTGCGGGTACCCGGGCCCGGAACTTCCATGGCCGGGGCGCGAGTCGGACCCGGCGCCCGCCAACTAGGCTCGTCCTCATGGACATTCTGGGAGCCACACTGCGCGTCTACGTCGACGATCTGGACAAGGCGATCCCCTTCTACGAGGGTCTGGCCGGCGGCCGGGCCATGCGTTCCGAACGCGGCGGGGTCGAGGTCGCCGCGGTCGGCTGCTTCCTGCTGATGAGCGGGCCCGAGTCCCAGCTCGAGGTGTTGCGCAAGGTGGCGGCGACGATCGCGGTGACGGACGTCGAGGAGACCCAGCGGGTCCTCACCTCGCTGGGGGGCGACGTCATCGCCGGTCCGGTCCCGACGCCCGCGGGCCGCAACCTGATCGCCCGGCATCCGGACGGCGCGATCTACGAGTACGTGGACCGGCGGGCGTAGCCCCGGGCCGGACGAGGCTCACCTCACCCCCCGTCCGGCCGCATCCGGAAGTCGTGCCGGGCCGGGAGCGGTTCGTCGCCGAGCCGCGCCCACAGCGCTCCGATGCTCTCGTCGCCCTCCCGCAGGTCGGCGACCTCGAAGCCCTCGTCGAAGACGGCCCGCGCCTCCTCGCGCCGGCCCTCGGCGGCCAGCAACTCCCCCTCGGCCAGCCGGAACCGGCCGCGGGCCCGGGTCGCGGGGTCCAGCCGCTCCCACACGGCACGGGCGTCGGCGGTGCGTCCGACCGCGAGCAGCGCCCCGATGGCCTCCCGGCCGAGGGCGGCGGCGACGGCCGTCCACCGTTCGTCCCGGTCCGGGGCGTCCGCGTCTGGAGCGCCCGCGGGATCCGGTCGGCGCTCGCACAGGTCGTCGAAGGCCTCCGCGTACTGGTCGGCGGCCCGCTCGGGGTGGCCGTCCGCCTGGTCGGCGGCGGCGAGGCAGCGCAGCAACGGCCAGCGGTCGGCAGCGTCCTTGAGGCCGCGCTCCCAGCTGCGTACCGCCTGGGCGCGGTCGTCGCCGTGCCACTGGGCGACCCCCAGGTGGTACTCGGCGAGCGGGGTGGCGGCGGTGGTCTCCAGCATGTCCCGCCAGGGCCGGGCGACCAGGGTGGCGCCGGGCGGCTCGTGGCGTCCGGTGTCGGGGAGGGTCCCGGCGCGCAGCAGGTGCAGCCAGGGTTCCTGCTCCGCGCCGAGCGTGTCCTCACCGAACGGGGTGCCGGGCAGCTTCCAACCCGCGCGCAGCGCTTCGAGCGCGCCCCAGCCCGAGCCGGTGGCCAGGCGCTCGCCGGGCTCGGTGTCGGCGTGAGCCCGCCAGGCCTCGTACGCGGCGTCGACGTCGGCCCGCGGCAGGGCGCTCTCCAGCCGCTCCTCCGCGCCGCGCAGCACGGTGTGCCAGTCGCCGTCGTCGGGCGAGGCCTCGAGCGGGCCGTAGGCCTCCAGCCAGGACACCTCGCTCTCCGCGTCCAGCCCGACGTGCTCCAGCTGGGTGCGGGCGAGGCCCGCCTGGATCTCGCAGTAGCCGCCGGTGCCGGGCTCGGTGAGCCACTCCTGCCAGCGGCGCCCGCCGGGTCCGGTGCCCCACACGAACAGCTTCCGGCCCCGCAGCACGTCGGTGGAGGTCTGCGCCAGCCCGTGGCCGTGCTCGTCGAGCGCGGCGATCCAGCGGCGCCGGCCGTCCGGCACGTCGTAGAAGTAGTCGGCGGCGTAGGTGCTGTTCAGGGGGTACGTCCGGTCGGTGCCGTCGTACTCCGGGACGGGCACGCGGCGCAGCCGCCGCTCGTAGCCGAAGTGGTACGCCTCGTCGGCGGGGGCGAGGACCCGGCGGTCCTCGGGCACGGCGATGTTGGACCACCAGTAGGCCGGCACCGGGCGTTCGTGCGGATTGCGGACGCGGACACCCACGTACAGGAAGTCCGAGCCCTCCGGGAGCCACAGGTCGACCTGGAAGGGCAGGTCGCGCAGCCGCTCCCACTCCCACAGGCGCAGCATCTCGCCGCCGTCCGGGGCGGGCACGCGCGCGGCGTGCACGGGGGAGCAGGAGAGGGTGGTGTGTCCGGTGGCGCCGATGTTCCACTCGATGCCGCCGGAGAACCAGGCGCCGTTGAGGGCGAAGTTGGCAGGCTGGAGGACGGGGTTGACGTAGAGGAGTTCGCGGTCCGTCGGCTTGTGGTGCAGGGAGGCGATCCGGCCGCCGAGCGCGGGCAGCACGGTGGCGCGCAGCCGATCGTTCTCGATGACCAGCGCGTCCAGTTCCCGGGCCTCGCGGGCGCGTCCGTAGCCGTCGCGGACCATGACGGGCAGCAGGCTGCGCAGCGGCTCGTAGTCGACCTGGCGGGCCATGTCGCGCGGCAGGGCGGCCCGGTCCCGGTCGTCGATGCGGTGGGCCTCGTCCAGGGGGCGCAGCGGCGGCAGCGGGTTGTCCGGGCCCTGCGGCGCGGCGGGCAGGGTCAGTACCTCACGTCGGATCATCGTCACGGTTCCCCATGGAAGCCGCTCCCCGGCGCGGTGAACAGGGGCGGAGCCGGTCACCGTGGCGCGACGTGGCTCACGTTTGACTCCGTGGGGCGCGGTGCGGGCGGGGGTTTGAGGCCGGGCGGTCGGCGGTCAACCGGAAGTCACGGTCTCGGCGGTGATCGCCCAGCGCTGATGGTCGCGCCAGTCCCCGTCCACGTGCAGCATCCTCGGTGAGAAGCCCTCCAGGTGGAAGCCGCAGGAGCGGGCCAGCGCGATCGAGGCGGCGTTGCCCGGCTGCACGTTGATCTCCAGCCGGTGCAGCCGCATCGGCCCGAAGGCGTGCCGCACCACGAGGCCCAGCCCCTCGCGCATCAGCCCCCGGCCGGCCGCGTGTGCGAAGGCGCCGTAGCCGAGGGCGCCGCTGAGGAAGCCGCCCTCGACGATGTTGTTGATGTTGACGAACCCGGCGATGGCCCCGCCGTCGCCGGAACCGCCCGCCCTGTCCTTCTCGCAGATCAGGAACCCGGCCTTGGTGGGGTCCTCGATCAGCCGGGCCGCGTAGGCGTCGTACGCCTGGGGGCTGTCCGGCGGGAAGAGCCAGGGGTGGTGCAGGTCCTTGCTCTCCCGGGCCCGGGCGGTGAACTCGGCGGCGTCCGCGTAGGTGAAGTGCCGTATGCCCACGCGAGGGCCCTCGGCGAGGTGACGGGACGGGGTGTGCGGCATGGGGTCAGCCTAAAGGGCCGACGTCATCAAAGATTTCTTTGATTCTGCCAACATTCATTGTGCTGACGGCAAACCATTGTTAGGTTCCCGTCCCATGGCGAACGAGCACCCCGGCCCCGCGGCCGGCATAGGCGGACGTCTGCGCCGCCGCAGAAGGGCCCTCCACCTGACCCTCAAGGACGTGGCGGACCAGTCCGGAGTCACCGAGGGCTACCTGTCCCAGGTCGAACGGGACCAGGCCAACGCCAGCGTGCGCACCCTCCAGCGGCTGTGCGAAGTACTCAGACTCAACGTCGGTGACCTCTTCGCCGCGGCCGGTACCGCGGCCAACCCCGTACTGCGCTTCCGCGACGCCCACGGCATGTCGTTCGGCGAGGGTGCCACGAAGATCAAGCTCACCCCGTCGTCCTTCGACCACCTCGAGGTGCTCCTCGGCCACTTCGCTCCGGGCGGGTCCACCGGCGTCGAGCCCTACACGCACGGCAGCTCCGAGGAGATCCTCCTGGTGCTCTCCGGCGAGGTGGAAGTGCAGATCCACGACCAGCTGCACCGGCTGTCGGCCCTGGACTCCGTTCACTACCGCAGCAGCGACCCGCACCGCGTCGCCGAGACCACGGGTGTCGACGAAGCCCGGGTCCTGTGGGCCATGGCGCCACCCACCTACTGAGCCCCCCAACCGCCGCACCGCACACCGACCCAGCACCTCACCACCGGGAACTCGCCCATGACTCCGTACCGCAACGGTCAGATATCGCACTGGATGACGGCGGCCCGCACCGCCGCGGACCCGGGCCACGAGGCCCACCGCACGACGACGGACCTGCCCGGCCAGGAGCAGGACCTCGTCATCGTGGGCGGTGGTCTCACCGGATTGTGGGCCGCCTACCACGCGATCGCGGAACGCCCCGAAGCGCGGATCACCGTCGTCGAGGCCAAGGAGGTCGGCTACGGCGCCTCCGGGCGCAACGGCGGCTGGCTCTCCCCGCTCATCCCCGGCAACCGGGCCGTCTACGCCAAGGCCGCGCGCCGGCGGGGGCGCGACGGAGCCGCGGCCGTCGTCTCCTTCCAGGAGGAGATGCACCGGTGCATCGACGACACCCTGCGCACCCTCGAACAGGAGGGCATCGAGGCCGACCAGCACCGGGGAGGGCACCTGCGGGTGGCCACCACCCCCGCGGCGATGAAGCGCCTGGAGACGACCTACGCCGCGGACCTGTCCCACGGATACCCCGCGCAGGACCTGGAGCTTCTCGACTCCGAGGCCGTCAGGAAGCGGATCGCCGTCCAGCCGGCCCTGGGCGGCCTGCTCACCCGCAGCACCGTCCGGATCGACCCGGCCAAGCTCGTCCACGGCCTCGCGGCCGTCGTACGGGCCAAGGGCGTGCGGATCTGCGAGGACACCCGCGCGACCCGCATCGCGCCCGGCGTCGTGACCACATCGCGCGGCACCGTGCGTGCCGGAACCGTCCTGGCCTGTGTCGAGGCCTACTCCGGACAGATCGACAGCGACGCCCGCGGCCTGGGCGCGCGCGACGTCATCCCGGTCAACTCCTCCATGGTCGTCACCAACCGGCTGCCCGAGGACGTCTGGGAGCGCATCGGCTGGGACGGCCGCGAGTGCCTCGGCGACGCGGCGCACACCTTCGTCTACGCACAGCGCACCGCCGACGACCGCATCGCCATCGGCGGCCGCGGCACGCCGTACGCCTTCAACTCCGGCACCCCCGGCGAGGGACGGGTGGACGCCCGCACCGTACGCACGCTCAGCGAGCGGCTCCGCCTGTTCTTCCCGGACATGCCGTTCTCCATCGAGCACGCCTGGCGCGGTTCCATCGGCGTCACGCGCGACTGGTGCGCCGGCATCACCTTCGACCGGGCCACGAGGATCGGCGTCGCACGCGGCTACGCCGGGCACGGTGTGACCGCCACCCGGCTCGCCGCCCGTACCCTGCTCGACCGGGCCGAGCACCGCGACACCGCGCTGACCCGGCTGCCGTGGAACGAGCACTACTCCGGACGCTGGGAACCCGAACCGCTGCGGTGGACGGGCGTCCACGGCATGTACCGGCTCTTCGGCATGGCCGACCGCTGGGAGGAGAGCCGGCACTCCCGGAGCACCTCGCTCATCGCCCGTTTCGGCTCCCGGCTGGCAGGACTGAGCGAATGAAACCGACACCGCAGCAGCACGCCACGCCCGCGCCCCCGACATCCGAGAGGACGGCCGAGCAGGCATCCGCCCAGACGGACCGGAGCGCCACGCGGCGCGGCCTGTGGAGCATGGCCTTCACCGAACTGTGGGAGCGTTACTCCTTCTACGGGCTCCAGGGCATCCTCTCGTTCTACCTGCTCTACGAGCTCGCGGACGGCGGGCTCGCCCTGGACCCGGCCATCGCGTCCGGCGTCGTCGGCGCCTACGGCGGCGCCGTCTACCTGTCCCAGATCCTCGGCGCCTGGCTGGGCGACCGGCTCGTCAGCCCGCAGAGGATGGTGCTGTACGGCGCCTGGGTCATCACCTGCGGACACCTGGTCCTCGCCTTCGCGCCCGGTATCACGGGCCTCGCCATCGGCCTGGTGTGCATCGTCCTGGGCACCGGCGCGCTCAAGACGAACATCACCTCGATCGTCGGTTTCGTCCTCGACCAGCACGCCGACGAACGCTACCGGGACGCCGGCTTCTCCTACTTCTACATGGCCATCAACATCGGTGCCGTCGTCGGCCCGCTCACCACGGGTCTCGCCCAGAACGAACTCGGCTTCCACTACGGATTCGGGCTCGCGGCGATCGGCATGGGCGCCGCGCTGGCGCAGTACGCCGTCTCCATGAAGCACCTCCCCGAGCGCGCCCGCACGGTCAACAACCCCCTGCCCGCCAGGCGCCGACCGCTCGCGGCCGGTGCGGCGCTGCTCTTCACCGTCGCCGTGGGCAGCGCGGTCGGCACCGGAGTCCTGCGGCCGGAGAACCTGTCGACCGTGGTGACCGTCGCCGCGCTCGTGGCGGCCGCCGCCTACTTCCTGACCATGACCACCTCGCCGTCCGTCAGCCGCGACGAACGCCGCCGCATCCTCGGCTATCTGCCGCTCTTCCTGGCCTCCGGGGTCTACTTCGGCTTCCTCTTCCAGAAGTTCACCGCCATCTCGATCCTGATCACCGAGCGCATCGACCTGCAGATCGGTGGCTGGACCTTTCCCGTGGCCTGGATCACCACCGCCAGTCCGCTCGCGGCGGTGCTCATCACGCCGCTCGTCGCACGGTTGTGGAACAGGCTGGGTGAGCGCCAGCCCGGCCCGGTGACCAAGGTCGCCATCGGCCTGACCCAGATCGGCTGCGCCTACCTGTTCCTGCTCATCGTCTCCGAAGCCACCGGAGACGCCGAGATCCCGCTGTTCCTGATCCTGCTGTTCATGATGATGGCCGGCTCCTCCGAGGTCTTCATCGGTCCCATCGGCCTGTCCCTGGCCACGCGCATCGGTCCCGAGAAGTTCCGCTCCCAGATGGTCGGACTCAACTTCCTCACCCTCGCCCTCGGCTCGTCCCTGGCCGGACTGCTCGGTCAGCTGTTCACCGCGATCGACAACGCCTCGTACTTCACGATCACGGCCGTCTGCGGCATCGGCATCGGGCTGACCCTGTTCGCCGTACGGCGACCGCAGGGGCGGATGCTCGAATCCGGGCTGCGACGGTGACCGGGCGGCGCGCGGACCGGCGTCAGCGCAGTGCGGGCCGCTCCAGGGTCAGGGTGCCCGCGTCCGCGTCGAGTTCCGCCGCTACGCCGAAGGGGACGGTCAGCGCCCCCTCGCAGTGCCCGAACCCGAACTCCTCGACGACCGGGACGCCGAGGCCGCCGAGCCGGTCGGCCAGCAGGGGCCGCAGCCGCTCGTACGGCTCGCACTCCTGCCAGGAGCCCAGCAGCACCCCGCCGACCCCGTCCAGCCAGCCCGCGCGGAGCAGCTGGGTGAGGTAGCGGTCGAGGCGGTACGTCTCCTCCCCCACGTCCTCCAGGCACAGCAGCCCGCCGCGCGCGGAGGGCCGGGCGTGCGGGCTGCCCAGTTCGGCGGCGAGCAGGGCGAGGCAGCCGCCGAGGGTGACGCCCCGCGCCCGGCCGGGGACCATCGGGGAGCCTCCGGACGCGATCACCCGGACGGTGTCGGGGGCGAACAGGCTGGCTCTCAGGTGCTCCTGCGCCCGCGCGTTCTTGATGAAGTCGACCCCCGCGGCCATCGGACCGTGCAGCGTGACCAGCCCGAGGCGGGTCGCGAACGCCTCGTGCAGGGCGGTGATGTCGCTGAAGCCGACGAACACCTTCGGCCCGGCCGCGCGCATCGCCTCCCAGTCGAGCAGGTCGGCCATGCGCTGGACGCCGTACCCGCCGCGGGCGCACAGCACGGCGTCCACGGACGGGTCGCACCATGCGGCCTGGAGGTCGGCGGCCCGGTCGGTGTCGGTGCCCGCGAGGTAGTCGAAGGTGCCGTGCCGGTCCAGGACGTGCGGTGCCACGACCGGGTCGAGGTCCCAGCCGCGCAGGACGTCCAGACCCGCCTGGAGCCGCTCCTCGGGCACCGGCCCGCTGGGCGCGACGACGGCCACCCGGGCGCCGGGGGCGAGCCGGTCCGGCCGGGTCAGTTCCACCGCGCCGGTCACCGGGTCAGCTCCAGGGTGGGGACGCCCTGCGGGTCAAGACCGAAGACCTGCGCGTAGAGGGAGAGTTCGGCCTCCAGGGCGCGCACCATGGTCTCCGCCCGGCGGAAGCCGTGCCCCTCGCCCTCGAAGGTGAGGTAGGCGTGCGGCACCCCGCGGCCGGCCATGCGGGCGAGGAACCGCTCGCACTGCACGGGCGGGCAGATCACGTCGTCCAGGCCCTGGAGCAGCAGGAACGGGGCGGTGACCCGGTCGGCGTGCTCGGCGGGCGACCGCTCGGTGTACCGGCCGGGCACCTCGGCGTACGGGCCGATCAGGCTCTCCAGGTACTGGGACTCGAAGTCGTGGGTCTCCCCCGTGCCCCAGCCGGTCAGGTCGAGGATCGGGTAGCTGACCGTGCCGCAGGCGTAGACGTCGGTGGTGGCCAGGGAGGCCGCGGAGGTCCAGCCGCCCGCGCTGCCGCCGCGCACCGCGAGCCGCCGCCGGTCGGCGGTGCCCTCCTCGGCGAGGGCGAGGGCGACGGCCGCGCAGTCCTCGACGTCGACCACGCCCCACTGCTCGCGCAGCCGGTTGCGGTACTCCCGGCCGTGCCCGCTGGAGCCGCCGTAGTTGACCTCGGCGACGCCGATGCCGCGGGAGGTGAAGTAGGCGATCTCCAGGTCGAGGACGAGCGGGGAGCGGGTGGTGGGACCGCCGTGGACCCAGATGACGTACGGCGGCAGGGTGCCCTCCGGCGCGCGGCAGCCGGGGTGGTGCGGCGGGTAGAGGTGCGCGTGGATGTCGCGGCCGTCCGGGCCCGTGAAGGTGCGGATCTCCGGCCGGGGGTAGTACGCCGGGTCCACGACGTCCTCGTGGGGCGAGCCGATCACGCGGGCCCGGCCGGTGCGGGCGTCCAGCTCGACGACCTCGTAGCCGCTGTGCGCACCGGCGCCGACCCCTGCGACCCGCTCACCGTGCGCGGCCAGGGCGGGCGCGAACTCGGTCCAGGGGCCGGCCGCGTCGACGACCTCGCCGGTCTCCGGGTCGAGTATCCCGAGGACGGCGGCGCCCCGGCCGTGCAGGACGGCGATGAGTCCGCTGTCCAGGGGCGTGAACCAACGCTGCCCGAGCTTCCACAGCGGCCCGCCGAACTCCTCGTCGCGGGCGCACAGCGGCGATCCGTCGCGGTAGAGGTTCCACCAGCCGGTGCGGTCGGAGGCGTACAGCAGGGCGCCGTCCGGGGCCCAGTCCACTTGGGTGACCGACTCCTCGGGGCCGCCGGCGGCGGTCCGGGTGTCCCGGAAGGTGCCGTCGGGGCCGATGTCGGCGACGATCAGCTCGGTGCCGTCCCAGGGCATGCGCGGGTGGTCCCAGGCGAGCCAGGCCGCGCGCCGCCCGTCGGGCGAGACGCGGGGTCCGGTGACGAAGCGGTGCCGTGCGCCGGTGAGTTCGCGGAGCCGGTCCCGGTCGTCGGCCGCCGAACCGTCCAGCGGCACCGCGACCGGGAGGCGGCGCACGTCGGTGGGCCCGTCGCCGGTGAACTCCTCCAGGACGCACCACACCTCGCCGCGCTCGGGGCGCAGCTGCGGCTCGACCCAGCGCAGCCCGCCGCCGACCGGGGAGACGGGCGTCAGCGGACGCGGTTCGGCACCGCCCGGCCGGTAGGCGTACAGCCGCTGGTCGGCGAAGTTCACGAAGACCACCAGCGGACCGGCGTCGGTGGTGACCGCGGCCCACGGCCGGCCGCCGTACTCGATGACGCGGCTGCGCACGTTCCACGGCGGGGGCAGCACCGGCTCCTCGGTGCCGTCGGGGTGCCGCCGCACCAGCGCGCGCCGCCCGCCCTCGGTGGGCCGGGGCGCGGTCCACCACACCTCGTCGCCGACGAAGCCCACGTCCTCGGGGCGCCCGTCGTGCGCGGCGGCGAGCGCCGCGTCGATGGGCGAGGGCCAGGCCCCGTACGCAAGAGTCCGCACTGACTCTCCCCTCTCTCCAGGCCCCGCTAGGCCGTGCGCAGGAACCGGTCCAGGACCCGGACGCCGAAGTGCAGCGCCTCGACGGGCACGCGTTCGTCCACACCGTGGAAGAGGGCCTGGTAGTCGAAGCCCTCGGGCAGCCTCAGCGGCGCGAAGCCGTAGCCGGTGATGCCGAGCCGCGAGAACTGCTTGGCGTCCGTGCCGCCGGACATGCAGTACGGGACCACGTGCCCCTCCGGCGCGAACTCCTCGACGGCGGCGCGCATCCGGGCGTACGTCGGCGAGTCCACCGGCGCCTGCAGGGCGACCTCGCGGTGCGCGAACTCCCAGTCCACGTGCGGCCCGGTGAGCCGGTCGAGGGTGTCGCGGAACTCGTCCTCGCCGCCGGGCAGGAACCGCCCGTCGACGTGCGCGACGGCCTCGCCCGGGATGACGTTCAGCTTGTACCCGGCGTCCAGCATGGTCGGGTTGCTGCTGTTGCGGACGGTGGCCTCGACGAGCTTGGCCGCGGGCCCGAGCTTGTCCAGCAGCGCGTCGACGTCGCTCAGGTCGCTCTCGATGCCGTAGACGGCGGCGATCTCGGTCAGGGCGGCACGCACGGTGGGGGTCAGCCGCAGCGGCCACTCGTGGCCGCCGATGCGGGCGACGGCCAGGGCGAGCCGGGTGACCGCGTTCTCCGCGTTCACCTTCGAGCCGTGCCCGGCCCGTCCGCGAGCCGTGAGCTTGAGCCAGCCGGTACCGCGCTCACCGGCGGCGATGGGATAGAACTGCCGCCCGGCCCCGTCGTGGAACGTGAACGCCCCGGACTCGCTGACGCCCTCGGTGCAGCCCTCGAACAGCGGGGCGTGCCGGTCGGCGAGGAAGCCGGAGCCGTCCTCGGCGCTGGCCTCCTCGTCCGCGGTGAAGGCGAGCACGATGTCGCGCCGGGGCCGCACCCCCGCGCGGGCCCAGCCGCGCACGACGGCGAGGATCATCGCGTCCATGTTCTTCATGTCGACCGCGCCGCGCCCCCAGACGACGCCGTCGCGGATCTCCCCGGAGAAGGGGTGCACGCTCCAGTCGGCGGCCTCGGCGGGCACCACGTCCAGGTGACCGTGGACGAGCAGCGCGTCGGCCGACGGGTCGGTGCCCTCGATGCGGGCCACGACGTTGGTGCGGCCCTTGGTGCGCTCCAGCAGCGTCGGCTCGATCCCGGCCTCGGCGAGCCGCGCGGCGGCGTACTCGGCGGCCGGCCGCTCCTGGCAGTCGCCGCCGCCCCGGTTGGTGGTGTCGATCCGGATCAGCTCGGAGGTGAACCGGACGACCTCGTCCAGTGCCTCCGCGTCCGTCCCCGCGTGCTCAGCCATACTGCTCCTCCACCGCCGCCGAGACGATCGTGGTGACCGCCTTGAACGTCCGGATCGCCTCGAACATGGTGTCGTGGGTGTACGCCACCTTCCGCTCCCCCACCTGCGCCACACCCGGCACCACGGTCGCGGCCGCCGCCAGGTGCTCGGCGTCGAACTCCAGGGCGACGGTGAACGGCCCGCCGCGCACCGGCTCGTACCGCACCGCGAGCGCCGTCGCCTCCTTGGCCGCCGCGCGGATGTCGGCGGCGGTCCTGGCCGGCGTACGGCACACGGCCGCGTACCGCGACACGTGGTCCTTGACCGCGACCTTCCGCGCCTCGGGCGCGTAGCCCAGCGCGTCCTCGCAGGCCACGTCGTCCCCGGTGACCAGCACGACCGGCACCCCGTACTCGGCGACGACGTGCGCGTTGAGCAGACCCTCACTGGCCCGTACGTCGTTCAGCCAGACGCCCGTGATCTGGTTGGCGAGGTAGGTGTGCGCGAGGACGCCCTCCATGCCGGCGCCCGCGTGGTACCCGATGAACGCGATGCCGTCCACGTCCCCGTGCTGGACGCCCTCGACCATGGACAGCGTCTTGTGCCGCCCGGTGAGCATCTGGGTCCGCTCGTCGAGCCGCTCCAGGAGCAGGTTGCGCATGCTCCAGTGCGCCTCGTTGACCAGCACCTCGTCGGCCCCGCCGTCGAGGAACCCGAGCACGGCCGCGTTCACGTCGGAGGTGAACATGGACCGGCACCGCTCCCACTGCGGCGTCCCCGGCAGCACGTCGGCCGGCCAGGTGACGCCGGTGGCGCCTTCCATGTCGGCGCTGATGAGGATCTTCATGCGGAGGACGCTACATGGCGCCGAAAACGCTGGCCAGGGGCCACACGACAGCCACTGGTCCATACCACTCGGGCGGCCGCTTCCGGCCGTCTCGCGGTCGGACGGCGGTATCGGGAACAGCCGGACCGGCCCGCGCGGTTGGATCCGGCGGAGAGACCGGGGGCGCCGCGCACCCGGAACGAGACGTACTTACGCAGGAGGACTGCTTCATGACCGACCGGCCCCTGACGCTCATGGCCGTGCACGCCCACCCCGACGACGAGGCCACCGGAACGGGCGGCATCCTCGCGCGGTACGCGGCGGAGGGCATCCGCACGGTTCTGGTGACCTGTACCGACGGCGGTTGCGGTGACGGACCGGGAGGTGTCAAGCCCGGCGACCCCGGGCACGATCCGGCGGCCGTCGCCCGGATGCGCCGTCAGGAACTCGAGGCGAGCCGTGCGGCCCTCAAGATCAGCGATCTGGAGACGCTGGACTACGCCGACTCGGGAATGATGGGCTGGCCGAGCAACGACGCTCCCGGCTCCTTCTGGCGGACGCCGGTGGCGGAGGGTGCCGCCCGGCTCGCGGAACTCATGCGGCACTACCGTCCCGACGTGGTCGTCACCTACGACGAGAACGGCTTCTACGGCCACCCCGACCACATCCAGGCGCACCGCATCACCATGGCGGCGCTGGAGATGACCGAACTGACTCCGAAGGTGTACTGGACGACGATGCCCCACTCGGCGATGCGGCGCTTCGGCGAGATCATGAGCGAGCACCAGGAACACATGCCGGAGCCGGACCCCGCCGAGGCCGCCGCGATGGCCGAGATCGGTCTGCCCGACGACGAGGTCACCACGTGGGTGGACACCACCGCGTTCAGTGACCAGAAGTTCGACGCGCTGGCCGCGCACGCCAGTCAGGGCGAGAACATCTTCTTCCTCAGGATGGGCAAGGAGACGTTCGGCGAGCTGATGGGCACGGAGACCTTCCTACGCGTCCGGGACACCACCGGCTCAGCCGTCCCGGAGAACGACCTCTTCGCCGGACTGCGCTGATCCGCCCCCCTGACCACAGCCGGACTGGCTACACCGCCCGGGCTCCCGCCACCACCCACGTGGAAGGCAGCTCGATGCGGACGCCGTCCGGCGTGTACTCCGTGGTGATCAGGGGGAGTTCGCCGGTCGCCAGGACGGTGAGGCCGGCCGTGCGCAGGTGCTCCGGTACCGCCTCGTCGGGGACCGCGCCGGGGGTGAGGCCGTGCCGGAGGACGGGGGCGAGTTTGGCGGGCGGGCCGTCGGGGCCCTGGGCCAGGTCCGCGAGGACGGTGCGGGCCGCCTGCGCGGGCTCCACCAGGAAGGCGCGGCCGCGGGCGCCGAGGAGGGCGGCGAGGGCGTCGGCGAGGGGCTGCCGGTCGTCGGGCTCGCACTGGTGCAGGACGCCGCGCACGTAGAGGTTGGCGTCGCCCAGCTCGGCGTGGAGCGTCTCCGCCTCGGCCTTGTCGGCGGCGTCCAGCTGCCGGTACGTCGCCCGGCCCGCGGGGTCGGCGCGGCGGGCGTGGTCGAGGGCGGCGGTGGCGAGGTCGGCGCCGACGACGTGCGGGAAGCGTTCGGCGAAGTAGCGGGTCTGGGTGCCGTTGCCGCAGCCGAGGTCGATCAGCGGCAGGGCGGGGTCGGTCAGGTGGGGCTCGAAGTGGGCGAGGTGGCGGCCGGCCGTCAGCACCGGCTCCGCGTCCCAGAACACCGCCCCCTGGCTCCCGGGTGCCTCGTTCCAGAAGCTCTCCCAGGCTGCCCGGTACCGACTCGTCACGCTCATGCCCGTCTCCCCAGGTGCGACGACGTACGGCCCGTCGAGAGCGACGGGTGCGTACGGTGTATCGCGCTCCGCGCACGGCCACAAGCGTCCGGCGCATTCCTTCACCGGACGTGCGAACTCCGTCAATCAGCGGCGGGGCAGGGTCAGTTCGAACCAGACGGTCTTGCCGGTCCTCGTCCGGCTCGCGCCCCACTCGCGGGCGAGGGTGCTGACGACGCGCAGACCCCGCCCGGTCTCGTCGTCCGGTCCGGCGGTCTTCAGCGCCGGCAGTTCGTGGTCGTCGTCGTCCACCTCGCACAGCAGCGTGTCCGCCCGCACCAGGCGCAGTTCGACGGGGCGGGCGTGGGAGTGCCGTACGGCGTTGGTGACGAGTTCGCTGACCATCAGCCCGGCGGCGTCGGCCTGCTTCGCCAGGCCCCAGTCGTGCAGCTGCTCGCGGACCGCCGCGCGGGCCCGCCCGACCTCGGAGGGGTCGCGGGCGAGGCGCCACTCGGCGACCGCGTCGGGCTCGATGCCGCCCAGCCGCGTCATCAGCAGGGCGACGTCGTCCTTGCGGCCGCCGCGGGTGCCCAGCGCGCGGATGATGGTGTCGCAGGCGTCGTCCATGGACGCGGCGGGGTGGGCGGCGGACTCGCACAGGGTGGCGAGGCCGACGCCGATGTCCTCGCCCCGCATCTCCACCAGTCCGTCGGTGCACATCACCAGCCGGTCGCCGGGCGCCACCGGCACCCGTACCGACTCGAAGGGCACCCCTCCGACGCCGATCGGCGCCCCGGTGGGCAGCTCGATCAGCTCGCTGGCGCCGTCCTCGGCGCGGACCAGGACCGGCGGGATGTGCCCGGCGTTGGCGAGGTGGAGATCCCCGGCGATGGGGTCGTAGACGGCGTACAGGCAGGTCGCGAGGTGGGTGTCGCCGAGCCGCTGGGCGAGGTCGTCGAGGTTGCGCAGCAGTTGGGCGGGCGGCAGGTCGAGGCCGGCCATGGTCTGGACGGCGGTGCGCAACTGGCCCATCATCGCGGCCGAGTTGAGGCCATGGCCCATGACGTCGCCGACGACGAGGGCGGTGCGGGCGCCGGGCAGCTTGACCGAGTCGAACCAGTCGCCGCCAACGCGGCCGAGGAGGGTGCCGGGCAGGTAGCGGGTCGCGATGTCGCAGCCGGCCATGCGCTCGGGGATGTGCGGCAGCATGCTGTCCTGGAGCGTCTCGGCGACGTTCTCCTGGTACGTGTACATGCGCGCGTTGTCGAGCACGAGCCCCGCGCGGGCGGCGAGTTCGGCGCCGGTGACCCGGTCCATGTCGTTGAAGACGGGCCGCTCCGGGTGCCGGAGCAGAATCATGAAGCCGAGGACGACATGGCGCGCCTTCAGCGGCACCAGCAGCATCGAGCGGCCCGTGATCAGCGGCCGGATGTCCCGCTTCTCGAACTGCGAGGCGATGGCGTGGCCCATCTCCTCGGTGATGCGCGGCACCAGGACCGGTTCGCCGCTGGTCATGCACTGGAAGAAGGGGGTGTGCGCCGGAAACGGCATGGCCTCGCCGACCGGTACGACGTCGTCCCAGCGGCCGGGTTCGTCGGTGTGCTCCAGGGCGACCCGGTGCCACATCGTCGTGGTGTCCGGCACGCCGTCGGGGAAGCCCTCGCCGGCGACGACCTGTTCGCGCAGATAGGTGCCGGCGACGTCGGTGAAGCGCGGGACCACCGCCCTGCTGACCTCGACGATGGTCCGCGAGAGGTCGAGCGAGGTGCCGATCGCGCCGCTGACCTCGTTGAGGAACTCCAGGCGTTCGCGGACGGCGGCGTACTCCAGGTCCTCCGCCTCGTCGCGCAGGTCTTCCGGCACCGGTTCGCCAGCCGCCAGCGCCCGCGCGGCCCGCTCGCGGCGCGCCCTGCGTCCGGCCCGCCGGGGCACGCCCCAGTCGGGGGTGACCGGCACCCGGTCGTTCTGGCTGAACTCCAGGACGGGATAGCCCAGTTCGAGGACCTGCGCGACGATGCGGGCGCTTTCGCCGACGCTCATGCTGGGCAGGATCTCGGGGAGGCGGCGGGCGAGTTCGTCGGCGCCGGGGAAGTCGGTGTGCAGCGCGAAAGCGGGCGCGATCCGCTCCACCGTGGGCGCCTGGGCGCCGCCGTCGGCGTAGTCCCGCCGCAGCCCGTCCGCGTCGGCGGCGAGCACCAGCAGTCGCTCCGGGCCCGGCCCAACCAGGGGGTACGCCCACCAGAGGACGTCGACCCGCCGGTCGGCCGGCACGGTCAGCCGGGCGCGGCCCGCCGCCGGGTAGGACAGCCGCCCGTCGAGGGAGGACTCCAGGCCGGGTCCGAGGCCGTCGTAGTCGGCGTACGCGCCGTACGCCGGGTCGTCCTCGGTACCCGCCTCGGGAAGGACGCCGGAGACGGGCAGCAGGTCGGGTGCGGGCCGGCCGATCGCCTCTTCCTTGGGCAGGCGGAACAGCCGCCGTGCGCCACGGCTCCAGTGGGAGACCAGTCCGTCGCGGTCCACCACGACGACGGCCAGCGGGACACGGCCGGTCACGGGATCGGGCGGCACGGCGCCGCGTCCGGCCGGGCGGCCGGGAGGTGTGTCCCGCTCGGTGCCATGGTCCATGGCGTCAGGCCCTCTCTGCCCACGGCTCCGCAAGATCTGTGTCGCCGTCACCACCGTACGGCGGTGCCCGGTGACCATGTGCGGCAACGGGGGAATTGGTGGCGCGCAAACGCACCGGCGCGCGCCCGCGCGCCGGTGACCGCCTCAGTCCTCGTGTCCGAGCTGCAGGTCGCGCTCCGTGCGGCCGCCGCCGGCCACCTGGAGGACGGTGGCGACGGGCGGGTATCCGGCGGCGATGACGGTGTACTCGCCGGACGACAGGTCGATGAACCGGAAGGTGCCGTCGGGGCCGGTGGTCAGGGTGTCGACGACGTTGCCCGCCGCGTCGAGCAGCGTCACGCGCGCGTCCTCCACCGCCCGTCCGCCACTGGCCCGCACGGTGCCGCGCAGCACGGCGCCGCCGGCCAGCTCGACGTCCTGGCGGGTCTCGCGGGCGGCCTGGACGCTGACGGGCAGCGCGGCCGGGCGGAAGGCGGGGGCGCTGGCGGCGAGGGTGTACTCGCCGGCCACCAGCTCGGTGATGACGTAGCCGCCCTCGCGTCCGCTGCGGGTGGTCGCGACGACCTCGCCGTGGACGTTGGTGAGGGTGACGATCGCGTCGCGCACCGGGCTGCCGTCGGCGGTGAGCACGCCGCCGGCCAGGCGCCCGGCGCCGCCGAGGACCACGTCCAGTTCGACCGGGCGTTCACCGACGGTCACGGAGACCGCCTGCGGCTGGTGGCCGCCGGCCGCGGCGATCAGGACGTACGCCCCGGAGCCGGGTGTGGCGAGGGCGTAGCGTCCGTCGTCGCCGCTGGCGCCCCGGCCGATCTGCTGTCCGCCGACGTCGATGAGGGTGAGCGCCGCGCGGGGCACGACGGTGCCGTCGGGGTGCTGCACGGTGCCGCAGACGGCGATCCCGGCGGCGTGTGGCGATCGCGCCTGCGGGACCTGGACGGTGGGCTGCGCGGTCTCCGGGTCGGTGACGGGGGCGTTGTGGGACACCAGTGGTTTCTCCTTGAGGAAGAGGGCGATGAGCAGTCCGAGGACGAGCACCGGCACCAGGTAGAGGAAGATCCGCGGCATGGCGTCGGCGTACGCCCCGATGTAGGCGTCGCGCAGTGCCGGGGGCAGGGAGTGGACGAGCTGGGGGGTGATGGCCTCGGCGTCGGGCAGCCCGGCGCCCGCCTCGGCGGGGACCCGGTCGGCCAGGGCGTCGGTGAGCCGGTCGGCGAAGAGGGTGCCGAAGATGGCGGCGCCGACGCTGCCGCCGATCTGCCGGAAGTAGTTGTTGGCGCTGGTGGCGGTGCCGAGGTCGGCGGGGCGCACGGAGTTCTGCACGGCGAGGACCAGGACGGGCATCACCATGCCGATGCCGGCGCCGAGGACGGCCATCCAGACGCTGTAGTGCAGCCGGGGGGTGTCGGCGTCGAGGCGGGAGAGCAGCCACATGCCGGCGACGGACAGGGCGCTGCCGAGGATCGGGTGGGAGCGGTAGTGCCCGGTGCGGCTGATGAGCTGTCCGGAGACGATCGAGGCGACGACGATGCCGCCCATCATGGGCAGCATCAGCAGGCCGGACTCGGTGGCGCTGGCGCCGTCGACCATCTGCAGGAAGGTCGGCAGGTAGCTGGCGGCGCCGAACAGGGCGACGCCGATGACGAGGCCGACCAGGGCGGTGACGTTGAAGACGGAGTCCCGGAACAGCCGCAGCGGGATGAGCGGTTCGGGCGCGAAGCGCTCGGCGACCAGGAAGAGGAGGGTGGACCCGGCGGCTCCGGCGGCGAGGCCGAGGATGACCTCCGACCCCCAGGCGTACTCGGTGCCGCCCCAGCTGGTGAGCAGGACCAGGCAGGTGGAGGCGGCGGCGAGGAGCAGGGCGCCGAGGATGTCGAGGCGCGGCTTGACCCGCGGTTTGGGCAGCTTCAGGACGACGGCGACGACGGCCATGGTGACGAGGCCGAAGGGCACGTTGATGTAGAAGCACCAGCGCCAGGAGAGGTGGTCGGTGAAGTAGCCGCCGAGCAGCGGGCCGGCGACCGAGGCGAGTCCGAAGGCGGCGCCGATCAGGCCCATGAAGCGGCCGCGCTCGCGGGGCGGGACGATGTCCGCGATGATCGCCTGGACGCCGATCATCAGGCCGCCCGCGCCGACGCCCTGCACCGCACGGAAGGCGATCAGCTGGTCCATGGTCTGCGCGCGGCCGGCGAGTGCGGAGCCGACGACGAAGACCAGGATGGCGAACTGGAAGACGCCCTTGCGTCCGAAGAGGTCGCCGAGTTTGCCGTAGATCGGCAGGCCGACGGTGGAGGTGAGCAGGTAGGCGGTGATCGCCCAGGACATCTTGTCCAGGCCGTGCAGCTCGCCGACGATCTTCGGCAGCGCCGTGGCGACGATCATCTGCTCCAGCGCCGCGAGCAGCAGCGCGAGCATCAGCCCGACGAAGACCAGACGCACCCGGCGCGGGCTCAGTGCCGCGCCCGGCTCCGGGTCGGGAGTGGGTGGCTGGGGAGGCGCCTGGGGTGCGGTGACCGGTTCGTCCTGCACCAGAGTGATCCCGCCCACGTCCCGCTCCCCTCGTCACACCTGCTCAGAATTGCCGCCTGAGGCGACAACTGCGAACAAGTGCGACGAGTTACGGAAACGCGGCGGGTTCGACCGGAGATCACTCGAACCGGTGAGGCGGCCAACGGCCGCCCGTGGCTTGCCGTTTGGCCACTTCCGGACGGTCGGCCGGGACTACTGCTTCTCGACCTCGGCGGCGAGCTTGGTGAGCATCGCGTCGTAGATCCGGGCGAGCCCCTTGGGCGCGAAGGTCTTCTCGAAGAAGCCGCCGACGCCGCCGGCGCCCTGCCAGGTGGTGACGACCACGACCCGGGACTTGCCCTCGCCCGCGGGGGTGACCCGCCAGGTGGTGACCATGGAGGAGTTGCGGTCCTTCTCGACCAGCTCGCCGTCGGTCGGCTCGGTGACCTCCAGCAGGCAGTCGCGGACGCGCTTGCTGGTGGCCTGGAGCTTCCAGTGCACGAGGGTGCCCTCGCCGTCGCCGCCCTCCCGGACCTCGTACTCGCTGAAGTGCTCGGGGAGCAGCTTCTCGCGGGTGCCGCTGTAGTCGGCGAGGGTGTCGAACACCGTCTCCGCGTCCGCCGCGACGATCCGCTCCGTCTCCGCCTCGACCTGCGCCATCGGGTTCCTCCAGGGCCTGGTTCTCGGGGTCGGGGCAAGCCAACCACCCCGCCGCCCGGCCACCAAATCGGGGGGCGTGAAGCGGCCCCGTGCGACTGGGCCGCACGATCAAGGGAACAAGTGTTCTATTGTGTGGCCAGTGCTACCGAGGAGGCGTCCATGCGCTGGGAGAACCTCACCGACTCCGACCACGCCCGAGCGGCCGACCCCGCGCTGTTCGGCGCGGACGCGGTGACCACCCGCACCTTCGACATGCCCGAGTTCCGCGGCGTCACCTTCCACGAGGTCCGGGCCCGCTCGATCCTCAACCGCGTGCCGGGGGCCTCGCGCATGCCGTTCGAGTGGACCGTGAACCCCTACCGGGGCTGCACGCACGCGTGCGTGTACTGCTTCGCGAGGAAGACGCACAGCTACCTGGACCTCGACACCGGACTCGGCTTCGACTCGCAGATCGTCGTCAAGGTGAACGCGCCCGAGCTGCTCCGCCGCCAGCTGGCCTCGCGCCGCTGGCAGGGCGAGCACGTCGCGATGGGCACGAACGTCGACTGCTACCAGCGCGCCGAGGGCCGCTACCGGCTGATGCCCGGCATCATCGAGGCGCTCACCGAGCGGGCGAACCCCTTCTCGATCCTGACCAAGGGCACGCTGATCCTGCGCGACCTGGACCTGCTGACGCGGGCGGCCCGGGTGACGGACGTGGGGATCTCGGTCTCGGTCGGCTTCACCGACGCGGAGCTGTGGCGCACCGTGGAGCCGGGCACGCCCGCGCCGGAACGCCGGCTGGAGGTCGTACGGACCCTCGGCGAGCACGGCATCGGCTGCGGCGTCCTGATGGCGCCGGTGATTCCCTTCCTCGGCGACGAACCGGCCCAACTGCGCGCGACCGTGCGGGCGATCGCCGCGGCTGGGGCCACCTCGGTGACACCCCTGGTGCTGCATCTGCGGCCGGGCGCCCGGGAGTGGTTCATGGCCTGGCTCGCCCAGCACCACCCGCACCTGGTGCGCCGGTACGAGCGGCTGTACGCGGAGGGCGCCTACGCCCCGAAGTGGTACCAGCGCCGGATCACGCGCCAGGTGCACGACCTGGCCCGCGAGTACGGCATCGGGCCCACGCGCGCGGGGATGCCGCGGCGGATCGCGGAGCCCGAGCCCGCACGGCCCGCCGAGACCGCCGAGGCCGCCGCCACCGAGCCGACCCAACTTTCGCTCATCTAGGATCATTCGAGGGCATTCGAGGGCATCTTCCGGCCCAATTGGGTCAAGTATGAGCAGAATGCGTTCCTCCAGGGGCGCCCCCCGGGACGATGCGGCGAGGACCGCGACCCGCGCGGACCGCAGCCCCGCCGTCTCCGGAGGACGCCATGAGACAACGCGCAGCCGTGCTGTGCGGCGCCGCCGTCATCGCCGCCGGAAGTGTCACGGCCGTCCCCGCGGAGGCGAACGCGCCGCACCCCGCCGGGACCCCGGCCGCCGCGCCCGCCGCGGACCTCCAGTGGAAGAAGTGCGCCACGGCGGACTACCCGACGCTCCAGTGCGCGTCCCTCGAGGTGCCGCTCGACCACGCGCGCCCGCGCGGAAGGCAGATCACGCTCGCGCTGTCCCGCGTCCCGCACACCGCCGCGACGTACCAGGGCCCCCTGCTGGTCAACCCCGGCGGCCCCGGCGGCAGCGGGCTGACGCTCGCCGGGTTCGTGGCGTCCTCGCTGCCCGAGAAGGTGGCCGCGCAGTACGACGTCATCGGCTTCGACCCGCGCGGAGTCGGGAAGAGCAGCCCCGCCCTGAACTGCCTGCCCGGCCACTTCGACCCCGTGCGCCCCGACTCGCTGCCCGACACGCCCGACGTCGAGCGGGCCAACCTCGCACGCGCGGAGGCGTTCGCCGAGGCATGCGGCGACAAGTACGCGGACGTGCTGCCGTACATCGACACCGTCAGTGCCGCGCGGGACGTGGACGCGATCCGCGCGGCGCTCGGCGCGGAGCGGATCAACTACTTCGGCTACTCCTACGGCACCTATCTGGGCGCCGTCTACGCCAAGCTCTTCCCCACGCGCGTGCGGCGCCTGGTCCTGGACTCCGTCGTCGGGCCGGACGACGTCTGGTACGACGCGAACCTCAACCAGGACCTCGCCTTCAACGACCGCCACCGGGCGTTCCTGGCGTGGATCGCCGAACACGACGCCGCGTACGGGATGGGCACCGACCCGGAGCGGATCGAGCAGCGGTGGTACGCCATGCGGACGGCGCTGGCGAAGGAGCCCGCGGACGGGCGGGTCGGCGCGTCGGAGCTGGAGGACACCTTCATCCCCGGCGGCTACTACAACGGCTACTGGCCCTATCTGGCGGAGGCCTTCGCCGCCTACGTGAACTCCGGGGACACGGACCCGCTCGTCGAGGTGTACGAGAACTTCGGGGCCCTGGACGCCTCGGGCGAGAACGGCTACAGCGTCTACACCGCGGTGCAGTGCCGCGACGCGGCCTGGCCGCGCGACTGGGACGAGTGGCGCGACGACAACTGGGACCTGTACGAGAAGGCGCCGTTCATGGTCTGGAACAACGTCTGGTACAACGCGCCGTGCGCATCCTGGCCCACGAGCGCGCGGCAACCCGTGGACGTCGCCAACGGCGAACTGCCGCCCGCGCTGCTGTTCCAGGCGACCGGCGACGCGGCCACCCCGTACGAGGGCGCGGTCACCGCGCACCGCCTGCTGCACGGCTCCCGCCTCGTCGTCGAGGAGGGCGGCGGCAACCACGGCATCACGCTGAGCGGGAACTCCTGCCTGGACGAGCACCTGGCCGCGTACCTGACCGACGGCACCGTGCCGCGCGGCGCGGGCGAGGCGGACGCGGGTGAGCCGGACGCCGTGTGCGCGGCGCTGCCCCAGCCCGAGCCGCTGGAGTCCAAGGCGGCTTCGACGTCCGCACGCGGCTCGACGCTGCACGCGCTGCTCGGCTTCCGCGGCTAGCCGACCGCGCCCCGCAGGCGGCGGCCCGCAGACGACGGCCCGCCGGGGGCGTTGTCAGTGCCGTGGTCCACGATGGGCGCATGAGTGAGCTGACCAGGATCCACGCCCCCGACGGCGTCGCGCCCGCCGCCCAGTACACCCATGTCGTCCTCGGCACCGGGCGGTTCGTGGCCGTCTCGGGTCAGCTCGCCCTGGACGGGGACGGCAGGCCGGTCGGCGTGGGCGACCCCGCGGCCCAGGCCCGCCAGGTCTTCGAGAACCTGCGCCGGTGCCTGTCGGCGGCCGGCGCCGGCTTCGACGACGTGGTGAAACTGACGTACTTCGTCACGGACATGGCCCACATGGACGCGATCCGCGCCGCACGCGCCGCGCACATACCCGGCGACCGGCTGCCGGCCGCCTCAGCGGTGCAGGTGGCCGCGCTGGTCCGGCCGGAGTTCCTGATGGAGATCGAGGCGTTCGCGGTCGTGGCCCCGTGAGCGGGCCGCTGGTGCGGGAGATGACGGTCGCCGACTGCGACCGGGTGGCCCTGATCCGCGTCCGGGGCTGGCAGACCGCCTACCGGGGCCTGGTCCCGCAGGTGTACCTGGACGGCATGGACGCCGCGGGGGACGCCGAGCGGCGCCGCGTCCTGTTCGCCGGGGCCCCGGCCGGCGTGGTGAACCTGGTCGCCGAGGACGACCGCGGCGACGTCGTGGGCTGGGCCTGCCACGGCCCCTACCGGGACGGTGAACGGCCGACCGGGGACGCCGAGTTGTACGCGATCTACGTCGACCCGGAGCGGCTCGGCGCGGGCATCGGGCAGGCCCTGATCCGGGAGTCGGTGCGCCGGTGCGCGGCGGCCGGGCACCCGCGGATGCTCCTGTGGGTGCTCAAGGACAACGCGCGCGCCCGGCGCTTCTACGAACGGGCGGGCTTCGGCGCCGACGGCGCCGAGGAGCCCTTCCTGGTGGAGGGGGCCGAGGTGCCCGAGGTGCGGTACGCCGCCGACCTGTCCGGCTGACCGCTCACCGCTGACCCGGGATCCGTGCCAGCGCCCGCACCGCCGCCTGGGCCAGCGCCGGGTGGGCGAGGGCGTCGTTCAGCACGGGTCCGGCCCGGTCGTCGCCGAGGGCGCCCAGGCCCTCGACGCAGGCGAGCGCGACCCGCCGGTGGGGGTCGTGCGGGCGCAGCCGGCGTTGCAGCGTGGTGATCAGGGCGGGCACGGCCTCGGGGGCCCGCAGCTCGACCAGCAGCCGCACCGGGTGCAGGGCGTAGGCGACCCGCAGCTCGTTGGTGGCGAGGGCGGCGGCCGCGCGGGCGGTGCGGGGGTCGCCGAGGCGGGCCAGGGCATGGGCGGCGGCGGCGCAGCGCGGCGGGTCCCGGTGGTTGAGCAGCAGCACGAGGGACTCGAAGGCCCGCCGGTCCCCCGCCGTCCCGAGCCGGAAGGCGGCCAGTTCCCGGGCCCAGAGCGGGTGTCCGGGATCGGTGAGCACCGCGGCCAGCTCGTCCTGGTCCCCAGTGACCACGAGCCGGTCGTGGACCGTCGGGGCGCCCGGCACCCCCGACGTCGCCGCCTCGACCCGTAAGCGCTCCGTGAGCACTCGCAACTCTTCGTCCATGACACCGAGGTTAGGGGGGTCGCCCCGCGTGTGGGACGTACATCACGAACACAGGGGGCTGGCGCGCTCGTTACTCGCGAGTTAATCTCAGACGAGCGGGTCACCCACTCGCAGCAACTCCTCACGGTGGTCTGGTGACGCGGCCACCGGGAGAACAGTCGGTTCGGTACCACGGGTACCGCAGGACGACTCGGCCCCGGGACAGGGCCAGGTCGGAGAGAGCCGCCGGGCGGGCGTGTGCACGCCTCCGCGACGGCACCGGGCGTGTGCGATCCCAGCCCGGCAACACCCGCACTCCGCACTCCTTCCTCTTTCACGCATCCGGACGCGCCAGTGGCGCGTCCGGGCGTGTTCCGTCGTCACCCTCATTCCTGGAGTCCCGCGATGGCCACTCCCCTGTCCCACACCCCTCTGTCCCCGCTCCGGACCATCGCCGTCATCGGCCTGGGCACCATGGGCACCGGCATCACCGAGGTCCTGGCCCGGGCCGGCCGTGCCGTCGTCGGCGTCGACGTCAGTGAGGCGCAGGCCGCCAAGGCGCTCGCCGCGCTGGAGTCGTCCACCGCCCGCGCCGTCGAGCGCGGACGCCTCACCGGGCAGGAGCGCACCGACGCCCTCGCCCGCGTCCGTACCACCACCGACCTGCGCGCGGCGGCCGACGCCGACCTGGTGATCGAGGTGGTCCCGGAGTCGTACGAGGTCAAGCAGCAGGTCTTCAGGGAACTGGACGGGATCGTGCGTCCGGAGACGATCCTGGCGACCGGCACCAACGCCCTGTCGGTGACGCGGCTGGCCGCCGAGTCCTCCCGTCCGGAGCGGGTGCTCGGCCTGCACTTCTTCAACCCGGCCCCGGCGATGAAGCTGGTCGAGGTCGTCTCCTCGGTGCTGACCGCGCCGGCCGCCGTCGCGGCGGTCACCGACCTCGCCCTGGACCTCGGCAAGGAGCCCGTGGCGGTCGGCGACCGGCCCGGGTTCGTCGCCGACGGCCTGCTGTTCGGCTACCTCAACCAGGCCGCGGCCATGTACGAGGCGAACTACGCCTCGCGGGAGGACATCGACGCCGCGATGCGCCTCGGCTGCGGTCTGCCGATGGGGCCGCTGGCCCTGCTGGACCTGGTCGGGGTGGACACCGCGCGCACGGTCCTGGAGGCCATGTACGCCGCCTCCCACGACCGGCTGCACGCCCCCGCCCCGATCCTCAGGCAGCTCAGCGAGGCGGGCCTGACGGGCCGCAAGGCGGGGCGCGGCTTCTACACCTACGAGGCGCCCGGCAGCGCGGTCGTGGTGCCGGACGCCCTGACCCCGCGCGCGGACGCCACCCCCGTCGCCGGCCGTCCGGTGCGCGCGGTGGGCGTCGCCGGGTCGGGCACGATGGCGTCCGGCATCGCGGAGGTGTTCGCCAAGGCCGGGTACGAGGTCGTGCTCGCCGCCCGCAGCGCGGAGAAGGCGCAGACGGCCAGGGCCAGGGTCGGCAAGTCGCTGGCCCGCTCGGTCGACAAGGGGCGGATGAGCGCCGAGGACGCCGCGCGGACGCTGGAGCGGATCACGCCGACGGGGGCCTACGACGACTTCGCCGACGTCGACCTGGCCGTGGAGGCGGTCGCCGAGGACCTGGAGGTGAAGCGGCAGCTGTTCGCCACGCTGGACAAGGTCTGCAAGCCCGGCGCGGTGCTGGCCACCACCACCTCCTCGCTGCCCGTCGTCGCCTGCGCCCGCGCCACCTCGCGCCCGCAGGACGTGATCGGCATGCACTTCTTCAACCCGGCGCCGGCCATGAAGCTGGTCGAGGTGGTCCGCACGGTGCTCACGGCGGACGACGTCCACGCCACCGTCCGCGAGGTCTGCGCGAAGATCCGCAAGCACGCCGTGGACTGCGGCGACCGGGCCGGGTTCATCGTGAACGCGCTGCTGTTCCCGTACCTGAACAACGCGGTCAAGATGGTGCAGGAGCACTACGCGACGCTCGACGACATCGACGCCGCGATGAAGCTGGGCGGCGGCTACCCGATGGGGCCCTTCGAACTCCTTGACGTGGTCGGTCTGGACGTCTCGCTGGCCATCGAGAAGGTCCTGCACCGCGAGTTCCGCGATCCGGGCCTGGCCCCGGCGCCGTTGCTGGAGCACCTGGTGGCCGCGGGCTGCCTCGGCCGCAAGACGGGCCGCGGCTTCCGCGAACATGCCCGCCGCTGAGCGTCCGGGCGACTGGTTCCGGTCACCGGAGGACTGGGGCGGACTGCTCGATCCGGCCGGGTCTCCCCCGCCCCCCGCGGGCGGGGAGATCCCCGGTCACGCGCATGATTGCGCACACATGCAGTACGTTCGGGTCATGCCCCAGCCCGCCAGGTCCTCACGTACACCAGCCACGCCCGACGCGCCGGAGAGCGCGGCCGGCAGCCGCGCCGCCGCCCAGCGGCTCAAAATGCGCCGGGAACTGGCGGCGGCGGCCATGGAGCTGTTCGCGGCCAAGGGGTACGAGGCGACCACCGTCGACGAGATCGCGGCCCAGGCCGGGGTCGCCCGACGCACCTTCTTCCGCCACTTCCGCTCCAAGGAAGAGGCGATCTTCCCGGACCACGACGACACCCTGGTGCGCGCCGAGGCGGTCCTCAACGCGGCGCCGGCGCACGAGCATCCGCTCGACACGGTGTGCCGCGGCATCAAGGAGGTCATGAAGATGTACGCGGCGCGGCCGGAGATCTCGGTCGCCCGCTACAAGCTGACCCGCGAGGTGCCCACGCTGCGCGAGGCGGAGATCGCGTCGGTGGCCCGCTACGAGCGCCTGTTCACCCGCTATCTGCTCGGCCACTTCGACGAGCACGCGCACGACGACGACGCCAACGACGACCCGCTGCTGGCGGAGGTGGCCGCGTCCGCCGTGGTCACCGCGCACAACCACGTGCTGCGGCGCTGGCTGCGGGCGGGCGGGCAGGGCGACGTGGAGGCGCAGCTCGACCACGCCTTCGCGATCGTGCGCAAGACGTTCGGGACGGGCATCGGCGCGGGGCGCGGTACGGCCTCCACCGGGCGTCCGGAGGGTGCCTCGGCCTCGGTGCACGGCGACGTGCTGGTGACGGTGGCACGCACCGACGCGCCGCTGCACGAGGTCATGCGGACCATCGAACAGGCCCTCAAGGAGCACTGAGCCCGCCCTTCCCCCTGTGACGACGGCCACCCTTCGGGTGGCCGTTTTTGCATGTCAACGCCCCTTTTCCCGCCTCTCGCGACCCCTATTCGATCGATCATCGCTCATCTGTCGCGTAAAGATTTCATCTGAGAGCAAGTTCTGGCACCGAGTGCCTTGCGGGGTGACACGCGGTGCCATACGTTGAAGGTGTCCGGGCTGTCCCCGCGAGCCATCGCCCGCGTGCCCGGCGCCTGCGTCACAGGCACCCTCCGCGCCACAAAGCGCCGCCGAACAGCACCACACCCGCCGAACCGACGGCACCCCTCACCCAACCCTCAGCAACACCGACGTAACCCTCAGCGCCCCTCCCTCAGGGCGCTCGACGCCGGAGGCAACACCGTGACCATGAAGGACATCCTGGCCGCGATCCAGTCGGCCGACTCCACGCCGGCCGACATCGCCGCCCTGCCGCTCCCCGAGTCGTACCGCGCGATCACCGTGCACAAGGACGAGACCGAGATGTTCGCGGGCCTCGAAACCCGCGACAAGGACCCGCGCAAGTCGATCCACCTCGACGAGGTGCCGCTGCCGGAGCTGGGCCCCGGCGAGGCCCTGGTGGCCGTCATGGCCTCCTCGGTCAACTACAACTCGGTGTGGACCTCGATCTTCGAGCCGCTGTCGACCTTCGGCTTCCTGGAGCGCTACGGCCGCACCAGCGACCTGGCCAAGCGCCACGACCTGCCGTACCACATCATCGGCTCCGACCTCGCGGGCGTGGTGCTGCGCACCGGCCCCGGCGTCAACTCCTGGCACCCCGGCGACGAGGTCGTCGCGCACTGTCTCTCCGTCGAGCTGGAGTCCTCCGACGGCCACAACGACACGATGCTCGACCCCGAGCAGCGCATCTGGGGCTTCGAGACCAACTTCGGCGGCCTCGCGGAGATCGCGCTCGTCAAGTCCAACCAGCTGATGCCCAAGCCGGGCCACCTCAGCTGGGAGGAGGCCGCGGCACCGGGCCTGGTCAACTCCACCGCCTACCGCCAGCTGGTCTCGCGCAACGGCGCCGGCATGAAGCAGGGCGACAACGTGCTCATCTGGGGCGCCAGCGGCGGCCTCGGCTCCTACGCCACCCAGTTCGCGCTGGCCGGCGGCGCCAACCCGGTCTGTGTCGTCTCCAGCGAGCAGAAGGCGGACATCTGCCGCTCGATGGGCGCCGAGGCGATCATCGACCGCAACGCCGAGGGCTACAAGTTCTGGAAGGACGAGACCACCCAGGACCCGAAGGAGTGGAAGCGCTTCGGCAAGCGCATCCGCGAGTTCACCGGCGGCGAGGACATCGACATCGTCTTCGAGCACCCCGGCCGCGAGACCTTCGGCGCGAGCGTCTTCGTCACCCGCAAGGGCGGCACCATCACCACCTGCGCCTCGACCTCGGGCTACATGCACGAGTACGACAACCGCTACCTGTGGATGTCGCTGAAGCGCATCATCGGCTCCCACTTCGCCAACTACCGCGAGGCCTGGGAGGCCAACCGCCTCATCGCCAAGGGCAAGATCCACCCGACCCTCTCCAAGGTGTACGCCCTGGAGGAGACCGGCCAGGCCGCCCACGACGTCCACCGCAACGCCCACCAGGGCAAGGTCGGCGTGCTGTGCCTCGCCCCCGAGGAGGGCCTGGGCGTGCGCGACGAGGAGATGCGCGCCAAGCACGTCGACGCCATCAACCGCTTCCGGAACATCTGAGGAGCGCCGCATGACCGATCGTCAGAAGGACCGGCCGTGGCTGATGCGGACCTACGCCGGTCACTCCACGGCCGAGGCGTCCAACGAGCTGTACCGGCGCAACCTCGCCAAGGGCCAGACGGGTCTGTCGGTCGCGTTCGACCTGCCGACCCAGACCGGCTACGACTCCGACCACATCCTCGCCCGCGGCGAGGTGGGCCGGGTCGGCGTGCCGGTGGCGCACCTCGGTGACATGCGCCGGCTGTTCCAGGACATACCCCTGGACCAGATGAACACCTCGATGACCATCAACGCCACGGCCATGTGGCTGCTGGCGCTCTACCAGGTCGTCGCCGAGGAGCAGGGGGTGGACATCACCAAGCTCCAGGGCACGACCCAGAACGACATCGTCAAGGAGTACCTGTCCCGGGGCACGCACGTCTTCCCGCCGGGGCCCTCGCTCCGCCTGACGACGGACATGATCGCCTACACGGTCTCCCACATCCCGAAGTGGAACCCGATCAACATCTGCAGCTACCACCTGCAGGAGGCGGGCGCCACGCCGGTGCAGGAGATCGCGTACGCGATGTCCACCGCGATCGCCGTGCTGGACGCCGTGCGCGACAGCGGCCAGGTGCCGCAGGAGCGCATGGGGGACGTCGTCGGCCGCATCTCCTTCTTCGTGAACGCGGGCGTCCGCTTCGTCGAGGAGATGTGCAAGATGCGCGCCTTCGGCCGCATCTGGGACCGCGTCACCCGCGAGCGGTACGGCATCGAGAACCCCAAGCACCGCCGCTTCCGCTACGGCGTCCAGGTCAACTCCCTGGGCCTGACGGAGGCCCAGCCGGAGAACAACGTCCAGCGCATCGTCCTGGAGATGCTGGCGGTCACCCTCTCCAAGGACGCACGCGCGCGTGCCGTGCAGCTGCCGGCCTGGAACGAGGCGCTGGGCCTGCCCCGCCCCTGGGACCAGCAGTGGTCGCTGCGCATCCAGCAGGTGCTGGCGTACGAGAGCGACCTGCTGGAGTACGGCGACCTCTTCGAGGGCTCCACGGTGGTCGAGGCCAAGGTGGCCGAGCTGGTCGAGGAGTCGCTCGCGGAGATGGAGCGCATCGAGGAGATGGGCGGCGCCATGGCCGCCGTCGAGTCCGGCTACCTCAAGTCCCAGCTGGTCTCCTCGCACGCCGAGCGCCGGGCCCGGATCGAGTCGGGCGAGGAGAAGATCATCGGCGTCAACGCCTTCGAGGGCACCGAGCCGAACCCGCTCACCGCCGACCTGGACACCGCGATCCAGACCGTCGACCCGGCGGTCGAGGCACGGGTCATCGCCTCGCTGCTGAACTGGCGGGACACCCGCTACCAGCCGCCCTTCAACCACCCGCGCCCCTGCAAGGCGCTGGACAAGCTGAAGGAGGCCGCCAAGGGCACCGACAACCTCATGGAGGCCACCCTGGAGTGCGCCCGCGCCGGCGTCACGACCGGCGAGTGGGCCGGGGCGCTGCGCGAGGTCTTCGGCGAGTTCCGGGCCCCGACGGGCGTGTCGTCGGCGCCGGTCGCCGTCGCCGCCGAGGAGGGGTCGGCGCTGGCCGGGGTGCGTCGCAAGGTGGAACTGACGGCCAAGGACCTCGGGGTGGGCAAGCTGCGCTTCCTGGTCGGCAAGCCCGGCCTGGACGGCCACTCCAACGGCGCCGAGCAGATCGCGGTGCGGGCCCGCGACGCCGGGTTCGAAGTGGTCTACCAGGGCATCAGGCTGACCCCGGAGCAGATCGTGAACGCCGCGCTGGCCGAGGACGTGCACGCGGTGGGCCTGTCCATCCTGTCCGGGTCGCACGCCCAGCTCGTCCCGGACGTGCTGGACCGCCTCCGTGTGGCCGGTGCCACGGATATACCGGTGATCGCCGGTGGCATCATCCCCAACGGAGATGCCGAAGCGCTGCGGGCCGCCGGAGTGGCCGCGGTCTTCACCCCGAAGGACTTCGACATCACCGGAATCATCGGCCGGATCGTCGACGAGATCCGGTACGCGAACAAGCTCGACCCCCTGGAGGTCCCCGCATGACCAGCGTCAACCGCCTGCGTCCCCGCCGCTCCTGTCTGGCGGTTCCGGGAAGCAACCCGCGCTTCCTGGAGAAGGCGCAGGGCCTCCCGGCCGACCAGGTCTTCCTCGACCTGGAGGACGCGTGCGCGCCGCTCGCCAAGCCCGAGGCGCGGCACACCATCGTCAAGTTCCTCAACGAGGGCGACTGGACCGGCAAGACCCGTGTCGTGCGCGTCAACGACTGGACGACCGAGTGGACGTACCGCGACGTCGTGACGGTGGTGGAGGGCGCGGGCCCGAACCTGGACTGCATCATGCTGCCGAAGGTGCAGGACGCCCAGCAGGTGGTGGCCCTCGACCTGCTGCTCACGCAGATCGAGAAGACGATGGGCTTCGAGGTCGGCCGCATCGGCATCGAGGCGCAGATCGAGAACGCGCAGGGCCTGAACAACGTCAACGAGATCGCCGAGGCCTCCCCGCGCGTCGAGACCATCATCTTCGGCCCGGCCGACTTCATGGCGTCCATCAACATGAAGTCGCTCGTGGTGGGCGAGCAGCCGCCCGGCTACCCGGCCGACGCCTACCACTACATCCTGATGAAGATCCTGATGGCCGCCCGCGCCAACGACCTCCAGGCGATCGACGGCCCCTACCTCCAGATCCGCAACGTCGACGGCTACCGCGAGGTCGCGCAGCGCGCCGCCGCCCTCGGCTTCGACGGCAAGTGGGTGCTGCACCCGGGCCAGGTCGAGGCGTCCAACGAGATCTTCTCGCCGTCCCAGGAGGACTACGACCACGCCGAGCTGATCCTGGACGCGTACGACTACTACACGTCCGAGGCGGGCGGCAAGAAGGGCTCCGCGATGCTCGGCGACGAGATGATCGACGAGGCCAGCCGCAAGATGGCCCTGGTCGTCTCCGGCAAGGGACGCGCCGCCGGCATGAAGCGCACCAGCAAGTTCGAGATCCCGGAGGCGTGACGGCGATGCAGTTCGGACGGACCTACGAGGAGTTCGAGGTCGGGGCGGTGTACAAGCACTGGCCGGGCAAGACGGTCACGGAGTACGACGACCACCTGTTCTGCCTCCTCACCATGAACCACCACCCCCTGCACATGGACACGAACTACGCCGAGAAGACGACGGACTTCGGCAAGAACGTGGTGGTGGGCAACTACATCTACTCGCTCCTGCTCGGCATGTCCGTCCCGGACGTCTCCGGCAAAGCGATCGCCAACCTGGAGATCGAGTCGCTGAAGCACGTGGCGCCGACCTTCCACGGCGACACGATCTACGGCCAGACGACCGTGCTCGACAAGTGGCCGTCCAAGTCGAAGAACGACCGGGGCATCGTCCACGTCGAGACCAAGGGCTACAAGCAGGACGGCACCCTCGTGTGCGTGTTCCGCCGCAAGGTGATGGTGCCGACCGAGACGTACATCAAGGAGCGCGGCGGCGAGCAGCCGGGCCGCCCCGAGCTGAAGGAACAGGGGAAGTAGATGAGCCGCCTCGCCCAGACCCACGGCCTGACGGACGTCCAGACGGAGATCCTCTCCACCGTCCGGGACTTCGTGGACAAGGAGATCATCCCGGTCGCGACGGAGCTGGAGCACCGGGACGAGTACCCGCAGGACATCGTCGACGGGCTCAAGGAACTCGGCCTGTTCGGGCTGATGATTCCGGAGGAGTACGGGGGCCTGGGCGAGTCGCTCCTCACCTACGCGCTGTGCGTGGAGGAGATCGCCCGGGGCTGGATGTCGGTGTCCGGCATCATCAACACGCACTTCATCGTGGCGTACATGCTCAAGCAGCACGGCACCCAGGAGCAGAAGGACCACTTCCTGCCCCGGATGGCGGCGGGCGACATCCGCGGCGCCTTCTCGATGTCCGAGCCGGCGCTGGGTTCCGACGTGTCGGCCATCTCCTCGAAGGCGGTGCGGGACGGCGAGGAGTACGTCCTGAACGGCCAGAAGATGTGGCTCACGAACGGCGGTACGTCGTCGCTGGTGGCCGTTCTGGTGAAAAGTGACGAGGGTCACCCCGAGGGGACCGCCGCCCACAAGTCGATGACGACCTTCCTGGTGGAGAAGGAGCCCGGATTCGGTGAGGTCCGCCCCGGCCTGACCATCCCCGGCAAGATCGACAAGATGGGCTACAAGGGCGTCGACACCACCGAGCTCATCATGGACGGCCTGCGCATTCCGGCCAATCGGGTGCTCGGCGGCGTCACCGGGCGAGGTTTTTACCAAATGATGGACGGCGTCGAGGTCGGCCGCGTGAACGTGGCGGCGCGTGGCTGCGGCGTCGCTCAGCGTGCCTTCGAACTCGGCGTCCGGTACGCCCAGCAGCGTCACACTTTCGGCAAGCAGATCGCCCAGCACCAGGCCATTCAGTTCAAGCTCGCGGAGATGGCTACCAAGGTGGAGGCGGCGCATGCGATGATGGTGAACGCTGCACGCAAAAAGGACTCGGGCGAACGAAACGACCTGGAAGCGGGGATGGCCAAGTACCTCGCATCCGAGTACTGCAAAGAGGTCGTGGAGGACGCCTTCCGGATCCACGGCGGGTACGGCTTCTCCAAGGAGTACGAGATCGAGCGCCTCTACCGCGAGGCTCCGATGCTCCTGATCGGTGAAGGCACCGCCGAGATCCAGAAAATGATCATCGGCCGCCGACTGCTCGAAGAGTATCGATTCCAGGGTTAGATGTCCGGATACGGGGTGTTTTCTTGGAGAACAAGGTCACACCCCGTAGGCAGTGTTCGGCCGCCGACTCGGCTTCCTGGCTTACCCAGTTGCGGCTGAGAGCCGCTACGATCGCCGGAAAGCCGCCGTCCCCCGTCAGTGTGCGGCATCATCCGCTACGAAGGTCATCCATGCCCCACAGCCAAACCTCTGCACCTCGCGACAGCCTCGCCGGCGTACGCCTCGCGCGCGGAGCATCGCCGTGGCTTCTGCCGACCGTCGCCACCGCAGCCGTCAGCCTCCTGCGCGCCCGCCGTTCCGGCGCGGCCAAGGCCGTCGCCGTCCCCGCCACCGCGCTCGCGGCCGGGATGCTGTGGTTCTTCCGCGACCCCGAGCGCGAGATCACCCAGGGCCGGGTCATCTCGCCCGCCGACGGTGTGGTGCAGAGCATCATGCCGTGGAAGGACGGCCGTACCCGCGTCGCGATCTTCATGAGCCCGCTCAACGTCCACGTCAACCGCGCCCCGCTGTCGGGCACGGTGACGTCGGTCGAGCACGTGCCGGGCGGCTTCGTTCCCGCTTTCAACAAGGAGAGCGAGAACAACGAGCGCGTCGTGTGGCACTTCGACACCGAGCTGGGCGACATCGAGATGATCCAGATCGCCGGCGCGGTGGCCCGCCGCATCGTCCCCTACGTGCCGCAGGGCACCAAGGTCGAGCAGGGCGACCGGGTCGGTCTGATCCGCTTCGGCTCGCGGGTCGACCTGTACCTGCCCGAGGGTGTGGAGGTCGACGTCGAAGTGGGTCAGAAGACGGTGGCTGGGGTGACTCGAATTGACCGTGATTGATCCACAGACCCAGGCCGGCTGGGTGCCCGAGGCCGACGAGATGGACGAAGAGGAGGAGATGCCTCTCTCGCTCCGTCTGTCGATAGCGGACACCCTCACTCTCGGCAACGCCACGTGCGGGTTCATGGCGGTGTACTTCACCACCACCGGGATCCTCATCCCGCACCTCATGGGCAGCGACGAGTCGGGCATGGCCCGGCACAGCGCGGCCACCGCGGTCATCCTGATGCTGTGCGCGGCGATCTTCGACCTGTGCGACGGCCTCGTGGCGCGCAAGCTGCGGTCGTCGCCCATGGGCGCGGAGCTGGACAACCTCTCCGACCTGATCAGCTTCGGGCTGGCGCCGGCGTACTTCGTCCTCGTCTACGGCATGGTCGCGGACGACGCCTACCAGCGAGTGGCGGCGGTGGGGGCGATCGTGGTGCTGCTGGCGGTGGTGCTGCGGCTTGCGCGGTTCTCCTGCGTCACCGTCAAGGACGGCACCTTCCAGGGCATGCCGTCGCCGTTCGGGGCGCTGACGGTGGTGTCGATCGTCCTGCTGGAGCTGCCGTTCGTGGCGACGCTGCTCGCGATCATCGGGACGGCGTGGCTGATGGTGAGCCGGGTGGAGTACCCGAAGCCGCGGGGGCGGCTCGCGGTGGCGATGCTGTCGTGGATCGTGCTGTCGATGGGGCTGCTGGCCGCGTGGGCGTTCGACGCGCCGAGCGGGCAGCTGCTGCTGCAGACGGGGTGCGCGTTGCAGCTGGTGATGGGGGCGGTGATCCCGCTGTTCGCGACGGCTCGGCGGGTGAACAACTTCCGTGACAATCGGCGGGAGGCGCGGGCGGCGCAATTGCCGTGACGGCGTCTTGGCAGGGCCCCGGACCCGGGTTGGGTTCGGGGCCCTTCGCTTTGGCCGGGCCCGGCGCTGGTGCCGCCCTCGCTGGGGGCTCCGCCCCCAGACCCCCGGGCCTTATGCCCACCCACCACCCGACTCGGTGGGATGGGAGGGACCGCAACAACGCCGTTCAGCACTCAGCTCAGGAAGTCCCGGGCGATGTCCTCGGCCACCCGCTCCAGGATCGGCCCCGCCTCGGCGATGCACTTCTCCACGTCCGGCTCGACGGCAGTCAGCGGGTACGCCCGGCGAATCCCGGCCCGCCCCAGCGCCTCCGCCGGCAGCGCCAGCCGCCCGCACACCGCGACGACCTCCTTGCCCGCGGCCCGCGCCGCCGCCGCGACGCCCGCCGGGGCCTTGCCGTGCAGGGTCTGCTCGTCCAGCGAGCCCTCCCCCGTGACCACGAGGTCGGCCCGCTCCAGCGCCGGCGCGAAGCCCAGCACGTCCAGCATCACCTCGATGCCGGGCCGGAACCGCGCCCCGAGCAGCAGCGCACCGTATCCGATGCCGCCCGCCGCACCGGCACCCGGCGACGCCGCGTACTCGGCGGCCCGCGCGCCCACACTCTCCGCCTGAGCCAGCACCTTCGCGAAGTGCGCGAGGGCCGCGTCCAGGGCCGCCACGTCCTCCGGCGAAGCACCCTTCTGCGGGCCGTAGACCGCCGGGGCGCCCTTCGGCCCGGTCAGCGGATTGTCGACGTCGCTCGCGAGCACCAGCTCGACGTCCGAGAGCCGCGGGTCCAGACCCGACAGGTCGGCCGAGGCCAGCCCGGCGAGGCCGCCACCGCCCGGCGCGACCGGCTCGCCGTCCGCGTCCAGGAACCGCGCGCCCAGCGCGGCGAGCATCCCGGCACCGCCATCCGTGGTCGCACTGCCGCCGACGCCGAACACGATCGTCCGGGCCCCCGCGTCCAGCGCGGCCCGCAGCAGCTCGCCCGAGCCGTACGTGGAGGCGGTCAGCGGCGCGAGGACGCCCTCGGGCAGCCGCTGCAAGCCGCTGGCCTCGGCCATCTCCACGACCGCGGTGTCCTCGCGGAGCGCGAACGCCGCCGTCACCTCGTCTCCGAGGGGCCCGGCGACCCGCACCTCACGGCGCTCGAACCCGGCCGCGACCGCCGCGGCCACGGTGCCGTCGCCGCCGTCGGCCACGGGCAGCGCCTCGACCCGGACGTCCGGCGCGACACGGCGCAGCCCGGCCGTCACCCGCTCGGCGACCTCCACGGCCGTCAGCGACCCCTTGAACTTGTCCGCGGCGACGAGCACCCGACGGGCCCCGTCCACAGCAGCGTCAGCCACCTTGATCTCCCCTTGCTCTCCGAGCCTTGCGCACGTCAAGGCAGTCGCGCCGCTGCGACCATAACCGGAGGACACCCGCGTCGTCATGCCCTGCCCGCACCCTGGAACGACCGTGCCGGGGGCGGGCCCGGCTCTCGCTACGCTTTCGGGATGACCACTCCTGACTACGCCACCTACATCGCCGGTCTCCCCCGTGTCCTCGCCGGTGCCGCCGCGCTCTTCCGGGACGCCGAGGGACGGGTGCTGCTCGTCGAGCCGAACTACCGCGAGGGATGGGCGCTGCCCGGCGGGACGATCGAGTCCGACGACGGGGAGACGCCGCGGCAGGGCGCCTGGCGGGAGACCCTGGAGGAGATCGGTCTCGACGTGCGGCTCGGTCCGCTGCTCGCGGTGGACTGGGTGGGCGGGACGGGCCGCCCGCCGATCGTGGCGTACCTGTACGACGGCGGGGTGCTCTCCGAGGACGACCTGAAGGCGATCAGGCTCCAGGAGGAGGAACTGCTGTCGTGGCGGCTGGTGCCGCGCGGCGAACTGGGCACCCACCTGCTCGGCACACTGCACGGCCGGGTCCTGGCCGCGCTGGACGTACTGGCGGACGGCAGCGGCCCGGCGGAGCTGGAGAACGGCGTCCGGGTCGGCCGATAACCGTTCGCCGGGCGGACCGCGGCCGCCCTACCCTCGACCGCATGACCAGCAAGCCGCTCGTCGCCGTCCTCAGCGGGGCCGGCGTCTCGACCGACTCCGGCATCCCGGACTACCGCGGTCCGAACGGGCTGTGGCGGCGCGACCCGGAGGCCGAGAAGCTCGTCACGTACGAGTACTACATGGCCGATCCGGAGATCCGGCGCCGCTCCTGGCTGATGCGGCGGGCGAACCGGACGCTGGGGGCCGAGCCCAACGCGGCGCACCGGGCCGTGGCCGAGCTGGAGCGTTCGGGGGTGCCGGTCCGCGTGATCACGCAGAACGTGGACGGCCTGCACCAGCTCGCCGGGCTCTCCGCCCGCAAGGTCCTCGAACTGCACGGCACCGCGCTGAGCTACGTGTGCACCGGCTGCCGGGTCCGCGGACCGATGACGGACGCGCTCGCCCGGGTCGACGCCGGTGAGGACGACCCGCCGTGCCTGGAGTGCGGCGGGATCCTGAAGTCGGCGACCGTGATGTTCGGCGAGCGCCTCGACCCGGTGGTGATGGGTGAGGCGCTCGCCATCACGAAGGCCTGCCAGGTGTTCGTCGCCGTCGGCACCAGCCTCCAGGTGCAGCCCGCCGCCGGTCTGGCCGGCGTGGCCGCCGACCACGGCGCCCGGCTGATCATCGTCAACGCGGAACCGACACCGTACGACGACATGGCCGACGAGGTGGTCCGCGAGCCGATCGGCACGGCCCTGCCCGAGCTGCTGCGCGGGCTGGGCTGAGCGCCCGGCGGGTCGGGACGCCGGGCGCGGCGCGTCAGAACAGGGCGTCGGCGAGGCGGTCGACCTGCTCGGGGTCCGAGGCCCAGCAGTAGAGCACGACCTCGTCCGCGCCGATGTCGTGGAAGGCGCCGACGGCCGCGCGGATCTCTCGCGCGGTGGTGAGCAGGCCCTTGGTCATGTGCTCGGCGCGGCCGGTGAAGGCGTAGTAGTCGCGGAGGTTGTGGAGGGCCCGGTCCACCGTGCTCCGGGGGCCGAGCGCGACACTGGCCTGGGCGACCAGGCGCGGTCGGCCGGGACGGTCGTACGTCCGCCAGACCGCCTCGACGTCGCGGAACAGGCCCGCCATGTGCGCGGGCGGCAGTGCGGCGCCGAGGAAGCCGTCGCCGAAGCGGCCGACCCGGTCGAGTGCGGCCGGGGCGAAGCCGCCGAACAGGATCTCGGGCCCGCCGGGCGTCGCGGGGCGCGGGCCGATGGGGCCGACGTCCCGGCCGTAGGGCTCGCCGTTCCAGATCCGGCGCAGGACAGTCAGCTGCTCGTCGAGGCGGCGGCCCCGGCGGTGCAGGTCGATGCCGGCGGCGAGGCAGTCGTCGGCGCGGCCGCCGACGCCGATGCCGAGCGTGAAGCGGCCGCCCGACAGCCGGTCGAGGGTCGCGGTCTGCTTGGCGAGCAGTGCGGTGTTGTGGACCGGGGCGATCAGCACCTCGGTCTGGACGCGGATGCGGGATGTGGCGCCGGCGAGGGTCGCGAGGGTGACGAGAGGCTCGGGGTTGTCGAAGACGAGCCGGTCGAGCAGGCCGAGTGTGCTGAACGGGCCGGCGTCCGCGCGCCGTGCCCAGGTCAGCAGCAGGGCGGGGTCGTCGATGGGAAGGCCGAGGCCGATCTTCATGGGAGCTGTCCTCCGGAGGGCATGCCGAACAGTGGCGCCGCCCCTCCGTGGCTTCGCGCGCTGTGCGCGGGCCTGCTCCCGTTCTGCGGCATGCTTCTGGAGAGCCTCGTTCTCAGAGTTCGCTGACCTTAACGCCGCCCGCGCGACGCGGGCAACGTCTTTTGCCCCTGGAACACCCCTAGAACAACGGCGCCGGTCCCGCCGTGCCCCGTTCGAAGTCCAGCAGCCGGCGCTTGCGCTCCAGGCCGCCGCCGTAGCCGGTGAGGCCGCCGCTCGCGCCGATGACGCGGTGGCAGGGGACGATGATGCCGATCGGGTTGCGGCCGTTGGCGAGGCCCACGGCTCGGGAGGCGGCCGGGTTGCCGAGGGCGTCGGCGAGTTCGCCGTAGGTGCGGGTCTCGCCGTACGGGATGCTGCGGAGTTGGTCCCAGACCGTGCGCTGGAAGGGGGTCCCGTTCAGGCGCAGGTCGAGGGTGAAGTCGGTCAGCCTGCCGTCGAAGTACGCGGTCAGTTCCTCCTGCGCCTGCGCGAACGGTGCGTCGTCGGGCGTTCCGAAGGTCTCCTCCGGCGGGCGGTGGCGCTGGTCGGTCATGTAGAGGCCGCACAGGACGCCGTCCTCGGCGACGAGGGTGAGGGCGCCGTAGGGGCTGTCGACCACAGTGTGCTGTTTCATGATGGCTCCTCGGCCGGGCTCACACGGGCAGGAAGTTGATCGGGTGGCTGTCGGTCGCCCACAGGTACTGGACGGCGTACGCCCGCCAGGGCCGCCAGGCCGCCGCGTGGGCGGTGAGCGCGGCCGGGGTGGAGGGCAGGCCCAGGTCTCCCGCGGCGCGGCGGATGCCGAGGTCGGTGGGGAGGAAGGCGTCGGGGTCGCCGAGGGCGCGCATGGCGATGACGTCGGCGGTCCAGGGGCCGAAGCCGGGCAGCGCCAGGAGCCGGGCGCGGGTCTCGGACCAGTCGCACTCGACGCCCAGGTTGACCGAGCCGTCGGCGAGGTGGGCGACCAGGGTGGTGAAGGTCGTGCGGCGAGTGCGCGGCATCGCCAGGGTCTGCGGGTCCACCGCGGCGAGTGCGGCCGTCGACGGGAAGAGGTGGGTCAGGCCGCCCTCCGGGTCGTCGACCGGGTCGCCGTGCGCCGTGACCAGGCGGGCGGCGTGGGTGCGGGCGGCGGCGGTGGAGACCTGCTGGCCGAGCACCGCCCGGACCGCGAACTCCGCCTCATCCACCGTGCGCGGCACGCGGCGGCCGGGCGCCTTGTCGACGAGCGGCGCGAGCAGCGGGTCGGCGCGCAGTTGGTCGTCGATCGCCGTCGGGTCGGCGTCCAGGTCGAGCAGCCTGCGGCAGCGGCTGATGGCGACGGTCAGGTCGCGCGGGTCGCTGAGGGTGAGGCGGCAGGCGATGTGGTCGGGGCCGGGGGTGAGGGCCACGATGCCGTGACCGTACGGGAGGCGCAGGGTGCGGCGGTAGGCGCCGTCCCGCCACTCCTCCACGCCGGGGACGGCGGTGGCGGCGAGGTGGCCGAAGAGGTTGTCGGGGTTGAGGGGGGTGCGGAAGGGGAGGCGGAGGGAGAGGGTGCCGGGGGTGGTGCCGGCGACGCGGTGCTTCGGGGCGCGGGTGCGCAGGTCGCTCGGGGAGAGCGCGAAGACCTCGCGGACGGTGTCGTTGAAGGTGCGCACGGAGGCGAAGCCGGCCGCGAAGGCGACGTCCGCCATGGGCAGCGGGGTGGTCTCGATCAGCACCCGGGCCGTCTGGGCGCGCTGCGCGCGGGCGAGCGCGAGCGGTCCCGCGCCCAGCTCGGCGAGGAGCTGGCGTTCGACCTGCCGGGTGCTGTAGCCGAGGCGCGCGGCGAGGCCGGGCACGCCCTCGCGGTCCACGACGCCGTCGGCGATCAGGCGCATGGCGCGGGCGGTGAGGTCGGCCCGCTGGTTCCACTCCGGGGAGCCGGGGCTGGTGTCCGGGCGGCAGCGTTTGCACGCCCGGAACCCGGCCTGTTGGCAGGCCGCCGCGCTCGGGTAGAAGGTCATGTTCTGGGGCTTGGGCGGCACCACCGGGCAGCTGGGCCGGCAGTAGATGCGGGTGGTCAGGACGGCCGTGAAGAACCAGCCGTCGAACCGCGCGTCTTTGGACCGGACGGCGCGCACGCAGCGCTCGGTGTCGGTGTGCATTCCCGTCTGCATGGGTCCAGGATGGTCCACCGGCCGGGCGGGCGCTGGCGAGAATCCGACATGGACCTCGCGCTTCCTGGGCCTGCCCGGATCGCCGGGTGGGGGGAGCCCGGGTTGCCCCGGGCTCCCCGTCCGTCCCCGGTTACTCGGTGGCCGTGGGCCGCCGCGAGGCCGCTGTCGCCTGCTTCACGTCCGTCAGCGGGCGCAGCCGGTAGGTGTAGGCGTAGTCCCGGTCGGCGAACAGCTTGAACTCGTCGTGCGTGTGCGCGCCCCAGCTGTTGTCACCGCCGACGCCCATCTGGCGGTGGTTGAGGCGCAGGACCACCTCGTCCCGCGGCGTCAGCTGGTAGTCGTGCCGGACGCCGGCCGACAGGTCCTCCGGCGTGAAGTACGAGGCGTTGGCCTCCAGCAGCGGCTCGCCGGACGCGAGCAGGCCGACCCCGTGGCGGTCGGTGAGGGCGATCCAGCGGACGTCGGTCTTGTTGCCGTTCTCCTGCGGGCGGATGTAGGGGGTCCACTGCTCGGCGACGGTGCCGGAGTAGAGGCCGACGTCGGTGCCGGTGTTGCGGTCCCAGTGGTTCTCCTCGGGGCCGCGCCCGTAGTAGTGCAGGCGGTCCAGGCGGCCGGGCAGGAAGAGCAGGGTGCCGATCTCGGGGATGTAGGGCAGGGTCGCGGCGCCCGGGTGCAGGGTGTTGTCGACCTTGATCTCGCCGTTGCCGAACACGGTGTAGGTGGTGGTGTACGTCGACTCCACCGTGGTCGGCAGGGTGCCGCTGACCTTGATCTCGACGGCGCGGTCGCCGAGGGGCCGCACGGCCACGTCCGTGACCTCGCGGCGGGTGCCGGCGTCGCGCCAGGTCTGGTTGCGGGTGTGCTGGCCGTTGCCCTTGTCGTTGTCGGTGGGTGCCCGCCAGAAGTTGGGCGCGGGCCCCGAAGTGAGCAGCCGGGTGCCCTTCGCCTCGTAGGAGGTGATGGTGCCGGTGCGCTTGTCGACGGTGACGGAGAAGCCCTTGCCGCGGACCCTGACGTCCTTGTCGCGGTCGTCGTGGCGCAGGGCCGGGACGCTCGCGAGCCGTACGAGGGCCGCCGCGGGGGCTTCGGGGCCGACGGGGAGCTGCTGGCGGGCCACCTCGAAGCCCGCCTTCGCCCACGGCGTGGAGTCCTTGGTGGTGAAGGACAGTTCCAGGAAGTACTCGGTGCCGTCGTCCGTGTCGTCCGGGAGGCGGACGGGGACGGTGATGTCCTTGGCCGCCCCGGGCGCCACGTCGAGCTGGTCCCGGGTCAGCCTTCCGCGCCGCACCACCCGGCCGTCGGCGACCAGCTCCCACCGGCCGTCGAACTCGCGCAGGCCGGTGAACAGGTACTCGTTGGTGAGGGTGACCGCCCCGGGGTCGCCGCCGGGCCGGCGGGTGGCGTGGATCGCCTGGTAGACGCGCTTGACCTCGGCGGTCTTGCCGGTGTGGCCGCGGTCGGCGGTGACGATGCCGTCGGCCACGAAGGCGCCGTCGTTGGGGTTGTCGCCCCAGTCGCCGCCGTACGCGAGGAAGGTCTTCTCCCGGGGCCGCTTCTTCTCGGTCTTCACCGTGGCGGCGTCGAACCAGAACCGCACGCCGTCGTCCTTCGGACCGCGGTCGTCCCGGGCGAGTTCGCCAGCGGAGAGCGCCCGGGCGTAGACGCGGGCGCGGCGGATCCTGCCGCTGAACTCGCGGGTCTGCGCGTCGGCGTCGGTGGCGAGGGCGAGGGGCGCGGTGTTGCCGCTGGGGCGCCGGTCGGTGGTGCGGGTGGCCCGTACCACGCCGTCGACGTAGAGGGTCAGCGTTCCGGCGTCCGCGTCGAAGACACCCGCGAGGTGGTGCTCGCGGCCGGTCCAGTCGTCCGGCACGTCCCAGTTCGCGGTGATCCACTGGCCCTCGGAGTGGATGAAGAACTCCAGCTTCCGGTCGTTCTGCTTGAGCGCGTACTGGGTGTCGCCCTTGGCGATGAGCGGCTGGTGGTAGCCGGTCACGTGCGGGGTGATCCAGGCTTCCAGGGTCAGGGAGTCGCGGAGGTCGAGGCTGTCGTCGCGCTCGAAGACCGTGATGCCGGACAGGCCCTCGTCCCGGTCCAGCCTGCCCCGGGTGGCCAGGATCTCGCCGCGCAGTGCGGCCGGTCCGGACTCGGTGAGCAGGGTGCGGGCGGGGACCGGGGTGTACAGGGACTGGTCGACGAAGTCCCAGATCCAGCCGCCCTGGAGCACGTCGTGGGCGCGTACGACGTCCCAGTACTTCTTGAAGTTGCCGGTGGAGTTACCCATCGAGTGGGCGTACTCGATCATGACGTACGGCCGGGTGTCGGAGGTGTCCCGGGCGCGCTGCTCGACGCGCTGCGGGGTGTCGTACATCTCCGAGCGGATGTCGCTGATGCCGGGGCGGTCGTCGCCCTCGTACTGGATGACGCGGGTGGGGTCGTAGGAGCGGATCCAGTCGTGCATGGCGGTGAAGGTGCTGCCGCCGCCCGCCTCGTTGCCGAGCGACCAGATGACGACCGAGGCGTGGTTCTTGTCGCGGTGGACCATGTTCTGGGCGCGGGCCACGCAGGCCTCGGTCCACTCGGGGTGGTCGCCGGGGTACTCGTCGCGGATGCCGTGGGTCTCCAGGTTGGTCTCGTCGACGAGGTAGAGGCCGTACTCGTCGGCCAGTTCCAGCCAGTACGGGTTGTTGGGGTAGTGCGAGGTGCGGACGCTGTTGATGTTCGTCCGCTTGATGATCCTGGCGTCCTCGGCCATGTCCTCGCGGGTGAGGGCGGTGCCGCGGGAGGGGTGCATCTCGTGCCGGTTGGTGCCGCGAAAGGAGACGGGCCGGCCGTTGATCCGCATCAGCCCGTCCCTGAGCGCGAACTCGCGCAGGCCGACCCGGTGCGACAGGGTCTCGACCACCTTGCCCGCCGGGTCCCGCAGCCGCAGCACCGCCGTGTACAGGTACGGCTGCTCGGCCGACCAGAGCCGGGGCTCGGGCACCGCCTTGGCGGCCCGTACGGTGACGTCCTCGCCGGGGCCGGCCGTGCCGAGGTCGGCGGACTGCTGCAGGGGCCGGGACCAGACGGCGTGGCCGCGCGCGTCGTAGAGCTGGGTCTCGACGGTGTAGCGGCCGGTGCCGCCGTCGCCGTACGCCCGCACGCTGGCGGTGACGGCCAGCTCGGCGGCGGTGTACGTGTCGTTCAGCGGGGTGTCGAGCTTGAAGTCGCGCAGGTGCACGGCGGGGGTGGAGTAGAGGTAGACCGAGCGGAAGATGCCGCTCAGCCGGATCATGTCCTGGTCCTCCAGCCAGTCGCCGTCGGCGTAGCGGTAGACCTCCACGGCGATCTGGTTGGTGCCGGGCTTGAGGTGGTCGGTGATGTCGTATTCGGAGGGGGTGTAGGAGTCCTCGTCGTAGCCGACCAGTTCGCCGTTGATCCACACGTAGTGGGCGGACTTGACGCCCTCGAAGTGGAGGAAGGTGCGGCGGCCCGTCCAGTCGCGGGGGACGGTGAAGGTGCGCCGGTACTGGCCGACCGGGTTGTAGCGGGTCGGCGCGGTGGGCGGCTGCGGGTCCTCGCCGCGTCCGTTGGGGCCCCAGTACGGGTAGGTGATGTTCAGGTAGATCGGGAAGTCGTGGCCGTGCAGCTGCCAGACGGACGGGACGGGGATCGTCTCCCAGTCGCCGTCGTCGGTGTCGGTGCGGTGGAAGTCGGCGTCCCGGTCCTCGGGGCGGTCGGCGTAGGCGAACTTCCAGGTGCCGTCCAGGCTCTGCCGGTACGGCGAGCGGGTGCGGTCGGCGGCGAGGGCCTGCTCGACGTCCTGGTACGGCATGAGCGTGGTGTGCGGGGGCTCGGTCCCGAGCCGGAAGACGCCGAAGTCGTTCCACTCCGGGGGCGCGGCGGGCTGCGGCCGCCGTCCGGCCGCGTGCGCTCCGGCGGGCGGCGCGGACAGGGCGAGGGCGCCGAGGACGGCGGCACCGCCCTCCATGAGACGGCGGCGGCTGACGACGGTGCGGGGCGGGCGGGCCGGGGATCCGGTGGGTGACACGGGCGAGTGCGGCATGACCGTGGCCTTCCGTGGGTTTCGGGGGCGGCTCAACACACGGTGCTGTGGAAGCAGTTGACACTGGGATCGTTCACAACTGCCGGTGACGCGGCGACTACTGAGTCAGGGTCACCCTAGGACCCGCACACAAACGAATCAATTACCCCGTGGGACTCTGTTGGTTCCTGAGCGAGGGCCGTCAGGCGTCCTGGACCCCGGGCACCCCCGCCTCGATCACGAACGACTTGTCGGTGCGGACCGGCGCGCCGGGTCGGGTGACGTAGTCGACCACGCGGTAGTCGGCGGTGCAGCTGTCCCGGGAGACGGTGCAGCGGACGTAGCCGCGGCGGCTGCTGTAGTACTTGGTGTGCGGGTTCTCGTCCCAGTACACCTGGCCGGGGTCGTGGGTGGCCGAGCCGTCGCCTCCCGAGGTGATGGACGTGGTGACGAACTCGCTGCCCAGCACGCGCGTCTCGGGGCGCTCGAAGTCGCGGCGCAGGTCGTTGGTCCAGTTGTGGTGGACGTCGCCGGTGAGCACCACGAAGTTGTCGATGCGGCGCTGTTCGACGTAGCCGAGCACCCGGTCGCGGGAGACGCGGTAGCCGTCCCAGCCGTCGTTGTAGCCGCCGTCATCGGGGCCGGCCACGGCGTCCCAGTTGGCGAAGTAGATCTGCTGCGGGAGCACGTTCCAGGTGGAGCGCGAGCGCGACAGGCTCCGCTCCAGCCAGGCGTGCTGCTCGTCGCCGAGGATGGTGGCCTTCGGATCCCACTGCTCCGGCCCGGAGACCTGCCACTTGTCGCCGTACGGCTGGTTGGTGCGGTACTGGCGGGTGTCGAGGACGCTGAAGGTCGCGGTGGCGCCGAACTCCAGACGCCGGTACAGCGGCAGCGCGGTGTCCACCGGCTTGCGCAGGCGGCGCAGCGGCATGTGCTCCCAGTACGCCTGGTAGGCGGCGCGGCGGCGGGCGGCGAAGCGGGCGGTGCTGTCGTTGCCCTGGCCGGCGTCGTTGTTCTCCGGGCTCAGGTCGGCATAGTTGTTGTCGGTCTCGTGGTCGTCCCAGGTGACGACGAACGGCGCGGCGGCGTGCAGCAGCCGCAGGTCGGGGTCGGTCTTGTACTGCGCGTGCCGCGCGCGGTACTCGGCGAGGGTGTTCATCTCGTCACCGTGGTGGGTGCGCACGTCGCCGTTGGCGCCGGCCGCGTACTCGTAGAGGTAGTCGCCCAGGTGGAAGACCACATCGGGGTGCTCCTCGGCCATGTGCCGGTACGCCGTGAAGTGGCCCTCCTCCCAGTTGGCGCAGGAGGCGAACGCGAAGTCGACGGCGGGCGAGGTGCCGGGGGCCGGGGCGGTGCGGGTGCGGCCCACCGGGGAGAGGGTGTCGCCGGCGCGGAAGCGGTAGTAGTACTCGTGGTGGGGCCGCAGGCCGCGTACGTCGGCGTGGACGGTGTGCGCCTCCGCGGGCACGGCGTGCTCGACGCCGCGCCGGACGACCTTGCGGAACCGCTCGTCGAGGGCGACCTCCCAGCGCACGGCGACGGGACGTGCGGGCATGCCACCGTCGTCGTCGAGCGGTTCGGGCGCGAGGCGGGTCCAGAGGACGACGCCGTCGGGCAACGGGTCGCCGGACGCCACCCCGAGCCGGAACGGGTCGGTCGGGACACGGCCGGGCGCGGCGGTGGCGAACGGCGCGGCGCCGGTGCCGAGCAGCACCGCGCCGGCGCCGGCGGCGCCCGCGATGCCGAGGAAGCCCCTTCTGTTCAGCGGGTTCGGGGAGTTCGGATAGCTGCGCGGCGGGGTCATCGAACCTCCAGGGGACGGATGGTCGGACGACAACCAGGCAAACGGCGCGAGGTGAACCCCAACTGCTGCCCTCGTGGACCAAGCTTGACCGATACATGTCCATGCAGAGGTTCGGCCGGGAGGGGTCAGGGACGCGTGAGGGTGTCCCACTCGACGGTGCGGTCGCACCAGCGGTCCAGCAGGACGCGGTCGTGGCCGACGGCCAGCAGCCCGGCGCCGGTGGCCGCCCGGTAGTCCTCCACGACCCGCACCAGGGCGGCCGTGGTGGAGGCGTCGAGCATCGCCGTCATCTCGTCGCAGACCAGCCAGCGCGGGCGCAGCACCAGGGCGCGGGCCAGGCAGGCGCGCTGCAACTGGCCGTCGCTGACCTCGTGCGGGCGCCGGGTCAGCAGGTCTGTGGTCAGTCCGACGGTGGCGGCCAGTTCGGCGACCCGGACGGCGGCGTCCGCGCGCCGGCCGGTGGCGCGCAGCGGTTCGGCGATCAGGTCGGCGAGGGTCAGCCGGGGGTCCGCGGAGAGCCGGGCCTGCTGGAAGACGACGCCGAAGGCGGTGCGGCGCTCGCGCGGGGCGCGGTGGCGCCAGCGCCCTACGGGCGTGCCGTCGACGACCAGGGTGCCGGCCTCGGGCTGGTGCAGCAGGGCGGCGACGCGGGCGAGGGTGGACTTGCCGCAGCCGCTGGGGCCGAGCAGTCCGACGGCCTCCCCCGGCGCGACGGAGAGGGTGACGTCCCGGAAGACGGGCGCGTTGCGGGCGTATCCGGCGGTCACGGTGCGCAGTTCAAGCACGGTCGGCGGCCTCCGGGAGCGCGGCGTGCGGGTGGTGGCAGGCGACCGTGCCGGTCAGCGGCGGCAGGACGGCGCAGGCGTCGGTCGCCCGGTCGCAGCGGGCGGCGAAGGCGCAGCCGTCGGGGAGGGCGCCGAGTTCGGGCGGCAGCCCGGGGATCGGGGTGAAGGCGCGGTCGGGCAGCGCGTCGAGCAGACCCCGGCTGTAGGGGTGGCGCGGGCCGGGGGCGCCGAAGAATTCGGTGGCGTCGGTGAGTTCGACGATCCGGCCCGCGTACATCACGGCGATCCGGTCGGCGACGCGCTCGGCGGCGGCCAGGTCGTGGGTGATCATCAGCAGGGCGCGGCCCTCGCCGTCCGTCTTGTTGTGGACATGTCGTCTCAGCTCGTCGACGGTGCGGTCGACCAGGTCCCGGTCGAGTCCGGTGGTGGGTTCGTCGGCGAGCAGCAGCGGGGCGTCGCCGACCAGGGCGAGGGCGGTGGCGGCGCGCTGGGCGAGGCCGCCGGAGAGTTCGTGCGGGTGGTGGTCGAGGTGGTCCACGGGGAACGCGGCGCGTCCGGCGGCGGCTTCGGCGGCCTTGCGCAGGGCCGCGCGGCCACGGACGCCGGTGAGTTCGGCGACCGTCTCCTCCAGCTGGGAGCGGATGGTGCGGACGGGGGTGAGGTGGGCGGCCGGGCTCTGCGGGACGAGGCCGACCAGCCGGCCCCGCACGGTGCGGGCGAAGGTGCGCTCGTCGGTGGCGAGCAGGTCCAGGTCGCCGAGGAGCGCTGCACCGGCGGTCTGCGCGTTGCCGGGCAGCAGGCCAAGCAGGGCGGAGGCGAGGACGGACTTGCCGCAGCCGCTCTCGCCGATCAGGGCCAGGCACTCGCCGGCCGCCACGTCGAAGTGGGCGTCGGTCACGGCGGCGACGCGGCGCCCGCCGGGCATCAGGAAGCGCACCGACAGACCGCGTACCGACAGCACGGGGGCTCGCTCGGTCACAGCATCAGCTCCGATCGGCGGCGGGGGTTGATCCGCTCCCGCCAGGCGCCCGCGAGTCCGGCGACGGCGAGGGTGGGGACGATGATGAACAGTCCCGGGAAGAGGGTCGGCCACCACTGCCCGGCGAGCAGCGAGCCCCGCGCCTCCTGGATGAGGTTGCCGAGGCTGGCGGTGTGCGTGGGCAGCCCGAGCCCGAGGAAGGACAGCGCCGACTCGTGCCACATGGCGTGCGGCACCATCAGTACGGCGGCCAGCGCGGCCTGCGGCAGCACGCCGGGTAGCAGATGCCGTACGGCCACCCGCCACCGGGACGCGCCGCCGGAGACGGCCGCGTCGACGTAGGGACGCGAGCGCAGGGACAGCACCTCGGCGCGGACGATGCGCGCGGTGGACAGCCAGTGGGTGAGCGCGACGGAGGCCACCACCGGCCAGACGCCCGGCCGGAACATCGCCACGATGAAGATGCCCAGCAGCAGGTGGGGCACGGAGGAGATGGTGTCGACGACCCGCATCACGCCCCGGTCGACCCAGCCGCCCAGCGCCCCGGCGGTGGCGCCCACGGCGGTGCCGACGACCGTCGCCGTCAGCGCGGCCGCCACCCCGACCAGCAGGGAGACGCGCAGTCCGTACACGCAGCGCAGCAGCAGGTCGCGGCCGACGTCGTCGGTGCCGAAGGGGTGCTCCCAGCTCGGTGGCCGCAGCTTCGCCGCGAGGTCGACGGCCTGCTGGTCGAGCTGGACCAGCGGCGGCACGAGCAGCACGGCGAGGACGGTCAGGGCGAGCAGCGCGGCGGAGGTGCGCAGGCGCAGGGTGCGGGTGGAGCGGCGGGCGGTGCCCTGGGAGCGCCAGGCGGGTTCGGGGGCCGGGGTGGGTGCGGGCGCGGTGGGTGGCGGCGCGGCGGGGTCACATGTCACTGAGCTTCACCCTCGGGTCGAACAGTCCGTAGAGCAGGTCGGCGAGCAGGTTGCCGGCGAGTACGGCGGCGGTGGCGAGGGTGGTCAGGGCGGCCAGCAGCGGGAAGTCGACGGCGGTGGCCGCCTCGACGGTGGCCGCGGCGATCCCCGGCCAGCTGAAGACGCTCTCCACCAGCAGGGCACCGGTGATGAGTTCGGGAACACGCGAGCCGATCAGGGTGAGCACCGGCAGCAGTCCCGAGCGCAGGGCGTGCCCGAGCAGGACGGTGCCCTCCCCCAGGCCGCGGGCCCTCGCACCGCGCACCGGGTCCTCCGCGAGGGCGTCGCCGACGCCCTGGCGCACGTACAGCGTGAACCACGGCAGTTGGGAGACGGCGAGCACGCCCGCGGGCAGTGCGACGTGGCTCGCGACCTGGCCGGGGGTGACCCGCTCGCTGGCGGTGTCCGTCAGGCCGCCGGCCGGCAGGACGTCCCACTGGAGGGCGAACAGCCACACGGCGAGCAGCGCGATCCAGAAGACCGGTGCCGCCTCCAGGGTGTACGCGAGTGAGGTGACCGCCCGGTCGAGCATCGAACCGGGGCGGCGGGCGGCCAGTACGCCGAGGACCGTGCCGACCAGGACGGCGGCGGCGAAGGCGACGGCGCACAGCAGCGCGGACCAGACGAGGCGTTCGCCGATGACCTGTGTCACCGGCTGGCGCATCACCCCGGAGTGGCCGAGGTCGCCGGTGACGGCGGAGGTCAGCCAGTTCCACCAGCGGACGACGAAGGACTGGTCGACACCGAGGTTCTCCCGCAGCCGGTCCAGGGTCTCCTGGTCGGCGCCGAGCGCGGCGGTGCCGGCGTACGCCTTGACGGGGTCGAAGGGGGAGGCGGCGGCGATCGCGAACACGCCGAAGGTGACGACGAGGACGGCGGGGACGGCGAACAGCGCCCGCCGCCCCGCCAGCCGTGCCATCGCTCCCCAGGGCACGCGCCGGGGAGACCGGGTCACTTCTTGGGCTGCCAGTCCTCGATGTTCCACCAGGGTCCGCTGGCGAAGCCGTGCTCGTGCGGCTCCAGCTGGGTGGTCAGCCCGTCCCAGCGGTCGGCGAGGACGTAGAGGTGGTCGATGTGGGTGAGGAAGGTGTAGCCCGGGTTCTCGACGAGCGCCTTCTGGAGCTTGTTGTAGGCGGCGGCGCGTGTCTTCGGGTCCTGGGTGCGGCGGCCGGTGTCGAGGGCCTGGTCCACGGCCGGGTTGTCGTAGTGGGCCATGTTGTTGAAGCCGTCGCCGGCGAGCGAGGAGTGCAGCAGGGTGTAGAGGCCGAAGTCGGGGTCGCCGACGCTGCCGAAGCCCGCGAGGACGGCGTCGCGTCCCATGCGCGGCTCGATGACCTCCCAGGTGGCGCCCTCCACCTTCACCTCGATGCCGGCCTTCTTGGCGTCGGAGGCGTAGGCGAGCGCGTGGTCCTGGCGGACCTTGTCGCCCGAGGGGTAGTACAGGGTGAACGAGGCGCGCTGTCCGTCCTTGGCCCGGATGCCGCCGGAACCGGCCTTCCAGCCGGCCTCGTCCAGGACGCGCTCGGCCTTGGCGAGGTCGTGCGGGCGCTCGATGGCGCGCTCGTACCAGGGGTCGTCGACGGGCAGCGGCCCGTACGCCGGACGCCCCGCGCCGTCGAGGATCTTGTCCACCATCGCCCGGCGGTCCACGGCGGCGTCCAGGGCCCGCCGGATCGCGCGGTCGCCGGTGACCTTGCCGGAGGTGGGCAGGGTGACGGCCCGGAAGTCGTAGGACCTGGCCTCGTAGGTGCGCTTGCCCTCGTCGTTCTTGAAGGTGGCGGCGAGGTTGGGCGGCAGGACGGCGCCGTCGAGGTCGCCGGAGCGCAGCCGGGTGGCGCGCACGTTGTCGTCGGCGATGACCGCCATGGTGAACGACTTCACGGCGGGCTTGTCGCCCCAGTAGTGCGGGTTCGCCTTGAAGGCGAGCTTCTCGCCCTTGCTCCAGTTGGTGAGCACGTACGGCCCGGTGCCGACGGGCTTGGTGTTGAAGTCACCGGTGTTGGGGTCCTGCCCGCCCGCGACGTGTTCGGGGACGACGGGCAGCACCGTGCGGGCGGCGAAGGCGGCGTAGGGGTACTTGAGCGTGAAGACGACGGTGTCGTCACCGGTCGCGCGGACGTCCTTGACGGCGTCGAGTTCGCTGCGGGCGGTGTTGTTCGTCTTCTCGTCGAGGACGGTGCGGTACGTGTAGACCACGTCCTGTGCCGTGAGCGGTTCGCCGTCGCTGAACTTCACGCCCTTGCGGAGCGTGTAGGTGTAGGTCAGGCCGCCGTCGGCGATCTTAGGCAGGGCGGTCGCGAGGGCCGGCTTCAGTTTCAGGTCGGTGTCGCGGGCGAGCAGCCCGTCGAAGATCTTGGAGTTTCCGTCCTTGCCGTAGCCGAGCAGCGGGCTGAGGGTGTCCGGTTCGGAGCCCACCCCGATCACCACGGACTCGGCCGCGTTGGCGTCGTCGCCCGTTCCGCCGCCGCCGGGCGCGGAGCAGGCGGTGACGCCGACGGCAACCGCCGCCGCGACGGCGGCACTTCGTATCCGACGGGTTGTCATGTCTCCCCCACGCTTGTTGTCGATGCGTCGTTATTGCACATCAGTGGCATTAAAGCGTCAAGCCAGGTGGGGGTGCGTGCGGGGCGGGGCGGGGAGCGGTCGGGTAGCGTGCGGGCCATGTCGAGCCCCGAGTCGGACAGGGTGGGGGCCTTCGGTCACGCCGTCGGTCCCCTGAACCACTAGTCCGCAGTTCACATCCCCGTAGTAGTGCAGTCCCGTCGTCGAACCGCCTTCCGCGGTCCGACGGGTGCGCCTTCGGGGACGGGCCGGCCGCGGTGACGAGATGACTCCTCGTTCCTCTCCTCACCCCGGAGCCACGCGATGCCCCTCCCCCTGTACCTGCTCGCCGTGGCCGTCTTCGCCATGGGCACCTCGGAGTTCATGCTGGCCGGCCTCCTGCCGGACATCGCCGCCGACCTCGACGTGAGCGTAGCCACCGCGTCCACCCTCACCTCGGCCTTCGCGGTCGGCATGGTCGTCGGGGCGCCGCTCATGGCGGCCCTCGCCCGCAACCTGCCCGCACGGGCGAGCCTGCTCGGCTGCGTGCTGGTCTTCTTGGCGTCCCACGTCGCGGGCGCCGTCACGTCGAGCTTCATCCTCCTCTTCGCGACGAGGGTCGTCGCGGCGCTCGCGAACGCCGGATTCCTCGCCGTGGCCCTGACGACCGCCGCCGCACTGGTCCCGCCGGACCGCAAGGGCCGCGCGCTCGCCGTCCTCCTGTCGGGCACCACGGTGGCCACGATCGCCGGTGTCCCCGGCGGATCGCTGCTCGGCACGCTGCTCGACTGGCGGGCCACGTTCTGGGCGGTGGCCGCCCTCTGTCTGCCCGCGGCCGTCGGCATCCTCACCGGCGTCCCGGCCCGCCCCGGACCGCGGGACTCTTCCTCCGCGCCCCTCCGCCAGGAACTCGCCCAGCTCGGGAACGCGCGGCTGCTGGTGGTCATGCTGCTCGGCGCGCTGGTGAACGCGGCGACCTTCGCGAGCCTCACCTTCCTCGCGCCGCTCGTGACCGACACCGCGGGGCTGGGCGAACTGTGGGTCACGGTGGCCCTGGTCCTCTTCGGAGCCGGCTCCCTCACCGGGGTCACCGTCGCCGGCCGGCTGTCCGACCGCCGTCCCGGCGCGGTCGTCGCCGCCTGCGGCCCGCCGCTGCTCCTCGGCTGGCCGGCCATGGCCGTCCTGGCGGACCGGCCCACCGCGCTGCTCCTCCTGGTCTTCACGCAGGGCGCCCTGTCCTTCGCGGTGGGCAGCACGCTGATCACGCGGGTCCTCTACGCCGCCTCAGGCGCCCCCACCATGGCCGGCTCGTACGCGACGGCGGCCCTCAACACCGGCGCGGCCACGGGTCCCGTCATCGCGGCGACGACCCTCCACACCCCGGCAGGGGCGACCGGACCGCTGTGGGTGAGCGGGGGGCTGGTGGCGGTGGCGCTGGTGGTGGGGGTGTCGCTGGGGAAACCGGTCAGCCGACCCGCGCGGTGAAACGCGTCGTACGACCGCCCGAGGCTCACGCCTGCGCGGACGTCACCTGTTCGCGGGCGTAGAGGTGGGACAGCAGGGGCAGCTCGTAGAGTGTGGTGTGGGCGGTGACCTCCGCCAGTTGACTGTCCAACTCCCCCCGTTCCAGGAGCACTTCCAGGAGGCGGTACGCGTGTTCCTCCGGCAGTGAGAGGGCTTCGGCCGCGTCGGCCAGTGTGAACAGGGGCCCGGGCAGTCGGCCCAGTGCCGCGAGGGTGTCGCGGGCGGACGGCGGCAGATCACGCCACCAGCCGGCCAGCAGTGGGCGGACAGCGGGATCGGCCGTGGTCAGTTCGTCGAGCATCGCGGCCCCTCGCTCCAGACGTGACGCGTACGCGGGCAGGGACATGTGCCGCAGCGCCGCGAGTTTCCCGCCGTACAGGCGGATGGTCAGCGGAAGCAGGCCGACGGCGGCGACGACGCGCTCCGCCGCCGCGCGGTCGGCCAAAACGCGGTGCGCACCGACCAGGCGGCCGAGGAACTCCACCGCGTCGCGCAGCGGGTAGGGGCCGAGCTCGATCCGGTGCGGCGAGCCGATGCCGGGCAGCCCGCAGCGCGTGGTGACCACCGCGGCGCTGTCGCCGGAGCCGGGCAGCAGCGGACGTACGGACGCGGCGGACGCGGCATCGTCGAGTACGAGCAGCAGCGCGCGGTCCAGGAGCTCGGCCTGCCAGAGCAGGGCCGCGTCCTCCTCGTCGTCGGGCGGCGGCAGGGCCGTCCCGGTGATCCGCCGGACTTCGGCGAGCAGGGAGGACACCGGGCGGGACGTGCCGTCGGGGCGACGCATCCGGATCAGCAGGCAGCCGTCTGGGAATGCCGCCGCCAACCGGTGTGCGGCGTGTACGGCCAGGGCGGTCTTGCCCACGCCGAGCGGCCCGGACAGTTGCACGGACCTGCGGCGGGCTCCGATGCTGTCCAGCATCTCGGCTGTCTCGGCGGTACGCCCCGTGAAGTCGTCGAGGTCGGCCGGCAGCAGCAGCCGGGTCCGGGGAGCGGCACCGCGCCGCGGCCGCTCCCGTGCCCACTCCGCGAGCGGGGCCGGGGACGCGGCCGCCAGTAAGGAACGGTGCACGGCGGTGACTGCGGGGCCCACCTCAAGGCCGAGTTCCGCAGCGAGCAGCTTGCGGTACTCGTCGTAGCAGGCCAGCGCCTCCGTGCGGCGTCCCGAGCGGTGCAGGGCGGTCATGTGCACAGCGAGCAGCCGTTCCCGCAGAGGGTGGGCGCGTACCGCATCGGCGAGGCGGTCCGCCACGACGGTGTGGCGGCCGAGCGCCACGGAGGTCTCGGCCCAGTCCTCGCAGACCGTCAGCCGGCGCAGGGACCACCTGTCGGCCTCCTCGCGTATCGCATCGGAGTCGCCCAGATCCGCCAGCATGTCGCCGTGCCACAGGGCGAGCGCCTCCTCCAGGAGCCGCGCGGCGTGTTCGGAGACCCCGGAGGCGGCCCGGCCGACCTGTTCCGCGGCGAGCAAGGACGCCTTCCGGGCGGTGTGCACGAGGCGCTCGAAGCGCAGCAGGTCCAGTTCGTCCGGCTCGACGCGCAGTTGGTAGCCGGTCGGCCGGTGCACGATCCGCGGCGCGCCGCCCGGACTCGCGGTCGGCAGCAGGGCGCGCAGGCACGAGACGTGCACCTGGAGGTTCTTGCGCGCGGTGCGCGGCGGATCGTCGCCCCAGACGGCCTCGGTGAGCAGATCGGTGGAGACCACGGAATTCGCCCGGCACAGCAGCAGGGCCAGCACCAGGCGCCGCTTGTGGGGGCCGGGATCGACCTCCCGGCCGCCGACCTCGACGGCCAGTTCGCCGAGGACGCGGAACTGGACCGCGGATCCGGCCATGACGGTTCCTCCCTGTCTGCTGTGCGGTGGACGCCGGCGGCTCGCCGCCCGTACTGCGTCGCCGGTGGCGGCGGCCCGTCGTATCCATGGGTCCCGTCGTACCCGCGCGCCTCAGGGCCAGGGGTACTGCTCGTCCCGGTCCTGCTCCGCCAGGACCTGCCGGGCCCGGCGCTGATGGACACGGCGACGGGCGGCCGTCAGGCGGGTCGCACACCGGACGGCCGCGGCGCCGCCGAGCCCGGCCAGCACGGCCAGCACGATCGGCAGCGCCGAGCGGAGCCGCTGCGGGCGCCGGCGCTCCCGCGAGGCGGCGGGATCGGGCTGCTGAGGACTGTGCACCGCGTCAACGACCCCAAGCTGTGTCGTCGGTGGTGCCGTCGGCGACGGCACTCGAGTGGACGGCAGCCGTGCCGGTCAGGTGTCTGACGATCCCACCAGGCCCGTCGGACACGGCGGGGCCGTGCCCGGCTGCCGCCGCCAGTGGGCCCGCCAGGAGCAGGGCCAGCGCTGCTGCGACGCCGTAGCGGCGGGTGAGGCGACGGATTCGGTTCATCGGGTGCTCCCTCGGTCGGTGGGTCGAGTCGGGCCGACGACTGGCGACCGTGGCCCGGTCGGCTTTCCGCCGTTCCGGGCTGCCGCGCCCTGTCGTGGTCTCAGACTCCTCCACGGACGGTGGCCGCTGAAGAGAGCGCTCCCATGTCAGAAACTGCATGCACCAAGAACCCTGTCGCGCAAATCATCTGTTGACGGTGGAAATGGCGCGCATATGCTCGCGCGTGTCGTTGTGTCGTCGTATCTCACGGAATCTGCCCCGCACGACGCGCGGGAGCCGGTCAGGCCCCGGGGACTGCCAGACGCAGATGCTCGGCCAGGAACGCCATCACGTCGGCGAAGAGTGCCGTGGTCGTCGCGGTGCCGCGTGTGCCGTGCCCGACCCCGTGCTCCAGGCGCAGCAGTACTGGTCCGGGGCCCGTGGTCGCGTGCTGGAGGGCGGCACACATCTTGCGGGCGTGCGACGGGCTGACCCGGGTGTCGCCGTCCGCCGCGCCGAGCAGGACCGCGGGGTAGCGGACGCCCGCCCGGACCCGGTGGTACGGGGAGTAGGCGTGCAGCACGGCGAAGTCGCCGGCGTCTTCGGCACTGCCGTACTCCTCTCGCCAACTCGGCCCCATGCCGGAGCGTTCGTAGCGGACCATGTCGAGCAGCGGAGCGACCGCCACGACGGCCGCGTACTTCTCCGGGTGCTGGGTCATCGCGGCGGCCACGGTCAGGCCGCCGTTGGAGCTGCCGAGCAGTCCGAGCCGGGCCGGGTCGGCCCAGCCCTCGGCCACCAGCCAGTCCGCCGCGGCGTCCAAGTCGTCGAACGTGTTCTGCTTGTCGGCGCGTCGCCCCGCGTCGTGCCACCGCTGGCCCTCCTCGCCGCCGCCGCGCAGGCAGGCGAAGACGTACACGCCGCCTGCCGCGACCCAGGCCAGCGCCTGTGGCGCGAACCCCGGCACGATGGACGCCCCGAAGCCTCCGTAGCCGCTGAGCACCGTCGGCCGGGGCCGGTCCGGGCGACCGGTGGGCGACAGCACGAACAGGGTGACCGGCGTCCCGTCGTGCGAGCGGTAGCGCACGCGCCGTGTGACGCACCCGGCGGCGCGCCCGTCGGGCGGTCCGGTGACGCTCCCGCCGTGGTGCGGTGCCAGTGTCCCGGAGCGGGCGTCGAAGCGCAGTACGCGTGCCGGTGTCGCGTGGTCCGTGTAGCCGAAGTAGGCCTCGTGCCCACCGGGCGCGGTGTGCAGCTCACCTACGGTGCCCGGCCCGGGTAGTTCCAGCGTGCTGAGCAGGCGTCCTGTTTCCAGGTCGTGGACGGTGATCTCGCCGACGGCGTGTCGCACCCGGGTGACCAGTGCGACGGAGCGGGCGAGTCCCGGCCCGTCCAGCACGGCGAAGTCGGTGAGCACGGCGACGGGGTCCTCGGGTATCAGGACGGTCGCGGGCGCCGAGGTGGCGTGGCGCTCGTCCGGTGTCCGCGCCCCGCACCCGGTCAGCCGCGCCGGTGAGGTCACCTCGACCCGCCCGTTGGGCGCGTTCCGGCGCGTCAGGAGGTACGCCCGGCCGTCCGGCGCCGTGCCGGACGGCAGCAGCAGCGTCGCCCGGGTGCCGTCGGGGCCGCCCACCCGGCGCAGCCGGGGCGACTCGGGGGCGGCCGCCGTCAGGTCGGCGAGCCACAGCTCCGTAGCCGGTGAGGCGCCCCGGGTGGCCGTGACCGTGAGCCAGCGGCCGTCGGGGGACAGCGCCGGCACGTAGTAGTCGTCCATCGCGCGGCCCGCGCCGAAGACCAGCGCGTCCCGCTCCGGGGCGGCGCCGATCCGGTGCAGCAGCACCCGGCGGTGGTAGCGCTCCTCTCCCGGTGCGTCCGGCGGCGGGAGGTTGCGTACGTAGTAGAAGCCGGCGGAGTCCGGCAGCCACGCGACGGGGGAACGCCGCAGCCGGTCGATGGGTCCGTCCAGCGTGCGCCCGCTCGCCACGTCGAGCACCACGAGTTCGCACCGCTCGGTGCCGCCCGCCGAATACTGCACCGCGACCAGGGAACCGTCCCAGGACGGTTCCCAACTCTCCATTACGGTCAGCCCTGCCGGGTCGTGGGCGAGCGGATCCCACAGGGTGCGTGCGCCGCCGTCCTCCACGACCCGCAGTACGGGCTGGTCACGGCCCGGTGCGCGGACGTTGTCGAAGAGCCTCCCGCCCCGGGGGACGGGAGCGGTGACCGAGCCGCCTGCCATCAGGACCGTCAGGTGCCGGCGCAGCGGCCCCAGCGACGCCCAGGTGTTCCTGTGCGCCGCGAACAGTGCGTCCTGGGCGGCGCTCCACGCGGCGGTGGCCGGTTCGTCCTCGTCCTCCAGCCACCGGTAGGGGTCGGCCACGGCCGTGCCGTGCAGGCGCTCCACGGGGCCCGTCCGCCGGGCCGGCGGGTACTCGGGGGCGTCGGTGACGGCGGGGGCGGTCACGAGGGCTCCTCGGCGCGGTCGGCGTCGGTCTTTCCCTGGCCGGCGTCGGGGAGGAGGGGAACGGTTCCGGGGCCTCCGGGCTCGGTTCCGGAACGCTGGGGGGCCGAATCCGAATGCAGGACGAGATCACCTTGCGGCTTGTCGGCGGCCGCCGCCTCCTCGGCCGCCGCCTCCTCGGCGGCCGGTATCAGCGATCCGCCCCGCAGCAGCGGGATCGCCGCGGCCGCGGTCGCGGCGGCCACCAGGGCGGCCAGCAGCAGCCAGGTGTTGGACACCCCCACGTCCTCGATCAGGAGGCCCACCACAGCGGGCCCCACCGCCGCGAGACCCGCTATCAGCAGGTTCCCCGCGGTGCTGACCCGGCCGAGCAGTTCCCGTGGCGGGCCGGTCATCAGGGCCCCGCCGACGACGATCCCGGCCGGTGAGGTGAGGAAGATCAGCAGCACCAGTACCACGCCGACCACCAGGGGCCCAGGTGGGATCGCCAGGACCGCCAGGCCCAGCGCCCAGATCACGCCCACGGCCAGGAACAAGCGCGCCGGGGTGAGCAACCGGAGCACCCTGGGCGCCGCGAGGGCGCCGAGCACGGCACCGACACCGGCACAGGCCATCACGAGGCCGATCGCCGTGCTGCCGGTGTCCTGCCCACGCAGGGTGATCACCACGGCCACCTCCGCGGCCGAGCCGGCCAGGTTGAGTACCGCGGCGAAGAGCAACGCCCGCAGCAGCGTGGGCTGCCGTCCGAGCCAGCGCAGTCCGGCGAGCGGACTGCCGTCTCCGGCAGCGGACGGCTCGGCCGAGGGCGGCCGGGAGGTCATGCGGAGCAGCAGCAGCGCGGAGACACCGTACGAGAGGGCGTCGACGGTGAACGGGAGCAACCGGTCCACGGCGAACAGCCAGCCGCCGGTGAAGGGCCCCACCAGAGAGGCGGTCGACAGCGCCGCCTGGCTCTTCGCCAGGGCGTCGGGCAACTGGTCCTCGGACACCACGTCCCGTACCGCGATGACGCCGGCCGGGGAGAAGACCGCCGTGGCGCAGCCCTCCACCACCGCGACGGCGAGCAGGTGCGGGTAGACGAGCGAGCCGAGCGACGCGGCGACCGGGATGCTGCCCACGGCCACCATCCGGATCAGGTCCGTACCGACCATCAGCCGCCGCCGGTCCATCCGGTCGGCCAACTGCCCTGCCGGCAGGCGCAGTACGAAGCGGGTCAGCAGCGACGCGGTGGCCACGAGCCCGGCCTGGGCGGCTCCCTGCCCCAGCGAGAGGACGAGCAGGGGGAAGGCGATGAGGGACATCTGCGAGCCCAGCGTGGAGAGCGCCGAGCTGGTCCAGTACAGCCTGAAGTCCTTGTTCCCACGCAGGACCCCGGCACCGGCGGTGCCTTTCATGTGTACCTCCGAGACCCAGCGGGGTCAGCTCGCGGGGCCGAGTCGGCCCGCCCCGTCCAGCAGGTCGAGCAGGGCCGCGTCCACCTCGTCCTGGAAGGCGGCCAGCGCCGCCGCGTTCTCACCGTGCTGATACTGGTCGGTGCAGGTGATCCAGCGGCCCTCGGTCTGCTCCGCCGGCAGGTAGCCCTCGTCGATCGCGCCCACCGTCCAATCGGGCCGGCCCGCGGTCTCCCAGCAACTGGACAGGGAGCCGTCCGCGCTGACCACCGCGCCGTACAGGCCGTCGGGGTGGTCGCACGCCTGGCAGCCCTTGCCGGAACGGGGGCGGGTCAGCGAGAACCCGCGGTCCAGCGCCAGCCGGTGCCAGCGTGTGAAGTCGGCGGCGAGCGCGCCACCGTAGTCCAGGTCGTTGCCGTAGCCGACGCCGACGTCGCCGATCAGGGCGAACTGGATGCCGCACAGAGACGGGTCCAGACGCTCCGCGAGCCGTTCCACCAAGGCGTCCATGCCGTGCCTGTTGTGGTGCGAGACGTTGACCCGCAGGTGCCAGCGGAGCGGTACGGTGCCCATCGCGCGGGCCGCGTTCTCCACGATGCGGTCGAAGGTGGCCCCACCGGCGCGGGTGACGCGGATGGCGTCGTGTTCGCGCCTGTCACCGTCGAGGGTGAGCTGGACGGATCTCAGCCCTGCCGCGTACAGGCTCTTGACGACAAGTGGTGTCATCAGTGTGCCGTTGGACGTCATCGACACATTGAGCTCGCCCAACTCGGCTGCGCGTTGCAGCAGTTCGACGGCTCCACGAAGATTGAGCAGGGGCTCGCCACCGAACAGCATGAGAGCCAGCGTGTCGAACCCGCCCGCCCGCATCCTCTGTCGTGTGAAGTCCAGTACGCGGGTGATCGTGTCAGAGGTGAGCCGGGCATGCGCGATACGCGGCGGCCGCGAGCCCCCGCGCGGGTCCTGCGCGGTGTTCTGGAAGCAGTAGCCGCAGCCGAGGTTGCAGTCGGTACTGGTGAGCACGGTCAGCGAGTACGAGCCCGGCTCGCGCTTCCGCAGCAGTCCTTGGGCGCGCAGCCGGTCCATGACGGCCGGTTCCGGCACACCTTCCGGATCCACCTGCGTGGGGCGCAGCCTGGCGTAGCCGTTCTCGCTGACGAACCACCAGCCATCGTGGGCGGGGAGCAGGCGCGAGGGCGCGTCCGCGACGGGTTGCGGTCTGAGCATCCGGAGCACGGTGCCTCCTGTCGAACGGAACGGAACGGAACGGGACGGGCCTGTGGCCACCGGCCCAGGGGCGTAAGGGCGTACGCCCTGCCCCTGGGCCCGGCGGTGTTCTACGGGGGGGGGGGTCGGTCAGGCCTCGGGCTCGTCGACGGAGGTGCCGGTGTTGACGCCGCACCACGGCGTGTCCTCACCCGCCGAATGCGCCTTGACCTCCGGCTCGTCCACCGCCGTGCCGGTGTTGACGCCGCACCACGGCGTGTCCTCACCCGCGGAATGCGCCTTGACCTCCGGCTCGTCCACCGCCGTGCCGGTGTTGACAGCGCACCACGGCGTGTCCTCACCGGCGGAGTGCGCGGTGACCTCGGACTCGGGCTCGGACTGCTCGTCGGGGGCGGGCTTGTTGTTCTCGGCCATCGTGGTCTCCAGATCTGTACGGAGGAATGAGGCTCTCGGGCCGGCATCCGACGCCCGGGACCGCCGCTCACACGGCCTGTCCCGGTCGCCGGATGCGGCTCGTGGGGAGTACGGCGACCACGTTCGGCGCCTCCGGTTCGCTCACGGTTGCCCCGTGATTCGGTGCCGGTATAGCCCCAGCCCGGCGGTCCCGCAGGCGGACGTATGCGAGCGCCGACCAGGCGCGCGGTCCGGCAACCCGGGTGCTTCGCAGGCCTCTTCCTCTCCCCTGAGCTGCGGGTATACCGACACGAGTGCGGTCGCCAACCGGTGCGGAACCGGACCCCGGGACGGTGCTGTGCGGGCGTCCACAAACGGATGCCCCGACTCGGACGCCCCGTCAGCCGGAAGGAGACCGCGGTGGAGCTAGCCGAACTGGTCGGACTGCGGCCAGTGCCCTGCGCCGGCGTACTGCTGATGGTCACGCAGCGCTGTCCGCTGCGCTGCGCCCACTGCTCGACCTCGTCCACCATGGCGGGCGCGCACACGGACGGCGCGGCACTGCTGCGGTTGGTCGAGTCCTTCGGCCCCGCGGACCGCCCGGAGCTGCTGATGCTCACCGGCGGGGAGCCGCTGCTGCGCCCCCGGCTGGTGACCGAGCTGGCCGAGGCAGCCAGGGCTCGCGGCGTACGCACCGCCCTGTTGAGCGGCATGTTCTTCGCCCGCGGCGGCCGCTTGCCGGCCTCGATCCGGCGTGCGGTCCACGCGGTCGACCACTTCTCCGCGAGCATCGACCGTGAGCACGAACGCGAGGTGCCGAGGGCCGAGGTGCTGCGCGTGCTGGCGGCGCTCCTGGAGGACGGCACGGCCGTGAGCCTGCACGTCACGGGCCTCGGTGACGACGATCCGTACCTGGCCGAGGTCACCCGGGAGGTCCGGCTGGCCTTCGGCGACCAGGTTCCGATGCTCGTGAACGAGGTACGGGCGGTGGGCCGTGCGGCATCGTGGGCCGGGACCCCGACCGCGCCCTCGGCGGCGCCGCCGGACACCGCGCGGGTCCTCCCCTGCGCGATGGCCGCCTGGCCGGTCGTCGCGCCCGACGGTGCGGTGCTCGCCTGTGGGAACCAGGACGCCGTGGATCTGCGGCCAGTGCCGGAGCACCTCCTGCTCGGACACATCGCCCAGGACGACTGGCCGACGCTGCGCCGGCGTGCACTGGAATCCCCCGAGTTGCGGCTGATCCGGTCGCTCGGACCGCTGCACCTGCGGAGCCGCTTCGGGCCCGGAGCGTCCGAGGCCGGGGCGTCCGGGGCCGGGGCGTCCGGGGCCGGTGTGTGCGGCGCGGACGGATACTGCGCGACCTGTGTCGCACTCCCCCGGGACCGCGCACTGCACGAGGCCGTGCGCGGCTACGGGGCAGGGCCGGCCGGGGAACTGCTCGACGCGTACGCCGCACGGACCCAGACCCGTTCCGGCCCGGTCGCGCTCGTGCGACGTTTCGGCTGCGCGCGCTACGCGGGGCTGGTCTCGCCGGGCGGCTCCCGATGACCGCCGGCCGCAGCCGGACCGCGCCGTCACCCTCGCGGACACCGTTGCCTCACAGCCAGGCTCTGAACCTCAAGATCCGCCTGACCGGCCAGGTGTTGAGCACCTCCCTCGCAGGCCTGTGGCACGACGACGGCGACCTGCTCCCGCGGTATGCCCGCTACCTGGCGGCGATGCACCAGGTGATCCGCGCCTCGGTCCCCCTGATGGAGCTGGCGGGGGCGCGCTGCGCCGAACGCGGGGGCGCCGACGCGCTCTCCACGCCCCTCGCCGCCTACTTCGCGCGGCACATCACGGAGGAACAGGACCACGACCAGTGGCTGCTGGAGGACCTGTCCGTGCTGCACGGCAGCCGCGGCCCGGTTCCGGCGCCGTGGGCCGGCGCGGCGGCGGCGCGTCTGGTGGGCGCGCAGTACTACTGGATCGAGCACTGCCATCCGGTGTCCCTGCTCGGGTACATGGCCGTGCTCGAGGGCCGCGCCCCGGCCGCCGGGCTGGCCGACCGGCTCGCGGCGCTGACTGGTCTGCCCGCCTCCGCGTTCCGCACCGTACGCGCCCACGCCACCCTGGACCCCGGCCATGCCGGTGAGCTCGACGCCCTGCTGGACAGCCTCCCGCTGAGCGGCGCGGAGACCGCCGCCGTAGGGGCGAGCGCACTGCACACCATCGGTGCCCTGACCGACCTGATCACCGAGATTTCCGCACCGCGCCCCGGAGGTAACCGTGGATGACTTCGGCAATCCCGTCCTGGACCGACTCGCCGCGGCCGGCCTCCCGTTGGCCGCGCTGAGCCAGGAGCAGCGAGACGTCCTCGGCTCGATGTCGGAAGAGGAGGTCGGACTGCTGCTCGGCCTCAAGGCGCGGCTCGACGAGGTCGAACCGGAGGTCCAGGCGCACACCAGCCTGGCCGGCGGCGCCCTGTTCTGACTGAAAGGAGGCCCCATGAAGTGCCGTTCGTGTTCCGGGACGCTGCCGGGCAACGCTCGCTTCTGCCCACACTGCGGCGAGCCCGTGGCCGCCGCCTCCACCCGGCAGGGAGAGGAGCGGCGACCGGTCACCGTGCTGTTCTGCGATCTGGTGGGCTCCACCGCCTTGTCCGGCCGCCTCGACCCGGAGACGCTGCGGTCCGTCGTACTCCGGTACTTCGAGGCCGTGCGCATCCCTATCGAGGCACACGGCGGGACCGTCGAGAAGTTCATCGGCGACGCCGTGATGGCCGTCTTCGGCATTCCGCGGCTGCACGAGAACGACGCGCTGCGCGCCGCCTCCGCCGCACTGGAGGCGTTGGGTGCCGTCGAGCGCCTCAACCGGGAACTCGACGCCTCCCTCGGCGTACGCCTGGCCGTGCGGATCGGCGTGAGCAGCGGCGAGGCGGTGGTCGGCACCGACGCCGACGCGAGGCAGGTCCTCGTGTCGGGCGAAGTCCCCAACGTGGCTGCCCGACTGGAGCAGAACGCGGCGCCCGGTGAGATCCTCATCTGCCCGGAGACCCGCCTCGCGGTCGCCTCGGCGGCCGTCGTGGACGAAGCGGGCCCACTGGAACTGCGCGGCAAGGCCGATGCCGTACGCGCCTTCCGGCTGCGCGCCCTGAACGGCGACGACCCTGACATGTTGCGCAGGTTCGACCTGCCCTTCGTGGGGCGTAGCGATCAACTCTCCGCGCTGGACGATGCGTTGGCCGATGTGATCAGGGAGCGTGCGGTACGGCTGCTTACGCTGCGGGCCGAGGCGGGCCTGGGCAAGACCCGGCTGCTGCGGGAGTGGCTGGACCGGACACCGGCCCGGCGGGCGCGTGCGGGCACCGGGCGCTGCCGCCCGTACGGCGAGAGCGGTAGTCTCACAGCGCTGGCCGAGGCCGTGACCGCGCTCCTCGACGCGGCCGGCACCCCCGCCACCGGCCCGGACGAGGCGGCCGTGGCGCCGGACCTGGCGGACGCGCTGGCCCTGCTGCGCGCCGGGATGCTGCACGACGGCACCCCCGTCCCGTCCGTCGAAGACACCTGCGCCGCGCTGGCGGTCGTGCTGCGGGAGCTGGCGGCCGAACAGCCCCTGGTGCTGGTGCTGGACGACTTCCACTGGTCGCGGCCGGACCTGCGCACCTGCGTGGAACGGCTGTCGGCCTTCACGGCAGGCATTCCCCTGCTGCTGATCTGCGCCGGACGACCGGAGGACCCGGCCGACCGCGCCCCCGCCGCGGGCCCGGCCCGCACCCGGGCAGACGCCCGGCTGACGCTCCCCCCGCTGTCCGAGGCCGAATGCGCCCGCCTTGCCGCGGCGCACGTCGAACGGACCCCCGCGGGTGGGCTGCCCGGAGGCCGGCCCACCGGGCAGCCGCCGGCCGGACATCCGCCCTCAGGGCCGTCCGGCGCGGGAAGTCCTCGGGTCTCCGCCCGCGTCCTCGAACGCGCCGAGGGCAACCCGCTGCTGCTGGAACAGCTCCTCGTGGTCGCCGGCACCGCCGGCGCCGAGGACCTGCCGCCCACGGTCCAGGCGTTGCTGGGCGTCCGCATCGACGCGCTGGGTGCGGCCGAACGCGCTGCCCTGTCCCTCGCCGCGGTCCTCGGCCGCGAGTTCGAGGCCGAGCAGGTCGCGGGGCTGGCCCACTCCGGCCCCGAGGGTGCGCCCGGCGGTGAACTGCGGAACGCGACCGCGACCGCGCTGCGCGACCTGACCCGCCGCAGCATGGTCGAGGAGGTGGGGCGGCGGGACCGTTCTGCGAGCCGTTACCGCTTCGCCAACGGCCTGGTCCAGGAGGTCTCGTACCAGCGCACCGCCAAGCGGACCAGAGCCGACCGTCACGAACGCACCGCCGACATGCTCGCCGCGTCCGCCGCCCCGGACCACGAGATCGGCGCCCACCTGGAACACGCCCACCACTACCGCACCGAACTGGGCATGGCCAACGACCGCACCGAGCACCTGCGGGTCCAGGCGGCCACGTACACGGCCGCTGCGGGTGCGCTCGCACTCGCCCGGGCCGACCTCGGCTGGGCGGAACCGCTCCTGCGTCGCGCGGCGGCACTGACCCGCCCCCATGACATGCAACGTCTTTATGTGCTCTGGCAGTTGGCCGAGGTACTGGTGGCCGGGGGCGAGCTGGACGAGGGCCGTGCGCTGCTCGGGGAGATCCTCGCGGCCACAGACACGAGGACGGTCACGCACACCGACGCGTACAGGGACGCGGAAGCGGAGACTGCCACGACCGTGGCCCCGGAGACGGCGCAGGCACATTCCTCCTGTCCGCCCGTCCGGGCGACCCCGCGCACCGGCCCCGGCCGCGCGTCCCCCACCCTGATCCGCGCGCACGCCCGGCTCGCGAGCGCCGTGCACGCCGGCACGGACACGGACCCCTTCCACGCCGCACGCGTCGCCGACGAGCTGATGGGAGAGTTCGTCGCCGCAGGGGACGAACTCGGCCAGGCCCGGGCCTGCCTGCGCATGGCCCAGGCACGGCAGACCCTCGGCCGCCACGGCGAGGCCGAGCGGCTGCTGCTGCGCGCCGCCGAGCACGCGCTGCGCGCCGACGCCGAACCGGAGCGCGCGGCCGTGCTGGGCGCGCTCGGCATCTCCCTGTGGGGCGGGCCCACTCCGGTGCCCGAGGCCGTGGAACGCTGCCGGGCGCTGCTCGCACGCCACGGCGTCCGGCGCATCGTACGCGTCACCCTCAACGGCCCCCTGGCTGTGCTGCTGGCCCTCGACGACCGGCCCGAGCAGGCCACGGCATGCCTGGACACGGCCGAGGAGTGCGCACGCGACTGCGGGTACGCGGAGACGGCCGTCTTCCTTCCGTTCTTCCGCGCCACCGTGGCGTCGCTCACCGGCCGCCCGCACGCGGCGTACGAGCTGCTGCGGCAGGCGGGTGAGGCCGCGTCGCGCCTGGGAGCGGCGGGGACGCCGGACCAGTTCGCGCGCGCCGAGTCCAGGGCGCTGCTCGACGCCGGGCGCCCTGCCGCCGCGCGGAGACTGCTGCCGCCTGCCCGTCCCGGCCCGTTGCCCCTGGAGGACGCCGTCGACCTGCACGGGCTGCTCGCCCGCGCTCTCGTACACACCGATCCCGCCCGCGCCCTGGAGCTGGCCCGGCAGGCGGTGACCGAGGCCCAGGCCGCCGACTCGCCGGTGCTCCAGGCCACCGCGGCCCTCGATCTGGCCTGCTGCGCCGCGGAGTCGGGGCTGGGTGCGGAAGCGCTCCGGGCCGCCGGTACGGCGCACGCCCTGTTCACCGCCAAGGGCCATCGACCGGGCGCGCGCCGCGCCGAAGAGTTCCTGGGCACGTCCGGTCGCCGGCACGAGGCCCCCGTCCCGCAGGAGAGATGACAGCATGACTCCGCCAACCGCAGATCCCACCGCGCCGCCGGGCGGCCAGGGGCCGCCTTCCCCGACGGCCCGGCCCCGGCCGGAGCCGCCCGGGCTCACCTGGAGTCTGCGGGGGCGCACCCCGCTGGACATCGCGCTCGCTGCCGACGGGCCACGCGTCACCCCCGACTGGGCCTGGGGCGGATCCGGCGGAAGAGGGGTGCGGGTGTGTGTCGTGGACAGCGGCGTCGAACGCGACCATCCGGACGTGGGGCCGGTCGACGGGTCCTGGGTGGTCACCAGCGACGCAGACGGGCCACGCGTCGTGCCCACCGACACCGGGGACACCTGCGGGCACGGCACCGCGTGCGCCGGGATCATCCGGCGGCTCGCGCCCGACTGCGAACTGCACAGCCTCCGTGTGCTGGGCGAGCGCTTCTCCGGAACCGGCGACGTGCTGCTCGCCGGGCTGCGCTGGGCCGTACGGGAGGGATTCGACGTGGTCAACCTGAGCCTGTCGACCACCCGCGCCCGGTTCGCACAGGAACTGCGGGAGCTGGCCGACGAGGCGTACTTCGGCGGCACCGCGCTGGTCGCGTCCGCACACAACGCCCCCGTGGAGAGCTTCCCGTGGCGGTTCTCCTCGGTGTTCTCGGTGGGCAGCCACCAGGAGACCGGACCCGGCCTGCACCTCTACAACCCCGAGCCGCCCGTGGAGTTCTTCGCCCCCGGCCAGAACATCCCGGTCGCCTGGCTGAACGCCGGGACGATCCGCACCACCGGCAACAGCTTCGCCGCCCCCTACATCGCCGGCACCTGCGCGCGCGTCCGCGCCAAGCACCCGGACCTGACGCTGTTCCAGCTCAAGAGCGTCCTCTATCTCACCGCAGCCAACGTACGAGTCGATTCCAGAGGTGCAGCATGAGCCACCCCGACAACGCGGCCCCAGAGCGGCTGGACCCGCGGGCACGCGAACTGCTCCAGTCCGTCGTGGACACCGCGCGGGCCATCTTCGGCGCGGCGGCCAGCTCGATCTTCCTGTTCGACGAGGAAGCCGGTGAACTGGTCTTCCAGGCGGTCTCCGGTGAGGGACAGGACTTCCTCGTCGGCCGCAGGTTCCCCGCCGGACGCGGCATCGCGGGCTGGGTGGTCAGCTCCGGCGAGCCCGTCGTCGTGGACGACCTCACGCACGACCGCAGCTTCGCCCGCGACCTGGCCGAGTCCACCCGGTTCGTGCCCACCGCCCTGATGGCCGCGCCGCTGCTGGACTCCGCCGGCGTCCTGGGTGTGCTGGAAGTCCTGGACCCAGCCCCGCAGGCCCGCTCCGACCTGGCCGAACTCGATCTGCTCTCGCTCTTCGCCCGCCAGTCCGCCAGCGCCCTGCGCGTGGTGACGGAAGGCGTCCCCGGCCATCCGCCCCGCCCACGGGAGGCTACGGGAGTGCAGGCAGTCGCCGAGCTCGACGCGGCGGGCCGGGCAGTGGGCCTGGTCCTGGTCGACGCCGTACGCGACCTGCTCCTGGCACCGGGCGGCCGCTCCTGAACCGCCCGCGCCCCGGCTCTCGTCGCCACAGCACCCACACACCCGCACCCTGACGTCCAAGGAGCCCTTCGTGTCCTTCGAGCCGACCGACTCACCGCTGGGCGCCGCCTTCGTCTCCGACCCCGGACCCGTGCTGTCGCGGATGCGGGAAGCCTGTCCGGTGACCCGTACCACCACACCGTCGGGGCACGTCGTGTGGGTGGTGACCCGGGAGGCGGACGTGCGCGCCGCACTGCGCGATCAGCGGCTGTCGTTGCACAGCGTGCCGCGCCCGTCCGGGCGGCGTCGGCGCGCCCTGGACCGGACGCTGGTGAACTACGACCCTCCCGACCACACACGTCTGCGGCGCCTGGCCGCGCCCGCGCTCGCCCCGGCACGGCTGGCCCCGCTGCGGGTCCGCGTCGACGCCTTGGCCCGGCACACGCTGGACGGACTCGGCCGCCCCGAGCGCCTGGAGCTGCTGACGGACTTCGCCCGCCCCTTCGCGTTCGCCGTGCTGTCCGAGGTCATGGGCGTCGCGGAAGGCCACCGTCCCGGCGTCCACCGGGCACTCGACGTCCTGGCCGACTCGGGCGGCCGCACCGACCGGCAGCGGGAGTCGGCCCTGGACGCCCTGGACGCCTGCGTGCGCGTCGCGGCCGACCGGAATCGGCCGCCGGAGGGGTCCGGCGGGGTGTTCGCGGAGATCGTCGGGGCCTGGCGGGCTGCGGACGGCACAGCGGACGGGCCGCCCGTGAGCCGGGACGAACTCCTCGACCTGCTCGCGATGTTGCTGCTGGCCGGTTACGACAGTACGGTGCAGGCGCTCGGCATGGCCGTGCTGACGCTGGTCACCGCCCCGCAAGGCACTCTGGCCTCGCTCGCCGCCGACCCCGGGTCGCTGCCCGGCGCACTGGACGAGTTGCTGCGCGTCGACACACCCGGCCCCTTCGCGACCACCCGCCGCGCCCTGTGCAACGTGGAGATCGGAGGGACGGTGATCCCGGCGAGGAGCGCGGTACTGCTGTCGGTGTCCGCCGCCAACCACGACCCCCGCGCCCACAAGGAGCCGCACCTGCTGCGACTGGACCGGCCGACCCGGGCCCGCCAGTTGAGCTTCGGGCTGGGCGCGCACTACTGCCTGGGATCGGCCTTGGCCAGGATGTCCCTGGTCGCGGCCCTGGATGCGCTGGTCGGCCGGCTGCCGCACCTGCGGCTCGCCGTACCGTCGGGCCGGCTGCGCTGGGGCGGTGGGTACCAGCACCGTCGGCTGCTGGAACTGCCGCTGCTCACCGGGAAGGCCACGTGACAGCGTCCCACGCACGGCCCGTCCGGGCGGCGCCTCACGCACGGTCGGCACCCCGCCGCGCCTCACCCTTGGTCGGCCTCCGGCCGCTCCGTACCCGCGGACGGGGGCGCCATCGCCATCGGCGCGGTCACGTCGAGCCTTGTACGGGCGAGGTAGCCCGCCTGGAACCGGCTGGACGCCCCCAGTACCTCCATCAGCTCGGCGACGTGCTTGCGGCATGTGCGCAGCGACATGCCCAGGCGCCGCGCGATCATCTCGTCTTTCATGCCCTCCGCGAGCAGGCGGATCACCGCGTGCTTCACGTCGTCGAGGACGTAGTCCCACTGCCGCAGCGGGGTGTACGCCTCGGCGGAGGACCAGGACTGGTCGAACACCCCGCACAGATACAGCACCAGCGACGGCTCGCGGACCACGACCGCACCATCGATGCTGAGCCGGTGCGGCAGCACCGCCACCTCCCGGTCGAAGACCAGGATCCGTCCGAACAGTTCGGTGAGCGTCCGGACTTCGGCCCCGGCGGCGGTGACCCGCTGCACATACTCCTGCGTCGGCGCGTGCCGCCGCGCGGTGTGCTGGTAGAGGGTGCGCATGCGCACCCCGCGGCGGATCATCGCGAGGTCCCGCGCGAACGCCTGCTCCAGCAGATGCGGTGCGCGGGGGCCGCCCGGCTGCGCGGTCAGCACCTCTGTACGGCAGGTCGTGGTCAGCCACTCGATCAGGTCGAGCACCGTCGGCAGGTCGAGGATCTCGTCGAAGCCGCTGGTTTCCGAGCGCCGGCCGCCCGCGGCGTAGACCTCCTCCAGGACCGACAGCTGCGCCCGCGCCCGTTCCGCCTCGGCCAGCCGACGCCGCAGCTCCGCCTCGACCGGTGCCACCCGGCTGGCCGCAGCCACGGCCGGCGGGACCGGGAGGAACACGCGGGCGGAACCGTCCGCCTGGGGCTCGTCCTTGGGGCGCAGCAGGTGCAGGTCGAGTAAGACGGAGACGATCCCAGCCACGTGCGCGTCGGCCAGTCCCAACTCCTGCGAGACCTGTCTTCGCGTCAGGTCGCCTTTGCGCAGCGCGAGTTGATAGACAAGGATCTCTTGCTCGCTCAAGTAAGGAAACGTTGTCGGCGTGTCTGGTTGGTCGGCCATAGCGCCTCCCGGGGCCAGGGTCCTGGGTCGTGACCGAACCGGCGCCCAGGCGGCCGTGGCGCCCCGGGCCACGAGCTGTACGCCTGATGAACACGCGCTCCCCCCGGTGCGAGCGCAGCGAACGCCACACTCCGGACATCGTACAGTCGGCCTCCGCAGCCGGACGTGGAATCAAGCGAATTCGCAGTCTCCATCAATTCGTTATCAAGATCGCTACAACCCTTTCGGGTCGTGACACACATCACGACGGGCACTCGAGGATTACCCGATTTCCGACCGTTTTCTGCATTGGACGAGTCCCCCAAGCCCAGGCTTCGATAGAGCGCTTGGACCGCAGGGGGGGCGGCGCGATTTCCCCTCGTCACGTGAAGGGGAGTCGTGATGTCAGCATCACCACGGGTATTTAGCAGACGCCAGTCACTGGCCATTTTCGGGGGGATCGCGGCAGGTACCGCAGTGCCCCTGGGGCTGTTCGGGTCCCAGGCCGCGTACGCGGCGGACACGGCGGGGGCCGACGGCGTTACACAGCTGCCCGACACCGACCGGGGCAAGGTCGTGCACGCGTACCGGACCGGCAACCGCGCGGTGCGCACGGCCGCGGCGGCGGCGCTCGTGGGCAGCGCTGAGGACGTGGCCACGTTCCTCCGCGAGAAGCTGCCGGCGGCCACGGCCGAGGACAACCGGTTCACGCTCACCCAGGCCCTGGTCAGTGCGGGCAAGGCGACGCGTGCGGGGATCGGGCAGGCGCTGTCCGACGGGGACGCCGCGGTCGCCGCCTATCTGCAGGGCGGCTTCGCGTCGGCGGTGCACGAGGACCTCGAAGTGGCCGTGACCACGGTCAACGCCCATGGCGGCAGGGCCGTGAAGCGTGAGTCCTCCGAGGCGCTCGCGACCGGTACGGACTTCGCGCTGCGGAACTTCCTCAGCAGCGGGCAGTACGACGCGCACGACGAGGACCAGCGCGTCCAGGTGACCTCCATCCTCGTGACCGCCTCGCCGCAGGTGCGGGAGTACGCGGAGCGGGCGCTCAACGACGGCTCGCCGCGCGCGATCCAGTGGTTCCTGACGACGGGGCAGTACATCGCCCGGGCGCGGGACGAGGAGTCGGCGGAGATCCAGCAGCTGGTCAAGATCGTGGAGTCGGAGGGGCGGCGCGCCGAGCGCAAGACCGACGAAGCGGTCGAGCTGTCCGAGCAGGCGGTCAAGGCCGCCGAGAAGGCCAAGGCGGCCGCGCTGGAGGCGAAGGCGGAGGCGAAGGCCGCCGAGCAGGACGTGCAGCGCTCGGCCAAGGCCGCGAACAAGGCGGCGCGGGCCGCCCAGGGTGCCGCGGCCGCCGCCTCGACCGCGGTGTCCGCCTCGCGTACCGCGCAGGCCGCGGCCCGGCGTTCCGTGGCCGCGGCGAACGCCGCCGCGGCAGCAGCCGCCGCCGCGGGGCGCGCCGCATCGCGTGCGTACCGCGCCGCGATCAGCGCCTCCAAGAACGCGAACATGGCGGAGGCCGCCAATCAGGCGGCGAAGGCCGCGCGGGTCATGGTCGACTGGGTGCGCACCGTGGCCGCGAAGGCCAAGCTCGCGGCCTTCGCCTCCGATGCGGCCAGGGCCGCGGGCAACGCCGCCGCGGGTGCCGCGGTCAACTCCGCCGCCGCCGCGCGCGCTTCGGCCGACGCCGCCGTGTCCGCCGGTGCCGCGCGGTCCGAGGCCGCCGAAGCGCAGCGCCAGGCCGCCATCGCGGAGGCCGCCGCCGGTCGGGCCACGGCGGCCGCGAGCCGGGCCTCGGCTCTGTCCAGCAGGTCAGCTGCCGCCGCGCGTTCCGCATCCGCCGCCGCCGACAGCGCGGCCGACCACGCGGAGAAGGCGGCCGACGCCGCCGAGGAAGCGGCCCGGCACGCCGGCAAGGCCGTGGACTACGCCAACCGCTCCACCGCCGCCGCGAACGCCGCCGTGGAAGCGGCGAACAAGGCGTACGACGCCGTCAACGAGGCGCGGGAGGTCGAGCAGGAGGCCCGTGAGGCCGAGATCGCGCGGCTGAACGAGGAGGCCGCGGAAGCGATGGAGGTCGCCAAGCAGCAGGCGGCCACCGAGAGCGACGAGCTGGCGCGCGCCAACCAGGAGCGCACCCAGGAAGCACGCCTCTCCGAGGAACTTGCCACGCTGATCACCGCGATGGAGGCGGCGCTCGCCGGAGGCCGGACCGGTGAGGCCGTGGACAAGGGGCGGCAGGCCGCCGTCCAGCTGCTCGACGGGCCGGGTACGTGGACCCGGGAGGCGGCCCAGTTCGCCCTCGCGGGCTCGGATGACGACGTACTGCGGTGGATCGAGGCCGACCGGGTCCTCACCCTGCAGCAGGACAACGCGGAGAACGCAGCGGCCATCGCCGCAATCTCCACGCAGCACGTGGCCACGGCGGCCGCGTCGGCGCTGCAGACCGAGGACGCCGCCGCCATCAAGGCGTTCCTGGAGACCGGTGCGGTCGAGGCGGCCAGGGACGACAACGAGGTCGAGGTGACCACGCTCCTCGCCGACGACTCCACCGGTAAGGCGGTACGGCGGGCGGCCGAGGCAGCGCTCGAGAAGGGCACCGGCGAAGCGCTGCACCACTTCCTGCACGTGGAGCTCCCCGCGGCCGTCCACGAGGACGACCAGGTGGCGGCCACCACGCTCCTGACGACCGGCGGCCCGTACGTACAGGCCGCGGCGAAGGTCGCGCTCGAAGGCGATTCGCACATGCTGCGCCAGTTCGTCGGCACCACGCAGCACGAGTTCGCGCGGATCGACCACGACCACGCCACGCACATCAGCGCGATCCGTGCGGCGATCGCGCAAGCGGCCAAGATCGCGCAGGACGCCCTCGAGGACGCGGCGCGGGCCTCCGAGGCGGCCGCCCTCGCCCGCTCGGAGGCGGAGAAGGCGACCGACTGGGCCAACAAGGCCAAGGGGTGGGCGGCCGACGCCAAGGTCTCCGCCGAGGAGGCCCGGCAGAACGCGACGGCCGCCGAAGCCTCCGCGGCCGCCGCCGCGCAGTCCGCGCGGACCGCGGCCAACGCCGCCGCGGTGGCCCGTGAGGCGAGCAGAGTGGCGCGGAACGCCGCGGGCCGGGCCGCGCGTTCCGGCGTGGTCGCCGCGTCCTACGCCGCGGACGCGCAGGCCTCGGCGGCGTCCGCGCGGGCCTCGAAGCTCGCGGCGGGCAAGAGCGCCACCGAGGCGGCCGTCGCCGCGACCGAGGCGAAGATCCTGGTCATCCAGGCCGCGATCCGGCAGGCGTACCAGAACGCGATCGACAACTCGAAGGTGCCGATCAACGACGAAAACGGCCTGCCGGAGGGCGCCGAGAGCTGCCTGACGCCGTTCGGCGACCCGATCACGCACCGGAACAACACCAACCCGTGGGAGCTGGGGTGGAGCTGGCTCAGCGGCGACGGCCCCCGGTCGCTGTGCTTCGGCCCGGACGACCCCTTCACCAAGACCTACCGCGAGCACTCGGAAACCCAGGCGGTGCTCGACTTCTTCCTCGAAATGCAGCGGAGCGGGGATTACGAGCTGGGCCACACCTACATGAACGACTACTCACTCAGTACCTGGGAGGGCGTCGGCAAGTACCTCAGGGACCTCGGGACGCTCACCACGGCCGGGCACACCGGCAACCTCGCGTACACGTACCTGGGCTCGCACCAGGTACGTATGACTCCTATCCGGAAGAACTCGGACGGGTCGGTCGTATGGCGCTACACCATGTACAACGAATCGGACATCGAGTCGGCGACGCACCCGCCGGTCATCGGGTACACGGACTGGTGGAGCGACAACGTGGGCGCGTTCCTGGACAAGGTCATCGGTGACGACGGGCCGGGGTCGCGCACGACTCAGGTGATCGAGTTCAACGTCACGCTGGGCCCGTGATCCGCGGGAGGACCGGAAAGCAGTGGCTCTTCGCCGCCCTGGCCGCTTCCGCTTCCGCACTGCTCGTCTCGGGGTGCTCGGAGGCGGTCGACCCGGAGAAGCTGCCCGGTGTGTACCGCAATGCCGAGGGCGCGCAGATCGAGCTCGGGGCCGGCGGAACGTTCTCGGCCACGGACGTGACGACGCGCGAGGGCTATGGCCCGGTCGACTTCAGCGGCAACTGGGACTACGTGAAGCGCGACACTTCGAGCGATTTCGTGTACCTGCTCGTCGAGGACGGCGAGCTCGGCAAGACGGGCGGGATCCAGCTCTACACGGAGGACCAGGACACGGTGTACTTCCGGTACGACCCTGATGGGCCGATCACCCAGAAGCTCGACAAGGCGAGCTGAGCGGCCTGACGGCGCAGGGCGGTGAGGTCGCGGAGTTTTCCTTCGCGCCCTTACCCCCCTTCTTCACGGACGCCTCTGGTCGGACCGCATTGCGCGCCTTTACGAAGTCGTTATGACGATCACTACAACCCTTAGGAATGGGACGGGCTCACCAAACGCCCGCTCCGATAAGGGACTTCAACCCCAAGAAAGTCGAGTTTCAAGGACTGTGATGAAGACACGCAGCGCATTCGTGCGCGTTCTGGGTGCCGCGGCCACCGCCGGCGCCCTGGCATGGGCCGTGCTCGCCCAGGGCGGCGCTGGTGCCGCCGCCGGGTCCTCCACCGAGACCGTCGCCGAGGCCGCGCCCGGCTACGTCGTCGAGGACTACAACTACCCGAACGCCGACAAGATCCTGGCGGAGCAGAACATCCTCCTCAAGCGCGGCGATGGCCACATCGTGCTCGCCGACTGCGCCAGCGGGGACAACCTCCTGCAGTTCCTCGCGCGCGACCACGAGGACGTCTGCTTCAAGGTCACCGCCGACGAGGGCTGGCTCACCCTCGAACTGCCCGCGGTGCACGGGGTGAAGACGGATGACTCCACCAACACCCACCTGGAGATGACCGCCGAGGACGACCAGGTCGAGTACGACATCCCCGCGGACACGTGGAAGGGCGTCGGCGAGTCCGTCGACGGCAGGGACCACGTCCTGGTCGAGATCCGTGTCACCAACTAACCGACGTCGCCCTGTGATTGAGGAAACCACTCGTATGTCTTCCATCAGACGTCCCCGGCTGACCGCGCTCGGCGTGGTCCTGGCCGCCGGGTCGCTCGCGCTGAGCACGGCACCTGCCGTCGCCATCACCGGTGGCACACCGGTCGCCGACTCGGACACCACCTACGCCTACGCCGCACAGATCACCATCGGCGCCCACGACCGCGGCTGCTCCGCCGTCCTCGTCGACGCCGAGTGGCTGCTCACCGCGGCCAGCTGCTTCGCCGAGAACCCGGCCGCCTCGCTCGCCGTCCCGGCCGGCGCCCCCGCCAAGTCGACCACCGCCGTCATCGGCCGCTCCGACCTCTCCGGCACGCAGGGCGCCGAGCGCCGCGTCGTCGAGATCGTGCCGCGCACGGACCGCGACGTGGTCCTGGCCCGCCTCAACCGGCCCGTCACCAACGTGACCCCGGCCCAGCTCGCCACCGCCGCGCCCGCGGCCGGTGCGGAGCTGACCTTCGCCGGTTACGGCCGTACGAAGACCGTTTGGGCACCGCTCGAGCTGCACACCGGCACCTACACCGTCGACTCCACCGCGGCCACCTCCGCGGGCGTCACCGGCAAGAACGGCGCGGCCGCCTGCATGGGCGACACCGGCGGCCCGGTCATCTCCGGCGGCAAGCTCGTCGGCCTCAACAGCCAGTCCTTCCAGGGCGGCTGCCTCGGCGTCGACGAGACCCAGACCTCCACCGCGGGCGTCATCGCGCGCGTCGACGACCTCGCCTCCTGGATCAACGCGAAGGCCGGTGCCACCCGCATCGTCGACTTCAACGGCGACGCCATCGAGGACATCGCCGTCGGCGACCCGATGGCCACGGTCGGCGGGGAGACCACCGCGGGTCTCGTCCGCGTCGTCCACGGCGGCGGCAAGGGCAACGCCGAGATCACCCAGGACCTCGACTGGGTGCCCGGCGGCGCCGAGGCCGGGGACCACTTCGGCAACCACCTCGCGACCGTCGACTACAACGAGGACGGCTACACCGACCTCGTCGTCTCCGCGTCCGAGGAGAACGTCGGCAGCGGTGTCGACGCCGGCTTCGTCGACATCCTGTTCGGGGGCAAGAACGGCCTCGGCAGCGGCCCGGCCGCCCGCCACTTCGAACAGGGCTCCGGCAACGGCTCCATCGGCGCCGCCGCGCCCGAGACCGGCGACCGGATGGGTGCCGCCCTCGATGCGGGAACCACCGCCGAAGGCAAGCCGTGGATCCTGATCGGCGCGCCGGGCGAGGCGCTCGGTTCGCTCGCCAAGGCGGGTGGTGCCTTCTACGTGCACGGCGACACCAACGTCAGCATCAACCAGGACACCGCGGACGTCCCCGGCGCGGCCGAGGCCAACGACGCCTTCGGCACGTCCGTCACCGGCGATGCCAACTTCATCGCCATCGGTGCTCCCGGTGACGACATCGGCGGCGACGCGAACGCCGGCAACCTGGCCGTGCTCAGCCACAAGCTGAACGCCGACGGACGGCCCTCCGTGGTCGCGGGCCTGGACCAGGACAACGAGAAGATCAACGCCGGCGCCGAGGCCGGTGACAAGTTCGGTCAGGCCCTCGCGATGGTCGCCTACCGCCCGTCCGGTGCGGCCACGGCCACCGACTCGATCCTGGCAGTCGGCACGCCCGGCGAGGCCCTGGCCGCCGAGACCGGGGCCGCGCAGCAGGCCGGCGCGGGCAACGTCATCCTCGTGCACCTCAAGGCCAACGGCACCTGGGACTACATGCACGCGCTCAACCAGGGCTCCGGGACCGACGACCGCTCCGGCACGATCGAGGCCGGTGACTACACGGGCTCGTCCCTCAGCGCGGTCAACACCGCGCCCCGGGAAGTCGGTTCGGCCGCCACCCTGAAGATCGCCGTGGGCACCCCGGGTGAGGATCTCGCGGGCGTCACCGACGCCGGTGCCATCCACACCTTCTCGCTGATGGGTTCGGCAGGCGCCAACGACCTGTGGATCGAGGCCGGCGACGGCGACGGCATCCCCGGATCCCCGGGTGAGGGCAACAAGCTGGGCACGAGCATCCACTTCACCCCGCGGAACCTCTACGCCGGTATGCCCTACGGGCCCGCCGCCACCGGAGCCCTGCACGTCCTGCCGTTCCCGAACGCCGTATCGGGCGGTACGAGCATGCCCGCGACCACGTACCAGCCGGGCAAGGGCGGACTCCCGGCCAACGGCAACTACTTCGGGTACTCGGCGCGGTAAAGGCTGCGACCGCATGACATGAGCCCTCCCCCGGGGATCGCGACATGACGTTGTCGGTCATTCGGGGGCAGGCTCCTCTCGGCCCCGCCGGGCTTCGGCCCGGCGGGGCCGAGTGCTGCGCAGCGGCTGGTGCGGTTGCGGGCCCGGGGGTGTGGCACGATCCAGCGCCCCGGCGGTCAGCCGGCATACGCAGCGAACGCCTCGTAGGCCCGGTCGTCGAAGAGGACGAACCTGACCTCCTCAACGGCCGTTTCGGCTCCCCGCACCGTCTCCACGGCGATGCGGGCCGCGTCGTCCAGCGGCCAGCGGTAGACGCCCGTGGAGATGGCCGGGAAGGCGACCGTGCGGGCGCCCAGTTCGTCGGCGAGGTGGAGGGACTCGCGGTAGCAGGAGGCGAGGAGGTCGGAGCGGTCCTCGGTGGTGCTGTACACCGGGCCGACCGTGTGGATGACCCAGCGCGCGTCCAGGTCGCCGGCGGTGGTGGCGACCGCGCGGCCGGTGGGGAGGCCCTTGCCGAGGTGACCGGCGCGCAGGCTTCGGCACTCCGCGAGGATCGCGGGGCCGCCGCGCCGGTGGATGGCGCCGTCGACGCCGCCTCCGCCGAGCAGGGAGGAGTTGGCCGCGTTGACGATCGCGTCGGCGCTCTCGCGGGTGATGTCGCCCTGGACGAGCGTGATGGTGGTCATGGGGTACCCCTTCCCGGTCGTCGGCGATTCCCGCGCGCCGTCACGTCTGGCGCAGCCTGCGCCACACGGCCTTGGCCGCGTTGTGTCCCGACATGCCGTGCACACCCGGGCCGGGCGGGGTGGCCGACGAGCAGATGAAGACGGCCGGGTGCGGGGTGGCGTACGGGAACAGGGACAGCTTGGGGCGGAGCAGGAGCTGGAGGCCGGAGACCGCGCCGGAGGCGATATCGCCGCCGACGTAGTTGGCGTTGCGGGCGGCCAGTTCGGGTGGGCCGGCGGTGGCGCGGGCGAGGACGCGGTCGCGGAAGCCGGGGGCGAAGCGCTCCAGTTGGCGTTCTATGGCGTCGGTGAGGTCGCCGGTCCAGCCGTTGGGGACGTGGCCGTACGCCCAGAAGACGTGCTTGCCGGCCGGGGCGCGGGTGGGGTCGGCGACGCTGGGCTGCACGGTGATGAGGAACGGCGCGTCGGGCGCGCGGCCGGCGCGGGAGGCCGCGTTCAGCGCGGCGCCGATCTCCGCGCTGTCGGCACCGATCTGCACGGTGCCCGCGCGGCGCGGTGCCTCGGCGGTCCACGGCACGGGCCCGTCCAGCGCGTAGTCGATCTTGAAGACGCCGGGGCCGTACCGGTAGCCGGCGTAGTGGTTGCCGAGGCCGGCGATGCGGGCGAGGGCGGTGGGCGAGGTGTCGAAGACGTACGCGCGGGCGGGCGGCAGGTCGTCGAGGCGCTTGACCACGTAGTCGGTGTGGATGGTGCCGCCGAGGTCCTCGAGGTGGCCGGCCAGGGCGTCGGAGATGGCCTGGGAGCCGCCGCGGGCCACGGGCCAGCCGCGGGCGTGCGCGGCGAGGGCGAAGACCAGGCCGATGGCGCCGGTGGCGAAGCCGCCGAGCGGGGCCATGACGTGCGCGACGAGGCCCGCGAAGAGGGTCTTGGCCTGCTCGTCGCGGAAGCGGCGCATCAGCCACGTCGACGGGGGCAGCCCGACCAGGCCGAACCGGGCGAGGGTGACCGGGTCGCGGGGCAGCGCGGTCAGCGGCAGGGACATGAAGTCCCGGGCCAGGGTGTCCCACCGGGGCAGGAAGCGCTCGACCAGCCTGCGGTACGTGCCCGCGTCGCGCGCCCCGAAGGAGGCGGCGGTCTCGCCGACCGACCGGGACAGCACCGCGGCGGAGCCGTCGAGGAAGGGGTGCGCCATGGGCAGCGCGGGGTGCAGCCACTCCAGTCCGTACCGCTCCAGGGGGAGGTCGCGGAAGGCGGGCGAATTGATGCCGAGCGGGTGCGCGGCGGAGCACGGGTCGTGCCGGAAGCCGGGCAGCGTCAGCTCCTCGGTGCGCGCCCCGCCGCCCACCGCGCCCTGGGCTTCGAAGACGGCGACCGAGAAACCCCGGCGGGCCAGCTCCACGGCAGCGGTCAGCCCGTTCGGCCCCGCACCCACTACGACCGCATCGAGCATCGACGGCACCTTCGGACCCCTTCGTCAGCCGATGGCAACTCCGGATCAGGATATGCCCGGGGTCCGACAGTCGGCGGTCGCGGGTGGGGCGGGCGAGGATCAGGCCTCGCCGGACAGCAGCCCCACCACCCGGCGGGCCGTGGCCGCGTCGCGGGCCGCGGTGAACGGCAGGTCATTGCCACCGGTGATGCGGAAGGGTACGCCCGTACGGGTCAGGTGGACGCCGCCCGCCTCCTCGACCAGGAGCAGTCCGGCCGCGTGGTCCCAGGCGGCCTCCCACGAGAAGGCGGTGGCGTCGGACTCGCCGCGGGCGACGGCGAGGTACTCCAGGCCGGCCGAGCCGCAGGCCCGCGGGGCCACGCCCGGGGTGCGCAGGCCGAGCAGGTCGTGCTTCTGCTCGTCCGTCGTGTAGTCCGGGTGGGAGGTGGCGACGCGCAGGTCGCGGCCGGGCTCGGGCACGCCCGCGTACAGCCGCTCCCCGTCCAGGTAGGCGCCCCTGCCCCGGACGGCCGTGGCGAGCCGGTCGTCGGCGGCGGCGTAGGTCCAGGAGGCGTGCACGACTCCGTGCCGGGCGAGCGCGACCAGGGTGCAGAAGCCCCGCTCGCCGCGCACGAACTGCCGGGTTCCGTCGACCGGGTCGACGATCCACACCGGTGCGTCGCCCCGTATCGCCTCGTAGGAGGCGGGATTGGCGTGCACCGCCTCCTCGCCGACGACGACCGAGCCGGGCAGCAGGTCGGCGAGGGCGTCGGTGAGGTACAGCTCGGCCTTGCGGTCGGCGTCCGTCACCAGGTCGTGCGGGCCGGCCTTCTGGTCGACCTCGTCCGCCGCGAGCCGCCGCCAGCGCGGCATGATCTCCTGGGCGGCCGCCTTGCGGACGGCCTCCTCCACGTCGTCGGCGTGCCGGGCGAGAAACTCGTCGATGGTTTCGTTGTTCTCGATCATGACTCCATGAGAGCACGTCCCACTGACAATGCCCGCCCGGGTGGTGTACTCCGGGTGGAATCGACACGAACATGAGGTGCGGGGGTCAGCGGCCGACCGCGTACCCCTGCATGCCGCGCGGGTTCGCCGCCGCCGACAGCACGCCTGTCTCCGGGTCCCGTGCGACGGCGCACAGCCGGCCCTCCGACCAGGCGTCGCCCACCGTCACGTCGTGCCCGCGGCGCCGCAGCTCCTCGACCACCTCGGCCGGCATCCGGGACTCGACGGTGACGCTGCCTGCCCGCATGCCGCGCGGGAAGAAGGAACCGGGGAAGCCGTCGTTGTGCCAGTTCGGGGCGTCGATGGCGCCCTGGAGGTCGAGGCCGCCGCGGATCCGCGCGCGCAGGGCGACCGCCAGGAAGAAGTGCAGCTGCCACTGATCCTGCTGGTCGCCGCCGGGCGTGCCGAAGGCCATGACGGGGACGCCGTCGCGCAGGGCGATTGAGGGCGTGAGCGTGGTGCGGGGGCGGCGGCCGGGGGTGAGCGAGTTGGGCAGGCCCTCCTCCAGCCAGGTCATCTGCAGCCGGGTGCCGAGCGGGAAGCCCAGTTCGGGCACGACGGGGTTGGACTGGAGCCAGCCGCCGCTGGGCGTGGCCGAGACCATGTTGCCCCAGCGGTCCACGATGTCGAGGTGGCAGGTGTCGCCGCGGGTGCCTCCGTCGGCGGCAACGTCCGGTTCGCCCGGCACCGGGGAGGCCGGGCTCTTGGCGACCGTCGGCTCGCCGACCCCCAGGGCGTCGAAGCCCTCCGCCTCGTCGGCCGCCAGCAGCGCGTGGGCGCTGAGCCGTGGGGTGCGGCCACCCGGACCGCCGGGCCGCAGTTCGAAGGACGCCTTGTCGCCGACAAGGTCGCGCCGCGCGGCGTTGTACCCGGCCGAGAGCAGGTCGCCGAGCGGCACCCGGTCGGCGCCGTCGGCGTCGCCGTACCAGGCCTCCCGGTCCGCCATGGCCAGCTTGCAGCCCTCGACCAGCAGGTGGACGTAGTCGGCGGAGCCGTATGCGGGCAGTTCGGGCGGGAGCAGCGCCAGCTGCTGGAGGAGGACGGGACCCTGGCTCCACGGGCCGGCCTTGCACAGGGTCCAGCCGTTCCAGTCGTAGGTGGCGGGAGCCTCGTAATGCGCGGACCAGCCGGCGAGGTCGGCGGCGGTCAGCGTGCCGGTGTGGCGTTCGCCGCTGGTGTCCGTGGTGGGCCGGCCCGCCTGTCGTACGAGGGCCTCGGCGATGAACCCGGAGCGCCAGACCTCCCGCGCGGCGTCGATCTCCGCCTCCCGGTCCCCCGCGCCGGCCGCCTCGGCGAGCAGGCGCTTCCAGGTGGCGGCGAGGGCGGGGTTGCGGAACAGCTCGCCGGGGCGGGGCGGGCGGCCGTCCGGCAGGTAGACCTCGGCCGAGGTCGTCCACTCCGTCTCGAAGAGGTTCCGTACGGTCTCGACGGTCTCCGCGACGCGCTCCACGGGCGCGTGCCCGTGCTCGGCGTAGTCGATGGCGTACCGCAGCACGTCGGCCAGCGGTTTGGTGCCGTGGTCGCGCAGCAGGAGCAGCCAGGCGTCGAAGGCTCCGGGCACGGCGGCGGCCAGGGGGCCGGTGCCGGGTACGAGGTCCAGACCGAGCCCCTTGTAGTGCGCGACCGTCGCCCCGGCGGGCGCGACGCCCTGCCCGCACAGCACCCGCACCTCGCCGTCCGCGGGCGCGAGCAGGATCGGCACCTCCCCGGCGGGCCCGTTGAGATGCGGCTCGACGACGTGCAGCACGAAGGCACCGGCCACGGCGGCGTCGTAGGCGTTGCCCCCGTCCTCCAGGACGGCCATGGCCGACTGCGAGGCCAGCCAGTGGGTGGAGGACACCATGCCGAAGGTGCCCTGGAGGGTGGGTCGGGTGGTGAACATCGGGCCTCTCACCTCGCTGTTTACGTGTCGCGGCCCAGGTGTTGGGCACGTAGGACGAGTTCTGGGGAATCTGGAGAGTACGCGTCAGCGGCCTCCTCCTCCCGCTCCCCCAGGAGGCTATCGATCGCCCTCCGCCCGCCCCTTCAACGGCCCTGTGTGGCCGGCCCGGCGAGGGCCTTTTCATGCTGTGCGGCGGTCAGCCGGCGCACGAAGAGGATCGCGAGTACCGCGGCCAGCACATCGAATCCGGCGCTGATCGTGACCAGCCCGGCGGCGTCGCGGACCGCCTCGACGCCCTGCGCCTTGTCGTACGTCCTCGACGCGTACCGGTCGAAGATGATGGCCCAGACCCAGGCGCCCCACCAGGCGTTGAGCAGTCCCCGGTGGCGCGGTGCCCGGCTGCGAGGCTCGGGCTGGGCGGCCCACAGAATGTCGGCGGCGATGCTCCGCGGAATCCAGAGGTTCGCGACGGGGATGAACCAGCACGCGATCGCCCAGCCAGGAGCCCTGCTCAGGGCACCTGGCGCGAACACCTCCGCGTTCTGGCGGACCCGGTAGAACCAGACGACGAAGACCACGGCCGTCGCCAGCATGGCGATGCCGTACAGCACGACCGATCCCGCCATCGCGAAGTCGGCCCGGCTCAACTCGCCCTCGTCGAAGTCGACCGCGCCGCCCGAGGCCACCCTTCCCATCATCGCCCGCATGTTGAGCGATGCCGCGACGGTCAGCAGATCAGCAGCTATGACGACGCCGAGCAAGGCGGTGACGGCGTGCGCGAGGCCGATCGGCGAGCGCAGCACACGGCCGGGCACGGGCGGGTGCGGACTCGGCGTGGGTGTCGACGCATACGTCATGGCGGGCCCCCGAGGCGGTGTTGAGCGCGGTGACCTGTCCCAGGCCCGGCGCGGCAGGCTGCCGCTCTCGTGCGGTCAGCCTCGGGACCTTATCCCATATCGCCTGTCGTTCGGCGGTGGGGGCGTCGGCAGCCGACCAGCCTGGGTTCCGGACATAGACGGTGACTCTCGCCCCGCCGACATGAGTTGTTCCGTACTCGCGGAAGTGGCTCCGCAGGGTGCTCTGCTTCGCTTTCTCCTGTGGGTTGGCCGGTGAGTGCGTACCCGCCGCGCGGACCGCGACGATCCGGTCGAACTCCAGCATGCGTGCCGCGATGTCCTGAGCGGGAAGCTCGACTCCTGCGAGGGTGTTCGACGAAACGGGATCCTGTGCCAGGGCGAGATCCGTCAGGGAACGGGTGTCCTCGGGGTTGGCCGCGGTCAGGATCCGGTGCCGGCCGGAGATGTAGAGCAGCCCGTCGCCGGGACGGCCTTCCTTGCGTACGGCGGCGCCGATGGCGGTGACGTTGTCGCTTCGGCTCTGTGGGGTCCTCAGCGACAGGCTCGGCGGGACGAGCGCGGCAAGGACGGCAACCGCCGCGATCCAGGTGTAGCGGGAAGAGTGCCGCAGCCGGTGGACGTAGTCCATCAAGGCGCCCAGCAGCAAGGCGATTCCGATGTTGCTGTAGACCACGTACCAGTCGACGAAGAGGGGCTTGACCAGTGAGGCGATCAGCAGCAGAAGACCCGGAAGCACCAGAATCGGCACCGCCAGCGCGGAAAGCCGCACGGGCCACCGCACCTCCAGGGGCGCCCGGGCACACACCACGCCGATGACCGCCACCACCAGGAAGTAGCGAAGCCGCACCGGTCCGTCGATCCAGGAGATCTGCTCCGACTGCCCGGCACTGCAGATCGCCAGTGGCAGCAGCCCGGCCACAACGCCCGCGGCTGCCACACTCCAGGCTCTCAGCACCGGGCGTGGAACGCGGGAGACGACCAGTGTGACGCCGTGTGCGACCAGGGCGAGGACGGCGAACTCGTGGAGCAGACAGGCCAGCAGCATCGTGGAGCCGTAAACCGCCCACCGCCATCGGGTGCGGTGCGGGACGCTGACCACGAGCGCGTAGGTGGCCCAGGTGACCAGGGCACAGACCATGGCATACGAGCGGCCTTCCTGCGCGTACTTCTGTACCTGGGGCAGGAGCGCGAATACGAGCCCGGCCAGTAGTCCGGCACGGGGTCCCGCCAGGCGGAGGCCCAGGAGCCCGACGCCGCTCGCCGCCACGGACATGGCCAGCACGGACGGCAGCCGCAACGTCAGCAGACCTCCGCCGAAGAGGCCGAACAGCTCATGCATCACGACGTAGTAGAGGGCGTGGACCAGATCAACATGCTGGGCGGTGAGCCATATCTGCGAAAGATCGCGGTGCGCGAGCTGATGGGTGACGGACTCGTCGCCCCACATGGTGTTCTTCCTGCGGATACCCCAGAGCCCCAGAACGACCGTCAGCGTCAGGGGCGCGAGGACGACAACGGCCCGGGCCGGGCCCGGTGGTTGGCGAGGGGCGGGTACGGGAGGGGAAGCCGTCCTGATCACGGCGAGGGCATGTTCATCGACGGACATCGGCGACAGGGCCTTTCAGCAGTGGCGAAGAGACTCCGTCAGCGTGCCGGGGACGCGTTGACCGGTTGCTGACCCAACCTGATCGGCCGATCAGGAAGGCGGCCCCGCGCTGTGCGAGGCTGCACCGCATGCGCATCCTGGTGGTCGAAGACGAGGTGGACCTTGCCCACACCCTGCACACCGGTCTGACCGCCGAGGGCTACAGCGTCGACCTCGCCCATGACGGCCGGCAGGGACTGTGGATGGCCCGGACCGGCGAATACGCCCTTGTCGTAATGGACTTGATGCTGCCCGGACTCAACGGCTACAAGGTCTGCGCCCAGCTGCGACGGGAGAACAACGCGACCCCCATCCTGGTGCTCACCGCCAAGGACGGGGAATGGGATCAGGCAGAGGCCCTGGACACGGGGGCCGACGACTACCTGGCCAAACCGTTCTCCTACGTGGTGCTCGTCGCACGGCTGCGGGCCCTGGTCAGACGGGCCGCCACGGTCGCCCCGCCCGTCCTTGCCGTGGGTGACCTCTCGTTGGATGTCGCGGGGCGGGTCTGCCGCCGGGCCGGGACCCGGGTGGAACTCACGCCGAGGGAGTTCGCCGTGCTGGAGCTGCTGGCCCGCCGGGCGGGCCAGGCGGTCTCCAAGGCGGATCTGCTCTATCACGCGTGGCCCGACGAGGCCGAGGATCCCAACCTGGTGGAAGCGCGCGTCAGCGCGCTGCGCAAGAAGGTGGACGCCGCGTTCCACCGGCAGTCCCTGCAGACCGTACGGGGCACCGGCTACCGGCTGGTGGACGACCGTGAACGCGACTGAGCCGCGACGCCGCTGGTGGCCCAGGTCGGTACGGGCCCGCGCGGCCCTGGCCGCCGCCTCGACCGCCGCCGTCATCCTGGCCGGCATCGGCTGGTGGGTGCACCACGACGTCTACCGCCAGAGCACGCAGATCGCGCAGCTCCAAGCCGTGCACCAGCTCGACGCTCTCGTCGACCAGCTGAACAGGGGTGTGGTCCCCGTACGCGGAAGCGTCGTGCCGTACGAGGTCGTCGCGACCGGCCGACGCACCGCTGTCGCCTACGGCGGAGGCATGGCCGACTTCGACCCCGGCACCCGCCATGTGCTGCCCGCCCCGACCGGGGGAGGCTCGCCCAACTACGTCCGCCTGCCTGTGAACCGCGACTACAACTCCGGGATCAGAGGCTCCATCGCTGGCGGTACCTATCGGGTCTTCTGCTCCGACATCAGTGCCGGTGAACTGAGCAGCGACGAACGCGCCGCTCTGGGCGTCGCCGCCGACGCCGAGCTGCGCGTCTACGTGGTGGTGCTCCCAGACACAGCCGAGGAGATCACCTCGACCACCGACCGTCTGCTGCTGCGGGCCGGCCTCGTCGGCCTCGTACTGATCGCCGCCGCCGCCTACTTCGCCGTCCGCATCGCGCTGCGGCCGGTCGAAGCCATCCGCGTCCTCACCGCCTCGGTCACCGCGAGCGACCCCCGCGAACGCGTCACCGTCCCGGCCACGGGACACGAGATCACCGCCCTGGCCACCACCATCAACACCACCCTCCAACGCCTCGACCACGCCGCCGCCCAGCAGCGCCGCTTCGTCGCGGACGCCGCACACGAACTGCGCAGCCCCCTCACCACCCTGCTGGCCAGCCTGGAAGTCGCGCTCGCCTACCCGGAACGCACCGACTGGCCCGCCGCGGCCACCACGGCCGCACGACAGACCCGTCGTCTCCAGGCCCTCGCCGAAGACCTGCTGCTCCTCGCCCGCCTCGACACCCGCACCTCCATGGCCGGCCCCGAAACCGTCGACCTGAAAGCCCTCGCCTCTCGGCTGACCGAGCAATACCCCCTCACGGAACGGCCGTTGTCGCTCACCTGCGACAGCACCGCCCCCGCACCCGCCCTCGGGAACCTCGACGAATTCGAACGGCTGCTGCGCAACCTCATCGACAACGCCGCCCGCCACGCCGCACACCGCATCCAGATCACCGTACGGAACGAGGACGAGTGGGTCGTCCTCACGGTGCACGACGACGGACCGGGCGTACCCGCCGAGGACGCCGAGCGCATCTTCGAACGCTTCGTCCGGCTCGACGACGCACGCTCCCGCGACCACGGCGGCACCGGCCTGGGCCTCGCCATCGCCCGCGACCTGGCGCACCGCCACCGAGGCACCCTCACCCTCGCCCCCCGGACCCTCGGAGCCTGCTTCCAGTTGCGCCTTCCCCGAGCCCCCGCCCCCGCCCCTGCCCCTGCCCCTGCCGAGTCATGAGGCGCACAGTCTTCGCTCCGGCTTGACCCTGACGCCGGGTCAACCCTCCATCCTTCCCGCAGGAGCTTCCTCGCGGTCGCCTGGAACCGCTCCACGAAGGACGAAGGAGGCAGATGACCATGACGGCCCAATCCATGGCCGGTCCGGCGATTCGTGTGCGGGGGCTGGAGAAGTCGTACGGGAAGCTCGACGTGTTGCGCGGCGTCGACTTCGACGTGGCGCGGGGCAGCATCTTCGCTCTGCTCGGCTCCAACGGGGCGGGCAAGACCACGACCGTGCGCATCCTCGCCACGCTCCTGAAGGCGGACGCGGGGACGGCGAGCGTGAACGGCTTCGACGTCGCCGCGCAACCGGCGGACGCGCGGGAGTCCCTCAGTCTCACCGGTCAGTTCGCGGCCGTCGACGGGATCCTCAGCGGCCGGGAGAACCTCGTCCTCGTCGCCAGGCTGCGCCACCTCCAGGATCCGGGCGCGGTCGCGGACGACCTGCTGCGGCGCTTCTCGCTGACCGAGGCGGGGGCGCGGCGGGTGTCGACGTATTCGGGTGGGATGCGCCGCCGCCTGGACATCGCGATGAGTCTCATCGGGGACTCGCCGGTGATCTTCCTGGACGAGCCGACGGCCGGACTGGACCCCGAGGCGCGCGTCGAGGTGTGGGACGCGGTCAGGGAACTCGCCCGTAACGGAACGACGGTGCTGCTCACCACGCAGTATCTGGAGGAGGCCGAACAGCTGGCCGACCGGATCGCGATCCTGCGCCAGGGCCGGATCATCGTGAACGGCACCCTCGCCGAGCTCAAGCAGCTCTTCCCGCCCGCGAAGGTCGAGTACGTCGAGAAGCAGCCGACCCTCGAAGAGATCTTCCTCGCGGTGGTCGGCGGAGAGACGAGTCGCACCACTGGCACGACACCCAAGGGGCAACGATGACCGCGCACTTCCTCAGTGACACCGCCGCGCTCACGGGGCGGACCCTGCGGCACGTCACACGCAGCGTGGACACCATCATCACGACCGTCATCACGCCGGTCGCCATGATGCTGATGTTCGTCTACGTGTTCGGCGGCGCCATTGAGACCGGGTCGTTCTCGTACGTGAACTACATGCTGCCCGGCATCCTGCTCATGACCATCGCGTCGGGCATCTCGTACACCGCGTACCGGTTGTTCACCGATGTGAAGAGCGGGATCTTCGAGCGGTTCCAGTCCATGCCGATCGCGCGGTCGGGTGTGCTGTGGGCGCATGTCGTCACCTCGCTGGTGGCCAACCTGATCGCGCTCGTGCTCGTCGTGGGCGTCGCCGTGCTCATGGGGTTCCGCTCGGGGGCGGGAGTGTCCGCATGGCTCGCGGTCGCCGGCATCCTGCTCCTGTTCACCCTGGCGCTGACCTGGCTCGCGGTGATCCCCGGGCTCTCCGCGTCGTCGGTCGAGGGAGCGGGCGCGTTCGCCTACCCGCTCATCTTCCTGCCGTTCGTCAGCTCGGCGTTCGTGCCGACCGAGACGATGCCCGGCCCGGTGCGCTGGTTCGCCGAGCACCAGCCGGCGACGGCGATCGTCGACACGATCCGTGCCCTGTTCGCCGGACGGCCGGTCGGCGACGACATCTGGATCACGCTCGCGTGGTGTGCGGGCATCCTCGTCGTGGCGTACGTCTTCGCGATGCTCGCCTACCGCCGGAAGATCACCTGAGGCAGGCTGAGACCCATGCTCACCATCAGTCAGCTGGCCGCGTACGCCGGGGTGACGGTACGGGCGGTACGCCACTACCACAAGATCGGGCTGCTGCCCGAGCCCGAGCGCGACCGGTCCGGGTACCGCACCTACGACGCCGTCGCGGTCGTGCGACTGATCCGGATCCGCACCCTGGCCGACGCGGGCGTGCCGCTGGCCAGGGTGCAGGAACTCCTCGACGCCGGGCCGGAGGAGTTCGCCGGTGGCGTGCGGGAGATCGACAAGGAGCTGCGCGCCGAGATCCGGCGGCTGCGGGGCACCCGCGGCCGGCTCGCCCGGCTCGCCGCCGGGGAGCATCTGGCGCTGCCGCAGAGCGTCGTGGGGTACCTCGACCGGTTGCGCGGTCTCGGCGTCGGCGAGCGGTACATCGAGCTGGAACGGGATGCCTGGATCATGATCGCCGCGCAGGTGCCGGACCTGATCGACTCCGTGATCGCCAAGAAGCACGAGGAGCTGGACGACCCCGACATGGTGACGCTCTACTCCTTCTTCACCGGGGAGCCGGACTGGCGGGCCGACGATCCACGGATCGTCGAGATCGCCGACATCCTGGAGCGCCTGATGATTCGCGCCGTGGAGTCCGGCGAGGTGGGGGAGGACGGCTTCGACGATCAGTTCGTCGCCCTGATGGACTCGGCCATGGTGGCGTCCGCACCGGGCGCCGAACTGGTGCTGGCGATTCTGCAGGAGCGCGGCTGGAGGGGCTGGACCCGCATCGAGCGAGTGCCTGCCGAACGGCTCGGCATCGCACCCGAGGCTCAGCTCGCCGCGGAGGGTGAGCCGGGTTCGGCGGTGTAGATCGTGAGGGTCAGGCCGGGCCGGGACTCCGACAAGTGCTTCGGCGGCAACACCAAGAGAATCGGGGCTCTTGCCCGAGAGGTCATGTGCCGCTGCACTCGCGGCACCGTCGACGGGCGTGGGCACCAGTTCCCGAGTCCGCTCGGTTCTTCACCGGAACTCCGCACGCGTCCGCCCGCGCACCGCCGTTGGGCGACGCGCGGGCGGGCGTGAGGGGTGGGGTGTCAGGCCCAGCAGCCGTTCACCGTGGCGGCGAGGCCGTCCATGGCGTCCTTGATGTCGCTCGGGTTGGCCGACGAGTTGTTCTCGATGAAGGAGAAGATCCGCCACTCTCCGTCATCGGTCCGCGTGACGCCGCTCAGGGCGACGGCACCGGTGAGCGTGCCGGTCTTCGCGTGCACCTTGCCGACGGCGCACTTGGAGTTGGCGTCGTCGAAGCGTCCCCACTCCGGGCCGAGGCTGGCACCGGCCTCGCCCGAGACCGGCAGACCGTCCAGGATCGACCCGAGGGCCGGGGACTCCGTGATCGCGTCGAGGAGCTGTGCGAGGGTCGCGGCCGGGATGCGGTCGGCGCGGGAGAGGCCGCTGCCGTCGTACATCTCGAAGTTGTCGAGCGACACCCCGTACGAGCTGAGCACCTGGCGGACGAGTGCGACGCCGCTCTCGAAGGTGGCCGGCTTCCCCAGCTCCACCGCGGACATCCGCAGCAGGGTCTCGGCGATGTTGTTGTCGCTCGTCTTGAGCATCTTCTTGACGATGTCCGACAGCGGTGCCGACTTGTGCTGCGCCACCGGTACGTCGGACTGCTGCGCCTTCGCGCGGCCGACCTCGCCGTCGACGGTGACGCCCAGCGCGGCGAGCTTCTTGGCGAAGACCTTGCCGGCGTCGATCGCCGTGTCGTTCACCGCGGCGCCGTCGACGACGAGCGAGCGGACCGGTGCGACCTCGGTGGGGTAGTAGCCCTCGTTCCAGCCCTTGGCGAGGCTGGGCTCGGCGAACAGGCTGTCGTCCACCCGGACCTTGACGCCGGTCAGGCCCGCGGCCTTGAGCCCGTCGACGGCGGTCTTGGCCATCTCGGCCACGTCGTCGCTGGTGAGGGTGCGGTCACCGCCGCCGACGAGGGTGAGGGTGCCCTCGCCGTACACGACCTTCGTGGTGAACTCGTGGTTCGCGCCCAGCAGCGTCAGTGCGGTGGTCGCCGTGGCGAGTTTGGCGTTGGAGGCCGGCATGAGGGTGGTGGAGCCGTTGTGGTCCCACAGGGCGGTGTCCGAGTCGGCGTCGAGGACCACGCCGCTGACGTTCGTGCCCAGGCGCTTGTCGGCGACCCGCTCGTTGAGGTTCTTGACCAACTGGGCGTCGTCGGCGTCGAGGTCGTCGACCGAGATGCCCTGCGGTGCCGCGGCGCTGTCGTCGGCGGCGAAGGCCGAGGTTCCGGCCAGCGTGGCGGAGGCCACGGGCACGGCCATCGCGAGCACGAGGGCCCGTCGCGCGCCGAACCGGCCGACTCTCGCCCGGCGGTGCCGCCGGCGTCCGCCCGGGGCGAAAGTGTTCGTGGGGGTTTCGTCTGGCGTACCAGTCATAAAGTGAATTCCAAAGATCGGGTACTTCGTTCTGTGGGGGTGGAACGGCGGGCACGTTACCAGCCGTCAAGTGGGCGGCCGGAGCCGGAAATCATTGACTGTGAACGTCTTGAAAAACTTCGCCGGGCAATTCCGCTGCCCTTTCGGGCAATGGCGGCCGTCCATTCCCGGTCGGGCCGGTCCGTCAGCGGGAGTCGACCATCCGGTACTCGATGGCGGTCACGCGGGGCTTGCCCTTGGGGTCGAGTACGGCGAGACCCTGGCCCTGGAACTCGTCGGTGACCACGTCCCGCTTGGACGAGTCGTAGAGGCCCTCCTCCTCCGTGGGGGTGATGTCGAAGCTGCTCATGTACCTCGGCTTGAGCATCAGTTCCTGCGTGTGCGCGGTCGGGAAGAGCGCGAGCGTTCCGCCGTTGGCGAGCTTGAGCGCGTAGACCTTCGGGTGGGCCGGGTCCTTCGCGAAGTACTTCTCGGTGGCGAAGTTCTTGACGTCGTCGTCGGGGCCGTCCTGGTAGACGTCGATCGAGCCCTTCGAGGTCTTGGTGGAGACGAACGCGTCGGCGGCCTTCTTCTTTCCACCCGTTTCGAAGAAGTCCTCGTAGACGGCACCGAGTTGGTCCGGGGCGAGGCCGCCGACCCTGGCCGACGGGTCGGCGGGGCTGACGAGGCCGTTCTTGTCGACGGCGATCTCCGGGATCGGGGCGTCGTCGGCGTAGACCGCCATCGTGACCTTGAACGTGCCGCCGACCTTGTCGAAGACGATGAGCGCGCCCTCGCCCTTCGGGTCCTCACTGGAGCGGGCCTTGACAGCGAACCAGGTGGCTCCGCTGTCGGCGGACGGGATCAGGTACTCGCGTTTCTCGTAGGAGAAGGGCGCCGTGTATTCCTTCTGCTCCTTCTCCGGCCACGTTTCCCACTGCTTGTAGTCGGCCTTGGACTGCTCGTGGACCTGTGCCGATTCCACGGTGCTCAGCAGCTTCGCGTCGCGTTTCGCGTTGGCGCGGTTGTTCGTCAACTCGTAGGTGTCGACCACCTTCTTCGCCGCCTGCTCCGTTATGAGCGCCTTGGGGGCGGCGTCCTCGCTCCGGGTCGGTGTGTCGGTGCCGCCCTCCTCACCGCCGCCGCAGGCGGTGAGAGCGAGGGCGGTGGTCGCGCCGAGGGCGAGCAGACTCAGTCGACGCCGGTGTGGGGGCGGGGTCGTGGATCGGGGCATGCGGGGCGCTCCTCCTTGCGGAAAGCGTGGCGACGCGAACGGTCACTCACTGTTGTCAGTGGTTCACGCTAGCCTCACCGGTCCCCCGGTCCACGAGCGGGTCCCGCTGTTGACCGACGCCCTCGGCGGCGCGGCGGCGGGCGTCCTCGTCCGTCCGGGCGTCGTAGCTGATCAGCTTGGGCAGTGCGGCGGTGAGCAGGCCCACCGCGGCGACGCAGGCGAGGCCGCCGCTCCAGATCGCCGGACGCGCGCCGGTCCAGCCGGCCATCGCCCCGGCGCGGACCTGGCCGAGCTGCGGGCCGACGCTGTACGAGAGGACCTCGATGCCGGCGAGCCGGCCGCGCAGGCGGTCGGGAATGGTCTGGTTCCAGATCGTCGAACGGCCCAGACCGCTCAGCATGTCCCCCGCTCCCGCCAGCCCGAGGCACACCAGCACCAGCCAGACCTGCGACGTCCAGCCTGCCGCCGCGACGGCCAGGCCCCACCCGGCGGCGCCGCACACCACCAGCAGCCCGTGCCGCCGGGTCCGGGACACCCAGCCGCTGGTCAGGCTGACCAGCAGCGAGCCCACCGCTCCCGCCGAGTACATCAGCCCGAGCGCCCACTCGGCGTCGAGGTCGTCGGCGAGGAACGGGAATATGGTGTTCGGGAAGGCGAAGAACATCGCCGCCAGGTCGATGGCGTACGTGCCGAGCAGCACCGGTCGCGACCACGCGTACCGCGCGCCTTCCGCGATGCCGCGCAGCGACGGCCTGGCCGCGTGCTCGGCGGGCGGCACGGGTGAGAGCCGACGGCACATCAGAACCGACCCGAGGAAGCAGGCCACGGTGGTGGCGTACGCCGGGACGTTGCCCGCGTAGGCCACCACGAGGCCGGCCAGCGCGGGCCCGGCGATCGCGCCGGCCTGCCAGCGCAGGGCGTTCAGCGCGGCGGCCGCCGCCAGTTGGCCGTGCGGGACGATCCGGGCCAGCAACGAGTCCAGCGCGGGCCGCTGGAGTCCGGCCAGGGCGGCGACCCCGGCCGCCACCACGTACAGCGGCCACAGCATCGGGCTCGGCAGCATCGCGTTCACGAGCAGGACCGCCGCCAGCAGGCCGAGTCCCGCCTCGGTGACCACGATGACCTTGCGCCGGTCCACCGCGTCGGCGAGTGCGCCGCCGTACAGCCCGAAGACGACCAGTGGTACGAGTTCGACGGCGCCCATGACGCCGACCGCGAGCGGGGATCCGGTCAGGTCCTTGATCTGGAGCGGCAGCGCGATCAGGGCCATGACGCTGCCGAGGTAGGTGACCAGCCCCTGCACCCACAGGAGGCGGAAGTCCCGGGAGGTGCGCCAGGGGGCGAGGTCGGGGAGCAGGGCGGTGAGCTTCGGACTCATGACGCCATCGAGTGGTGGCGGCCGATGGGCAGCACGAGGGGCCGGCCGGAGACCGGGTCCTCGATGACGCGGCTCTCCATGCCGTACACGGTCCTGACCGTCTCCTCGGTCATCACCTCCTCGGTGGTTCCGGCCGCGTGCAGCCGGCCGGCGGCCAGGGCGATGAGCCGGTCGGCGTAGCGCGCGGCCAGGTTGAGGTCGTGCAGGACCATGACGATCGTGGTGCCGCGGGTCCGGTTCAGGTCGGTCAGCAGGTCGAGCACCTCGATCTGGTGGCTGATGTCGAGGAACGTGGTGGGTTCGTCGAGCAGCAGCAGGTCGGTCTGCTGGGCCAGCGCCATCGCGATCCACACCCGTTGGCGCTGGCCGCCGGAGAGTTCGTCGACCGAGCGGTCCACCAGGTCCGTGGTGTGCGTGGCCTCCAGCGCGGCGGCGACCGCCGCGTCGTCCTTGGCCGTCCACCGCGCGAAGGCACGCTGGTGCGGGTGGCGGCCCCGGCCCACCAGGTCGAGGACGGTGATGCCCTCGGGGGTGACCGGCGACTGGGGCAGCAGGCCGAGGGTGCGGGCGAGTTCCTTGGCGGGGGTGCGGTGGACCTCCCTGCCGTCCAGGACGACGCGGCCCGCGCGGGGGACGAGCAGCCGGGACATGGAGCGCAACAGGGTCGACTTGCCGCAGGCGTTGGCGCCGACGATCACCGTGACGCGCCCGGCCGCGAGGGTCAGGTCCAGGCCCTCGATGACGACTCGGTCGCCGTAGCCGAGCGTGAGGTCCTCGGTGGAGAGGGTGTGGGACGCGGTCACAGTGAGCCTCCGGCCCGGTTGGTGCGGACGATCAGGTAGACGAGGTAGGGGGCGCCGAGGACGCCGGTGACGACGCCCACCGGGTAGCGGGTGTCGAAGGCGTACTGGCCGGTGAAGTCGGCGACCAGCACGAGCAGGGACCCGACCAGCCCGGCGGGCACCAGCAGGGAACCGCCGGTGCCGACCAGCCGGGCGGCGATCGGACCGGAGAGGAAGGCGACGAAGGCGATCGGTCCGGCGGCCGCCGTCGCGAACGCGATCAGCCCCACGGCCGCCACGATCACCGTGACGCGGGTTCGCTCCACCCGGACGCCGAGCGCGGAGGCCGTGTCGTCCCCGAGGCTCAGCGCGCTCAGGTTGCGGGCCTGGGAGAGCAGCACCGGGCTGAGCACGAGCAGGGCGGCGACCGTGGGCACGGTCTCTTCCCAGGTGGTGCCGTTGAGGCTGCCCGTGAGCCAGCGCATCGCCTCCTGGAGGTCCCACTCGGCGGCCTGCGACAGGACGTAGGAGGTGACGCTGTCGAGCAGCGCGGCGACACCGATGCCGATGAGGATGAGCCGGGTGCCGGCGACCCCGTCGCGGAACGCGAGCGTGTACACGAGCAGCGCCACCCCGAGCGCGGCGGCGATCGCGAGCACCGACACCTCGGTGCCGCTCAGGGAGAGGGTCACGATGGCGATGGCCGCCGCGGCGCTCGCGCCCGCGCTGATGCCGATGACGTCGGGGCTGGCCAGCGGGTTGCGGAGCATCGTCTGGAAGGTGACACCCGCCATGCCGAAGCTGAATCCGGCGGTCAGGGCGAGCACCGCGCGGGGCAGCCGCAGCCTGCCCACGGTGAAGGACGCGCCCGGCACGTCCTCCCCCATGACCACGCGCAGCACGTCGTGGGCCGGGTAGAAGGTGTGCCCGGCCATGAGGGTGGTGGCGAACGCGGCGGCGACGAGCAGCAGCAGCGTCAGGACGAGCAGCCGCCGCCGGTACGCGCCGCGGATCCGGGCGCGGGTGACGGTCCGCAGCGCGGACGGGACGCTCGCGGCAGGGGCGCTCACAGGGATCTGACCTTCTGTCGGCGGACGATGTGGATGAAGAAGGGGGCGCCGATGACCGCGGTCAGGATGCCGACGTCGATCTCGGCCGGCCGGGCCACAACCCGTCCCACCACGTCCGCGGCGGTGAGGAGTACGGCACCGCCGAGCGCGGAGAACGGCAGCAGCCAGCGGTGGTCGACGCCCACCAGGAGCCGGCAGGTGTGGGGTACGACGAGGCCGACGAAGGCGATGGGCCCGGCGACGGCGGTGGACGCGCCGCACAGGACGACCGCGCCGAGCGCGGCGGTGGCCCGTACGAGCGCCACGCGTTCGCCGAGCCCGGCGGCCAGGTCGTCGCCCAGCGCCAGCGAGTTGAGGGCCCGCGCGGAGGCGAGGCAGAGCACGAGACCGGCGGCGAGGAACGGCAGCACCGTGCCGAGCTGGGCGTAGGAGGCGCCTCCGACGCCGCCGATCTGCCACAGCCGGAAGGTGTCGGAGATGTCGTTGCGCGGCAGTACGACGGCGGTGACCAGGGAGGCGAGCGCGGCCGAGATGGCGGCACCGGCGAGGGCCAGTTTCAGCGGGGTGGCCCCACCGCGGCCCAGCGAGCCGACGGCGTAGACGAACCCGGCGGTCAGTGCCGCCCCGGTCATCGCCACCCAGATGTACCCGGAGACCGACGCGAGGCCGAAGTGGGCCATGGCGATCACCACGGCCAGCGAGGCGCCCATGTTGACGCCGAGGATGCCGGGGTCGGCGAGCGGGTTGCGGGTGACGCCCTGCATGACCGCGCCGGCCAGCGCGAGGGCGGCGCCCACGGTGACGGCGAGGAGGGTGCGGGGTACGCGCTTGGCGACCGCCGCCTCCTCCAGGGTGTGTTCCGCCCCGCCGAGCGCCGACCACACGTCGGACCAGGCGACGTCGCGGGAGCCGAGGGCGAGGGAGGCGGTCATGACGGCGAGCAGGACCGCGGCGAGCACGAGGAGCCAGGTCACGCGGACGCGCGCCGGACGCCGCACCGGGACGGCGTTCGACGCGCGCGGGGTGTCGGTGACGGTCACGCGGCCTTGTCCGCGGCCGCGGCGAGCGCCTTCACGTAGTCGTCCAGGACGTACGGGATGGACAGCGGGGTCGGGTTCGCGGCGGTCGCGAGCGGGGTGGTGCCGGGCAGCAGGTACACGGAGTCCTGCTTGACGGCGGTCAGCTTCGAGGTGAGCGGGTCGTTCTTGAGGGCCTTCAGCAGTTCGCCCTTGTCGTCGCCGTAGCCGGTGACGATGTCGACGTCGTTGAAGTCGTCGATGCGCTCGGCGCTCTTGCTGAGCACGAACTTCTTGGTGTCCTTGGACGGCTCGGAGATGCTGGCCGGGATCTTCATGCCGAGGTCGGTGAAGAACTGGGTGCGGGTGTCGTGGGTGGTGTAGAAGCCGACCTCACTGACGTCCTTGGAGGACACGTGGGTCATGAACATCGCCGACTTGCCCTTGATCTGGGGGTACTTGGCGACGGTCTTGGCGATCCGCCCCTCCAGGTCAGCGATCAGCTCGTCGCCCTGGTCGGCCATGCCGATGGCCTTGCTGTTGAGCCGGATGATGTCGCGCCACGGGGTGGCCCAGGCGGCCTCGGGGTAGGCGACGACGGGCGCGATCTGGCTGAGGGTCTCGTAGTCCTGCGCGGTCAGGCCGGAGTACGAGGCGAGGATGACGTCGGGCCTGGTGTCGGCGACGGCCTCGAAGTCGATGCCGTCGGTCTCGTCGAAGAGGACGGGCGTCTTGGCGCCGAGTTCCTTGAGCCGGTCCTCGGTCCAGGGCAGCACGCCGTCCGCGTCGTCGTCGCCGAAGTTGGCCTTGGCCATGCCGACGGGGACGACGCCGAGGGCGAGCGGCACCTCGTCGTTGGCCCAGTTGACGGTGGCGACGCGCTTCGGCTTGTCGGGGATGACGGTGGTGCCGAGCGCGTGCTTGATGCTCACGGGGAACCGGCCGGAGCCGTCGGCGCCGGCGGCGGCGGCGCTGTCGTCCTTGGTGTCGTCCTGGCCGCCGCAGGCGGTGAGGCCGAACAGGAGGGACGCGGCGAGGGCGAGCACGCGAAGGCGGGGTGTTCTCATCGACCCGGGTTTCACTCTCAATGGGAAGGTGCAGGAAGTTAGGTAAGGCTTACCTGCACAGATTAGAGAGCGGATGCGCGCGCATCAATCGAGCCTTTTCGACAGTCCTTGTAGCGATCGGGACACCCGGCGGGGTCCCCCCGGCGCCGTCAGCCCGCCCGGAACCTGCCCGGCGTGGTGCCGGTCGTCCGCCGGAACGCGGCGCCGAAGGCACTGGCCGAGCGGTAGCCGACCGCGTCGGCCACCACGTCCACATCGAAGCCCTGGGAGAGCAACTGCACGGCGTGCTGGGCCCGTACCGAGGCGACCCACCGGGCGAAGCTGGTGCCGGTCTCGGTCCGGAACGCCCGGGTCAGGGTGCGGGCACTGCACCCAAGGGCGGTGGCCCAGCCGGTGAGCGTCCGCTGGTGGGCGGGGTCCGCGCGGACCGCGTCCACGATCGGCCGCAGCAGCTCGGACGTGGGGAGCTGCACCAGCAGGGCACGCGGTGACGGCCGCAGGACGTCGAGGACCATGGCCTCGGTCACGGCCCGGGAGCGCGCGGACAGGCCGGGTTCCTCCAGCCGCTCCAGGAGGAGCCGGAGCAGCGGGGTGATGTCCACGGCCACCGGCCTGTCGGGCAGCGCCGACTCGGTGCCGTGCCGGAAGAAGTGGGCGCGGTAGGAGGTGCCCGCGACGGCGGAGGCGGAGTGCAGCTGTCCGGCGGGCATCCAGAGCCCCAGCGTCGGCGTGATGCACCACACCTGGGTGCCGACCACGGCGGTGGACGCGCCACGCTCGTTCCACAGCAGCTCGTGCCACGGGTGGGAGTGCTCGTTCCAGGCCGTGTCGGCGGCCACGACCTCCTCGTACCCCTTGATCACGAAGGAGACGTCGACCTCGCCGGCGGCGAGCGTCGGCAGTTCCCTGGTGACACGCATGCGGCTCAGGCTAGCCGGGCCCCGGACCGGCCCGGCGCGCGGTGGGAACACACCGGTCGGCCGGGCTGTTGCCCCGGATGCGGAACGGAGGCGCGACGGTGCACGGTGAATACAAGATCCCCGGCGGCAAGCTGGTCGTGGTGGACGTCGAGGCCGAGGGCGGTGTGCTGCGGCACGTGCGGGTGGCCGGTGACTTCTTCCTCGAACCGGACGAGGCCCTGGCGGCCGTGAACCGCGCGCTGGAGGGCGCGCCGGTGGACACGGACGCGGCGGGGCTCGCCGCGCGGATCGACGCGGCGCTGCCCGAGGGCACCGTGATGTACGGGCTGACCTCCGAGGGCGTGGCCGTCGCCGTGCGCCGGGCCCTCGCGCACGCCACGGACTGGACGGACTACGACTGGCAGCTGATCCACGAGGGGCCCGAGTCCCCAGCCCTGCACATGGCGCTGGACGAGGTGCTGACCGCCGAGGTCGCCGCGGGCCGGCGCCCGCCCACACTCCGGGTGTGGGAGTGGGGCGCCCCCGCGGTGATCATCGGCAGTTTCCAGTCGCTGCGCAACGAGGTGGACGCCGAGGGTGCCGCACGCCACGGCATCGAGGTGGTGCGCCGGATCTCCGGTGGCGGCGCCATGTTCGTCGAGCCCGGCAACACCATCACGTACTCCCTGTCCGTGCCGGACGCGCTGGTGCAGGGGCTCTCCTTCCAGGACAGCTACGCCTACCTCGACGACTGGGTGCTGGGGGCGCTCGGCGAGATGGGGATCCGCGCCTGGTACCAGCCGCTGAACGACATCGCCACCGACCAGGGCAAGATCGCCGGCGCCGCCCAGAAGCGCGTTGTCGGCCCCGGGGGCGGTCCCGGCGCCGTGCTGCACCACGTGACCATGTCCTACGACATCGACGCGGACAAGATGCTGGAGGTGCTGCGCATCGGGCGGGAGAAGATGTCCGACAAGGGCATCCGGAGCGCGAAGAAGCGGGTGGACCCGTTGCGCCGGCAGACCGGGCTGGCGCGCGAGGACGTGATCGGGCGGATGATCGCCTCCTTCGGCGCGCGGTACGGGCTGAGCCGGGGCAAGGTGACCGACGACGAACTGGCCCGGGCGCGGGAGCTGGCGGAGACGAAGTTCTCCTCCCCGGAGTGGACCGCGCGGGTGCCCTGACGGGCGGGGACCCAGGACTAACGGGTGCCGCCCCGGGCCGTCACCATGCCCGACTCGTAGGCGAACACCACGAGTTGGGCCCGGTCCCGGGCGCCCAGCTTGGTCATCGCGCGGCTGATGTGAGTCTTGGCGGTGAGCGGGCTGATCACCATGTGCGCGGCGATCTCCTCGTTGCTCAGGCCGCGGGCGGCGAGCGCGGTGACCTCGCGTTCGCGGCGGGTGAGGCAGTCCAGGCCGGGGGCGGTGGAGCGGTCCGGGGGGCGGGCGACGAACTCGCCGATGAGGGTGCGGGTGACCGACGGGGAGAGCAGCGCCTCGCCGCGCGCGACCACCTGGATGGCCTGGAGCAGGTCGGCCGGCTCGGTGTCCTTCAGCAGGAAGCCGCTCGCGCCCGCGCGCAGGGCCTCGAAGACGTACTCGTCCACGCCGTAGTTGGTGAGGATGACCACGCGAACGGCGGCGAGGGCCGGGGCGGCGGCGATGCGGCGGGTCGCCTCGATACCCGTCATCACCGGCATCTGCACGTCGACCAGGGCCACGTCGGGCACCTGGGCGCGCACCAGCGCCACACCCTGCTCGCCGTCGGCGGCCTCACCCACCACCTCGACGCCGTCCTCCGCGTCGAGGAGCGCCCGGAACCCGGCCCGCATCAGCGCCTGGTCGTCGACGAGCGCCACGCGCAGGACGTCACTCATACCGTCTCCCCCATCGGCAGCCTGGCGCGCACCGCGAAGCCGCCCTCCGCGCGCGGGGCGGCGCGCAGGGTGCCGCCCAGCGCCGTCACCCGCTCGCGCATGCCGGTCAGTCCGGTGCCCGGGACCGGCGGGCGGGCCGGATCGGCGGCTCCGTCGTCGTCCACGTCTATCGCCAACTCCCCCTCGCCTCCCCCGCCGTAGTCGATACGTACCGTGATCTTCGCCGGGCCCGCGTGCCGGGCCGCGTTGGTGAGGGCCTCCTGGACGATGCGGTAGGCGGCCCGGTCCACCGCCCGCGGCAGCGGGCGCTCGTCGCCGGTGACCGTCAGGTCGACGGCCAGTCCGGCCGCGCGGGCCCGCTCCACGAGCAGCGCCGGGGTACCGGCCGGCTCGTCGGCGCGCAGCACCTGGAGGGCCGAGCGCAGTTCGCGCATCGCCTCGCCACTGGCCTCCTGGATGGCGAGCAGCGCGGGCGGCACCTCCTCGCCGCGCTTGCGCGCCAGATGGACGGCGACGCCCGCCTGGAGCTTCACGATGGAGATGCTGTGGGTCAGCGAGTCGTGCAACTCCCGGGCGATACGCAGGCGTTCCTCACCGGCCCGGCGCAGGGCCGCCTCCTCGCGCGTGCGCTCGGCCTCCTGGGCGCGCTGTTCGGTCTGGCGCAGATACGCCTGCCAGTTGCGGTCGGCCAGGCCCGTCACCACCGCGCACAGGAACCAGCCGGCGAGCAGCCCGGCCCGCTCGGCCACCTCCTGCGTGCCGGGACCGGTCGCCACGTACCCCGCGAGGAACACCGTACTGGCGGCCGCCGCGAGGCCCCGGTGGCCGACCCGGGCGGCGGTGTGCACGGCGCCCAGGACGGGCAGCGCGGAGAGCGGCCCGGGGTGCGCGTGGACGACGTACGCCGTGCCGAGGAGGGTGGCCGCGGCCAATACCGCGCGCGGGGCGGCACGGTGGAGGGCGAGGGAGGCCGAGGCGAGGGCGATGAGCGTGAGGTCGAGCGCGTCGGTGCCGTCGTCGAAGGCGGCGACGCCCATGCCGAGGGCGCCGACCACGGCCGCGAGGACCACGTCGGCGAGCACTCTGCGGTCGATCTGACGCCCACTCATGCCCGCAGACTAGACCGGCCCGCCGACAGCCGCGTCGGCCCTGTGGACGGCTTGCGGACTACTCCCGGCGAAGTAGTGCGCACGGCGACCGCGACCGTCGGCGCAGTGCGGACCGTATCCGGCCGTACGACGACCGCGGGCGGTCCCGCGGCGCAGGCTGCTGTGCATGCCCACACCCTTCCGTCACACCGAACCGCCGCCGCCGAAGGCGGCCACCGGCCGCGTCGCCGAGGTCTACGCCCAGATGGCGCGGGACTTCGGCATCGCCGAACCCTCCACCTTCGTGGTCCTCGCCTCCGCCCCCGCCCTGCTGGCCCCCGCGTGGGCGCTGATGCGCGAGTCCCTGATCGCCGGTCCCGGCGACCGGACCGGAAAGGAGGTCGCGGCGTTCGGGGTGTCGTCGGCCAACAAGTGCCCGTTCTGCGTGGACGCGCACACCGTCCTGCTGCACGCCACCGGCGACCACGCGCTGGCCGAGCGGCTGGCCCGGGGCCTGGAACCGGAGGACGAGCGGCACGCGCGCGTACTGGACTGGGCGCGGCGCACCCGCGAGCCGGGGGCCGTGCGGGAGCCGTACCCGTTCCCGCGCGAGGAGGCGCCCGGCTATCTGGGCACCGTGCTGGCCTTCCACTTCATCAACCGTGTGGTGTCCGCGCTGGTGACCGAGAACCTGCTCCCGGCCGACGCGCAACGGCTGCGTCCGGTGCGGAGCCTGGTGGGCCGGTCGCTGTCGCGTGCCGTGCGCCGGGTCGCCGCGCCCGGTGCCTCACTTCCCCTGCTGGACGATGCCGGGCCGGGTCCGGAGTGGGCGGCGGGCACGCCGGTCGGCCCGGCGTACGCGGCGCTGCGCACCGCCGCGCTGTCCGGCGCGGGGCTCCTGGACACCGACGACCAGGCCCTCGTACGCCGGACCCTGGACGCCTGGGGCGGGGCCCATCCGCCCCTCGCGCCCGACCCGTTCCCGGACCGGCGGACCCGGCCCGGGGCGCGGCTGGCGCTGCTGGCCGCGTGCGCGCCGTACCGGATCACGGACGCGGACGTGGCGGCGTGGCGCCGGCCCGAGCACACCGACCACTGCCTGGTGCACCTCGTCGCGTACGGCGCGTTCGCCGCCGTGGACCGCGTGGAACGCGGACTGTCCGCGCCCGTCGCCCGTCCCGCCCGCCGTACGCCCGCCCGTCCGACCACCCCTTCCACCGCTCCTGCCACCTCCAAGGAGACCTCATGACCCTCGTCGCCAACTCCCGCCAGGCCGAAGCCTGGAACGGCCCGGTCGGCGCCCACTGGGCCACCCACCAGGCCCGCTACGACGCGATGCTGGCCGGGGTGAACGACGCCCTGTTCGGCGCGGCGGCCGTCGCGCCCGGCGACCGGGTCCTCGACGTCGGCTGCGGGGCGGGCGCGACGACCCGGATCGCGGCGCGACTGGCCGCTCCCGGTCACGCCGTCGGCGTCGACATCTCGGCGCCCCTGCTGGAGCGGGCCCGTGCGAGCACGGCGGCCGAGGGGGTCGCGAACGCGGCGTACGAGTGCGCGGACGCGCAGGTGCACCCCTTCCCGGCGGACGCCTACGACGTGGTCGTCAGCCGGGGCGGGGTGATGTTCTTCGAGGACCACGCCGCCGCCTTCCGCAATCTCGCGCGGGCGCTGCGTCCCGGCGGGCGGCTCGCGTTCGTCTGCCCGCAGCCGCCGGGACCGCACTCGCCGGAGGCCCGGACGCTCGCGCTGTTCGCCCGGCTCGTCGACGAGGAGCCCGGCGCCGAAGCGGTCGCCGCGCGGACCGCGATGGCCTCGCTGTCCGACCCGGACCGCGTCCGGGAGGTCCTCGCCGGGTACGAGGACGTGACGGTGGAGCCGGTCACCGTCGAGGCGGTCTGGGGCCGCGACGTCCCGGACGCCGTCGAGTTCCTGCTGTCGCGCTACCCGGGCGGCGCGCTCCCCGCGGGCCGCCTGGCCGAACTGGAGGCGGCCCTGCGCCCGTACGCCACCGACACCGGCGTCCGCATGCGTGCCGGGGTGTGGTTGGTGACCGCGGTCCGCCCCTGACGCGAGCGCCGCGCCCGGCGGCCGGTCCCCGCCGCCAACCCACCCGCCACCCGCACCGCGCCCCCTCTGCACACCCCCGCCCTCGCGGCACCCGCACCAACCTCCGCCCGTGTACCCCCACCCACGCTCCGTCTGCGTCACCGCCCGGCCACGCACCGAGTTCGGGCTTCCGCCCCACAGGGAGTCGTGTGAGACTGACGTCCCGTCCGCAGTGCGGACCCCCCTCCGCACCATCCCCCACGAGAAGTGCGCCGTGCGTTCTCTTCCCCTGCCGCTCGCCCTGACCGCGCGTCTGGCCCCCGTCGCCGTGCTCGCCACGGCGGGCTGGGCGCTGTCGTCCGGGCCGGACACCTCACCGGCCGCGACGGACAAGACGCCGCCCGACACCGCCGAGCGGTCCGCCTCCGCGCCGGCCACGGAGGCCGCGACCAAGACGTACGCCGCCGCACCCGCGCCGTGCGGGAGCCTGGCCGAGAAGACCGTCACCTCGCTGGTGCCGGGTGCCAAGTCGGCCGGCAAGGAGATCCCCTCGACCGACACGGACGTGCGCCGCACCTGTTCGTGGAACGCGCTCAAGGGATACGACTACCGCTGGCTCGACGTCTCCTTCGAGGTGATGGCGTCCGACGAGGCGGCGCAGAAGTCGTACAAGGAGCGGGTCGCCGACCGCAGCGGGGGCGGCGAGGTCCCGGGCCTCGGTGACGGCGCCTACTCGGTGGTGAACCTGACCACCGAGGACAAGCAGCAGACGCGCGAGGGCACCGTGCTGGTCCGGGCGTCCAACGCCCTGGTGATGATCACGTACAACGGCAGTGACTTCGAGTCCAAGAAGGCGCCGTCCTCGGACACCATCAACAAGGGCGCCATCAAGGCGGCCAAGGAGGCCGTGGCGGCCCTGTCCGACGAACAGGGCTGAACCGGAATCCACGGTTCCGTGACATCCGTCACGTCACTTACCGATCTCTGCGGGCACCTTAGTAGACACCGCCTCCGCGACAAATAGGACTTTGTCCGGCTTGCCACGGGTGCAGTACGGGCCAATGGGAGTGGTGGTCCAGACCATGCGGGAGAGTCTGCGCTTCTCCGCGAGCGGCGGCCTTCTGACACGACAGCAGATACCACCCGCCGCCGGTGGGGGCGGGGTCTGCACGCCCGGCCGCCTGCCGCAAGTACCGGGCACGCCTACTAAGCGCAATAGTAGAAGGACCCTTTGCCCCCGTGTGGGCCCGTCCCAAGAATGACCAACCTCAGGTTGTCGCCACCGAGTGAGGTCACGCATGGGAAAGCATCGCCACCAGCAGCACTACCGGAAGCCGGTCGTCGCGGCACTGGTTGTGGGGGCCATAGGCATACCCTCCGTCGCCCTGGCCTGTTCCGACTGGCCCGGCAGCGAGGAGCGGGAGCTGCGGAGCACCGCCGCCTCGACCACGACCGAGGACAGGTGGGGCGACGCGAACTGGTACCGGGAGTGGAGCAGCCAGCAGAGCGGTGAGCCCTCGGCGGCACCGTCTACGAAGCCGACCGCCACCGAGCGCGGTTCCAAGCCGGACGCACCCAAGCACCGGGGCGACGGACCGTCGCACAAGTCGCAAAAGCCGCACAAGCCGAAGGCGACCGCCACCCCCGAGGCCCCCGCCGCCAGGCCGTCCGACGCCGGCTCCAAGCCGTCCACCGGCTCCTCCAAGCCCACCGCCGGTGCCTCCAAGCCCCCCGCCGCGAAGCCCACCCCCTCGGCCCCCGCTTCGCCGAGCACCCCGGCTGCCACCACCCCGGCCTCCGGTGACGTCGCCAAGGTCGTGGAACTCGTCAACGCCGAGCGCGGTAAGGCCGGTTGCTCCCCGGTGACGGTGAACGCCGCCCTCACCAAGGCCGCGCAGGCACACAGCGAGGACATGGCGGCCACCGGCACCATGTCGCACTCCGGGTCCAACGGATCGTCCCCGGAGGACCGCATCACGAACGCCGGCTACAACTGGAGCACCTACGGCGAGAACGTCGCGTACGGCTACGAAACGCCCGAAAAGGTGATGGCGGGCTGGATGTCCAGCCCCGGCCACAAGGAGAACATCCTCAACTGCGACTTCAAGGAGATCGGCGTCGGCCTCGCGCAGCCCGGCTCCTACTGGACCCAGGACTTCGGCACGGCCCGCTAGACGAGCGGGGAGGGGCGGGCGCGGCCCGCAGGCGCTCACGTACGCCTGCGGCCCGCCATCAGCCCGACGTACACGACGAGCGACGCCGCCAGCCCCACCGCCCAGCCGTAGTCCGCGAGGGGCTTCAGGAAGGGGATCAGCCCGTCCTCGGGGAAGGGTCCCTTGCCCGGGGCCGAGTGGGAGCCGCCCACCGCGAGCACCCCGCCGACCACGAAGGCGGCGACGGCGCGCAGGTTCCAGCCGGAGGTGTACCAGTAGCGTCCCCCGGGCGTGTACAGGGCGGGCAGGTCCAGCACGGTGCGGCGGATCAGCCAGTAGTCGGCGATGAGGATGCCGGCGACGGTGCCGAGCAGCCCGCCGACCAGGCCGAGCCAGGTGAAGATGTACAGCTCGGGTGTCTCGGTGAGCTTCCACGGCATGATCAGCACGCCGACGACGCCCGTGATCAGTGCGCCGGTCCGGAAGTTGATCAGCCGTGGCGCCAGGTTCGCCAGGTCGTACGCCGGTGAGACGACGTTCGCCGCGATGTTCACCGAGATGGTGGCGACGAGCACCGTCACCAGGGCGAAGAGCAGTCCGAAGACGTTGTCGGTCTTGGCGGCGAGCGCGACCGGGTCCCACACCGCGGCCCCGTACACCGCCTGCGAGCCGGAGGTGACGAACACGGACAGCAGCGCGAACAGCGTCATGGTCGTGGGCAGTCCGAGCGTCTGGCCCCAGACCTGGGCGCGCTGCCCCGCACCGAAGCGGGTGAAGTCGGGAATGTTCAGACTCAGGGTCGCCCAGAAGGCGATCATGCCCATGAGGGACGGGAAGAACACCGGCCAGAAGTCGGCGCCCCAGCCGAGCCGCGACGGCTGGTCAAGGAGCGGCCCGAGGCCCCCGGCCTTGTTCGCGATCCAGACCAGCAGCACCAGCGCCCCGACGATGACGAACGGCGCGGCCCAGTTCTCGAACCGGCGCAGCGCCTCCATCCCCCGGTAGATGATGGCCAGTTCGAGGGCCCAGAACAGGACGAAGCACACCCAGAGCGTCCAGGGCTGGCCGCCGACCTCGGACGCCTCGGCCCAGCCGCCGAACAGCTTGCCGAGCAGGACGAAGATCCCCTGGCCGCCGATCCAGGTCTGGATGCCGAACCAGGCGCACGCCACCCCGGCCCGGATCAGCGCCGGCAGGTTGGCGCCGCGCAGCCCGAACGAGGCACGGGCCAGCACCGGGAACGGAATGCCGTACTTGGGCCCGGCGTGCCCGGTCAGCAGCATCGGCGCGAGCACGATGACGTTGGCGAGCGCGATGGTGAACACGGCCTGTTTCCAGTCCATGCCGAGCGCGACGAGACCGGAGGCGAGGAGCCAGGAGGGGATGTTGTGCGCCATCCCCACCCACAGGGCCGCGAAGTTGTACGTCGTCCAGCGGCGGCGGGCCAGCGGCACGGGCAGCAGGTCGTCGTTGACGAAGCGGTTGTCGGTGAGGACGGTGCCGGACGGGAGCTCGACGCGTCCCGCCTGCTCGGGTATGGGGCCGTCGGACGGCATGGGCGGGACGGTCGCGGTCATGGGCGTGACCCTTCGGCGGCGGGTTCCGGAACGGGTTCCGGTCAGCGGTGGAGTGCCGGGATGATCTCCGCGCCGTACGCGTCGATCGTCGCTTCCTGCGCGTCGTGCATGTCGTACACGGCGAACTGGTCGACGCCGAGGGCGCGCAGGGCCTGGAGCTTCTCGATGTGCTTCTCGACCGGCCCGATCAGGCAGAACCGGTCGACGATCTCGTCCGGCACGAACTGCGTGTCCGGGTTGCCGCTGCGCCCGTGGTGGGCGTAGTCGTAGCCCTCGCGGGACTTGATGTAGTCGGTGAGTTCGTCGGGGACGGCGGCGGAGTGCTCGCCGTACTTGCTGACGAGGTCGGCCACGTGGTTGCCGACCATGCCGCCGAACCAGCGGCACTGCTCACGCGCGTGGGCGAGCGCCTCGGGCGAGTCGTCGGCGGTGACGTAGGCGGGGGCGGCGACGCAGATCGTCACCTCGTCCGGGTCCCGGCCGGCGGCCGCGGCGGCGTCCTTGACGGCCTTGACCATGTACTCGGTGAGGTAGAGGTCGGCGAGCTGGAGGATGAAGCCGTCGGCCTCCTCGCCGGTCATCTTCAGGGCCTTCGGCCCGTACGCCGCCATCCACACCGGCACTTCGGCGCCCGGCTTGATCCACGGGAACCTGACCGCGGTGCCGCCGCCGAGGTCGGCCTCCTCGCCCCGGCCCAGGGCCCGGACGACCTTCATGGCCTCGCTGATGCGGGCGAGGGTGTTGGGCTTGCGGCCGGCCACGCGCATCGCGGAGTCGCCGCGGCCGATGCCGCAGACGGTGCGGTTGCCGAACATGTCGTTGAGGGTGGCGAAGGTGGAGGCGGTCACCTCCCAGGTGCGGGTGCCCGGGTTGGTGACCATCGGGCCGACCTTGAGGCTTGTGGTGTTGGCGAGGATCTGGCTGTAGATGACGAACGGCTCCTGCCAGAGCACGGCGGAGTCGAAGGTCCAGCCGTGGCTGAAGCCGTTGCGCTCGGCCCGCTGCATCAGGCTGACGACGCGGGAGGCCGGCGGGTCGGTCTGCAGGACGAGTCCGAAGTCCATGGGCTGGGCTCCTAGCTGAGGTACTGACAGGTGGAGCGCGGGAGGTACGCGCCGTGGCCCTTGTGTCCGGTGTACTCCCGCTCGGTGACGACCGGTTCGCCGCGCGAGAGCACCGTCTCCACGCGGCCGGTGACGCGCCTGCCCTCGTACGCCGAGTAGTCGACGTTCATGTGGTGCGTCTCGGCGGAGATGACCTGCTCGGCGTGCGGGTCGTAGATGACGATGTCGGCGTCGGCGCCGGGCGCGATGGTGCCCTTCTTCGGGTACAGGCCGAACATGCGGGCCGGGGAGGCGCAGGCGATCTCGATCCAGCGGCGGCGGCCGATGTGTCCGTCGACGACGGCCTGGTGGAGCAGGTCCATGCGGTTCTCGACGCCCGGCATCCCGTTGGGGATCTTGGAGAAGTCGCCGCGGCCCAGCTCCTTCTGGCCGCTGAAGCAGAAGGGGCAGTGGTCGGTCGACACCACCTGGAGGTCGTTGGTCCGCAGGCCCCGCCACAGGGCCGCCTGGTGCTCACGCGGGCGCAGCGGGGTGCTGCACACGTACTTGGCGCCCTCGAAGTCGGGCTCGGCGAGGTTGTCGGTGGACAGGAACAGGTACTGCGGGCAGGTCTCGCCGAAGACGTTCAGGCCCTCGTCGCGGGCCCGGGTCAGCTCGGCGACCGCCTCGGTCGCGGAGACGTGCACGACGTAGAGGGGCGCGCCGGCGACCTGGGCGAGTCTGATGGCGCGGTGGGTGGCCTCGGCCTCCAGGAGGGCCTTGCGGACCTCGCCGTGGAAGCGCGGGTCGGTCTCGCCGCGGGCGAGGGCCTGCTCGACCAGGACGTCGATCGCGATGCCGTTCTCGGCGTGCATCATGATCAGCCCGCCGTTCTCGGCGGCGCGCTGCATGGCCCGCAGGATCTGGCCGTCGTCGGAGTAGAAGACGCCGGGGTAGGCCATGAACTGCTTGAAGGAGGTGACCCCCTCCTCGACCAGCAGGTCCATCTCCTTGAGCGTCTCCTGGTTCACGTCGGAGACGATCATGTGGAAGCCGTAGTCGATCGCGCAGTTGCCCTCGGCCTTGGCGTGCCAGGCGTCGAGGCCCTCGCGCAGGGAGTGTCCGACGCTCTGGATGGCGAAGTCGACGATGGTGGTCGTACCGCCCCAGGCGGCGGCCCTGGTGCCGGTCTCGAAGGTGTCGGCCGCGTAGGTGCCGCCGAAGGGCATCTCCATGTGGGTGTGCCCGTCGACGCCGCCCGGGATGACGTACTTGCCGGTGGCGTCGATGACCCGCTCGGCCGTGAAGGATGCGGCGGCCGGGGTGCCGGTCGCGGCGAGGGCGGCGACCCGGCCGTCCTCGATCAGGACGTCGGCGTGGATCTCGTCGGACGCGGTGATGACGAGGCCGCCGCGGATGACGGTACGGCTGCTCATGCTGTTCCCTCCTGTCAGGGGCGGTCCGGGCCCGGTCGGTCAGGGCGCGGTCAGCGGGGAGTACGCGCCCGGCGCGCGGTCCCGGTAGAACTGCCAGCGGTCGCGGACCTCGCGCAGCTTGGCCAGGTCGAGGTCGCGCACGACGAGTTCGGTCTCCTTGTCGCTGGCGACCTCGCCGACGAACTGGGCCTCGGGGTCGACGAAGTAGGAGGTGCCGTAGAAGTCGTTGTCGCCGTACTCCTCGACGCCGACGCGGTTGATGGCGCCCACGAAGTACTCGTTGGCGACGGCCGCCGCCGGCTGCTCCAGTTGCCACAGGTAGCCGGAGAGGCCGCGCGAGGTGGCCGACGGGTTGAAGACGACCTCGGCGCCCTGCAGGCCCAGCGCCCGCCAGCCCTCCGGGAAGTGCCGGTCGTAGCAGATGTACACGCCGACCTTGCCGACGGCGGTGTCGAAGACCGGCCAGCCGGAGTTGCCGGGGCGGAAGTAGAACTTCTCCCAGAAGCCCCGCACCTGCGGGATGTGCGTCTTGCGGTACTTGCCGAGGTAGGAGCCGTCGGCGTCGAGCACGGCGGCGGTGTTGTAGAGGACGCCGGGCTGCTCCTCCTCGTACATCGGCAGCACCAGGACGATGCCGTGTTCGCGGGCCAGCCGCTGGAAGCGCTCGACGATGGGGCCGTCGGGGATGCGCTCGGCGTAGGCGTAGAACTCGGGGTCCTGGACCTGGCAGAAGTAAGGGCCGTAGAACAGCTCCTGGAAGCACAGCACTTGGGCCCCTTGCGCGGCGGCGTCGCGGACCGCCTGCTCGTGGACCTGGATCATCGATTCCTTGTCGCCCGTCCAGGCGGTCTGGAAGAGCGCGGCACGGATCACTCGGCTCATGTTCGGCCTCCACTCGCTCGGTGTGGCGCTGCGTGTGGGGCGAGCCTAGGGAGCGCGGACGGGCGGTTTGAGTGGCACGGTGTCACGTCTGCGGGGGTCGGGCATTGCACGGTGTCACCCCTGTTGTGCGTCGTGGGCGAGGAGCGCGATGTGGACGGAGGCGGCCTGTTCGAAGTCGTCGAGGTCGACGCCGAGGCGGCCCTGTATCGCCTCCAGCCTGCGGTAGAGGGCGGGCCGGGAGACGTGGTGGAGCTGGGCGGTGCGGGACTTGTTGCGGCCGGTGGCGAGGTAGGTGCGCAGCACGCCCAGCAGGTCCTCGTCGGGGCTCCGCAGCAGTCCGTTGAGTTCCCGCTCGGCGAAGGACTGGACGTGCGGGTCGTCGCGCAGCAGCCGGACCAGTCCGCGCAGGTGGACGTCGCGCAGGCGCACCACGGGCGGCAGGTCGAGGGCGGCCGGGGAGTCGGCCACGGCGTCGGCGACGTGCTGGGCCTCGCGCAGGCCGGCCGGTACGCCGGCCCAGTCGGTGCGGGCGTCGGCCGCCGCGACGACGGTGTGCGCGGCGTCCGGTTCCGACCGCAGCCGGGCCGCGAAGTGGGCGGTCAGCGCCTTGGCGTCCTGGTCGGGGGCGAGGCTGAGCAGGACGGCGACCCGGTCGTCGGCGAGCCCGGCGGCGATCCCGGACAGGCCCAGCAGCCGCAGCACCCGGTCCAGGCGTGCGGTGTCCCGCTCGCGGACGACGAGCGGGACGAAGACCCGGCGGTTGACCGGCAGCCCGGCGGCGCGCGCCCGGGGCAGCAGTTGCCGCGCCGGTACGGCGCCGCTGACCAGGTCGGTGAGCAGGCTCCGGGCGGACTGCTGCTCCCACGAGTCCCAGGAGCCGCCTGTATGTGCCCCGTCGCCGCCGAGCATGCGGTGCAGGACGAGCGCCTCGGCGGCGCGCTCGGCCAGCAGCCGTCCGGCGGCCCGGTCGCCGCGGTAGCCGCACAGCACCAGCCGGCCCCACCGCTCCCCCCGGCAGGTCAGTTCGGCGCGGATCCAGCCGTCGGCGGTGCCGGCCCCGGCCTGCCGGGCGATGCGCTCCCAGTCCCGGAGCACGTCGTCGACCGCGGGCCGCTCCCCCGCCGTGGCGAGGACGCGGTGGGCGAGGTTGGTGACGACGACCGGACAGCCGCCGTGCCGGGCCACCTCGTCGAGCAGGCGCTGCACCGGGGCGCCCGCGGTGATCAGGCCGGTCAGTTCGGTGCGTACGGCCTCGGAGAGGCTGACGGCGGCGAACTTGCGCCGCAGCAGCCGGGACTGCACCTCCTCGGTCAGCTCGGCGAAGGGGAACGGCCGGTGCAGGACGACCATGGGCAGCCCGCACCGCTCGGCCGCCCGCCGCATCACGTCCGGCGGGGCGGGGAAGGCGCGGCCGAGGCCGAGCACGACGGCCGCCGCCTCCGCCCGGTCCAGGGAGCGGATGTACTCGCCCTGCTTGTCCTCGTCACCGGCGAGCAGCACACCGGTGGTGAGGACCATCTCGCCGCCGCTGAGCATCACGCCGACGTCCGCGGCCTCGGCCACGTGCACCCAGCGCACCGGCTGGTCGAGCCGGTGCGCGCCGGCCACCACCTCGGGCTGTCCGGCCAGCACCCGCTCCAGGCCGAGGACCTGACGGACCGACAGGGCGGGTTCCCAGGGCTGCTGCTCCAGGGTGTCCGGTGTGTCCGGGGTGGAGGTCATGGCGGCGGTTCCTCTGCTCGGGACGCTGCTGTCAGATGCTCCGCAGGGCGCGTTCGAGGATCGCCGCGCCCTCCTCGGCCTCCGCGACGGTGAGGGTCATCGGCGGGGCGACGCGCAGGGCGCTGGTGTTGTGGCCGCCGCCCTTGCCGATGAGCAGCCCGCCCGCGCGGGCCTCCTCCAGCACGGTGGCCGCCGCCTCGGGCGCCGCCTCGTCGGTGCCGGGCCGGGTCAGCTCGATGCCCAGCATCAGCCCGCGCCCGCGGACCTCCCGTACGTGCGGCACCTGGGCGGCGACCGCCCGCAGCCGTTCGAGGAGCAGTCCGCCGACGCGGCGGGCGTTGCCCTGGAGGTCGTGCTCCAGCAGGTACGAGAGGTTGGCGAGGCCGGCCGCCATGGTGACCTGGGTGCCGCCGAAGGTGGAGATGCTGTTGGCGTCCAGGCAGTTCATGATCTCGGCGCGGGCGATGACGCCGCCGACGGACATGCCGTTGCCGATGCCCTTGGCGAACGTGACGATGTCCGGCGGGCCGCTCTGCGCGTGGGCCTGCCAGCCCCAGAAGTGGTCGCCGGTGCGGCCCCAGCCGGTCTGCACCTCGTCGGCGATCCAGAGGATGTCCCGCTCGCGCAGCACCTCGCGGAAGGCGGCGTACAGGCCGTCCGGCGGGGAGGTGAAGCCGCCGACGCCCTGGATCGGCTCGGCGATCAGCGCGGCGGGGGCGCGGGTGTGGCCGAGGAGGTCCGTGAGGTCGTCGACGCAGGCCGCGATGAAGTCGCGGTCGTCCAGGTGCGCGTAGGGGCCGCGGGTGCGGACGCCGCCGTGGACGTAGAGCGTCTGGAGCGGGGACAGCGAGGTCGGGGACCAGCTGCGGTTGCCGGTGATGCCGACGGAGCTGAAGGAGCGGCCGTGGTAGCTGTTGCGCATCGCCAGGATCGTGTTGCTACGCCGGTACGTGGTGGCGAGCAGCAGGGCGGTGTCGTTGGCCTCGGTGCCGGAGGTGGTGAAGAAGACGCGGGCGTCCGGGATGCCGGACACGTGGGCGACGCGCTCGGCGAGTTCGACCATGGGCCGGTTGAGGTAGAGGGTCGAGGAGTGGATGATCCGTCCGGCCTGCTCGCTCACCGCCTTGGTCACCTCGGGCAGGGCGTGCGCGGTCATCGTGGTGAGGATGCCGCCGAAGAAGTCGAGGTACTTGTTGCCGGCGGCGTCCCAGACGTGCCGGCCCTCGCCGTGGGTGATCTCCAGCGGGTCCTCGTAGTACAGGGCGAGCCAGTCGGGCAGGACGGCGCGGTGGCGGCCGAACAGGTCCTTGGTCACGGCCGCACCAGCCCTTCGTAGGCGTCGGGGCGGCGGTCGCGGTAGAAGGCCCACTGCTGCCGCACCTCGTCGATGAGGTCGAAGTCCAGGTCGCGGACGACGAGTTCCTCCTTGGTGTCGCTGGCGCGCTCGCCGACGAACTGCCCTCGCGGGTCGACGAAGTACGACGTCCCGTAGAAGTCGTTGTCCCCGTACTCCTCCTGGCCGACCCGGTTGATCGCGGCGACGAAGTACTCGTTGGCGACGGCCGCCGCGGGCTGTTCGAGCTGCCACAGGTGGGCGGAGAGTCCGCGGTGGGTGGCGGAGGGGTTGTAGACGAGCTGGGCGCCGCCGAGGCCGAGTTGGCGCCAGCCCTCCGGGAAGTGCCGGTCGTAGCAGATGTAGACGCCGATCCTGCCGACGGCGGTGTCGAAGACCGGCCAGCCGAGGTTGCCGGGCCGGAAGTAGAACTTCTCCCAGAAGCCCTTGACCTGCGGGATGTGATGCTTGCGGTACGTCCCGAGGACGGTGCCGTCGGCGTCGATCACGGCGGCGGTGTTGTAGTAGAAGCCGGACTGCTCGACCTCGAAGACGGGGACGACGATCACCATGCCGGTCTCGCGGGCGAGGGCCTGCATACGGCGGGTGGTCGGGCCGTCGGGCACGGGCTCGGCCCAGCGGTAGTGCGCGGGGTCCTGGACCTGGCAGAAGTAGGGGGCGTTGAAGACTTCCTGGAAGCCGATGACCTTGGCTCCCTGCCGGGCCGCCTCGCGGGCGTGCTCCTCGTGATTCGCCACCATGGACTCGGTGTCGCCGGTCCAGGTGGCCTGGACGAGAGCGGCACGTACGACGTTGGCCATGAGCTGCTCCTTCGACGCGACGTCAGAGCCTCTACGCCCGTAGAGCGGGCCGTAGAGGGACGAACGTAAGCCTGGCCGGACGGGCTTGCCAAGACCATCGTCGCCAAGGCGCGGTGTCGATCGCTTTTCGCACTCCTGTGGGTGAGTGGTGGGGGCGGTGGGGTCACGGGGGCGGATTTCACGCGGTGAACCCGGCGACGCGCAGGGCGTGCACGAGGTCCCAGTGGCATTGCTGGGAGACGTTGCGCGCCGCCTCCAGCAGGAGCGGCACGAGCGTCTCCGGGTCCGGTGCGGCGCTGCGGGCGGCGTCCTCGGGGGTGCGGGAGCGGACGCAGGCGTCGAGGAGCGCGCGGGCCTCTCGATGCCGGCCCTCGGCGACCAGGCCGACGACGGCCGCGCCGATCTCGGCGGCGGGCCGTACGACGCCATGCCGCAGCACCTGCTCGGCGTCGGCCGCGCGCCCGGCGAGGGCCAGCGCGTCGGCGGCGGCGACCAGGTGGCCGGCGGGCAGCGAGGCGGTCTCCCACAGCAGGGTGGTCCAGTCGGCGCCGAGCCCGGCCCGTTCGAGCCGGGCGGCGAGCAGCGGGAAGCGGGTGGCGGGCCCGAGGGCCGCCTCGGCCAGCAGGGCGGGCGCCTCCCCGCCCATCCCTCCGGCCCGCAGCCGCGCCACGCCCTCGACGACGGCATCGACGGCGACCCGATCCTCCTCCCCCGGCGCCTCGGCCCGCGGCACCGCCTGCTCCCCCACGTCATCGGCCCCCGCGAATCGCGCTCCGCGTGGCGTACGCCGGCCCGGCGCGGCCGGCACCGGCACCTGCCCGGGCACGACGGGGCTCACGTCTGCTTCAACGCCCCCGGCGAAACGGGCACCTCCGCGGCGGCGTTTGCGCTGTTTCGGGGTGGGGGGCGGGGATGCGGCGGGGGTGGGTACGGGGTTCTCGGGCGGGGTGGTGGGTGCGGCGGGAGGGGGTGCGGGGTCGTCCGGCGGCGCGGAGCCGTACGCGGGGGTGCCGTCCCTCGTCGTCCGGGACACGCCCCCGGGCGTCCGGGACACGCGATCGGGCGCGGGCGCGTCGAAGGCGGGGGCGGGGCCCTCGCGCGGCTCGGTGGGCGCGGAGGGGTGCCCGGGGGCACCGAAAGCGGAGGCGGAGTCCTCGGACCCCTGGGAGCGGTACGCGGGAGCACCGTCCACCCGGCTCCCGGACACATCCCCGGGCGCGGACGCGCCGAAGGCGGAGGCCGGAGCCCCGGGCGGCGTGGCGGGAGCAGGGTGGTGCGCGGGGCCGACGCCCCCCGGCCCCCCGGACACACCCCCGGGCGCGGACGCGCCGAAGCCCGAGTCGTCGATCGCCGCAGGGCGGTACGCGGGAGCGCCTTCCCCCAGCCTCCCGGACACGCCCCCGGGCGGGTACGCGCCGAAGGCGGAGGCGGGTTCCTCGGGCTCCGCAGCGGGCGCGAGGCGGTGCACGGGAGCGGCGCCTCCCGGCCTCCCGGGCGCGGGCCCGCCGAAGGCGGAGGCCGGGGTCTCGGGCCCTGCCGTGTGGGTGGAGGCGTCGTCTCCCGGTGGACCGGGCCGCGTGGGGCCGGTTGCCGGGGTCGGCGTGTCGGCGTCCGTCCGGATGCCCCCGCTCCCCCGCCGGACGGCATCCAGTGCCGTCAGCCGGGATCGGAGTTCGGTGCAGCGGGCCGTTGCCCGGGTGTGGTCGTCGTGGGCCCAGGCGAGGTCGAGTCGGAGGGAGGCGGCCGTCTCCGGGGTGGTGTCGGGGAGGGACAGCGTCCGGGTCAGCCGGGTCTCGCGTTCCGCGGCGTACCGCTGCTCGCGGAGCATGACGTCGAGCCGGTCCCGCAGGGCGTCGCGCGCGCCCGGCAGGGAGTCGTACGCGGTGAGCGCGGCGGCGTGCAGGGCGCGGGCCGGTTCCGTCTCGGCCTCCGCGGCGGCGGCACCGTACCGGCCGGCGAGGTCCTGGAGCAGCGCCTCCAGCACGTCCCAAGGCGGGATCTCACGCCCCTCGAGACAGGCCCGCATGCCCTCGGGGTCGCGCTGCCAGAACACCCCGCACCAGCCGGCGCCTTGGTCCAGACGCGTCAGCAGTCCGGTCAGGTACCGGGTGAAGTCCCAGACCCGACCCGGCAGTTGTTCCACGGCCATGGTTCGACTCCCGCCCGACCGGAGGACTCCGGTCCGTCCGGTCACGTAGGGAACACCAGCCGTGTTACGGCGCCGCTACAGGGAGTTTTCGGGAAGGGGCGTCACCGCACCCTCACACCCCGGCGAGGACGCACAGCCCGGCCAGTTCGTCCATGGACAGCCCGAGCGCGCGGGCCAGCGCGGCCACCGTGAAGAACGCCGGGGTCGGCGCCCGGCCGGTCTCGATCTTGCGCAGCGTCTCGGCGGAGATGCCGGCCTCGGCGGCGACCTCCGTCATACTCCGCTCGCCGCGGGCCTCACGCAGCAGCCGGCCGAGCCGCTCGCCGCGCTCGTGCTCTTCGGGGGTCAGGGGGGTGCGCACCATACCGTCATTGTAATACCGGCTTCCCGTACCGGACCCGAGGTTCGACCCAATTCAAATACCGGTATAGTAATTGGCATGGTGGAGCTCAAGACAGACACATCGATCGACGCGATGCACACGGCCGGCCAGGTCGTCGCCCGCGCCCTGACCGCCGCCCGGAACGCCGCCGCCGTGGGCGTCTCCCTGCTGGAACTGGACGAGGTGGCGCACGGCGTACTGAAGGAGGCGGGCGCGGGCTCGCCGTTCCTCGGCTACCGGCCCTCCTTCGCGCCGACCCCGTTCCCGGCCGTCCTCTGCGCGTCGGTCAACGACGCGATCGTGCACGGCATCCCGGACGGCTACCGGCTGCGCGACGGCGACCTCGTCTCACTCGACTGCGGGGCCACGCTCGGCGGCTGGGCCGGCGACTCGGCGATCAGCTTCGTCGTCGGCACCCCGCGCGCGGCGGACGTCACCCTGGTCGAGACCGCGGAACGGGCCCTCGCGGCGGGCATCGCGGCGGCCGTCGTCGGCAATCGCATCGGCGACATCTCGCACGCGATCGGCACGGTGTGCCGGGCGGGCGGCTACGGCATCATGGACGACTTCGGCGGCCACGGCATCGGCCGGCAGATGCACGAGGACCCGGGCGTGCCCAACGAGGGCCGGCCGGGACGCGGTCTCCCGCTGCGCCACGGCATGGTCATCGCCATCGAGCCGATGCTGATCGCCGGCGGCCGGGACGACTACCACGCGGCCGCCGACGGCTGGACCCTGCGCACCAACGACGGCTCGCGCGCGGCGCACGTGGAGCACACGGTGGCGATCACGGACAGCGGCCCGCGCGTCCTGACCGCACGGGACGCCCTCCAGGTCCGGTAGGTCCCGGCCCGGGTCCGCCCGGGTCCGCCCGCCTTCGCGGACATGCCCACCGGCACAGAACGTGTCATGTTGGGGCATGAGCGCAAGCCGACCGGGTTACCCGGCCCCGGTACGCCGATCAGCGAAGCAGCGGAGGACCGGAAACGATGACCAGCGGCTTCATGGGCCCGGAGGGCGACCCGTTCGCGGAATTCCTGGCACGCTTCTTCGGCGGGCCGAAGCCCAGGCAGATCGACATCGGCCGGCTGCTCAGCCAGCCGGCCCGGGAGCTGGTGCGCGGCGCCGCCCAGTACGCGGCCGAGCACGGCAGCCGGGACCTGGACACGGAGCACCTGCTGCGAGCCGCGCTCGCCACCGAACCGACCCGGGGCCTGCTGAGCCGCGCCGGTGCCGACCCCGACTCGCTGGCGTCGCAGATCGACGAGCGGACCGGCCCGGCGCAGCACGCGCCGGGCGAGGCCCCGCCGCCGACGTCGCTCTCGCTGACCCCGGCCGTCAAGCGGGCGCTGCTGGACGCGCACGAGCTGGCCCGGACGACCGGCACCGGGTACATCGGCCCGGAGCACGTGCTCAGCGCCCTGGCCGCCAACCCGGACTCGGCCGCCGGGCACATCCTTAACGCGGCCCGGTTCGCGCCCTCGGGCCTGCCCACGGAGTCGCCGGACGCCGCCAAGGCCCGCCCCGAGAGCGCGCGGGCCACGAACACGCCGACGCTGGACAAGTACGGCCGCGACCTCACCGACCTGGCCCAGCAGGGCCGGATCGACCCGGTGATCGGGCGCGAGGACGAGATCGAGCAGACCGTCGAGGTGCTCTCCCGCCGCGGCAAGAACAACCCGGTGCTGATCGGTGACGCGGGCGTCGGCAAGACCGCCGTCGTGGAGGGGCTGGCGCAGCGCATCACCGACGCCGACGTGCCCGACGTACTGCTCGGCCGCCGGGTGGTCGCCCTGGACCTGACCGGTGTGGTCGCCGGCACCCGCTACCGGGGCGACTTCGAGGAGCGGATGAACAACATCGTGGGCGAGATCCGCGCCCACTCGGACCAGCTGATCATCTTCATCGACGAACTGCACACGGTCGTCGGCGCCGGCGGGGGCGGCGAGGGCGGTTCGATGGACGCCGGGAACATCCTCAAGCCGGCGCTGGCCCGGGGTGAGCTGCACGTCGTGGGCGCCACCACGCTGGAGGAGTACCGCAGGATCGAGAAGGACGCGGCCCTGGCCCGCCGCTTCCAGCCGATCCTGGTGCCCGAGCCCACCCCCGCGGACGCCATCGAGATCCTGCGCGGTCTGCGCGACCGCTACGAGGCCCACCACCAGGTCCGCTACACCGACGAGGCGCTGGTGGCGGCCGTGCAGATGTCCGACCGCTACCTCACCGACCGCCGGCTGCCGGACAAGGCGATCGACCTGATCGACCAGGCGGGCGCCCGCGTCCGGCTCCGGTCGCGCACCAAGGGCACGGACGTGCGGACCATGGAGCGCGAGGTCGACCAGCTGCTCCGGGACAAGGACCAGGCGGTCGCGGACGAGCAGTACGAGCAGGCAACCCAGTTGCGCGACCGGATCGGCGAGCTGAAGCAGCGGATCACCGAGGCCGACGGCGGCGGCGAGGCCGACGAGGGGCTGAACCTGGTCGTCGGCACCGAGTCCATCGCCGAGGTGGTGTCCCGGCAGACCGGCATCCCGGTCAGCAGCCTCACCCAGGAGGAGAAGGACCGCCTGCTGGGCCTGGAGTCCCACCTGCACGAACGCGTGGTCGGCCAGGAGGAGGCGGTGCGGGTGGTCTCCGACGCCGTGCTGCGCTCGCGCGCCGGGCTCTCCAGCCCCGACCGGCCGATCGGCAGCTTCCTCTTCCTCGGTCCGACCGGTGTCGGCAAGACGGAGCTGGCCCGGGCGCTGGCCGAGGCGCTGTTCGGCAGCGAGGACCGGATGGTGCGGCTCGACATGAGCGAGTACCAGGAGCGCCACACGGTCAGCCGCCTGGTGGGCGCCCCGCCCGGCTACGTGGGGCACGAGGAGGCCGGCCAGCTCACCGAGGTGGTGCGCCGGCACCCGTACTCGCTGCTCCTGCTGGACGAGGTGGAGAAGGCGCACCCCGACGTCTTCAACATCCTGCTCCAGGTCCTGGACGACGGCCGGCTGACCGACTCGCAGGGCAGGACCGTGGACTTCACCAACGCGGTCGTCGTGATGACCAGCAACCTGGGCTCCGACGTGATCACCCGGCGCGGCGCCGGCATCGGCTTCGGCGCGGGCGGTGCGGAGGCGGACGAGGAGGCGCGGCGCGAGCAGGTCATGCGCCCGCTGCGCGAGCACTTCCGGCCCGAGTTCCTGAACCGCGTCGACGAGATCGTGGTCTTCCGGCAGCTCAGCGGGGAGCAGCTGCGGCAGATCACCAGCCTGCTCCTGGAGCAGACCCGCCGCATGGTGCGCGCGCAGGACATCACCGTCGACTTCACCGACGCGGCGGTGGACTGGCTCGCCGAGCGCGGCTACCAGCCGGAGTACGGCGCCCGTCCGCTGCGCCGCACCATCCAGCGCGAGGTCGACAACGAGCTGTCCCGGCTGCTGCTCGACGGGCGGGTCGCGGAGGGCGGCCGGGTGACGGTCGACGTCGAGGACGGGCGGCTGGCGTTCCGGACGCCGCAGCGGCCCGTCCCCGACCTGTGATCCGCGCTACCGCTGCCGGGTGGGCCACACCACCATCGCCGAGCCGCCGCCGCGTCGCTCCTTCTCGGCGGCGGCCAGCCACTTGCCGCCCGGCAGCCGCTGGACGCCGGTCGCGGCGCCGATCTCCGGGTTCTCCTTGAAGGAGTGCCCGAGCGCCTCCAGCCGCCCCCGCAACCCGCTGTCGTAGAGGCCGGGTTCGAGTTCGGTCTGGGCGGCGTTGCGCTGGCTGGCGCGCGGGGCGGCGATCGCGTCCACCAGGGGCAGCCCGCGGTCGATGAAGCCGGTGAGCGTCTGGAGCACGGTGGTGATGATGGTGGCCCCGCCGGGCGACCCGACCGCCACGACCGGCTTGTGGTGCCGGTCCAGGACGATGGTCGGGGCGATCGAGGACCGCGGGCGCTTGCCGGGCCCGGGCAGGTTCGGGTCGTGGACGGCCGGGTTGGCCGGGGCGAAGGAGAAGTCCGTCAGCTCGTTGTTGAGCAGGAAGCCGCGGCCGGGCACGGTGATGCCGCTGCCGCCGGTCTGCTCGATGGTGAGCGTGTAGGCGACGACGTTGCCCCACTTGTCGGCCACGGTCAGGTGCGTGGTGTTCTCGCCCTCGTACGTCGTCGGCGCCGCCGTGCCGCCGCCCGCGCAGGCGGCGGGGTGCCGGGGGTCACCGGGCGCGAGGGGGCTGGTGAGCGCCGCGTCGTCCTTGATCAGGCATTCGCGCGAGTCGGCGTACCGCTGCGAGAGCAGCTCCTTCGTCGGTACGTCCTCGAAGGCGGGGTCGCCGACCCAGCGGCCGCGGTCGGCGAACGCGATGCGGCTGGCCTCGATGAAGCGGTGCAGGTAGCGGGACTTGCTCGCCTCGGAGAGGTCGGTGCGCTCCAGGATGTTCAGCGCCTCGCCGACGGTGGTGCCGCCGGAGGAGGAGGGCGCGATGGAGTACACGTTCAGACCGCGGTACGAGGTCTTTGTGGGCGCCTGGAACTTGGCCTCGTAGGCGGCGAGGTCCTTGGCGGACAGGTCGCCGGGGCGGGCGTTCCAGCCGGAGTCCGGGTCGACGGGCGGCTCGTTGACGGTGTCGACGATGTCCTCGCCCAGCTCGCCGCGGTAGATGGCGTCGACACCCTCGCGGCCCAGCTCCTTGTAGGTGCGGGCCAGGTCGGGGTTCTTGAACGTGGAGCCGACGACGGGGAGTTGCCCGCCGGGCAGGAACAGCTCGGCGGTGTCCGGGAAGTAGCGGAACCGCTGCTCGTTGGCGGCGGTCTGGGAGCGGAAGGTGTCGTCGACGGTGAAGCCGTGCCGGGCCAGGCGCTCGGCGGGCCTGAGCACGGAGGCGAGCTTGCGGCTGCCCCACTTGTCGAGGGCCGTCTGCCAGGTGGCGGGCGTGCCCGGGGTGCCGACGGCGAGGCCGCTGCTGACGGCCTCGGCGAAGGCGATCGGCTTGCCGTCCTCGGTGAAGAGCTTCTCGTCGGCGGTCAGCGGCGCGGTCTCGCGGCCGTCGATGGTCCGCACCGTGCGGGACTTGGCGTCGTAGTAGACGAAGTACCCGCCGCCGCCGACGCCGGCGGAGTAGGGCTCGGTGACGCCGAGCGCGGCCGCGGTGGCCACGGCGGCGTCGACGGCGTTGCCGCCCTTGCGCAGCACCTCGATGCCGGCGGCGGAGGCGTCCGGGTCGACGCTGGCGACCGCGCCCCCGTACCCGACGGCGACCGGGGTCTTCGGGGCGCCGGGGCTGCCGTGGGGCGTGGGCGGCGCCGCGGCCCCCACCGACACCACGGCGGCCGAGACCGCCAGGACCGTCAGATTCCGTGCGACAGGGCGACGCATCCGCACCTCCAGGGAAAGGCCGTTCGGGCAGCTTAGTTGATCGTCATGGTCGCGTCAGGAGCACAACGGCCGCCATCCGAGCGGGTGGCCCGGCGGCCCGTCGAACACGGGTACGCCGACGCCCGCTAGCATGCGCGCCCATGACTGACGACGTACGCAACATCGTCCTGGGCGTGGTCGCGGCCGGCATCAGCGCCGCGCTGGGCTGGTTCACCCGCACCTACCTGTCCCGGCGCAGACTCCGCCGCAAGCAGGCGTTCTTCGGGCTGCCGGACAGCTCCGAGTCGCTGCTGGTCGTCAACCGGGACCCGGCCGCCTCGGAACCGGCGGTCCACCGCTTCGACGTGTTCGCGCTGCTGGAGCTGGCGGCACTGATCAAGGACTGCGGCGCGCACATCCAGGTGGTCACGCAGGACATGGTCGCGCAGGGCTTCGGCGAGCGCACGGAGTTCTGCGTGGGCGGCCCCGGCTCGAACCGGCGCATGGTCGCCCACATGGCGGCCATGCTGCCCGGGGTGCGGGTCAACGTCGACCCCGAGCCCGGTCCGGACCGCGGCGCCTTCCAGATAGGCAGCGAACGCTACCGACTGGACGCGGGCATCACGGAGTACGTCCTGCTGGCCCGCCTCACCGCCGGGGACCGGCGCGAGGCCCGGCCCGCCTTCCTGTTCTGCGGACAGCGGGCGATCACCAACCAGGCCGCCACCCGCTACCTCGCCCGGCACCACGAGAAGCTGGCCCGCAAGCACGGCACCAGCTCCTTCGTGCTGCTGCTGAAGGTGGTCAACTCTCAGGCGTACGGCCCGGACGTCGTCGAACTCGTGGGGGACGTCACCCGGGCGGCGACCAGCCCCCTGCCGACACCGGCACCGACGTCCCGCAACGCCCACCGGGCTTAGGGGGTGTGTGCAGCTGACCTTCTCCTCGCCCGCGGACACCCTTGCGTGGTGTCCGCCATGGAGCGCGAGCAGTGATCTCCGGCTGCACTCTGCGATTCCCCCTGGCCGTTCGTGTGCCCTGACCACTGCAACGTACCGAGACAAACGGCACACATGCCAACGACACGCACCATTCGGGCATTAGCCACTTTTAAGGCGATTATCGGGCCGAGGGTTCACGCCTCGGCGACTTCGCCGTACAGCTGCGAGAGTTCGGGCACACCGTCCGCCGCCCACGCGTGACCGGACGCCACCACGTCGAACTCCCGGCCGGAGGCGAGCCGGACGACGGGCTGGCCGTCGGACCGGATGGCCCAGACGGATCCGGGGACGGTCCGCACGATCACCGTGCCGAGGTACAGACCGGCGTCGTTGCCCAGCCAGGTCTGGATCTCCTCGTCGCCGCGCCAGCGCGGCAGGATCTGGTCCAACTGCTCCAACGAGACCGCGGAGTCGTCGAGTCGGACCCCCTCCCGCAACGCCTGCGAACGCAGCAGATCACAGTCGGCGAGCAGCTCGCCGATGCCCTCGGCGTCATGCGCCCGGGGATCTGCGCGCCGCTTGCCCAGGAAGGGGAAGTTCATACCTCCACACTGTCATTCGTACCGCCCCGCGCACCACAGGGCGCGCAGGCCCGGCGCGCTCACACGCCGAGGTCGACCACGACCGGCGCGTGGTCCGAGGCACCCTTGCCCTTGCGCTCCTCGCGGTCGACGTAGGAGTCGGTGACGGCCTTGGCGAAGGGCTCGTTCCCGTAGACCAGGTCGATGCGCATGCCGCGGTTCTTGGGGAAGCAGAGCTGGCGGTAGTCCCAGTACGTGAACGGGGCGTCGTACTTCAGCGGGCGCGGGACCACGTCGGACAGGCCGGCCCCGCGCAGGGAGGTGAGGGCGGCGCGCTCGGCGGGGGTGACGTGGGTGGCGCCCTCGAAGGCGGCGCGGTCGTAGACGTCGTCGTCGGACGGCGCGACGTTGTAGTCGCCCATCACCGCGAACGGCCGGTCGCCGGCGGCGTCGCCCTCGACGGCCGCGCGCAGCGCCTCGAACCACTGGAGCTTGTAGGCGTAGTGCGGGTGGTCGACCTCGCGGCCGTTGGGCACGTAGACCGACCAGACGCGGACCGGGCCGCAGGTGGCGGAGATCGCGCGGGGCTCCTGGACGCCCTCGTAGCCCGGGTCGCCGGGCAGGCCCTTGACCACGTCGGTGAGGCCGACTCGGGAGAGCACCGCCACCCCGTTCCACCGCCCGGTGGCGTGTACGGCCGCCTCGTAGCCCGCCTCGCGCAGCTCGTCGAAGGGGAACTGCGCCTCGGCGACCTTGGCCTCCTGGAGGCACAGCACGTCGGTGCCGCTGCTCTCCAGCCAGGCGAGGAGCCTCGGCAGGCGGGCGGTGATCGAGTTCACGTTCCAGGTCGCGATGCGCATGTCCCACAACCTACCGGGCGGCACTGACAACCCGGTCCCGGCCCGTGGGGCCTCAGAGCCGCGCGGAGTCGCCCGGGGTCAGCCGCAGGTGCTCGGCGCCGCCCAGCTCGCCGATCTGCCGGTCGTAGATCGGGCGGGCGAGGTCGGTGAGGAGCGCGTCGTGGATGTCGTAGGCGCGCTGCGGCTTGACCTCACGGACGTACTCGATGACCTCGGCGATCTTGTTCCAGGGGGCCATGACGGGGAGCATCAGCGTCTCGACCGCCTGGTCGGGGACGGTGAGCGCGTCGCCGGGGTGGAAGACCCTGCCGCCGTCGAGGAGGAAGCCGACGTTGGTGATGCGCGGGATGTCCGGGTGGATCACGGCGTGCAGCTCGCCGTGGACCTGGACGTCGAATCCGGCGGCGGTGAACGTGTCGCCGTGGCCGACGGTGTGCACGCGGCCCGGGAACGCCGCCGAGATCTTCTCCGCGACGGACTTCAGCGTCCAGATCTCGGCGGCCGGGTTGTCCTCCATCGCGGCGCGCAGCCGCCGCTCGTCGAAGTGGTCGGGGTGCTCGTGGGTGACGAGGACGGCGTCCGCGCCGAGGGCGGCGTCCTCCTCGCTGAGTCCGCCGGGGTCCAGGACGAGCGTCCGCCCGTCCTTTTCGAGGCGGACGCAGGCGTGCGACTTCTTGGTGAGCTTCATGACTCCATCCTGCGCCCTCACTCCTGGGGTGTCGTCTCCTCGCGGATGACCTGCTGCGCGACCCGGAAGGCGCTGTTCGCGGCCGGTACGCCGCAGTAGACGGCCGCCTGGAGCAGTACTTCCTTGATCTCGGCCGGGGTGAGGCCGTTGCGCAGGGCGGCTCTGAGGTGGGGGGCGAGTTGGTCCGCGTGCCCGCCGGCGACGAGGGCGGTGAGCGTGACGCAGCTGCGGGAGCGCCGGTCCAGGCCCGGCCGGTCCCAGATCTCGCCCCACGCGTACCGGGTGAGGAACTCCTGGAAGTCCCCCGAGAACTCGTCGGCCTGCGCGAGGGCCTGGTCGACGTGCGCGTCGCCGAGCACTTCGCGGCGGACCTTGAGCCCCGCGTCGTACGGGTCGGGCCGCCCCTGCGCCTGCCGCGGTACGGCGGCCGGGGCGATCTCGGCGATGGGCGCGGTCTGCGCCGGCGGGGCCAGGGCCGGCTGCGCGGGGGCCGGGGAGGCCACCGGGGCGACGGGGGCCTGGACGGGGATCTGGCCGGTGGAGGCGGTGTCGTGCGGGGCCTGCCAGGCGGTGGTGAAGTGCCGCACCAGCAGGTCGGTGACGGCCGCGGGCTGCTCGACCGGGACCAGGTGGGAGGCGCCGGGCACGACGGCGAGGCGGGCGTCGGGGATGCCGGCGACCAGGGTCCGGGCCTCGGCGGGGCCGGTGACCTGGTCGTCGGAGCCGACGAGGACCAGGGTGGGGACGCCGACCCGGCCGAGTTCGCCGCGCACGTCGAACGCGGCGAGCGCCTCGCACGCGGCGATGTAGCAGCCGGGGTCGGTGGTCCGCACCATCTGCACGGCCCACTCGGTGATCGCGGGCTGGGCGGCGGCGTACCCGCCGGTGAACCAGCGCTCCGGAGAGCTGCGGGCGATGGGGTCGAGCCCGTTGGTGCGGACGATCACGCCGCGCTGGCGGAACTCGTCGGCGGTGCCGAAACGGGGCGAGGCGGCGATCAGCGCGAGGGAGGCGAGGCGCTCGGGATGGCGCAGGGCCAGCTCCATACCGACCGCACCGCCGAACGCGCAGCCCGCGTAGCCGAAGCGCTGCACGCCGAGTCCGTCGAGGGTGGCCAGCAGCCGCCGGGTGAGCTCGGCGACGGACCCCGCCGGGCGGGCGGGGGCGCCCCCGTGCCCCGGCAGATCGAACCGGAAGACCCGCCAGTGCTGCGACAGCTCGGGCACCTGGCGGTCCCACATGTGCCATGTGGTACCGAGGGACGGCCCCAGGATCAGGACTGGTAGGTGTTCTGGCCCGTCAAAGCGGTATTGCAGCGTCTCGGTCTTGTCTTCGGTCACGGGTTCACACCTTCATCTGTCACGATCTGTCACACGCCCCCTGCGAGACCTCCCCATGCCTCCGCCGCCGGAAGCAGGTCCGCTACGTCTGGCTTCACGGACCACTTCTTCGTCGTCTTCACGTTCGTGTGCCCGGCCCACCTGGCGAGCAGGTGATCTGGCACACCGTTGTTGGCGAGCTACGTGAGGCAAGACGCCCGAGCATCGTACAGACGGACCCTGCGAAGGCCGTTTGCGTCCATTATTTCGTAGGCCCGCGTTCGGAGCTGCCGACCCTTCAACGCGCTCCCAGGTTCATCCACGAGCACGCACGTGCCGCCCACGTACCCCTCGCCCGCCGCCAGGCGACGTCCGACCACGCAGGCCGCAGACCTCCGCCGGACGGAGCCCCATCAGGGACAGCAGCGGCAGCGCAGCCAGACGGTCGCCCTTCATCCGAGCGTTGACCTACTTCCGTGAGGGCGAGTACCGGATCGGCAGACGCGCGAGACCCTGGAGGTCACCGGGCAGCTGCACTTGGGCGCGTCGGTGCTCTCCGCGCGAGCGGCGGACCAGGCGGCCGTGGTACTGCACATCGGCGACGCCAGCGACGTGTGCACTGGCTCAGCTTCGGGCCGGCCGCAGGACGCTCACAGGCACTCACAGACTTGTGAGCGTTCCGCCCTTCCCGGAGGCTGCCGCTGTACTCACACCAAGTCAACGATGGTGTGGGGACGGCGCGATGGCCCACCGCCGGACGTTGCGAACTGCAGACCGTCGCAGCCGTGCTCTCGTCCACGACCGTGCTCGTCATCTGCCCGTCCTCGCCCTCCCAGACGACCTCCACGAGGCCTTCGTCGGGCAGAGCGGCCGCGGCCGTGTCGATGTCGGTGAGCAGGTCTGGCCAGATTGTCAGCTGTGCGCGTGGGGCCAGCTGGGAGCGCACAGTCTCGATGTTGTCGCGGGTGAGGCGGTGCCACCGGGAGGCGTTAACGGCGAAGACCTCCTCCAGGAACACCGCGCGGTGGGCACTGACGGTCCAGTGCAGGCGGGCCCAGAAGTCGGCGTCGGCCGGCCGCTGCACGTACGCGGCGTCGTCGGAGGCGAAGTCGTACGGCAAGGCGTCCAGGCGTTCCGGGAACAGGCCGAGCGCGCGGGTGCGGGCCAGTGCGGTTGCGCAGGGCTGGTTACTGCCGATGTGGACCGTTTCTGCCTCTCCCGGTGCTACGGAGTCGGGGTCAGCCAGGCAGAGGGGAGGATGACCGATTCAGGGGTAGGAGTTCCGACGTCTGTGGGCAGCCCGCTGGGGGCGGGCCTGTCGCATCGTCGAAGGAGACAGTGCCGCCGTCGAAGGCTGCGCCGTCGAAGGACACCGAGCCGCCGGCGAACGTCGCGTGGTGGAAGAACACTCCAACGTCGGAGCGCGGTGTGTTTCGGGCCCACACTACGCCGCTGGAGGGTGTGGGGATGCCGACGTAGCCGCCCGTGCCGCCACTGGAAAGCGGTCCGGTGCCGAGAGGCAGCCAGCTGCCGGAGCTGAACAACGCGCCGTCGAAAGCCACAGAGCCACCGGCAAAGGTGGCGCCCTCGAAGGACACCCTGCTGTTGGAGAACGTCGCGTGGTGGACGACCACCGTGCCTCCAGAGAACATCGCGCCGTCAAAGGAAACCGCACCATCAGAGAACGCCGCGCTGTTGAAAGAGACTGTGCTGCCGTCGGCGAACGTTGCGCCGTCGAAGGACACGACGACACCGTCGGTGAACGCTGCGCAGGCGAAGTTCATGCTGGCGTCGATGGTGATGCCGTTGAGGTCGAGATCGCAGTCCTGCCAGGAGCGGTGGGACCCTGCGGGGCGTCGGAAGTCGTCGCCCAAGAGGCGCAGGATGGTGTGCCGGACCTTGCGGAGGGCCAGGTAGCGGTGGTGTTCCTCCTGGTGGGCGGGGTCGTCTCCGGGGTCGGGGGTGTAGGGAAGCTGTACCAGGCGACGCATCACCCCGGTGAGCATCACCAGTGCCTCGGCTGCTCGGCGCGCGCTCCAGCCCTGCCGCCTTCGTGCTCAGCCAATACCGGCAGAGCCACCCAGGTTCGGTCACGGCCCGCAAGACCCAGCTTCACCCTCCCCGGCGACACCCCCGGGCCTTTCGTGGGCCATGCGTGCTCTCTGGCTGCACGGGTGCGGCAGATGCCCGAGCCGCAGCCAGGGCGAGCGGGAAGATCGCACCGATCCAGAACACCGATGACCAGCCGAGCCCGTGATCAGGCGGCCGCCGAGCAGTCCACCTACCGGCCTTCGCCACACAGTTCCCCACCTGCGGATACGAGTTGGATGACCCAAGGTCACCCATGCGGCGCGGAGCGCAGGCTGCGGGCGTAGGCACGGCCGACGCAAACAGCGCCGAACTCGCCTACTTGCACGACCTCACGCTGGCCGATCGACCACCTACCGGCGAACTGCTGATCTCACCGAACGCATGAAACGCCACTGAGCGGCATTGACCCGCATCGGCGACCCGGACCCGGTGGCCGACCGCCGGCCAGCATCTCGTCATGATCCTTGATCCCCGGGACCCTCGCACCTCGGCCGCCTTCCGTGCCGATAATCGGCCTTTCGGCCGTGCTGGCCTTCATCAGCGGCTGGGCGTCCGCCGGTTCGGACCAGACGACGCGGAGCGAGCACTACGAATGGCCATCCACGTCGGCCTGCCTCAACTCGCGTGCAACACATCATCTGTCTGCGTCGACTCCGCGCATCGTGTTGAGGCAGGCGTAAGGGTGGTGGGCTCTCAAGGCCAGTCGAGTGTCGGGGCCTGCCCGGTCACCGCGGCCAGGGCGTGCCGTTCCGCGGCGACTGGGAGACCTTCCGATCGAGCCCGCTCCGGCGAGGTCAAATAGCCTATTCCTTGACACGAATATTCTTCATGATGAATACTCGTTCCATGGACGTACTCCTTACCGCACTGGCCGACCCGGCGCGCTGGCGGCTCGTGAGTCTGCTCGCCGAGCGGCCCCGTCCGGTCGGTGTCCTCGCCGAGCTCGCCGAGGCGCGCCAGCCGCAGACGACCAAACACCTGCAGACCCTTGAGCGCGCCGGCGTCGTCACCTCCCAGCGCACCGGCCAGCGCCGCATCTACGCGCTCCAGTCTGGTCCCTTGCGGGAGCTGGCGGCTGCGCTCGGCCGGCTCGCCGACACCGCGGAGCAGGCTGGGGGCCCGCGCGAGACCTACGACCGTTACGGGGCCGGCCTCCACGCGGAGCGGCTCGCCGCGGAGGAGCCGGGGTGGGCCGACGGCCGTTCGTTCAGCTTCCGCCGGTCGCTGACGGGGCGCCCCGGGCTGGTGTGGCGCCACTTGACCGACCCCTGCCTGCTCGCCCGATGGTGGACGCCGCACGACCTCCGCGTATCCGAGCTCGTCTTCGAGGCGCGAGAAGGCGGGCGGATCGTCCAGGAGTACCGCGATGTCGAGGACGCCGACGGCTCCGACCTGGTCGCAGGGCGCGCGGAGGGCGTGGTCGACGACGTCCGCCCTGGTGAGCGCCTCGCCTACCGGCTCTCCCCGCAGCTCCCCGACGGCGGCCTCGCCTTCACCGCCCACGTCGCACTCGACCTGCGGCCCAACGGGACAGGCACGGACCTCGACGTCCACTGGCGGATCACCGACAGCACCGTCGACTCCGCTGACTTCATCGCAGGCATCGAGATCGGCTTCGGCCAGAGCCTCGACAAGCTCGAAGCGGCACTCGCTGCCGACCCACACGACACCGACAGCACCGAAACAAGGAGCACGAAATGACTGACTCCACCGGACGCAGGGTGACCGCGAACCTGAGCCTCTCCCTCGACGGGCGTTACCACGGCCCCGGCGGGCCCGGCGACTTCAGCATGTTCGCGCCGTACGTGACCTCCGAGGTCGCGCGGGGCCAGCTCACCCGCATCTGGGAGGGCGCTACGACGGCGCTGCTCGGCCGGATCAACGCCGAGGGATTCCTGGGCTACTGGCCGACGGTCGCCGAGGACGAGAACGCCGATCCCCGCGACCGCGGATACGCAAAGTGGCTGGTGGAAACGGATAAGGTGGTCTTCTCGACCACGCTGACCGAAGCGCCGTGGGAACACACCCGCGTGGTGAACGCCCCAGCCGCCGACGTCGTTGCCGAACTCAAGGCCACCGGCGAGGGCGACATCCTCGTCAACAGCTGCCCGAGTGTCATCAAGCCGCTCCTTGCTGCAGATCTGCTCGACCGGCTTTACCTCATGATCTTCCCTGAGATCGCGGGAGACGGGCAGCGACTGTTCGACGACGGCCTGCCGGCTTCGACGTGGAGGCTCGCCCACCAGGAGACCGGTGAGCTGGGCGAGATCGCCATGGTCTACGACCGGATCCGCTCATAAGGCGGCCGATCAGCTCATTCGGCAGGCGAAGTGCTCCCAGCTGGGGACAGCCCTCGCGCTTCTGCCAACCGCCGTCATAGGAAGAGGACTTGGCCAGGGCCGGCTGTGCCTGTCGACTAGCCTCCATGGCATGTGGAAAGCAGTAGTCGAATGGCTGACACTTAGGGCTGCCGGATTTACATCGCCGTTGCAGTGAGAATCATGAGGGATTCGGCGAAACGGCACCCTACAGCGGGGGCGGACCGCATCCACTGGTCCTCTTTACCGGGGGCACGGACTTTCTCACTCATGCCACTGACGGCCAGGAGGCGGAACCGTCCCCGCGGGACGTGCAGTTGGTCGCGTGCGCCTCGCATCCCACCCGCGCCTCAGACCGTGTGAGCGAGTACTGCACATACGTCGGTGCGAAAGCTCAGTACTGGAGGGAACGAAGATCCACGATGTCATCACCGAACCTACGAAATGGGAATACATATCAAGGCTGGAAGAGTACGTCACGGAAAACGCGAAACCCAGTCCCACAGGGGACTGACTGGGAAACGCCGGGATGAGTAAGGGGGGCTTGGGCGGCACCGGACGGCTGCCCTGGCGGCGACGGTCACTGCCGTCCTGTCGACGGGCCCGACGCACGCGAACATCGGGGGTATCAGCAATGCCGCCTTCGGGAGCACGGCAATCACCTGTCACTGCGCGTTACGGAACCAGCTGCTGCGGGCGGCGGGATCAGGACGCAGATGTCCCCAGCTGTCGGGAAAGATAGCCCTCGAAGGACATGAGGGTGGGATGCAGGCGCCGCAGGGCGGGGATGTCCGCCTGGTAGCCCTCCTCCGCGAACCACTCGAACATGCGCTCTTCGATCGGCAGGGCCTCCAGGCGTGTGGGAACGCCGGTGACCCGCTCGTAGATCGCCGCCACCTCAGGGAAGGTGATCTCGTCGCCGGCCAGCTCGATCTGGCGGCCGACGTAGCGTTGCGGGTCGTCGAAGGCGGCCGCGGCGAAGAATCCGATGTCGTCGCTGGCGATCAGCTGCATGGGCTTGTCCGGCTTGACGGGGAGTGCCATGAGCCGTTCACCTGCTGCGTCGGCGTAGTGCAGCAGGTTGTTCATGAAGAACACCGGCCGCAGCACGGTGGCGGGCAGACCGAGAGTCAGGATGTGCCGTTCGATCTCGGCCTTGCTCTCGAAGTGGTCGATCCCGGTGTTGCGTTCGGCGCCGCCCACGGAGCTGTACACGAAGTGCTCGATACCCGCTGCCTTGGCGGCGTCCGCCACCGCCTTGCCCTGCCGGACCTCGGCGGCCAGGGTGGCCGGCTCGTACGCCAGCGCCTGCACGCTGAACACGCCATGGACACCGGTCATCGCGCGACGCAGCGACGCTTCGTCGTCCAGATCGCCCCGCACCAGTATCGCTCCTCGTCGTGCGAGCTCCCGGGCCTGCGGCTTGTCCGGGTTGCGAACCATCGCCCGCACGTTCCAGCCACTAGAGAGCAACTCTCGTACCGTGGCGCCGCCCTGATTACCCGTTGCGCCGATGACCAGGACACTCCGTACGTTGCTCACGCCAACTCCTCACCTTGCGACGGCCGTAGCTTTCGTGCGCGGCTCGTCGTACGGACTGATGCTGCAACCTCAACCGCAGTTGAGATCAACCCGTTCGAGTCCCCTCGACGCGAATAGGGCGGCAGAACAGCCCTCGCGAGGCGTCACAGAATGTCACCAGAGCATCTGGTCATACCTGGGGAATTCCGTGCGGGCGGCTGAGCACGGCTGTTGAGGTAGAGGACAGTCGTCGCACAGTCGGATGTGGGGATGCAGGCGGCGACGAACCGCCGGATGCTGCTGTGCGGCCTTGCCATCCGCCCGCACCGCCCCCCTGCGACGGCTGATACCGCCTACCGGGACGCCTTCCGCGACGCCCTGGCCGACGCGTCCGCGCGCACGGGCGTCTTCCCCGCGTCGAGGTCACCGTCGAGATACCCGCCGCGTCCGGTTGGACGCCGCTGTGACGGACGGTGCCGCCCTCCGGGAGGGGGTGTCCGGCCCGAGACCGGCCCGGTAGAGGAGGTACCACGATGAGCGAACCACCCCCCTCTCAGGTGACGCGTCCCACCTGCCGAAGCGGCCAGCCCGTCACCGCCCAGTCAGTTGTTCAGCCGCGCGGAACCGGCTGCTGAACAACTCGGCACACGCCCAAACTGACAGCGCAAGCCCTTCAGATCACTCAGCGGCTCAACGATCAGGGCGGGCGCTCCGTGAACGGGGGGGAGTACCGGCCCCGCGAGAGCGACAGCCCCGCGCCGCGTGTCCCACAGGAGGAAGACGTATGGCGGAAGGCAGCGGCCATGGCTGAGCGCCGTGCGGGGGCATACGGGAAGGCCGCAGCCGGGCACCGGAAGCCGGCATGGTGACGCATCCGCTGACGTACGACCCGGTGGTCGAGGACCGCTCGCTGCCGCAGGCCCGCCCGCCGGGCCGGTTGCGGACGCCGCCGCCGGGCAGGGCGTTGGTGCTGGTCCCGGACGCCGGGCCGATGCGCACGGTCCGCCCGGGAGAGCCGGTGCCCGAGTTCCGGGACGGTGTGTACCAGCGGATGTTCCTCGTCGACACGACGGAGCACCGGCTGGTTCTCGACCTGCGACTGGCCGGACGGGATTGGTCCGCACCGTTCCACTGCCGGGTGGAGCTGATGTGCCGGGTGGCAGACCCCGGCGCCGTGGTGGCACGGGGCATCCGCGACATGAGCGCCGCATGGGACGGCCCCCTGCGCGAACGGCTGCGGAACGTGTCGCGCGGATACGGCGCCGGGCGGTCCCGGGCAGCAGTACAGGACGCGTTGAACGCCGCCCTGCGGGATTTCACCGGGGACGCCGATGTCCGGCTGTCCGGAGCCCGGACCGAACTGCTCCCCCGTCGGGAGCCTGCTGCCGGCCCCGGCGGAAGCCGCGTGCGCGGAGTATCGCACCGCCTGCCCGCGGCGGCGCCGGGGCCCGACGGACCCGACGTGCTTCGGGGCGAGGTGGTGGCACGCAAGGAGGAGCCACTGCCGCCGCCCAGGCCACGCCGTCCCCCGAGCGTGCCGCCGCCCGCGCCGTCCCGGCCACCTCACGCGCCACCACCCCCGGTGTCCGCGCCGGAGCGTCGCGTGAGCAGGGTGCGGGGCACGGGGACGATGGACGACGGGCGACGCGACGGCCGGAACGGTGGACGGACGTGATCATTCCGCCCAAGCCCACCCTCCCGCCGGACCGTGCTCGCTCCCGGCCCGGCCACCTGACCTGGTCGGCCGTCGACGGCAGGCTCCAGACCCTCGTTGTGTGGACGGAACGCCGCCCCGGCCACGGTGAGGACGCCGAGCCGCTCGCGGCGTACCACCGGCCCACCGCGCACGGGTTGCTGGCCGTCTTCGACGGCTCGGGCGGTTCCGGAGCGGCCCCTGCCTGGCGCGGACCCGACGGCGCGACGTACACCAGTGCCTGGACCGGAGCCCGGGTCGCCCGCCTTGCCACGGAGTGCTGGTTCCAGCGCGTTGCGGCCTCCGAGGAGGCGGACTCCCTGCCGCACCTCAAGCACTGGCTGCGGACCATGCTGCACGCGGCCCCGACGGGGGCACGGAGCAAGATCACCGGGTCCATGCGCCGCGTACTGCCCACGACCCTGGCCGCGCTCCGGTACCGGGCCCATGACAAGGGAGTCCACTGGCAGGCCATCTGGGCCGGCGACTCCCGGTCGTACGCCATGCTTCCCGTCAGCGGCCTGCACGCGCTCACCCGGGACGACACCCGGGAGGACGACGCGCTCGCCCAGCTCCGGCAGGACCCGCCGATGACGAACGTGATCTGCGCGGACCGCGACTTCACCCTGTCCGCCCACCGCGGCGAGTTCCGCGAGCCGTGCGTCCTGCTGGCCGCCACCGACGGCTTCTTCGGCTACGTTCACACGCCCGCGCAGTTCGAGTGCGTACTGCTCGAAACGCTCGGGCGGGCCCGGGACATGGGTGAGTGGGCCGAGCTGTTGCGCCGGGCCATCCAGCCGGCCACGGGCGACGACGCGTCGCTCTCTCTCGCGGCCTTCGGCTTCGAGGACTTCGGGCAGCTGCGTGAAGCCTTCGCCGAACGACACGCGGACGTCGCACGGAGCGGGTACCTGGACGTCCCGCCGGGCGACGGTCCGGAGGCGGTGCGCGGCTGGCAGGACCGGACCTGGCAGACCTATCGACCCGCATACGAGAAGTTCATGCCGGAGGTGCGTGAGTGAAGCCGGGTGATGTGATCGGCGGGTACCGGGTCGTCACCGAGCCGACCAATGCCGACGGCGGCAAATGCGTGTGGGCCTTCGCCGAGAAGAACGGCAAGGAGTACTTCCTCAAACGCTTCCTGGAACCCAAGCGCCCCCGCGAGGGCTCCGCGGGCAGCGCCGCGAGCCGGCGCATCCGGCTGGAGACGTGCCGGGAATTCGAGGAACGGCACAGGAGCATCATGAAGCTGCTGCGGCCGGACGCCAGCGGCGCGGGCAACCTGGTGCTCGCCACCGACTTCTTTCACGCGGGCAGCACCTACTACAAGGTGACCGAACGCATAGACACCGCCAGCCTGGAGGATCCGCAGGCACTCGGCTCGAAGCAGAAGGCGGTCCTGCTGAGGACGCTGGCGACCAGCCTGCGGCTGCTGCACGACATCGACGTGGTGCACGGCGATCTGAAGACGGCCAACGTCCTGGTCCAGAAACGGGAGGCCGCCGCTTTCCACACGGCCAAGCTCATCGACTTCGACGACTCGTATCTCTCCGGCCGCCCTCCGGCCCGCGAGGAGATCGCGGGCGACTCGCTGTACGGCGCACCGGAGTGGCGGCGCTATGTGCGGGGCGACGAGTCCGTACAGGCCCGGGACCTGACGACGGCCGTGGACGTGTTCGCGCTGGGCCTGATGACGCACCTCTACCTGACCGGCTCGCTGCCCGCGTACACCGGCCGTTACGGATCCCCGGCGGACGCGGCGAACGCGGCCGAGCCACTGGTCGCCGACGATCGGCTCGGCACCTCGACGCAGGCACTGATCGCAGCCATGACGGCAGCCGACCCGAAGGCCCGGCCCACCGTCGCCGCGTTCCTGGAGGCGCTGAAGGACGCCGAGCTGTGCACCCTCCACAGCACTCCGCAGCCACCCCCGGGCGCCTCCGACCCGGGCAAGGAACACGCCGGTTCCGCGACGTCCGACGGACCTCGCAGGAGCCGGGTGCAGTTCAACCCGCCGGACCGCTCCGGCCACCGGCCACCGGCCGCGACGGACGACGGGCCGAAGAAGTCCAGGGTCAGGATCAATCTCGGTCGACACCGTGACGACCTACCCGGCAGCCGTTCCGCCCCATGACCCTTCTACTCCCTCCCTCCCTTCCTCCCTCCGAAACCGAGGAGCAACGCGTGAGCGCGGAGATCGAGAAGTACCACGGCAACCTGCGGTACGCCGTCGACATCGTGATGTGCATCGACGCCACGGGCAGCATGTATCCCGTACTGGACATCGTGAAGAACAACTCGCTCCGGTTCCATCAGCGGTTGAACGAGGTGATGGCGAGGAAGAGCAAGGAGATCAGCCAGCTGCGGCTGCGGATCATCGCCTTCCGAGACTTCGGGGACGATCCCTCCGACGCGATCGAGCAGACGGAGTTCCTGCGCCTTCCCCAGCAGGTGGCGGAATTCGAGAACTTCGTACGGAACCTCGAGGCGGGCGGCGGCGGGGACATCCCCGAGTCCGGTCTTGAGGCGCTGGCCCTGGCCATCAACTCCCCCTGGGAGACGGGTCTCGACCGGCGGCGTCACGTCATCGTCATGTTCACCGACGCCCCCGCCCACCCGCTCGGCACGGTGGGCGTCGCCGCGCAGACGTATCCGCGGAACATCCCGCGCTCCATGGACGATCTCTTCGAGCAATGGGGATACGCCCGCAGCCAGACGGCGGTGATGGAACAGTCGGCGAAGCGACTCGTCCTCTTCGCTCCCGAGGAGGAGCCCTGGCAGGACGCGATCGGGGAGGAGTGGGACCTCACGCTGCACTTCCCCTCCAGGGCCGGGGAGGGACTGGAGGAGTTCGAGATGGACGAGATCATCGAGACGATCGCGAACAGCCTGTGAGTCTCCGGCTACAGGGCGACGGCGTCCGGCTGGACTTCGACGGGCGGCGGTGGCTGGTCTTCTCCTGGAGCCGCCGAGACGGCAGCGCGGGCGGTGTCGGCGGCCGTCTGTACATGGAGCCCGAGAGCTGTCGCTCGGTGGCGGGCCGGCTGTCCGGACACGACGGAAGCCTGCGGCTGACGTTCCGGTTCCGGCCCACCGGGGTGAGCGTCGGCGACGTCGTGGCGGAGATCGTCGTGGGCGCTCACCAGGTGGATTCGGCCTGGCAGTTCGCGCAATGGTTCGCACACACCTACCGCGTCGAGGACGTCTCCGCCTCCTGGTGGGACGACGCCGAGCCGTCCGCCGTCGAGCGGGAGGAGAGCCGGGACTGGCTCAGCGCGCCCGTCTCACCGGCGACGCGAAACCTGTTCCGCTCGGTCATGGCCCGCCTGACCGTCGCGGACTCGTGAGTTCAGGGAGGCATGGTGGCCGGGCCGACCTGGCAGTGCTCGGACTGTGACACGTACAACGACGCCGGGGTGCCGGTGTGTCACGTCTGTGAGACACCGCGCGCGGCGATACGCAGGGCCGCTCCCGAGCCGCCTTCCCCGAGGAAGGCCGTACCGAGGAAGGCCGTATCGAAGAAGGCCGCCGCCACGAAGAGGGCGGCCGCCGCCAAGAAGACAGCCCCCGCCAAGAAATCAGTCCCTGCCAAGAAATCAGCCACCGCCAAGAGGGCACCCGTCACGGAGTTGCCTGTCACGGGCGGCAGGAGAACGTCGCTCGACATGCGCTTCGACGCGACGGGAACAGGCAGCCCGACCGTGCGGGGACTCGTATGGGGGTGCCCCCTCTGCGCGCACCGTGTAGTCGACCGCCTGAGGTGCGACAGGTGCGGCACGCGTTGGTCGACCGCCGCCACGCCCCTTCTCGAGGACACCCTTTTCGGCAGCACCCCCCTTCCCGTACGCACACCCCCCAGGGAAGCGACACGCGGGGAGTTGGTGGCGGGGTGCGGCTGTCTTCTGCTCATCGCTGCCGTCATCATCACCCCGATCGTTCTGCTGATCCTCAACTGGTCGACCGTGACCTCGTTCGTGACCGGCTCCGACTCCTCGAAGCCCTCCCCGGCGCCCTCGGCGAGCGGCCCCTGCCCGAAGCCGATGGCCGAGAGGTTGCCGGAGGGATCCGGGGCGCGACTCGTCGCCGCCTACAGCAGGGACGACCTGGAGGAGCGGTACGCCTTCTGCCGGACCAAGACGGGAAAGGTCTTCTACTTCGCCAGCATGGGGGACGGTGAATCGTACGGAGCCCCCACAGAAGCGAGGAAGTCCGAGAACGGCTACGTGGTGAACTTCAAGCCGCAGGGCACCAGTTACCACTTCCAGGACGGCGAAGTGACGGCCTACGACGAGGACGGCAAGGAGACCTGGAAGGGAGAGCTCGTCCCCGAGGCGACCGCAGACTGACCGTCGCGCCGCGGCACCGGCCCAGCGAGGTACCAACGCGAGATTTCGGCGGGACCGCTGCCTGACTGGGCGATGCTCCGCCAACGCGCGGGCAGCCACCGCCAAAGCGAAGAAGTCGATGCACACGGAAGAGCGAGCCTGTGAGCGCCCAATACAGTCCCGCGCACATTAGGGCGCAGCACGGGCGTTGCCGTTCTCGAAGAAGTCGCCGTCCGCGCTCTGGAGGTTCGCCGCGGTCCCGGTCTCGGGCAGTGCGGCCTCGCGCCGATGGTCGGCTGCGCTCCTTATTCTTCCCCGTCGACGGAATGGAGCTGGAAGTCGACGACGACGCAGCCGACGCGTCCGTCATCGGTGCGGCCGATCCAGACGGGGTAGGACCCGTCGCCCCGGCCGGCGCGGAAGGCGATGAGGTTCGGCTCGGGCTCCGTGCCGGGCAGTTCGACGGTGAACTGGCTGCCGAGGGGTATGAACAGGTCCTCGTCCAGCTGGTCTTCGGTCACCGTCCGAGTCACATCCATGAAAGCCGCTGTGCCCGTATCCACGCCAACCCCGTAGAACTGGCCCTCGCCGAGCAGCCCCAGGTCCTCGTCGGGCAGGAGGGCCAGTTCCCACTCGTGGGGCGGGATGTCCAGGAACGTCACCCTGGCCGCGGCGACACCGGCCCCGTCTGTCGAGCGCAAGAGCGACAGCGTGACCGGGAACTCGCCCGGTGGCACGGCGACGATCCGCTGGGTCTCTCCGATCCAGCCGGGGTCCGAGACCGCCAGCTGCCCTGAAGTGATCCGCAGCAGGCCTGCGTCAACGAGCTCGAGGACGGCCGGCCCGTCCGGAGTGTCGCACGCGCCCGCACGGAAGAGGTGCTCGATTCCGGTCGCGCGCAGCGGTCCCGATCCCTCGTCCACCGACACGTCGTTCAGGACCACGGTAGTGGCGGGCTCGTGGCCCTGCTGGGCGAGGAGCGGCGCGAACACCTGCCAGTCGCCGAATTCCGGTACGGGGCAGAGGAAGCCTTCGACGGGCGCCGAAAACCGCCGCACGGGGACACTCGGCGGGTCGGATGGTCCAGCGTGCCCTGGCTCCGTCGGCTTTCCCCTCGGCCTGGCGAACTCGGTGCTCACCTCGACCTGCCCGTCGGCCGAGACAGTCGTTCTCTCCTGAACATCCCACTTCCAGGACGAGTACTCCTGCTCGTTGGAGAACTGCCATCGGGTGTTCCAGCGAGCCAGCAACATCCCCGTGCTGTGCGGCTTGAGGTCAATCGTCTGCATGCGCCAGGACCTGTCGTCGAACAGATACACACGCCACATCCGGCGCGGCCAGTATTCGACCAGCGCCAGCGGCCGCTCCCGCGCGGACAGCAGAACCGCGTAATCCGTCCCGGCAGCATGCCTGCGTGCCGCGACCGCACGCGATATCGGATCCGGATGGGTCATTCCCTGCAGGGAACCCCACAACTCGCCGTACGACACATCAAGACTGTCGAAGATCACAGCCGCGCGTCTCCCCCCGTGGCACCTGCCGCATCGCCCTGCCCTTACGGAACTTCGTTGTGCCGCCAGTCTGCCACTGAGGTGTGACACACAGGATCGTGGGCGCCGGCACCCAGCGCGGGCTCAGGTGCGTTGATGACGACGCGGCGGTAGCGCTCTGCGAGGCGGGCCCCCGGGACGCCGTCGCGCCTGGCGTCGGCGAGCAGGCGGGCCGTGACGGCGTCCGGGTGCTGGCCCTGCGACGCGTGCGCGCTGAGCGCCGCGGACTTGTCGGGCAGGACGGGCTCGATGTCCAGCGCGAAGTCCGGTTCCGTCGCCGTCATCAGCCACAGTTCACGCACGACGTGCGGTGTGAGAGCGGCGGTCAGATGCTGCGGTGCGTAGCGTGCGTTGGCGGCGGAGGGCCAGGTGGCGGTCATGGCGGCGGCGCCGACCGCACGGTGGTCGGCATGGTTGACGTAGGTGCCCAGCAGGTAGCGGGTCGGATCGAAGGTGATGACGACGTCCGGCCGGACGGTCCGGATGGCACGGACGATCGCGTGCCGCAGCGCTGTCCGGTCGTGCACGTCGCCGTCCGGTTCGTCGTGCCACAGCAGGTTCTTCACCCCCAGCAGCCGCGCGGCCTCGGTCTGCTCCCGGTCGCGCAGGGCGATGACGTCCTCGCGGCCGAGCGCGGGGTCGTCGCTGCCGGCCTCTCCGCGGGTCGCGAAGAAGTAGCTGACGTCGGCGCCGGCTCGGGTGAGCAGAGCGACGGCTCCGCCGGCGAAGCACTCGATGTCGTCGGGGTGGGCGGCGACGATCAGGGCCCGTTCGATGCCGGAGGGCACGCGGTGGCCGTGGTTGCGTTCGGTGTAGGACATGACTTCCCTGGACTTCCCTGGTTCGTACGGTCAGAGTTTGGTGGCCCCGCTGGTGAGGCCCTCGATGTAGGCGCGCATGAGCACGGAGAACAGCAGGATCAGCGGCACGGCCGCCAGCACGTACCCGGCCATGAGCGGACCGAAGTCGGGCGACGAGTTCTGCCCGGGGTTGCCGGTGAAGGCGACCAGGGCCACCGAAACGGTGCGGTCCTGGGGCGCCAGCACGAGCTGAGGGAGCAGGTAGTCGTTCCACAGCGCGACGAACTGGATGATGCTGACGCTGGCCAGCACGGGCCGGCACAGGGGCAGGACGATGGACCACAGGATGCGCAGCTCTCCCGCGCCGTCGATCCGGGCGGAGTCGACGACGTCGCGGGGCAGGTCGTCGAAGGCCGACTTGAGGACGACGACGGCGAAGGAGAGATTGGCCGCCACGCTCGGCAGAATGATCCCCGACAGATTGGTCTTGATGGCGGGCAGGTTGCTGATCTGGAGGTAGAGCGGCAGAAGCAGCAGGAAGCTGGGCACCATCAGCAGGACGAAGGTCAGCGCGTAGGCGATCCGGTGACCCGGGAAGCGGATCACCGAGAAGGCGTAGGCGGTGAGTGCGGCGAGGGCGAGGATGGCGAGCACGCTGACCCCGACGACCACGATCGAGTTCAGCAGGGGCCGGGCGACGACGTCCCACGCTCGTCCGTAGTTGTCCCAGCGCAGGTCGGACAGCGGCAGATCCCACTGGCTGTCGGCGAACCGGCCACGGCTCTTGAGCGAGTTGACGAGAAGGTAGTAGCAGGGGAACAGGCTGATGGCCGCCAGCACGGCCAGAGTCAGGTGTCGGGCCAGCCCCGGAATCCGGTGCAGGGTGCCGAGCGCGGCCCCATCGCCCGGGTCGGAGGCCGGCGGCCGGTCGACCGCCGGGTTGCGGGTCTGGGAGGGAAGGGACACCTGAGTCACGGAAAGCTCCTGTCGTGTTGCTCGGCTCAGTCGCTCTGCGGGCGCAGCACACGGTTGCTCACGGCGGAAAGCACGAGGACGACCGTGAACAGCACCAGGGAGACGGCCATGCTGTAGCCGAATCGGCCGTCGTTCACGCCGGTGCGGTAGAGGTAGTAGATGGGCGTCATCGTGGAGTTGCCGGGCCCGCCGCCCGTCATCAGCAGCGGCTCCAGGATCGCCTGCACGCTGTTGATGACCGCGAGGGTGGTGAGCAGGCGCGTCTGCCGCATCATCATCGGCAGGTCGATGGAGCGGATACGCCGCCAGGTGCCGCATCCGTCCAACGCCGCGGCTTCCAGGATCTCCTTCGGCGTGCGTTGCAGGCCGGAGTAGAAGACGAGCAGGTTGAACGGCGCGATCCACGGAAAGCCCATGAGGATCAGCGCGTACAGGGCGGTGTTGCTGTCGCCCAGCCAGGAGTGCTGGAGGGCGTCGAGCCCGACCGCGCCGAGCACCTGGTTGATCACGCCGTCGGAGCGGTAGTAGAAGGTCCACACCAGCATGGTCACGATCGTGGGGATGACCAGCGGGATGACGAACAGCGAGCGGTAGATGAACTGCCATCTGCTGTCGCGCACATGGAAGATGAGCTCGGCCACGACAAACGGCGGCACCAGAGCCAGTGCGACCTTGCCGAGGGCCCACAACAGGTTGTTCCAGGCGGCGGTGGAGAACGTCGGGTCCCCGAACAGTTGGCGGAAGTTGTCCAGCCCGACCCACTGGGCCGGGTTGAAACCGTCCCAGTTGGTGAAGGACCCCACGAAGGCCACGTACGCGGGGTAGTAGACGAAGTACCCCAGCAGCACGAACGCGGGCAGGACGAAGGCGTATCCGGTGAGGGTGAGCCGGTGGCGGCGGACCAGGGCAGGGCCGAGGGATGTGCGGGAACGGGTCATGGCTTCTCCGACGGCCTGTTGGGCCGGTGAGCGGTGAGGTACTGCTGGGCGGCCCGGTCCAGGAGGCGCTGGACCTCGTCCGAGGCGGTGTCCAGGGAGATCCCGCCACCGAGGTAGTTGCCGAACACCCGCTGGAGGTCCAGGTCGAGCGAGGGCGACGTGAACCCGACGAAGGGGGTTCGCCACGGCTCCCTCACCAGGTGGGCGTCTTTCCTGAAGGCCGGGACGGGCGTGGTTCCCGCGAAGCTCGGCAGGAACTGCCCCGCCTCGTTGATGATTTCCTCGGAGACCGGTCCGCTGCCCAGGTAGCGCAACCAGTCGAGCACCGTCTCCGCCTTGCCCTTCTTCCCCATGCTGCGGTTGGCCTGCGGCGTGGACATCGCGAACTGGTAGGCGCCGGTGGGCCCGCCGGAGGCGTTCGCCGTGCCGATGCCGTGGGCGTCCGGGACGCTCTCCTCGGTGACCTTCGGGTAGTCGAAGGATCCCCACGCAAAGGACGGCTTCGCGCCCTGGAGCTTGGCGGTGAAGTAGGAGCCGTTGAAGTACATGGCCGCCTTGCCCGCGACGAAGTCCTGCTCGGCCTGCACGTTGCGCTCGGGGGGAGCGCTGACGTAGTCGCGGTTCCAGTGGTCGGTGGCCTTCTTGAACGCCGGCCACCAGGAGAGGAAACGTTTGTTCTCTGGGGCCAGGGAACCGTCGGTGATCGCCAGCGCCTCGTCGGAGGTGGAGAAACCGCTGGCGCCGTCGAGCCGGGAGAGCCTGTCGAAGTCCTTCGCGTACAGGTCCGTGAGGAAGTGCTTGGACATCCACGTCTGGTACGGCACGTAGCTGACCGGGTTGACGCCCTTCTCCCGTAGCTCTCGGCAGACCTCGGTGAACTCGCGCCACGTGCGCGGTGGTCCCTTGATCCCGGCTTTTCGGAACAGGTCCTTGTTGTAGTACCACTTCGAGATGACGTAGTCGCCGTTGATGTTGTACGACGCCCCCTCCCCGCTCTTGGTCGCGTTGATGACCTGCGGGTTCATGGCCTGCGCCCAGGTCTTGTACCGGGGTGCGTACGGGTTGCGCTGCTTCAGCGCCGGCGTGAGGTCGTAGGCGATGCCCTCGGGCCACTGACCGTTCAGCGCCACCGACTGGCCCCAGAAGACGTCCCACAGTTCGCCGGCGGCGGCCTTGACCCGCACCGTGGTGACGTAGTCGTCGAACTTGTCGTCGACGAAGCGGATGCGGACGCCCGGATGCCGCTTCTCCCAGGCGTCCGCGGCGGCCCGCAGTCCGTCGAGGCCGGTGCCGTTGGCGACCTCGGCGTGCGGGGTGTACTCCTGCGCGAACATCGTGATCGTCCCTTGCCAGTCACCCGCGGCTTCCGGCGAGTCGGTGGGCACGGTGAGCGATCCATGTCCGGCGCCCGTGCCGTTCCCGCCGGGAAGCCCGCAGCCGGAGATGAGCGAAAGGCTCAGCAAGGCGACGGCGGCACGCGGGAATTGACGACGTGAGGACTTCAGACGCATGAAGCTCCATCCCTTCGTGGCCGCAAGAACGAGCGACATCGGTCAACGAGTTGCGCAGAAGTATGTATGTCTGCTCGTCTTGAAGCAACGTCCTGCACAAGGATGACGTTCTTTGCGCGATATCGATTGTTGAGACTGGCCTCGCCCCTCAGGAGATCCGTTGCGTCCCCCTCTCACCGCCGTGAACCCCGTACTGCCCGGCTTCCATCCAGATCCCTCGGTCTGCCGCCTCGGCAATGACTTCTACGTCGTGACCAGTTCGTTCGGATACGTACCTGGTCTGCCGGTGTTCCACAGCACCGACCTGGCGACCTGGCGTCAGGTCGGGCACGCGCTGGACGGCCCTTCCGGAATCCCCCGGTCGGGCCTCGACCCCTCCGACGGCATCTACGCGCCCACGCTCCGCGCCCATGACGGCACGCTCCATCTGGCCGCCACGGACACCACGCGGTACGGGAACTTCGTGATGAGCACCCGCGACCCGGCGCAGGGCTGGGGGCCGCCGGTGCGCGTGGACCGCACCGGCATCGACCCAGGACTTGCCTTCACCGACGACGGGCGGGTGCTGATGGCGACCACAGCCACCGGCGGCGGCGTGGCCGCCGACCCGAGCCGGACCGAGCACGCCGTGCTCATCGGGGAGATCGACCTCGCCACCGGTGCGCGCATCGGTCCGGTGACGGAACTGACGCGCGGCTGGTGCGGCCGCTTTCCCGAGGGGCCACGGTTCGTGCGCCGCGGCCGGTGGTGGTACCTGATCCTGGCCGAGGGTGGCACCGAGGCGGGCCACATGGTCACCGTCGCCCGCGCCGCACGGCCGGAAGGCCCTTACGAGCCCGCACCGCACAACCCGGTGCTCAGCCACCGCAGCCGCACCAGCCCCTTCCAGTGCGTCGGCCACGCCGACCTGGTGGAGGCGGGCGACGGCAGCTGGTGGGCCGTCTGCCTCGGCACCCGGCCGCAGGGCCACCCGGCCGTCGCCCCGCTGGGCCGGGAGACGTTCCTGCTGCCCGTGCGGTGGACGGACGACGACTGGCCCGTCTTCGGCAGCGACGGGCTCGTTCCCGAGTCGGTGACCCTGCCGTGGGCGGGCGAGCGGGCGCCGCGCTTCGTCTCCGAGACCTGGTGCTTCCTCGGCGAGCCGGCCCGGGCCGCCTGCCGTGAGCTGCCGGACGGCGGCATCCGCCTCTCCGGCCGCGACGCGCTGCCGGAGGACGGTCCGGCCTGCTCCATGGCTCTGCGCCGGCTCCCCGCGCCCGACTTCACCCTCGGCGCACACCTGCGCCCCGGCCCGGAGGCGGAGGAGTCCGGCCTGGTGATCTGGGAGGACCCTCGGCATCACTACCGGCTGGCACTACAAGGTGGGAAGGGCAACAGGAGCGTCGAACTGCACCGCCGGATCGGGGACGTGCGCGACCGCACCTCGGAGCAGATCCGGGTCGAGGACGACGCGCGGCTCGAGGTGCGCTGCCGGGACGGCCGGCTCACCTTCGTCGTCGGCGCGAGCGACGGCCGGGAGCGCGTCGTCGGCACGGCGGACATCCGCTACCTGGCACCCGAGGTGGCCGGCGGGTTCACCGGTGTCCTCGCCGGCGCCTACACGGCCGGGCCCGAGGGCGCCGTCTGCGACTTCGAGCGGTTCACGCTGAGCGAGGGGACGCCCCGCACGGCCACCGCTACGGCGGAGGAGGGCAAGCGGTGACCGGGCACGCCGACCACACGGCACCCTCGTCGGGCGACCCGTTGGCAGGCTGGGAGCACGACACCGACTGGCACGTGCTGGTCCCCGAGGCACCGGCTCGGGCGCGGCCGACGGGAATCCGGGCCCTGTGCGGCGACGTACGCCTGCCGCGCGGCGAACCCTCCGAGGAGGACGCACTCGAACTGCGCAGCACCGGTGCGCACGCTCCGGCACGGGTGCTCGTGGACTACGGGCAGGAACTGTCGGGCCACCCCTGGCACACCACAGGCCCGTGTTCCGGCACCACCACCGCCGCCGCCGGGACGCCGCTCCTGCGCGCCGGATACAGCGAGAGCCTCCGGCATGCCGCCCCCGACGGCGACCTGGTCTTCGACGGGCTGCGCGTGGCGGGCAACCCGCGCCGCTACGAGGAGTGGTCCGTCGAACCCGGCCGCACCACCCGGCAGCGCTTCGTGCAGGGAGGTTTCCGCTACCAGGTGCTCACCCTGCGCGGTCCCGGCAGCGTCCGGCTGACCGGTCTCGGCGTACACCGCACGGACTGCCCGGCACCCGCCGCCGACTACGCGGGCCACTTCCTGTGCGACGACCCGCTCCTCAACCGGATCTGGTACGCGGGAGCCCACACCGTGCAGCTCAACCTGCTGCCGGCCGGGAGCGACGCCGGGTACTGGGTCTTCGACGAGCACGGCCTCGACGCCCGCCACACCTTCACCGACCCCGACGGTCTCGACCACGGACTGCTGCGGGACGGCGGCTGGAGCGACGTCCGCCTCGATGTACGCGTCCACCGTGCCCACGGCACCGCCGGCTGCGTGCTGCGCGCGGGTGAGGACGGCTCGGGACTGCTGTTCCGGCTGACGCCCGAGGGACCGGTCGTCGAGCATCGCGCCCGCATCGACGCCGAACCGGTGGTGCTCGCCTCGGCCCCGACCGCCGCGGTCCCCGGCGGCGATGACGGCTGGCAGCTGCTCACGGCCACCGTCCACGGCGAACACGCCGAACTGCGCCTGGCCGGACACCGGATACTCTCCGCCCGGGTACCGGCACCGGCGGGGACGGACGGACGGGTCGGCCTCGGGGTCTCCGCGGACGGCGCGGCCCGCTTCCGCCGCCTGACGGTGCGTCCGGCCGGCGCCGCACCGATCCACCTCGAACTGGACTCCGCGGCCGACGCCGAACGGTTCCGGCGGCCGGGGGTGACGGAACGCCCCACGCTGCTCGACGGGATCAAACGCGACCGGCTCGTCTGGCAGGGCGACAACATGGTGGCCGCGCGGGTGCTGATGCTCATCGACGAGCGCTGGGAGTACGCCCGCGCATCCCTGCGCCAGCTGGCCGACCGCCAGCTGCCCAGCGGCTATGTGCCCGCCAACACCAACCCGGCGGCTCCGCCTCGCCCCACCGGGCAGCGCTATGCCGAGGACACCGTCCGCTACCCCTCGGCCGCGTACTCCCTGGCCTTCGTACTCAACCTCCACGACTACTGGATGCACACCGGCGACCTGGGGTTCGTCGCCGAGCTGCGCGAGACGATGGACCGGCAACTGGCGTGGAACGCGAGCCGGCGCGGCCCGGACGGACTGCTGCGCACCGGCATCGATGACGGCATGAGCTGGCGTTACTCCCTCGTCGAGGGCACACCTGCCTACGAGAACGCGCTCTACGCGGCGGCGCTGGGCCACGCGGCACGGATGTACCGGGCCCTGGGCACGCGGAGCGATCTGCGTGCCGCGGCCGAGTGCGCCCGGCAGGCGGCGCGGGTGACCCGTGCGGTGGTGGCCGCCTTCCGCGACCCCGCCACCGGGCTGATCGGCATGAGCGGCGAACAGCCCGGCGTCACGCCCCTCGACGCCGCGACCGCCGTCGTCCTCCACGGCCTGCTCGACGCACCGGAGGCACGCCGCACGCTGGAGGCGACGAGCGCGGTCCTCGACACGCCGCGCGGCATGCTGGCGGTCCCCCTCCCCGCCACGGAGGGACAGTTCCCGATCCTCGGTCCCATGATGGCGGGCATGTTCACGTGGGCCCTGGCGGAGAACGGCATGACGGAGCAGGCGCTGGACCTGGTGCGGCGCATGTGGGGCCCGATGGCCGACGGCGATCCCGGAAGGACGGTCTGGGAGGTCATGGACGCCGACGGCTCACTGACCACCCCCGGCATCAACAGCGGCCACGGCGGCAACACCAGCCTGGCCCACCCCTGGTCGGTGGGTCCCACCGCGCTGCTCAGCTGCTACGTACTCGGTGTCCTGCCCCGCGAACCGGGTTATCTCCGCTGGCAGTTGGCCCCCTGCCCCGCCCGGCTCGGCCGGGCACGCGGCGAACTCCACACGCCGTACGGCAGGTTCCGGGTGCGGTGGGTGTGTCCGCCGGGCGGCGGGATGAACGTCGAGGTCTGCGCACCGGCGGACACCCGGGGCGAGTTCGTGGTGCCGCGCGCATACGCCGGGCTTCCTGTCCGCGTCGACGGCGCCCCGGTCGGCAACCCTGCCCGGATATCCCTCGACGGGGGCCGAGCACACCGCGTCGACGTCGGGTGAGTCGGAGCCGGGGGGCAGCATGCTGCCCCCCGGCTTCGTCAGTCCCGGTGGGGCCGGTTCGGCGGAAGCCGGTCCGCGAGGACGCGCTCCGCCGTGTTCACCGAGTCCACCAGCGGGTGCAGTGCCAGGGCCCGCAGCGCCGCGGACCGCGAACCGCTGGTCGCCGCCTCGATCGCCGCGCGCTCCACCGCCTTCACGCTGAGCATCAGGCCGAGCTGGTCCGGCGCCACCGGCCCCGCGGCCAGGGGGGTCGCGCCGGTGGCGTCGACCAGGCAGGGCACCTCGACGACCGCGTCCGCGTCCAGGCCCGGGACGGCCGTGCGGTTGCGGACGTTGAGGATCAGCGTCGTCCGCTCGTTGCGGGCGATCGCGCGCATCAGCGCCAGCGCGACCCGGTCGTAGCCGCCGCCCTCGAGATCGGACGCGGCACGCTGCCAGCCACCTGTGCTCTCCCGGCTCTCGGCCATGTACGTCGCCTCGCGTTCCTGGCGCGTGCGCTCCCACGCGGCGAAGGCGTGCTCGGGCCGGGCGGCCGCGTCCGCGTAGAAGGCGGCCTGCTGCTCGCGCAGGAACTCCCCGCGGGTCGCGGGGGCCTGCCGCAGCGCCTCGACCGCCTCCCGGTTGAAGTAGTAGTAGTGCAGGTACTCGTTGGGCAGCGCGCCGAGCGTCCGCAGCCAGTCGGCGCCGAAGAGCCTGCCCTCCTCGAAGGACTCCAGCGCGGTCGTGTCCGCCAGCAGCTCCGGCAGCCGGTCGCGGCCGTCGACGGTGACCCGCCGCAGCCAGCCGAGGTGGTTGAGCCCCACGTAGTCGTAGCCCACGCGGTCCGGATCCGCGCCCAGCGCTCGCGCGGCCCGCCGGCACAGGCCGACCGGCGAGTCGCAGATGCCGATGACGCGGTCCCCGAGAACGCGCTGCATGGCCTCGGTGACCATGCCCGCCGGGTTGGTGAAGTTGATGACCCAGGCGTCCGGCGCGACGGCCGCGACCCGCTCGGCGATCCGCACCGCCTCCGGCACCGTGCGCAGCCCGTACAGGACGCCGCCCGCGCCGACCGTCTCCTGCCCGAGGACCCCCTCGCCGAGTGCCGCACGCTCGTCCCGGCCACGGCCCTCCAGGCCACCGACACGGATCGCGGAGAAGACGAAGTCCGCGCCGCGCAAAGCGTCGTCGAGATCGGTGGTGGTCCGGACGGCGGGCGGCGCCGGCCGGTCGTTCCCGGCGAGCGCGGCCGCCTGCTCGGCGAGGACCGAGGAGATGGCGTCGAGCCTCGCCCGCTCGGTGTCGTACAGCACCAGTTCGGTGCACCGGCCGGTCGCGTCGCCGTCGTCCGTGACCAGGGCGCGGTGGACGAGCGGTACGCGGAACCCGCCGCCGCCGAGCAGAGTGAGCCTCATACGGTGATTACCTCCGTCCCGGCCTCGCGGAACGCCGCGAGGGTGGCCGGGTCCGATGTGTCGTTGGTGATCAGGGCGTCGATGTCCGCTGCCCCGCAGACGCGGGCGAGGCCGGAGTGGCCCGGGAACTTGCCGGCGCTCGCGAGCAGCACGACCTCCCGCGCCGCGGCGATCATCGCCCGCTTCACCGGCACTTCCACATGGGTGCTGTCCAGCACGCTGCCGTCCGGCAGCACGCCGCTCGCGCCCAGGAAGAGCCGGCGGACGTGCAGCTCGCGCAGGTTGGACTCGGTGAGGAAGCCGACCAGCGAGAGATAGTTGCGGCGCACCTCGCCGCCCAGCAGGATCAGCCGCACCTCGGGGTCGTCGCCCAGCTCCTCGTACACGGCGAGACTGCTGGTGACCACCGTGACCGGCCGCCCGTGCAGCAGTTTCGCCAGCTGGAGCGTCGTGGTCCCGATGTCCAGCAGCATGGTGTCCCCGTCCGCGACGAGTTCCGCGGCCCGGGCGGCCAGGGCGGCCTTGGCCGACAACTCGTCCACCGCCACGTCCTCGAAGGCCGGCTCGTCGTCGGCGCGGGCGGCCACCGCCCCTCCGTAGACACGGGTGAGCCGGCCCGCCTCGCCCAGCTCGGTGAGGTCACGGCGGGCAGTGGCCTGGCTGACGCCGAGCCGTCGGGCGATCTCCCGGATGGGCAGTACGCCCTCCTCGCCGAGGATGCCGAGCAGTTTTTCGTGGCGTACCTCTCGCAACATGCCCCGCAATCTACTCCACATGAGCGCTTGTGCGCGACTGTGATCGACCTCTTGCATTCTGCGGGACCGCGGTGCAAGGTTTCGGTCGTCATGCTTGCAAACAATCAGAAAGGCGCACCGGTGAGCACTCCTTCGGCGGTCTCCGGTTCGGTCGACCCGCTGGCGGGCCTACGCGTCGCCGGTGATCCTCTGCACGACGTGTACCTGACGGGCACGGTCTTCCTCGACATCATCTTCACGGGCCTGGACCACGCCCCCGTCCGCGGCACCGAGAACTGGGCCCGTGGCATGGGGTTCAGCCCGGGCGGCGTCGCGAACATGGCCACCGCGCTGGCCCGGCTCGGTCTGCGGACCACGCTGGCCTCCGCCTTCAGCACCGACCTGTACGGCGACTACTGCTGGGACACCCTCTCCGCCGCCGAGGGCATCGACCTCGGGCCCTCGCGCCGGGTCACCGGCTGGCACTCGCCGGTCACGGTCTCGATGGCGTACGAGGACGAGCGCACCATGGTGACCCACGAGCACCCGGCCCCGCCCCCGCCCGCCTGCGGGCCGCCGCGCTCGCGGGCCTGCGTGGCCTCGCTCGAACCGGGGCGGCAGGACGCGTGGCTGGGCGAGGCGTCCCGACAGGGCAGCAAGATCTTCGCCGACGTCGGCTGGGACGAGAGCGGACGCTGGGACCTGGCGGAGCTGCGCGACCTCGGGCACTGCCACGCCTTCCTGCCGAACGCCGCTGAGGCCCAGCGCTACACGCGTACGGAGACGCCCGAGGAGGCGGTGCGCGCGCTGGCGGAGCTGGTGCCGATCGCGGTGGTCACCCGGGGGCCGGAGGGCGCCCTCGCCATCGACTCCGTCACCGGCGAGAGCGCCGAGGTGCCCGGCGTCCCGGTCCGGGCCCTGGACCCGACGGGCGCCGGCGACGTGTTCGTGGCGGGCTTCATGACCGGTACGCTCGCGGGCTGGCCGCTCGCCGACCGTCTCGCCTTCGCCAACCTCACCGCCGCCCTGTCCGTGGAGCACTTCGGCGGCTCGCTGTCGGCGCCCGGCTGGGTGGAGGTGACGGCCTGGTGGCGGGCGCTGCGCGGGAGCGCCGCCACCGGCGAACTGGCCCGGCGGTACGCCTTCCTGGACGCCCTGGCACCGGCGGAACCGCTCGCGCCGACCCGGCTGCGGGCGGTGCCGACGATCGGCTTCCGGGACGAGTAGCCGGCCTCGCTCTCGCCGAAGTGACCGCCGATGGCCTGAGGTCGCGCAGATCGGCACTCAGCTTGTCTTTTGGCCCGAGCGCAGCCGGGCGCGCAAGACCGCCGCACCGTCCCCCTCGAGGTCCTCGCATGCCGCCGCGCGGCCCGCCATCGCCATCACCAGCGAGAGCGTCGGCCCTCGGAGCAGCTCCCCCGAGCCGGTGGTGAACGGACCGTCCGTGGCCTCGACCCGCAACCCGGCGATGGCACTGCGGCTCGAAACGGTGAAATCGCGGCGGGCGAAGAAGCGGGCCACGGCGGTCGTCGTGGCCACCGGTGGTGTCCCCACCAGACCCAGCGGCCGACGGATGTCCTCGCCGTGCACGACGATTTCGCCCAGCCAGGCCGCTGTATGTCCCGTGGGCCCGGCGGGCCCGGCGACGGCATCGCGAAACCGTCGCAAGGTCGCCTCAGGTGTGGCACCACGGTGCTCAGCGAGTCGTCGGTCGTTGTGCAGGTCGGCGTCGAACCGGGCGGCCAGCATGCTCAACAGCCAACGCCACCTCCCCACGCCGGCACCCGCGGTCAGGTGGGCCACGACCTCCTCCACCGTCCAGCGTTCACACAGCGACGATGCCGCCCACTGCGCCTCACTGAGCCCGGCCAGGTCTTGAGCGAGCGCGGAACGCTCGACGTGGATCGCCCGCTCCAGGTCTCGCCGGGTCTCCAGAATGTGCGGTTCGGTCATGGCGCGGGCCTCCAGGGATCGGGTGTCGTCCATGGGACTCCCATCGACGTCAGAACTCATCGGTCACCACCACGAGTGGGCCGCCCACCCGGACTCCTGACGGGCGCGGAGCCCTCATTCGTCTGGACCTATTTTGTCTAGACCTATTGCCCCGCCCGTAATCCGCGGGCTACGTTTCCCGCTGCTCGGAGTCCTTCAAGAATCCGTCAAGTCCCTTGATGGGCAAGGGTGGAAGGAGCAAGTCCGCATGCAGGACCGGAGTCTTTCCCGACGAACCGTGCTCGCCTCCGCGACCGTGGTCGCCGCGGGCGCGACGGCCGTCTCGGGTGTGGCGGCCACCCCGGCGGTCGCCCACTCGCGCGACCGGCGCCTCAAGAAGATCATCTCCAGGATGAGCGTCGAGGCGAAGATCGGCCAGCTGTTCGTGCCGTACTTCTACGGTACGTCGGCGACTTCCCCCAGCCGGCTCGACCAGGACCGCAACCTCAAGGAACTCGGCGTCCGCACCGTGGCCGAGCTCATCGCCAAGTACCACGTCGGCGGGGTCATCTACTTCTCCGGCTGGGCGAACAACATCCAGGACCCCCGCCAGATCGCGGACCTCAGCAACGGTGTGCAGCGGGCCTCGCTGGCGCTGCCCACCCCCGTCCCCTCCCTGATCTCCATCGACCAGGAGCACGGCGTCAACGTCCGCATCGGCAGCGGCGCCACCCAGCTGCCGGGTGCGATGGCGCTCGGCGCGGGCCGCTCGCTCTCCGACGCGCGCACCGCCGGCTGGATATCGGGCACCGAACTCGCCGCTCTCGGCATCCATCAGAACTTCGCGCCGGTCGCCGACGTCAACGTCAATCCGGCCAACCCCATCATCAACGTCCGCTCATTCGGCGCCGACGCCCGCGAGGTCGGTCGCATGGTGGGCGCCCAGGTGACGGGTTATCAGCGGGCCGGTGTCGTGGCCTGCGCCAAGCACTTCCCGGGCCACGGGGACACCGGCGAGGACAGCCACACCGGACTGCCCGTGATCACCCACACCCGCGAGGAGTGGGAGCGCATCGACGCCCCGCCCTTCAGGGCCGCGATCGCCGCCGGCGTCGACTCGATCATGACCGCGCACCTCCAGGTCCCCGCGCTCGACCCCAGCAACGATCCCGCCACCCTGTCGCCCGCCATCCTCCAGGGCGTGCTGCGCGACGAACTCGGCTTCGACGGCGTGATCGTCACCGACGCCCTCAACATGCAGGGCGTGCGCACCAAGTACGGCGACGACCGCGTGCCCGTCCTCGCCCTCAAGGCCGGCGTCGACCAACTGCTCTTCCCGCCGGACATCGGCGTCGCCTACAACGGCGTCCTGGCCGCCGTCCGGGAAGGGGAGATCACCGAGGACCGCCTCGACGAATCGGTCCTGCGCATCCTGCGGGTCAAGGACAAGGCCGGCCTGCTCAGCGGCAGCCCCTACGTGTCGCAGAGGGAGGTCGACCGGGTCGTCGGCGCCCGGGGTCACCTGCGCGCCGCCGCCCGGATCGCCGAGCGCACCACCACCCTGCTGGTCAACGAGGACGACACGCTCCCGCTGCGCCGCAGGCAGCGGAAGCTGCTCGTGGTCGGCGCCAGCCCGGCCTTCCCGACCGACGCCGACCGCACCACGGTGCCTGAGCTGGCCAGGGCGTTCGACGAACTGGGCTACGGCACCACCCACCTCGCCACCGGCCGGACGCCCGACGCGGCGAAGATCGACGAGGCCGTGGCCGCCGCGCGGGGACGGGACGCGGTGGTGGTCACCACCGACAACGTCGGTGCCACCAGCGCCCAGCGCACCCTGGTGTCCCGGCTGCTCGCGACCGGCGTCCCCGTCGTCCACCTCGCGGTGCGCAACCCCTACGACATCGCCCACCTCGGCGACGTCCCGGCCTCACTGGTCTCCTACTGCTGGACCGAGGTCGAACTGCGCGCCGCGGCCCGGGTGATCGCCGGCCGGGTCGAGCCGCGGGGCAAGCTGCCCGTACCCATCCAGCGGGCCGACGATCCGGCCAGGGTCCTCTTCCGCATGGGACACGGCTTGTCGTACGACGACTGAAGGCCGCGTAGCCGCACGGATTCCGGCGCCGGTGCTCCCGCTTCAGGGGGCATCGGGCCGACCGTCGCGGCTCGCGCTCGGTTCGGCCGCGCAGGCCCGGTCGGTGCGCGGGCGCTCCCCGGTGACCAGGAAGGTGGTCGTCGCGTCGTTGAGGCAGCGGTTCTTGAGGTAGAGGTAGGCGAGGTGCCCGCCCTGGTCCGCGGTGATCATCCGCGCCCGCTCGCCGAAGGCCGCGCGCAGTGCGCGGGCACCGGACAGCGGCGTGGACGGGTCGCGCAGGTTCTGCACGATCAGCACGTTCGACGGTCCCCGGTCGCTGATCCGCACGGGCGGCTCGGACGGTTCCGTCGGCCAGAACGCGCAGGGCCAGATGTTGGCCGCCGCCGCGCCGAACATCGGGTGTCGGTCACGGTCGGTCCGGACGTTGCGCTGGTACGTGGCGACCGACTCCGGCCAGTTCCGGTCGTTGCAGAGCACGGCGAGCTGACCGGCGACGGGGTTGTCGGCCGGCTGCCCGGGCGGCACCTCGACGGGCGGTGTCGGCGGGAGGGCCCGTCCGGTGTCGACGGCCTGCCAGATCTCGGCCAGTTCGGGCAGCCACAGGTCCAGGTAGAGCCTCTCGAACGTGACTTTGCGGAACTTCTTGCCGTCGAATCCGTCCGGCCTCGGCTTCGCGTCCAGCCGGGCGGCGAGCTCGAAGTACGTGTCCCTGATCCGCTCCACCGAGGTGCCGAAGCCGTACTCCGGATGTTCTGACAGGTACGTCGCGAAGTCGGGGAATCTGTCCTCGACGCCCTCCCCGAATCCGCGGGTGGCCGACGGTCCGCTGCCTTCGGGGCTCATCGCGCTGTCGAGCACGAACTGCGCGCTCCGGCGCGGGAACAGCGTGGTGTAGACGGAACCGAGGTAGGTGCCGTAGGAGATGCCGAGGTAGGAGATCTTCGGCTCGCCCAGGGCGGCACGGATCCGGTCCATGTCACGGGCGGTGTTGGCCGTGCTGATGTGGGGCAGCAGGGACGCCGTCGCCGCTGAGCCGCACTTCTCGGCGACCTCGGCGGCGTGCTCGGCCTGCCGGGCGACGTCGGCCCGGTTCAACGCGTAGTCGGGGACGTTCGCCGTCGCCGTCGCCTCCCCCTCCAGACCGCAGGTCACCGGAGCGCTGTAGCCGACACCGCGGGGGTCGAAGCCGATCACGTCGTAGGTGTCGAGCACACTCTGCGGCACGCCGTAGTACTTCAGCACCAGCGGATAGCTGAGGCCGGGCGCGCCCGGTCCGCCGGCGTTCGTGAACAGCACGCCTCGGCGCTTCTCGGGATTCGTGCTGGCCAGACGTGAGATCGCGACGTCGATCTTCCTGCCGTCGGGGTTCCGGTAGTCCAGCGGCACCTTGAGTGTGCCGCACTCCAGTCTCGGCAGTGGGGTGCCGGGGCACTCGCCCCAGCTGATCCGGTCGGGGGGCGGTGCCGCGCTCGGTGCCGTCTGCGCGGAGGCGCCCTGCCAGGTGAGCAGCGCCACCATGAGGGTGGCGAGGACCCCGACGAGAAGTTTTCGCATGCAGTACTCCTTACTCTTTGCTTTGTGGAGCGTGGTGTGTGTGGGGGGGCAGGGGGCGGGTCAGCCCGCCGCGCCGTCGAGGAGCCGGCTGTAGCGGAGCCGCAGGGCCCGCTCCGTGCTGGCCGCCACCGTGATGAGGCCGACCACGGTGTTGCCCCAGGCCGGCAGGTCGACGGGCGCGGTGAAGGTCCCGCCGACGTGCCGGGCGATTTCCTCCGGCCGGGTGAGCTGTTCGGCGAGCTGCGTGAGGACGAGGAACAGGCCGACGAGGAGCACGACCGCCGAGAGGAAGCCGACGGCGCGGCTCACCGCGGGGTGCTTGCGGTCGAAGTGGGCGCGGCGCCCTTCGGCCGAGTCACGGTCGGGGACGAGTTGGTACTCGGCCCCGTCATCGGTGACGTAGTGGCAGCGCTTGAGCCCGAACTCGCTCCGCCTCACCTCCACGACGCCGCCCGGGACGGGGAAGGCGGCGGGGAGCTTCGACTCGGCGTGCTGCCTGCCGTCGAGGTACAGCTGGGCGCTGACCCTGCCGGAGTCGTCGCTCTTCCAGTGCCTGACGTCGACGGCGTAGACGCTCCGGCCGCCGTCGTCGTTCGGCAGCCGGAGATAGAACAGGGCGCGGAACGGCAACTGCCACCAACGGAAACGCTTCAGCGCCCGCCCGTCCCCTGGCTCGACCCGCCCCACGGCCCGCCGACGGCGCACGTCCTCGAACATGCCTGCCACTCCTTCTGCTCGCTCGGCTCGCGCTGCTCTTCGGTTGTCCCGGCGCATGAAGGAGTCTGTTCGTGCGGCGCGGACCGCACATCGGCCCGGCGGTCCGAAACGTCTTGGACCACGGGCGAGGCAGGGATTCGACTTTGGTCTAAGGCACCTCACTCCTCTGACCGAGTCACCGGCCGCACGGCTTCGCGATAATGGCCGGGTGAACATGGACGTCGCGCCACGGCTCGGGTGGTGGCAGCAGACCTGGCGGCTGGCGGCGGCCGCGGCCCTGGGCCTGCTGGCCTGGGTCACCACCGGTGTGGCGGTGTCGAAGGGGCCGGCGGGCGAAGTGGGCTCGTGGTTCCTCATCGGTGATCCGCTGGTGGCCGGCGCCTGCCTGACGGCGCTCCTGTGGCGGCGGCGGTTCCCGCTCGCCGTCGCACTGGCGGTGTCGGTCGCCTCGACCACGTCGGCGCTGGCCACCGGCGCGGCGCTGGTGGCACTGGGCTCGATCTCCACCCGTCGTCGTCCGGTGGAGATCGGGGTCGTGGTGGTGGCCTATGTGGCCGCGACCCAGTTCGCCGTCCAGCTCTATCCGGTCGAGACCCCGCCCGGCTCGTTCTGGTTCCAGCTCGTGTCGCCGGCCCTGACCGCGGGCATCGCGGTGGCGATGGGCATGGCCGTCGGGGCCCGGCGCGTCGAGGTGCGGTCGCTGCGGGAGCGGGCGGAGAGCGCGGAGCGGGAGCAGTCCGCGCGGGCGGCGCAGGCGCGGGCCCTGGAACGCAACCGGATCGCCCGCGAGATGCACGACGTCCTCGCGCACCGGATCTCCCTGGTCGCCATGCAGGCGGGTGTGCTGGACCACCGCCGGGATCTCAAGGCCGAGGAGAACCGCGTACTGGTCCGCGGCATCGCTGAGGGGTCCCACCTCGCGCTGGAGGAGCTACGGGACGTCCTCGGCGTGCTCCGGGCCGACCCCGGTCTCCCGGAACCGCCGCAGCCCTCGCTGGACGGCGTCCCCGACCTGGTGGCCGACGCCCGCGCGTCCGGACTGGACGTCACGCTCACCGGCACCGTGACGGGGACGCCGCCCGACCTCGTCGGCCGCACCGGCTACCGGGTCGTCCAGGAGGGGCTGACCAATGCCGCCAAGCACGCCCCGGACGCGCGCATCCGGATCACCCTGGAAGGGGCGGCGGGCGACAGCCTCCGGGTGAGCGTCCGCAATTCCGCGTCGACCACGACGGCCGCGAAGCCGCCGGCGTCGGGGTTCGGCCTGCTCGGCCTCGGCGAGCGTGTCGACCTCGCCGGTGGAGAGCTGCGCCACCACCCCACACGGGACGACGGATACCTCCTCACCGCACAACTGCCCTGGCCCAACCCCACGCACGAAAAGAGAGCATGAGTGGACAGCGAGCGGGAGCCGGTGCGGGTCGTCATCGTCGACGACGAACAGCTGGTGCGCATGGCGCTGCGGCTCGTCATCGACGGCGAACCGGACCTGACGGTCGTCGCGGAGGCGGCCGACGGCGACGCGGCGATCGCCGTGGTGGACGAACATCGGCCGGACGTCGTGCTGATGGACGTGCGGATGCCCGGCCGTGACGGTCTCAGCGCGACCCGGGAGCTGCTCACCCGCCCGGCGCCGCCGCGGGTGCTGATCCTGACCACCTTCGACTCCGACGATCTGGTGCTCGGCGCCCTGCGCGCCGGAGCGCTCGGGTTCGTCCTCAAGGACACCCAGCCGCCGCGGCTCCTCGACGCGGTGCGGGCGGTCGCGGACGGCAATCCCGTGCTGTCTCCGGCCGCCACGGCCCGGGTGATCGCCGCGGCCACCGGTCCGCAGTCCTCGCACGCCCGCGACTCCTCGCGCGACGCCGCGCGGAAGCAGCTGGCCGCGCTGACCGAACGGGAACTCGACACCGCCCGGGCCATCGCGGACGGGCTGGGCAACCCGGAGATCGCCCGGCGGCTGCACATCAGCGTGGCGACGGTCAAGGCGCACACGGGCAGCCTGTTCGCCAAACTGGCAGTCGAGAACCGGGTGCAGATCGCCCTCCTGGTGCGTGACGCCGAGGGGTGACCCCTGGCAAGGGTGACCCCCGGCAAGGGTGGCCCCTGGCGGCCGGTCAGAGGTCGTCGGACGCGCCCAGGCCGGTGAGGGCGCCCACCGGGTCGAGGTCGGGGGTGCCGCGTGGCCACCAGTCCTCCCGGCCGGGCTCCGACTCGTAGGCGTACCAGAGCCCTGACCGGCCGAGCCGGAGCTGGACGTGGCCGCCGGGGTGGGTGAGGCGGTTGCGCCAGGGCCGGAACGCGGGGAGGTCGGCGGCGAGCAGCAGGGGTCGGGCGCGGTCGAAGCGGCCGGCCGGCGGGTCCCAGGCCTCCTCCAGTACGTCCAGGCCGTCGGCGCCGCCCTGTCGCCAGGCCGCCACGGCGCGCGCCAGGTCGGCCTGGTCCCGGCCGGCCGCGCCGGCCAGGGAGGCGTAGAGCGCCCGGGTGCCGGCGGTGAGACCGGAGCCGGGGCGGGCCGCGGCGAGGCGGGCGGCGTCCTGCCACAGCGTCAGCCCGCCCACCGGGTCACGGCCGGTGCTGAGCAGCGCGTGGGCGCGAGCGGCGGCGTCGGTGGCCAGCTGGTCCAGCGCGAAGGGGTCGGGTCCGCCGGGTGCCGCCGGGTAGGCCGGGGGCTGCTCGGGATGCGGGGGTGTGGGGAACGGGGCGGGGAGGGGCGGGAGAGCCCGCGTGTCCAGTGCCGCGCTGGCCCGTACGCCGGGCAGCGGCGCCGGTCCGCGGTCCTGGGCGGCACGCGCGGCACGGGCCGCGTTCAGCCGGGACAGGGCGTCGAGGAGCGCGCGTTCGCCCCGGCCGCGGAGCAGGAGCAGGACGAAGGGGTCGGCGTCGAGCAGCCGCGCCGTCTGGTAGCAGAGCGCGGCGGCGTGTTTGCAGGGGTGCCCCGAGTCGGGGCAACTGCACCGGGGCGCGAGATCGCCGGGGCCGGGGAGCAGCGGCACCCCGCAGTCGGCCAGGGAGTGGGGCAGCTCCCCGTCGAGAAGTGCGGCGATGTGTCCGGGCCGCTCGACGGCAGCGTCCAGGAACCGCTGCCAGTCGTCGTCGCCCAGCGTGCGCAACCGCACCTGCACCCGGTACGGCCGCGGCCGGCTGCCCTGTACGTAGGCGAGGACCAGGCCGGGCGTCACGGTGATGGCGTCGACGTGCCCCCGCTCGGCATAGCCGCGTCCGCGGGCCAGCCGGGCCGCGTCCAGGGCGCCTTCTTCCAGCGCGCTCACCCACGCGTTCCCCCACCAGGTCGCGGCGAGGCCCTCGTCCGGCGCGCGGGGCGGGAGCGCGGGGAAGGTGCGGCGGAGGTCGCCGTCGCGGTCCGGGGCGGCCATCGAGCGGGGGGTGCTGCGGGGCTTCGCGGAGGGGGCGGGCGGGGTGGAGCTGGCCTGGCGGGGGGTGGCGTCGTCTCTGTGCGGCGGCGAGGAGGTCGTCGCGGGGCGGGGCTGCCCGTCCGGCGGGGAGTCCTCGGCGGGGTGCGGTGTCCGTGCCGCGACGGCGGGCGAGCGGGTCGGTTCGTCGGCCGGGCCGCCCGGCGTGCCCGGCCCTTCGGGTGCTGCCGGGGGCGGGGCGTCGTCGTCCTCCCGGTCCGTCTCCGGCGGCAGTCGGAAGGCGTCCGCGGCGAAGTCCCGTACGGCGCGGGCGCGGGCACGGGCGTCGGCGGCGCGCGGATCGCCCGTGGTGGGCCGGGGGTGCAGGGGCGGGGCCGGGCGTCGCCGGGTGCTCGACGCTTCCTTGCTCGCGGCGTCCGCGCGTGCCTGTCGCCGCGCCGCGCGCAGGGCCTCCCGTGCCACGTCGGCCGGGCGGGTGTCGCCCGCGTCCGGGGTGGTGGGGGCGGAGGGTGACGATGCGTCAGGAAGGGTCGATGCGGTGGGGCGGGGCGCTGCATCGGGGTCGGAGTCGAGGGCGTCCGTGCGGGCGGACGCGGCTTGGGGAGCCGTCTCCTCGGGCTCCTCGGCGTCGGCGTCGTGCGCCACCGTCTGCCGTGCGGTCCGGGTGCCGCGCAGCGCCGCGCGTGCGATGTCACCGGGGCGCGGAGGGCGGTCCCCGTCCGGGTCGCGGGCCTGGTCCCGGTCATGCTGCCGCGCGGGCTCGCGGACCGAGGTGTCGGGCTCCGGGTGGGCGCCGGTCCCGGACCCGGTGTCCGCGGGGGTGTCCGGTGTCGTCTCGCCGCGCAGTCGGGCCTCGCGCAGGGCGCGGCGGGCCTCGTCGGCGGGGCGGGCGGTCATGACGGCCTCCGCAGGGACACCAGGTCGGACAGTTCACGGGCCGTCAGCTCGGTGAGGGCCGACTCGCCGGAGCCGAGGATCGCGTCGGCCAGGGCGCGCTTGGACTGGAGCATCTCGGCGATCCGGTCCTCGACCGTGCCCTCGGTGATGAGGCGGTGCACCTGGACCGGCTGGGTCTGGCCGATGCGGTAGGCGCGGTCGGTGGCCTGCTCCTCGACCGCCGGGTTCCACCACCGGTCGAAGTGCACGACGTGGCCCGCGCGGGTGAGGTTCAGGCCGGTGCCGGCGGCTTTGAGGGACAGGACGAGGACCGGCGTCTCGCCGCTCTGGAAGCGGTCCACCATGCGTTCGCGCTCGGGCACCGGCGTGCCGCCGTGGAGGAGGTCGACGGGGACCGCGCGAGCGGCCAGGTGGGAGGTGATGAGGCGGGCCATGCCGACGTACTGCGTGAAGACGAGCGCCGATCCGTCCTCCGCGAGCAGCGTGTCCAACAGCTCGTCCAGCAGGGCGAGTTTCCCCGACCGGGCGGCCATGCGGTCGGCGCCGCCCACACCCGTGGCGCCCGGCGGGTGCTCCTCCTTCAGGAAGAGCGCGGGGTGGTCGCAGATCTGCTTGAGCGAGGTCAGGAGCTTGAGGACGAGACCGCGGCGGCCGATGCCCTCGGCCTCCTCGATGGCGAGCATCGACTCGCGCACCACCGCCTCGTACAGCGCGGCCTGTTCGCGGGTGAGGGGGACGGGGTGGTCGGTCTCGGTCTTCGGCGGCAGCTCGGGGACGATGCCCGGGTCGGACTTCTTGCGGCGGAGCAGGAAGGGGCGGATCAGGCGGGCGAGGCGGGCCACCGCCTCGTCGTCCTCGCCGTTCTCCACCGCGCGTGCGTGCCGCGCGCGGAAGGACTTCAGGGGGCCGAGGAGTCCGGGGGTGGTCCAGTCGAGCAGTGCCCACAGCTCGGAGAGGTTGTTCTCCACCGGTGTGCCGGTCAGGGCCACCCGCGCGGGGGACGGGATGGTGCGCAGGGCCTTCGCCGTCGCCGAGTACGGGTTCTTGACGTGCTGTGCCTCGTCCGCGACGACCATGCCCCAGGACCGCTCGGCGAGGGCCGGGGCGGCGGACCGCATCGTGCCGTACGTGGTGAGCACGAAGCCGCCGGCCAGGTCGTCCAGGGTGCGGTCGGCGCCGTGGAAGCGGCGGACGGGGACGCCGGGCGCGAAGCGGGTGATCTCCCGCTGCCAGTTGCCCAGCAGTGATGCCGGGCAGACCACCAGGGTGGGCTCGGTCCGGGCCCTCTCGAGGTGCAGGGCGATGACGGTGACCGTCTTGCCGAGGCCCATGTCGTCGGCGAGGCAGCCGCCGAGGCCGAGGGAGGTCATGAGGTCGAGCCAGGCGAGTCCGCGCAGCTGGTAGTCGCGGAGGGTGGCGTGCAGGCCGGGCGGCGGTTCGGCGGGGTGTACGCCCGCGGTGAGCCGGTCGCGCAGGGCGGCCAGCGCGCCGACCGGCACCACGTCGACGGTCTCGCCGTCGGCCTCCGCGCGGCCGGTGAGGGCGACGGAGAGGGCGTCGACCGGGTCGAGCAGGCCCAGGTCGCGCTTGCGGGCCCGGCGGACGAGCGCCGGGTCGACCAGCACCCACCGGTCACGGAGCCGGACGACCGGGCGGTGGGCCTCCGCGAGGGTGTCCATCTCGGCCTCGGTGAGCGGGTCGCCGCCGATGGCCAGCTGCCAGCGGAACTGGAGGAGGTCCTCGCTCTCGAAGAATCCCGTGCCGTCCGTCGCCGAGCCCGGCGCGGTCCTGACGACCGCGGTCGCGGTGAGGTCCTGCGCGAGGTCGCGGGGCCAGTGCACGGCCACCCCGGCGGCGGCGAGCCGACCCGCCGCCACGCCCAGCAGGTCGGTGACCTCCTCCTCGGACAGCCCGAGGACGTCGGGCACGTCCTGCTCGGTGAGGCGGTCGAGAGGCGTCCAGACCCGCGCCGCGCGTCGCACCCCGAGGGCGGCGTCGACCCGCGCGCGGGGGCCGAACGCCGCGTCGGCCTCCCCCGACCACAGATCCGCGGCGTCGGCGACCAGGGTGGGGTCGGCGAGGCTGTGCACCTGGACGATCGCGGCCCCCGCGCTGCGCACCCCGCCGCTGCCGCCGCCCCCCTCGCCGGCGGCGACGTCCCCGTCGAAGAGGTCGTACGCCGACAGGTCGAGGCGGAGCGAGATCCGCACGCCCGCGTCCATTCCGGCGGCGACCTCGGCGGCCCAGTCGTGGGCGCCGGGCAGGCGCTGGGCGGCGCGTGCGGCGAAGGGGCGGCCCGAGGCGTGGGGTGCGGCCGGGGTGCGGGGCAGGGTGTCGGCGACGGCGTCCAGGAAGGCGCGGACCAGTGCCTCCGGCTCCGGCAGGTGGATCGGGCCCGGGCCGTCCAGCGGTACCGCGTGGCCCTCCGGGGGCAGGGCGGCGGCCACGGCCCGCAGGTGTGCGATGTCGTCGGGGTCCAGCGGTCCGGCGCGCCAGGCGTCGTGCCCGGTCGCGGTGAGGCCGGGCAGCAGCCTGCCGCGCGCGGTGAGCCGCAGGGCGTGCAGGGCCGCCGCTCCCCAGCAGGCGGTCGCCGGGTGGGCGGCCGGGTCGTGCCGGGCCCGCACCAGGAGCGGCAGGGCCTCGCCGAGCGGCAACGACAGCGCGGGCGTCGTCCCGCGCCGCACGCCGGTGCCGTGCCGGCGGACGACCGTCAGTTCCGTGCGCTCCGTGCGTCCGGCCGGGTCGCCTTCCGGTGTCGAGGCGTACCCGGAGAGGGTGTCGTCCCTGCCCGCCTCCGGGTCCCAGAAGGCGATCCGGGCGTCGCGCGGGAGGGGTGCGGGCAGGAAGACGGCCGCCAGCCGGAGCGGGACGGACGGTGCGGGGCCCTGCGGCCCGCTCGTCTCCCGCCACTCCCCCGCCCGCCCGGAGACGGTTGTGTCCGCCACGGCCATGTCGCCCATACGTCCTGTCACCTCCCGCCCGTCTGCCCGATCAGCTGTCTTCGACTCTACGGGCGGGGTCTGACAATCGGCCCCGGCCGATCGCCGGGCGCGTGCGTCGCTAGGGAACGGTGCGCGAGACGACGTACACCATCGGGTAGTCCGGGTCGTCCAGGTCCACGACGACGTCCTGGGTCGGTGCCGGGTTCCGCTGCTCGTTGACCACGCCCCACCAGGTGCTGGAGGAGCGGAAGTTCCAGCCGGTGACCCGCTGGGCCCGGTCGCTGATGGCGATCTTGTCCTTCTCCAGCGCGTCCCGGTCGATGCCCAGTCCGGCGAGGAAGGCGTCCAGACCGGCGTTGGTGGTCTGGAACTGGACGTAGAGGCGGCTGGTCTTCCAGTTGTTCGTCTCGTAGTAGGCGATCTTCTCGGAGGGCACCGGGACCGGCAGCTCGTAGATGCGGCGCTGGAGCTTGGACGGCCAGCCCCGGGTCATGCCGGTCGCCGCGTACTTCGCCTCCTTCTGCCGCCCGCTGTCGCGGCTCTGGTTGGCGGAGATCACGAGGTAGCCGGCGGGGACGCCGATGAGCAGCACGATGGTGAGCAGCGTCAGCGCACGGCGCCGGATCATGTGCCGGCGGTCCTCGGCCGGTGGCCCGTGTTCCTCGGGCGCCGCGGCCTGGTGGGGCAGGGTCTCGGTCACAGCGACTCCCCGGTGGTGCGGCGGGCCTCGGCGTACCGCTCGTAGCGCTCGTACCGCTCCACGCGGCGCCGCTTGGCGCGGCGGAACCGGCGGGCCACCAGCCGGGCCAGGTCGGCGGCGCCCACCATGCCGGCCTCGGGGCCCAGCTGGGCGCGGACGATGCGGGCCTCGGGGCGGTAGCCGCGGCCGGTGAGCTGGCGTTTGAAGGCATCGCGCGCGGGACCGATGAGCAGGTCGTCCGCGGCGCTGACCCCGCCGCCGATCACGAAGCAGGACGGGTCGAGGGCGGCGGCGAGGTTGGCGATGCCGACGCCGAGCCACTGCCCGATGTCCTGGAGCAGCTCGACGCACATGGCGTCGCCGTCGCGGGCCAGCTCGGTGATCATCGGGCCGGTGATGTCGCCGATGCTGCCCTTGACGTGCTCGATGATCCCGTACGCCACCGGCGAGTCGGCGGCGGCCAGCTCGCGGGCCTCCCTGACCAGGGCGTTTCCGGAGCTGTACTGCTCCCAGCAGCCGCGGTTGCCGCACGGGCAGCGGTGGCCGCCGGGCACCACCTGCATGTGCCCGAACTCACCGGCGACCCCGTACTTGCCCCGCTTGACCTGGCCGTCCTCCAGGATGGCGCCGCCGATGCCCGTGCCGAGCGTGATCATGACGAGGTGGTCCTCGCCGCGGCCGGCGCCGAAGCGCCACTCGGCCCAGGCGGCGGTGTTGGCGTCGTTGTCCACCAGGACGGGGACCGCGAGGCGGCCGGCGATGCGGTCGCGCAGCGGCTCGTTGCGCCAGGACAGGTGGGGGGCGAACAGCACGCGGTTGCGGTCGGCGTCGACCCAGCCGGCCGCGCCGATGCCGACGGCGTGCACGTCGTGCCGGTCGGAGAGGTCCAGGACCAGCTCGACGATGGTGTCCTCGACCACCTTCGGGCTCTTGGACTTGTCCGGGGTCTCCGTGCGCAGGCGCTCCAGGATGTTGCCGTCGGCGTCGACGACGCCCGCCATGACCTTCGTGCCGCCGATGTCGATGCCGACCGTGGGCACGCGGGGTGCCGTCAGGTGCGAGCGGCGTTCCCTCGTGCCCACGGTGCGCAGGACCGGGGCGCGGCGGGATCCGATGGGGGCGGTGAAGTCGCGGTAGGTGCTCATCGGGTGCGATTGTGCCGCACGCTCACGCTGGGTGCCGAATGGGACAGGGGGTGGCGTCACCGGTTCGTTGCCGTCTGCGGGTGCGTTGTGGCTGGTCGCGCAGTTCCCCGCGCCCCTAGGAGGGGCGTTGCAGTTCGTGGCGTAGATCGTCCAGCTCGTTTCCGCCCGCCATCTGGCGCGTCAGCTCGTCCAGGGTGACCTGGTCACGCGTATACGCACCCACCATCGTGCCCCTCTTCAACAGCACGAACCTGTCCCCCACCAGGTACGCGTGGTGGGGGTTGTGGGTGATGAGGACGACACCCAGGCCCTGGTCGCGGGCGGCCGCCACGTACTTCAGGACGACGCCGGACTGCTTCACGCCGAGGGCGGCGGTCGGCTCGTCCAGGACGAGCACCTTCGCGCCGAAGTACACCGCGCGTGCGATCGCCACGCACTGGCGCTCGCCGCCCGAGAGGGTGCCGATGGGCTGGTCGACGTCGCGCAGGTCGATGCCCATGCGCAGCAGCTCCGCGTGGGTGGTGCGGCGCATGTGGTCGACGTCCATGCGCTTGAACGGGGCGACGCCCTTGCGGGGCTCGGAGCCGAGGAAGAAGTTGCGCCAGACCGGCATCAGCGGGACGACGGCGAGGTCCTGGTAGACGGTGGCGATGCCGCGGTCCAGGGCCTCGCGCGGGGACGAGAGGCGGGTCTCCTCGCCGTCGAGGGCGAGGGTGCCGCCGTCGTGCTGGTGGAGCCCGGAGATGATCTTGATGAGGGTCGACTTGCCCGCGCCGTTGTCGCCCAGGACGCAGGTGATGTCGCCCGCGTGCACCTGGAGGGACACGCCTTCGAGGGCGCGTACGTTGCCGTAGTTCTTGCTGACGCCGGACAGCTCGACGAGCGCCTCGGGTGCCGGGGTCTGCGTCATTTGGTGGCCTCCGCGCGCTTGCGGACCCAGGCGTTGAGCAGGGTCGCGAGGAGCAGCATCGCTCCGAGGAAGAACTTGAACCAGTCGGGGTTCCACTCGGCGAAGACGATGCCCTTGCTGGTCATGCCGAAGATGAACGCGCCGACCGCCGAGCCGACGGCGCTGCCGTAGCCGCCGGTGATCAGGCAGCCGCCGATGACGGCCGCGATGATGTAGATCAGCTCATTGCCGACGCCCTCGCCGGACTGGACGACGTCGTAGGAGAAGAGCAGGTGCTGGCCCGAGATCCAGGCGCCGAAGCCGACGCCCATGTAGAGGCCGATCTTGGTCTTGGTGACCGGGACGCCCACCGCGCGGGCGGCGTCCTTGTTGCCGCCGACCGCGAAGATCCAGTTGCCGGCGCGGGTGCGCAGCAGGATCCAGCTGGCGACGGCGACCAGGGCGAGCCACCACAGGATGGTCACCTTGAAGCCGACGCCGCCGATGGTGATCGTGGACGCGAAGACGTCGCGCGCGGAGGGGAAGCCCTCCATGTCGGCGATCGACTTGGTGGAGACGGTGCCGTCGATCAGCTTGGTGAAGCCCAGGTTCAGGCCGGTCAGCATCAGGAAGGTGCCCAGCGTGATGATGAAGCTGGGCAGCTTGGTGCGGGTCAGCATGAAGCCGTTGAAGGCGCCGATCGCCAGCGTGACCAGCAGGGACACGCCGACGCCGACCCAGACGTTGGCGGTCATCTGGTAGCTGAACATCGACGACACCAGGGCCGACGAGGTGACCATGACGCCGGCCGACAGGTCGAACTCGCCGCCGATCATCAGCAGCGCCACCGGGACGGCCATGATGCCGATCGTGGAGGCGGCGTAGAGCACCGTGCTGAGGCTGGCGGCGTGCAGGAAGCTGTCGGCGAAGAACGCGAAGAACACGAAGACGGCGATGGCGCCGACGACGGAGCCCAGTTCGGGGCGGCCCAGGAGTTTCCGCAGCGGAGAGGTCTGCAGAATCCTTTCGTCAGCGGTGGCCGCATCCGTGCCCGCGCTCATCGGGTGCCCCGCTTGGTGTATTCGGAGAGCGCGGCGGCGTCGTCCTTGGTGATGATCTGCGGTCCGGTGAGCACCGGCCGGCCGCCGCCGAGGACGTCGGCGTTGTACTTGTACAGCCACAGCAGGTCGACGGCCTCGTAGCCCTGGAGGTAGGGCTGCTGGTCGACCGCGAAGCCGAGGGTGCCGTCCGCGAGTCCGGCGGCCACCTTGGCGTTGAGGTCGAAGGTGTCGATCTCGGCCTTGCTGCCCGCGCCCTGCTTGGCCTTCACCGCGGTGTCGGCGTAGGGGGCGCCGAGGGTGACCACCGCGTCGACGGCCTTGTCGGTCTGGAGCTTGGCCTCGATGGCGGACTGCACGTCCGGCATGCTGGTGCCGTTGACGTAGAGCCGCTGCACCTTGCCGTCGAAGGTCTTCGCGACGCCGTCGCAGCGCTGCTCGTGGCCGACGTTGCCCTGCTCGTGGAGCACGCAGAGGGCCTGCTCGCGGCCTCGCTCGTTCAGTTCCTCGCCGACCGCCTCGCCGGCGATCGTCTCGTCCTGGCCGACGTGGGTGAGGGCGCCGAACGCCTTCGACTCCTCGGACCCGGAGTTCACGGTGATCACCGGGATGCCCGCCTTGCGGGCGCGGTCGAGGGCGGACTTCATGGCGTCGGGCTTGGCCAGCGTGACGATGATCCCGTCGACCTTCTTGTCGATGGCGGCGTTCACCAGCTGCGCCTGCTGCTGTGCCTCGTCGTCGTGGGAGTACAGGAAGTTGATGTTGTCCTTCACGGCGGCCTGCTCGGCGCCGCTCTGGACGATGTCCCAGAAGGTGTCGCCGTCGCCCGAGTGAGTGATCATCGCGAAGGTCCAGCGGGGCGTGTTCACCGCCGCCTGCCCCTGGGCCGACGCGGCCTTGCGGGCGTCCTCGGCGCGCTTGCCGCCAGTGCTGCTGCACCCGGCCAGGGACACCGACAGTGCTCCTGCCAGCGCGATGCCTACCCAGGTCCGAAACCGTGCCACGAGGCCGTGCCCTTCTTGCTGTGCCGTGCTGTGCGTGCCGGGCGCCCGAGGCTCCGGCCGGGGCCGGGAAGCCCCAAACGCCCCATTGTCCGACACACAAGCGGAGCGTCTGCCTCCGGGGATCGGACGACGGTCACATTGTCCGGACATTGCGACGAACCCGCGCGGCGAGCGGCGGCCGGAGGGAGCGGCTCAGGGCCGTACGAGGAGCTGGAACTCGAAGGAGTACCGGGAGGGGCGGTAGGTGTGCGCGCCGAACTCGACCGCGCGTCCCGTGTCGTCGAACGTGGTGCGTTCCATCGTGAGCAGGGGCGCTCCCTCGTCCTCGCCGAGCCGTTCGGCCTCGTCGGCGGTGGCGGCGCGGGCTCCGATGGACTGGCGGGCGCTGTGCAGGGTGATCCCGGCGGCGCGCATCAGCCGGTAGAGGCCGGTGGCCTCCAGCTGGCCGGTGTCGAGGTCGAGGAGACCGGAGGGCAGGTGGTTGCACAGGTACGCCATCGGCTCCCCGTGGGTCAGCCGCAGCCGCTCGACGCGGTGCACGTCGCTCCCCTCGGTCACGCCGAGTGCGGCGGCGGTCTCCGCGGTCGCCGGGACGACGGTGTTGACCAGGACCTTCGTGGCGGGACGCTGGCCCGCGGCCTCCAGGTCGTCGTAGAGGCTGCTGAGTTCCAGCGGGCGCCTGACCTTGCTGTGCACGACCTGGGTGCCGACGCCCCGGCGGCGCACCAGCAGGCCCTTGTCGACGAGCGACTGGATGGCCTGGCGGACGGTGGGACGGGACAGACCGAGCCGCGCGGCCAGCTCGATCTCGTTGCCCAGCAGGCTGCCCGGGGTCAGCGCGCCGTGCTCGATCGCCGCCTCCAGCTGCTGCGACAGCTGGAAGTACAGCGGCACGGGGCTGCTGCGATCCACGCTGAGGTCCAGCGCCACGGTGGGGTCCACTTCTGGTTTCGGCACGGGCCGAGCGTAGCTCCGTGCGCTGTTGACGGGAAGTTGTGTAGTTCGATTGTCCGGACATACGCATTGACAGGGTGCGGGCTGTGAGCCCACTTTGATTCCATGCGCATCGGGGTCATCGGGACGGGCCGTATCGGCACCGTTCACGCCAACACGCTCAGCCGCCACCGCGACGTGGGATCCCTGATCCTCACGGACGCCGACCTCACGCGGGCCCAGGATCTGGCTCACCGGCTGGGGGAGACGGCGGCACCCGGAGTGGACGAGATCTTCCGGTGGGGCGTGGACGCCGTGGTGATCACCACGGCGACACCGGCCCACGCCGAACTGATCGGTCGGGCAGCACGCTCGGGGCTGCCGGTGTTCTGCGAGAAGCCCATCGCGCTGGACCTGACCGGCACGTTACAGGCGATCGCCGAGGTGGAGGCGGCCGGGACGGTGCTCCAGATGGGGTTCCAGCGGCGCTTCGACGCCGGGTACAAGGGGGCCCGGGAGGCGGTACGGGCCGGGCGGCTCGGCCGGCTGCACACCGTCCGGGCGGTGACGAGCGACCAGGCCCCGCCACCGGCCGAGTACCTGCCGCAGTCCGGCGGGCTCTACCGGGACACGCTCATCCACGACTTCGACGTCCTTCGCTGGGTGACCGGGCGGGAGGTCACCGACGTCTACGCCGCCGGGTCGGACGCGGGTCCGCCGATGTTCCGCGCGGCGGACGACGTGGACACCGGCGCCGCGCTGCTGACGCTGGACGACGGGACGCTGGCCACGGTGACGGCGACACGGCTGAACGGGGCGGGGTACGACGTCCGCATGGAGCTGGCCGGGGAGCTGGACCAGATCGTCGTCGGTCTGGACGACCGTACGCCGATCGCGTCCACCGAGCCGACCGGTCCCCCGGCCGCGGACAAGCCGTGGACGGGCTTCGTGGAACGGTTCGGGCCCGCCTACGAGGCCGAGCTGGCCACGTTCGTGGAGGTCGTGCGCGGCGAGCGCGCCAACCCGTGCGACGGCCGCGAGGCACTCCAGGCCCTGCGCGTCGCCGAGGCCTGCGACATCTCCCGCCGCGAGCGCAGGCCCGTGCGGCTGGCCGAGGTCCCCGGGGGCGCGGCGTCCCTGGCGGGCTGACCGGACACGTCACGGCCCCCGCTCCCCCAGCCCCCTACCGGCCGTCCTCCTGGTACCCCTCCAGCAGCCCCGCGTCGTGTGCCAGGAGTGCGATCTGGACCCGGTTGTCGAGGTCCAGCTTGGCCAGGATGCGGGAGACGTGGGTCTTGACGGTGGCGACGCTCATGAACAGCTCCGTCGCGATGGCGGCGTTGGCCAGTCCCCGGCCGACCGCGACGGCGACCTCGCGCTCGCGGTCGTTGAGGGTGTCGAGGCGGGCACGCGCGCGGGTGCGGCGCGTGTCGGCGGCGCCTCCGGCCGCCTGGTCCATCAGCCGGCGGGTCACGGCGGGCGACAGGACGGGGTCACCGGCCGCGACCCTGCGCACGGCGTCGAGGATCTCCGCGGGCGGGGTGTCCTTGAGGACGAACCCGGCGGCGCCCGCGCGCAGCGCCCGCAGCACCTGTTCGTCGGCGTGGAACGTGGTGAGCACGATGATCTGCGGGGCCTCCGCGCGGCCCCGCAGCCGCTCGGTCGCCGTCAGGCCGTCGACCACCGGCATCCGGATGTCCATGAGGACGACGTCCGGGTGGGTGCGGTCGACGAGCGCCTCGACCTCGTCGCCGTCGGCGGCCTCGCCGACGATCTCGACGTCGTCGGCGCCGCCCAGCATCAAGGACAGCCCGGCCCGCACCAGCGGGTCGTCATCGACGATGAGCAGTCTGATCGCAGTCATGGACCATACGTAATCACGGTTGCCGACGGCCGAGTTCGCCCTGTGGACAGAGCCCGTCCGGCCGCCGGTGCCGGACTCATCCCGATGGCAGCCACGCCCGCACCTCGAAGCCCCCGTCGGGCGTGGCGCCGTGCTCCAGAGTGCCGCCCGCGAGCGCGGCCCGCTCGGTCAGTCCGATCAGCCCCTGTCCGGATCCGGGCACATGGGGCACCTCGCCGTCGGCCGGGGCGTTGCGCACCGACATCGCGAGTCCGTCGCCCGGGGCTCCGCCGACCGAGACCGTGACCTCGGTGCCGGGGGCGTGCTTGCGGGCGTTGGTCAGCGCCTCCTGGGCGATGCGGTAGGCGGTGCGGCCGACCGAGGCGGGGACCGCGTCGGGGTCGGTGACGTGACTCGCGAGGGTGACCTTCATGCCGGCCTCCCGGGACTCGGTGACCAGCGCGTCGAGTGCCGCGAGCGTCGGCTGGGGGCGGCCCCCGGCGTCGTCGGACTCCGCCGAGCGGAGCACGCCGATGATCTCCCGCAGGTCCTGGAGCGCCTCGTGCGCGCTCTCGCGGATGACGCCGGCCGCCCGCACCACATCCTCCCGAGGCGCGTCGGGGCGGAACTCCAGGGCTCCCGCGTGCACGCTGAGCAGCGTCAGCCGGTGCGCGAGGACGTCGTGCATCTCGCGCGCGATGGCCTCCCGCGCGAGCCGCTGGGCCTGCTCGGCCCGCAGCCGGGCCTCGGTCTCGGCGCGCCGGGCGCGGTCGCGGAGGCTGAGCATGAGCTGCCGCTTGGAGCGGGCGAGCATGCCCCAGCCGACCACGGCGGCGGTGAGCAGGGTGCCGAAGACGAGAGAGCCGAGGTAGGGCAGTTCGGGGTCGGGGCGCAGCCAGTAGAAGAGGGGCTGGAGCACGATCTGGGCGCCCGACACCCAGGCCACGTACCGGAAGGGGCGGTGCACGGCCAGGGTGAACAGGGCGACCAGCGTGGCGCCGCCCGACGTGACCGAGACGAAGCCCAGCGGCAGCATCGCGACGGCGAGCCCGACCGGCCACCGGCGCCTGAGCCAGACCGCGGCGCAGGCGAGGGCGCCGATCAGCTGGTCGGCGAATTGCAGGCCGTGGGAGAGGCCGGGCTCATTCTCCAACTGCTCCACGGCGAGGAGACCGATCACGACGGCGATCAGGAAGCAGGTGAAGTCGACGAACCAGTCGCGGGCGGTGCGCCGGGGCCGCTGGAAGCGGCGGTCCGAGGACTCGGGGCCGGGGCTGGGGTCGAGTTGTTCGATCAGCGCCGACGGCAGCAGCCAGCGGCGTCCTGGGAACGCCGGGGTGATCCGATCGGGCCTGTCTTTGCTCACGGTCGACAAATCTACGCAGGGCAAGCCACGGCCACGATCCCTCGCGCGGGATCACCGACCAAAGTCGCGGGACCTCAGACTTTCGACGCGCGGGACGACGGAGAAAGGGGCCTTCGGTCGGGGAGATCTCGCCCCGCGGCCGATGTGGGTGGGGGGTCCGCGGGGCGAGAGTCGGTGACATGAAGGAATTGCTGGAGTTCCTGGGACTGCTCGCCGTGGTTCAGGGCGTGTTGGGGCTGGTGCACGAGTTCACCGACTGGCATTGGGGCCTGGTGCAGCGGATCGGCTTCCTCGACGGCGCCGAGCTCTACGCGAGCGTGGCGCTGCTCGTGCTCGGCGGCGCGCTGTTCGCGGCCGCCGAGAGCCGGAAGCCCGGCTGAGCACTCGGCCCGCCCGGGACCGGCGGCTCAGCAGCCGTAGTCGACGAGGTCGAACGACGCGTAGTGGTCGGCCGTGTAGTAGTCCTCCTGGTTCTCCTCACCGGTGACGATGCGCCGGGCGCCGCGTGTGTCGGAGCCCGGAGTGATCACCGTGTACTCGTGGTAGTAGCCGGTGGACTGGCCGGGCAGGATGCCCTCCCGGTTCTGGAAGACGGTCCCGTCCTGCTCGAAGGGGTAGGGGCCGCCCTGCTCGATCAGGTCGAGGGTGTCATGCGCCTGGGAGGGCAGGGCGCTGTAGCAGATGTCGCCGACCGCCGCCGGGGCGGCGCCCGCCGTGGTCGCGGAGACGGTGCCGCCCACGAGGAGGGCGGACAGGACTGCGGTTGCCGCACCGAGCCGGGCGGCGTGTGGGGGGAATCGCATGGATTCATGATGACGCGCGTAGACAGTGGCATGTCAATGACAAGACGGTGGAGTTTCCCTGGACGTCATATGTGTTTTCGGCGAGTTCACAAAGCGCGCGACCCGCAATCGGGCCGTCCGGATTCGACGTCCGATCGCCGCCAGCGTGCGCGCCTGCCGCTCGCTGGAATGGACCCATGAACACGAACACGAATACACACACGAACACGGATTCACCGACGCACCCCTCCGCACCCCTGCTCGGCCGGACCGCCCTCGTCACCGGCGGCAGCCGCGGAATCGGCGCGGCCACCGTGCTGCGACTGGCGCGGGAGGGCGCCGACGTGGCCCTGACCTATGTGAACGGCAAGGACGCCGCCGCGGACGTCGTACGCACCGTGGAGGCGCTGGGACGCCGGGCGGTGGCCCTGCGGGCGGACTCGGCCGACCCGGACGAGGCGGCGGGGGCGGTGGAGCGTGCCGCCGACGCCCTGGGCGGGCTCGACGTGCTGGTCAACAACGTCGGCGTCGGGCTGCTCGGCCCCGTCGAGGGGTTCTCGGTCGCCGACCTGGACCGGGTGCTGGCCGTCAACGTGCGCGGCGTCTTCCTCACCGCGCAGGCGGCGGCCGGCCGCATGGCGGACGGCGGACGGATCATCACCATCGGCAGCTGCATGACCCAGCGCGTGCCGGGTCCCGGCGGGACGCTGTACGCGATGAGCAAGTCGGCGCTGACCGGGCTGACCAAGGCGCTGGCCCGGGAACTGGGCGGGCGCGGCATCACCGCCAACATCATTCACCCCGGCCCGATCGACACCGACATGAACCCGGCCGACGGGCCGTACGCCGACGGCCAGTCGGCACTGACCGCGCTGGGCCGCTTCGGCACCGCCGACGAGGTGGCCTCGATGGTGGCGCACCTGGCTGGTGCCACGTACGTCACGGGTGCGGAGTTCGCCGTGGACGGCGGGCACGCGGCGTAGGCCCGCGCCGCCCGCGCGTACCGCCGCGGGAAAACGCACGCGCGGGGCGCCCGGTGCTGTCCGGCCGGGCGCCCCGCGCGTGGGTGTGAGGGGCGGGATCAGCCGCCCAGTTCCTGGTGGCGGGCGGCCAGGTGGGCCGCGCCGTCCTCGGTGAGGGAGCCGAACAGGCGCAGGCGGGAGATGCCGCCGTCGGGGAAGATGTCCACGCGCGCGTGCGTGCCGACGGCCGGCTCCGGCAGGACGAAGCGGTGGTTGGTGTCGGGCTGGAGGCGGGTACGGGGCAGGACCTCGCGCCACTCCCCGCTCTCGCCGTCCCGCACCGACACCGAGGCCCAGCCGGCCGAGTTGCCCTTCAGGTAGGCCGTGTCGATCTCGATCGCGCGGATCTGGGAGCGGTCCACCAGCCGGTAGCGGATCCAGTCGTTGCCCTGGTCGCGGCGGCGGCGGGTCTCCCAGCCGTCGTCCATCTTGCGGGAGCGGCCCGGCTGGATGGTGTTGGTGGCCGGCGAGTAGAAGAGGTTGGAGGCGTCCTCGGCCTGTCCGCCGTTCTCCAGGGCGACCACGTCGAAGGTGCCGAGGGCGGTGAGCCAGGCCGGGTCCGGGAGGACCTCGCCGTACACGCGCAGGCGGGCGATGCCGCCGTCGGGGTGCTGCTTGAGGCGCAGGTGGGTGAAGCGCTGCTCGGCCGCGACCGCGAAGCCGTTGGCGGCGTGGCCGCCGACGGGGGTGCGCGGGACGAGGGTCGTCCACTTGACGTCCCCGGCGAGCAGTTCCTCCGCCGACGGGGAGCCCTCGACGGTGGCGCCCTCGACGGAGACCGCCTGCGGGTAGTTGCCGCGGAAGTGGGCGGTGTCGACGACGATGCCGCGGATCACGCCGGGGGCGCCGAGCCGGACCAGCGCCCAGTCGTGGTCGTCCTCGGTGGGCCAGGGGTGCTCGGCGGAGGCGCCGCGCCGCCGCCGGGTCTCCCAGCCGTCCATGACCTTGCCCTTGTGCCCGAAGTGCTCGGGGTCGAACTCGGCGGGCTCAGGCACCAGCAGGTTCTCGCGCTGGGCGAAGAACTCGTCGTTGGCGGCGACGACACCGGCGCCCAGTCGCCGGTCGGCGAGGTTCGCGAGATGGGTGAACGGGAGGTCGGCCGTGCGGTAGTCCGCGTACGGGTCACCGCCTCCGTAGGGGTTCGCGTCGCCGGTGAAGCTGGCCAACTGGGAGTTCTGCTGGGCCGTCACGGTGATCAGGTGTTCCTCTCGGGGTCGTTCGGGGTGATCTGGGTTCAGGGGGTCCGGACGTCTCAGGTCCGGGTGAGGAGCTGTCCCTTCGGGTCGGTGAACGCGCCGTCCGCCAGGACGCGCTCTCCGCGCAGCCAGGTGGACTTCACGACGCCGTACAGGGTCTTGCCCGCGTACGCGGTGACGCGGTTGCGGTGCTGGAGGGCGGCCGGGTCGACGGTGAACGTCTCGTCGGGGGCGAGGACGGCGAAGTCGGCGTCGTGGCCGGCCGCGATGGCGCCCTTGCGCCCGTCGAGTCCCACCTGGCGCGCCGTCTGCGTCGACATCCAGCGGACGACGTCCTCCAGGCCGAGGCCGCGCTCGCGGGCCTTGGTCCACATCGCCGGCAGGCTGAGCTGGAGGCCGGCGATGCCGCCCCAGGCGGTGGCGAAGTCGTCGGTCTTGAGGTCGGCGGTGGACGGCGAGTGGTCGGTGACCACGCAGTCGATGGTGCCGTCGACGAGGGCCTGCCAGAGCAGGTCCTGGTTGGCGGCCTCGCGGATCGGCGGGCAGCACTTGAACTCGCTGGCGCCGTCGGGCACTTCCTCGGCGGTGAGGGTGAGGTAGTGCGGGCAGGTCTCGACCGTCACCTGGACGCCGTCGGCGCGGGCCTCGGCGATCAGCGGCAGGGCGTCGCTGGAGGAGAGGTGCAGGATGTGCACGCGGGCGTTGAACCGCTTGGCCTGCGCGAGCAGGGTGGCGATCGCGGTGTCCTCGGCGTCGCGCGGGCGGCTGGCGAGGAAGTGGCTGTACTTCGGACCGCCCTGCTGCGGGGCCGCGGCCAGGTGGTGCGGGTCCTCGGCGTGCACGATGAGCAGGCCGTCGAAGGCGGCGATCTCCGCCAGCGACCGGGCGAGCTGCTCCTGGTCGAGGTGCGGGAACTCGTCGACCCCGGACGGCGACAGGAACGCCTTGAAGCCGAAGACCCCGGCCTCGTGCAGCGGGCGCAGGTCCTTGACGTTGTCGGGCAGGGCGCCGCCCCAGAAGCCGACGTCGATGTGGGCCTTGGCGGCGGCGACCTCGCGCTTGGTGCGCAGGTGGCCGACGGTCGTGGTCGGCGGGATGGAGTTGAGCGGCATGTCCACGAGGGTGGTGATGCCGCCGGCCGCCGCCGCGCGGGTGGCGGTCCAGAAGCCCTCCCACTCGGTGCGGCCCGGGTCGTTCACGTGCACGTGGGTGTCGATCAGGCCGGGCAGGACGACGTGGTCGCCGACGTCCTCCAGCCGGGCGCCCTCCGGGACGGGTGCGTCGTACGGGAGGACGGCCGTGATCTTCTCTCCGGTCACCGCGATCGACGCGGCGCGTGTCCCCTCGGGAGTGACGACGCGCGTCGAGCGCAGCACCAGTTCAGCCTGCGACACCCGAACCCCTCTCTTCCCTGCCATGTGTTTCAACGTTCTGTTGAAGGAGTCTTCACTCCCCGCCGGACCCCGTCAAGAGGCACCCTTTGTGGGGGCATGCCCAGCAACCAAGCCCTGGACGTTTCCACAAAGCGGAATTAGAATTCCAGCAAGCAGAACGTAGCTACGTACAAGCCGGTAGTCAACCGGCCGCCGGGTACGCTTCTTTCCTCCCGCCAGCCCCGAAAGGAACGTGCCGTGCCGACGTCCAGCGCCAGCACCACCGACTCCGCCAGGTCCGCCACAGGCGGCGTCCAGTCCCTGGAGCGCGCCTTCGACCTGCTCGAACGGATGGCGGACGCGGGCGGCGAGGTCGGCCTGAGCGAGCTGTCGGCCAGCAGCGGCCTGCCGCTGCCGACCATCCACCGCCTGATGCGCACCCTCGTGGCCTGCGGATACGTCCGTCAGCAGCCCAACCGCCGGTACGCGCTCGGCCCCCGCCTGATCCGCCTGGGCGAGTCCGCCTCCCGGCTGCTCGGCACCTGGGCCCGCCCGCACCTCGCCCGCCTCGTCGAGGAGACCGGCGAGACGGCGAACATGGCACTGCTCGACGGCGACGAGATCGTGTACGTCGCCCAGGTGCCGTCCAAGCACTCGATGCGCATGTTCACCGAGGTCGGCCGGCGCGTCCTGCCGCACTCCACCGGCGTCGGCAAGGCGCTGCTCGCGGACTTCCCGGCGGAGGAGGTGCGCGCCCTGCTGGGCCGCACGGGCATGCCGGCCGCGACCGACAAGACGATCACCACGCCGGACGGGTTCATCGCGGCGCTGGCGGACGTGCGCCGCCAGGGATACGCGATCGACGACAACGAGCAGGAGATCGGCGTGCGCTGCCTGGCCGTCTCCGTGCCGGACTCCCCCACCGCGGCGGCCATCTCGATCTCCGGCCCGGCGGGCCGCGTCACCGAGTCCGCGACCGACCGGATCGTGCCGCTGCTCCAGCAGGTGGCGGCGGAACTGTCGGAGGCACTGCTGACCTCGAACGGCAACCCGGCGGCCTGAGGCCGAGCCCGACCGGACCTAGCCGCCCGGCGGCGGGTCCCCGAACAGTTCCACGGCGTGCCGGACCTCCGTCAGCCCCGGCGACAGGGCGCTGACGGAGCCGATCGCGGCCGCTATCAGCAGCAGGGAGCGGCGCAGCCGCGGCGCCTCGGGGACTCCGTGCCCCGCCATCGCGGCGAGGTCGGCCAGCTCATCCTCGGCGATCGCCCGGTCCGGGAAGTCGGCGGGCAGCAGGGCGAGTTGGCGGCGCAACCGGGACACCGCGGCCCGCAGTTCCGCCACCCTCACATCCTCGTCGCCGACGGTCACTCGCCTCTGCCCCAAGCTCCGCAACACAGCCCTCCCCCTCGCACCCCGTCGTGCGCGGGTCAGTAAACGCCACGCCGTACGGCACGCGCCACCACGCGGACCGAAATTCAGCCTTCGGCGACCCCGCGCACGCCCGGACGTTTGGCGGGCCGTCAGGTATGCAGGACCCATGACGGATGACGAAGACCAGGTAGCGGGGCTGCTGCTGGCCGCCGGGGGCGGCCGGCGGCTCGGCGGACGCCCCAAGGCACTGCTCGAACACCGCGGACACCCACTCGTCGAACACGCGGTCGGCGTGCTGCGCGCGGCCGGCTGCGCCCGCGTGCACGTCGTCCTCGGGGCGCGCGCGGCGGACGTACGCGACCGGGCGGCGCTCGAGGGGTGCGTACTCGTGGACAACCCCGACTGGGAGCGGGGCATGGGGTCCTCGCTGCGGACCGGGCTCGACTCGCTCATCGGGACGGGGGCGCGGGCGGCCCTGGTCTCCCTGGTGGACCAGCCCGGCATCGGCGCGGAGGCGATGGCCCGGGTGCGCGCCGGATACCGGGACGAGACGTCGCTCGTGTCGGCGGCGTACGCGGGGGTGCGGGGGCACCCCGTCCTGCTCGGCGCCGCCCACTGGGCGGGGGTCGCGGCGACTGCCACCGGGGACCGGGGGGCACGCGCCTATCTGAGGGAACACGAGGCCGAGATCGCGCTCGTGGAGTGCGGAGACGTGGCGCAGCCGTACGACATCGACACCGAGGCCGACCTGGTCCACCTTGAGTGAAGGGCGTGGCACCGAGCGCCACCTTTCCTCGACCCGGAGAATCTCGACGTCAACAAACCATTGAAGTTCCACGATGAGGAAACTAGTATCCACTGACCAGAAGCACTCGACTGCACGGCGAGTGCGTTATGCCCCCATACGCACCCTCTGGCACCCGGTGCCACGCTGAAGGAAGTGACAGCTCATGTCCGCACCAGCGCCGTCCCCGCTGGCCATCGTCGACGCCGAGCCCCTGCCCCGGCAGGAAGAGGTCCTCACCGATGCGGCGCTCGCCTTCGTGGCCGAGCTGCACCGGCGGTTCACGCCCCGGCGTGACGAGCTCCTCGCCCGCCGTGCGGAGCGCCGCGCCGGGATCGCCCGCACCTCCACGCTCGACTTCCTCCCGGAGACCGCCGCCGTTCGCGCGGACGACTCCTGGAAGGTGGCCCCCGCTCCGGCCGCGCTGCAGGACCGCCGGGTCGAGATCACCGGCCCGACCGACCGCAAGATGACCATCAACGCGCTCAACTCGGGCGCGAAGGTCTGGCTCGCGGACTTCGAGGACGCCTCCGCGCCGACCTGGGAGAACGTCGTCGGCGGCCAGCTCAACCTCACCGCCGCCTACCACCGCGCCATCGACTTCACCGACGAGCGCACCGGCAAGTCGTACGCCCTGCGCCCGGACGCGGAGCTGGCGACGGTCGTCATGCGCCCGCGCGGCTGGCACCTCGACGAGCGCCACCTCCAGGTCGACGGCCGTCCGGTGCCGGGCGCGCTGGTCGACTTCGGCCTGTACTTCTTCCACAACGCCCAGCGCCTGCTGGACCTCGGCAAGGGCCCGTACTTCTACCTCCCGAAGACGGAGTCGCACCTGGAGGCGCGCCTCTGGAACGAGGTGTTCGTCTTCGCGCAGGACTACGTCGGCATCCCGCAGGGCACAGTCCGCGCCACCGTCCTGATCGAGACGATCACGGCCGCCTACGAGATGGAGGAGATCCTCTACGAACTGCGCGACCACGCCTCGGGGTTGAACGCGGGCCGCTGGGACTACCTGTTCTCCATCGTGAAGAACTTCCGTGACGGCGGCGCCAAGTTCGTCCTCCCGGACCGCAACGCGGTCACGATGACCGCGCCGTTCATGCGCGCGTACACCGAACTCCTCGTGCGCACCTGCCACAAGCGCGGCGCGCACGCTATCGGCGGCATGGCGGCGTTCATCCCGTCCCGCCGGGACGCCGAGGTCAACAAGGTGGCCTTCGAGAAGGTCCGCGCCGACAAGGACCGCGAGGCCGGCGACGGCTTCGACGGCTCCTGGGTCGCCCACCCCGACCTGGTCCCGATCGCCATGGAGTCCTTCGACAAGGTCCTCGGCGACCGGCCCAACCAGAAGGACCGGCTGCGCGAGGACGTCGACGTCAAGGCGGCCGACCTGATCGCGATCGACTCCCTGGACGCCAAGCCGACGTACGCGGGCCTGGTCAACGCCGTGCAGGTCGGCATCCGTTACATCGAGGCCTGGCTGCGCGGTCTCGGCGCGGTCGCCATCTTCAACCTGATGGAGGACGCGGCCACCGCCGAGATCTCCCGCTCGCAGATCTGGCAGTGGATCAACGCGGAGGTCGTCCTCGACAACGGCGAGCAGGTCACCGCCGAACTGGCCCGCAAGGTCGCCGCCGAGGAACTGGCGAACATCCGCGCGGAGATCGGCGACGAGGTCTTCGCGGTCGGCAACTGGCAGCAGGCCCACGACCTGCTCCTGACGGTCTCGCTCGACGAGGACTACGCCGACTTCCTGACCCTGCCGGCGTACGAGCAGCTCAAGGGCTGACGCCCGGCGTCCGTGACCGACCCGCGCCCCGGTACCGCACAGCACCGGGGGCGCGGTCGTGTCTCAGTCCAGGTGGGCGGACCAGTCCCGTTCGGCGGCCGGCCTGCCGTGCAGGTCGGGGACGCGCTTGAGCCAGTCCGGGCGCCCCCGCTCGGTCCGGACGGCGCGGGCGGCGTTCTCGGCGGCCAGCTGGTCGCGGCCCGGGAAGTCGGTGGGCAGCCACTGCTCGGACGCCCTTGCGCGCGCGTGCAGGTAGCCGACGTAGGCGGAGCGCACCTCGTCCGGTGTGCCGAAGCCCGCCTCGGGGGTCAGCCAGGCGTCCGGCACCCGGCCCACCACGTCGCGCAGCAGTTCCTCCGTCACCCTCGGGGCGAGTTCGGCGTCGGCGGCCCGGACGTCGGGCGCGTGGTGGCCGAGGGCGTGGTGGCGGAAGTCGTACGCCTTCTCCGGGGCGGAGGTGTCCCAGCGGTGGTGGAAGACGAGCGCGGCGCCGTGGTCGATCAGCCACAGGCGCGGGGGTGCGATGCCGAGGGTGGGCCAGACCATCAGGTTGGAGCTGTGCACCGTGCGGTCCACGTTCACGGTGAGGGCGTCCAGCCAGACGACGCGCCCGGCCTCCCGCGCGTCCACGGGGAACGTCCTGGCCAGCTCCGGCGTGAGGTCGGCGCCGCCCGACAGGTAGTCCATGCCGAGGTTGAGTCCGGCACTGGCGTCGAGCAGGTCGCGCACCTCCTGATGCGGCTGGTCCTCGGCCGTCGCCGGGTCGAAGTGCGCGAGGACCAACTCGGGCACCCGCAGCCCCAGCTCCCGCCCCAACTCCCCGACGATCACCTCGGCGACCAGCGCCTTACGGCCCTGCGCGGAGCCGGTGAACTTCAGAACATACGTGCCCAGGTCGTCGGCCTCGACGACGGCTGGAACGGAGCCGCCGTTGTGCAGGGACTCGATGTATCGGGTGGCGGTGACTCTTCTCAGCACTTTCCCAGCCTCTGGCATGAAATCAGCATAGTAACCGAGGGTGATCACCGGCGATGCGGGGCTCGGGCTCCACGACAGCGGAGAGAGGGTCAGTCTCGCCAGTCGAGTTGCTGTTCCGGGACGCCGACGCGACGACCGTAGTCCTGAGCCTCACGGCGGCCCTCGGCTTGCCCGCGTGGATAGCGGAAGACCTTGTTGGCAAAGATCACGAACGTGTCGAACTGGGTGTGGAAGTCGGCGTACCAACCTCCCGTCGAAGACAGACAAGAAGCCAGCTGATCTGCGAGGCGCCGGGCCTCGGCCTCCTCCGCGGTGAAGTCCAGCAGGGTCCAGAGCCGCGGCTGACCATCCCCGACGTTCGTCATCTCGACCCGTGTCAGTTTGGTGATCTGCAGAGGGACCCCGGTCAGCTCGGATCCGGCCCGCAGGCTTTCGGCGATCAGCACACCTTCGAGCATCTGAACCTCCTTAATGGCTGGTGGGTGATCAGAGAGCGCTCCTATCGCTCACGCATGCGCCTGTCCCACACCGATCGACCGCCCCTGACAACTCACTCACCGTCGGGGCCCCGGTCAGGCCCGGGTCGGCTCGTTCCTGCGGGTGGTTGGGCGGTCCAGGTGGGTGACCACGGTTGAGTAGAAGCGGTGAGCGGCGTCGTCGACGCTGCGGATGAAGCCGGACTCGGCGTTCCCGCGCGTGCTGCCCATGCCCTTGAGCAGGGACAAGCGGAATCCGGTGATCTGTGCACCGCCCTTCGGGACCAGGTCCCCCGGCTCGGGGCGAAGACGCTCCAGCGTCCCTCGCGGGCCTCCGGTCTCCGTGTCGACCAGCGTCTCGATGTGCAGATCGGCCGGTGCGTCGGCAAGCTTCCGGACCAGTCGCTTGGCCCAGGTCAGCGGGTAACCCTCGGTCGGTGCCGCGATCTCGATGGAGGTACGCAGCTTGGCCGTGCGCAGATCGGCACTGAGAGTCAGCACGCCGGGGGTGCCGTCAATGCGCAGGTCCGCTTGCAGGCGGCCCTCCAGGCAAAGCTGGTCGGCCATCTGAGCCCGGCGCAGGCCAGGGTCGGATCCCCGCTTGGCGCGTCGCACGGGCAGGACCTTCTGGCCGAGTTCACCGCCGAGTCCGAGACAGACCTGACGGATGAGGCGTTCCCAGCTCTCGACCACCTCCAGGGCGCGGGCGTCGCCCTGGCACAGGGTCTCGTCGTCGATTCCGTTACGGACCGGCACCCAGGCCGCTCCCATGTTCTGGAAGCCGTGACAACCGGAGTTGTCGTGCTGGATGTAGTGCAGGAGTTCCTGCAGCAGCCAGGCGTGGGCGCTGTTGCTGACGCCTTCGTGGCGGATGAGCATCTGTGCCTGGTGTGCGACCTCGGCCCAGGACAAGTGCCAGAGAGCCACTTTGTGCTTACGGCGCTTGTCGATCTTGACGTCGACGAGAGGGCTGCCTTCGAGGGCTACGTCGTTGGACAGGGTGATGACGGCCTCGTAGCCACGGCGGGTGGCGATGTCCATGTACGCCTGGACCTGCTCGGACTTCAAGGCATTGCCGTTGGTCTTGGTCTCGACCAGCGCCGTCCAGAGCTTGCCGGCCCGCTCGACCCGGATGACGCCGTCGGGCCGACGGGGCGAGTCGCCGTGCGGAAGCATGACCTCGGTGAAGGCTTCCATGCGACCAGCCGGCGCACCGAACGCGGCGGTCAGGCGGCGTCCGAACTCGGGAACCTGGGACATCACCGACAACAGCACGGAGGTCGCGCGCATCTCCCGGTCACGGTCGCTCTTGACGACGGAGACGGGGAACAGCCGGGCCTCGTTCCAACCGTCGTTCTCCGCCAGGGTCTTCTTGACCGTACTGGCGATCGTGATCTTCTTCTTGGCGGTACGCGGGCGCGGTGCCCTGCGGGTCGGCGCGGGCGACGTACTGGGCTCCCTCGGCGCGGGGATCGCCGCGAGCGCCGCTTGTCCATGCACCACGGTCGGCGCTGCGGCGGCCGGCGGTACGACCGGCCGATCCGGCTCGCTCGCAGCCGTCGTAGCGACGCTCGGTACGTCGTCGGTGTCTGCCGCCTCGGCGTCCCCGCCGACATCCTCGCTGCCCTCCTGGACGGGGGCGTCGTCGTCGATGTCGACGCCGAAGTCCATGGCCAGGCCGGCCAGGCCCGTGTCATAGCCCTGTCCGACGGCGCGGAACTTCCACTGCTCCTGACGCCGGTAGAGCTCGGCGAAGATGACGGCACTCACCGAGCCGGCATCGTTGATCACGAAGCGGAGCAGATCCTCCCCCGACGCATCGGCCAGCGTGGCCTGCAGTCCGTCCAGTTCGTCGAAGCGCGAGCCCTCGTAGCGGCTTGCGGCGATCACGATGCGCTCGACGCCGGGCGGGACGGCAGTCAGGTCGAAGACGATGCGGTCCTCACTGCCCTCACCCGCGGGCTTCTTCCCCAACAGCTCGACGCTCCCGTCGGCGGCCACCGGGTTGTTGTAGAAGAAGAAGTCGCCGTCGTTGCGGACACGGCCGTTCTCGCCCAGCAGCAGCACGGACACGTCCGCATCGCCCTCCCCGGACTGGCTCGCCCACTGCAGACTCACGAGCACGGAGTCTGTGTTGTCACTCAGGGCCGCCAATGCGGCATTGGCGCCCTTGACCAGTTCGTACATGGATCCCCCCACATATTCAACGCGGCAACTCTAGAGCCCATTAGGTGCACTCTGCAGCAGGTTGTCACCACAACCGGCGGGAAGTCGGTTTGAGGCTTGTTCAGCTGGGCGCGGGCGTCCGGCCGGCACGCCATTCGGGTGCCTCCGCGGTGTCGGTGAACTCCAGGAGGTGTTGACCGGCCAGGCGCTGCAGGTGCAGTCGCCGCTCCAGACCCACCGCGTCTTCACTGAAGATCAGTGCATGGACGTCGAAGCGGAACGGCACGGAGGCGTCGCCGAGTTCGTGGATGTTGGCCTCCCGCGCCTCCACCGCCCGCAAGTCGTCACCGAGCTGCTGGAGCTTGCCTTCCAGCTCGGCGATGCCCGCGGGGTCGCCGGTCCCGGCGCGCAGCCGTCGCAGCGCGCTCTCGTAGTGGCTGCGCTCCTTCTCCAGGCGCTGTCGCTCGCGTTCGATCTCCCGCTGCAACCGCTCCTCCTCCCGCTGGCGCGCCCGCAGCTCCCGCTGCTCCTCCTTCTCGGCCTCCTTGCGAGCCAGGTGGTCGGCGGTCAGCTCGAGTTCCTGTACCCGCAGGCGGTGGTACTCGTCGCTGATGCGGATGTGCATCGTGGCGCCGAGCCGCGCGATCGACTCGCGTGTCTTGCCGAGCCGGTCGATGAGCGAGGACAGGCGGTGCGGCTTCATACCGCGTACCGCGTTGTCGGCCTCGGCGTTGTAGGCCCGCAGCATCAGCTTGGAGAAGTCCCGCACCATCTTGCGGCCTTGTGCGAGGGAACCGTTGACGGTCCAGTCCTGCGCGGCCAGGACCGCACGGTCGTCCCGTGCCAGCTGCTTGTACCGGGACTTCAGCTCCTCCAGCCGCCCGGCGTACGCCACCGCGTCGGCCAGGGGGTGCCGGTATTCGTAGATACCGGCCTCCTGCAGCATCCGCACTTCGTCGATGACCACCAGGTCGGCTTGAGCTGCGGCCACCTGCCGTCGGGCCTGTTCCGCCTGCTGCGCCAGCGCTTGTGCCTGGCTGCGGACGTCGACCAGGGACCGCGCGGCCCGTTCCGCCGCGTGCTCCGCCTTCGCGTCCAGCAAGCCGTCGATCCGCTGCAGTTCCTCCAGCTTCTCGGCGTGTGCCCGACGCAGCCGCTCCTGCTCCGCGGCGATCGTCGCGCTGTCGGCGCCGATCACTCCGGCAAGCTGCTCCGTCAGCTGGTCCACCTGCGCCAGCAGCCCACGCGTCCGCTCTTCGCAGAGGGCCAGTTCACCGGCGAGACGCTCGGCCTCCGCCTCGGCCTGCTTGCGCCGCCGGCCGAAGAGGCCCGTGGAGCCGGCGCTTGCCGCACCGTGGTCGGGTGACGGGGCTACGGACGGCCCGGCCGACTGCTCCGGCAGCCACAATTGCCACCCCGCAGGAGGCACAGGCCAGGACGGATCCGGCTGCCATCCCGGCGGGGGCACCCAGCCCGGAGCGGGAGTCGGCCAGCCGGGCGGAGGATTGAAGCGGTACGTCATGCGGATCTGCTCCCCGATGCCGCGACACCCGAGGACTGCACTGGAATGGCAGGCTCCCCCCGAGGCCGGTGATGGTTGTGAGGAGTACGACTTCGTTGAGGACGGTGTGGTTGTACGACGCGCCTGCCATCACACCATCGGTCCATCTTCGGGTGAACGGGGTGCACCCGTCCGGGGAAGGCACAGGGCGCCCCGGTCCCCCCGACGGCACTAATATCAGTCCCTCACACCCGTGTCGGGAAAGGCGAAGTTGAGCGATGGCCGATGACGCGTATCTGTTTCTGCTGCCGGAGCGTCATCCGCGGCTCGCGGCGCCGCTGGCGGCGGTCGGTCCGTTGGAGTGTCTGGAGACGCCGGCCGTGCGCGGCTGGCTCTCCGCGCACGGTACGGCGCCGGGGTCCGAGCAGGTCAGGATTCTTCCGGCGGCCAAGGACGTCCTCATCCCGGAGGACGCCGAGCGCCTGCCCGTGCCGCTGACCACGGACGAGGCCGTACGGGTGGAGCAGGAGTGCACCCCGGCGTCCATCACCGACCTGGAGAGGGAGCTCCTCGGCTTCCGCGAGGTCACCCAGGACTGGGAGACGCTGGTGCACCGGGCTCACGCGGCCGGGATCCCCGCGCCCCGCATCGCACAGCTCACCGGGATCGACCCGGTGGACATCGGTCGGCTGACCCAGTTCTGACGCGGCGCCCGCCCGGTCACAGGCCCGTGAAGAGTCCGCGGAGCGGAGCGGGTGTCCGGGCGGGGTCGAGGGCCTCGACCAGGAGGCGGCCGTAGCGGATCTTGCGGCCCTTCTTCGTGGAGAGGAAGCGCCGCAGCTGCTGGTGCCGGGAGCGGCCGTGCTGCGCGGGCTGGCCGAGGAAGGTCTGCCAGGGGCGCAGCTCGCCCTCGGCCCGGATGATCTCCTCGGCGCGGTCCGGGCCGAGCGCTCGGAGCAGTTCGTCCTCCAGGTCCGCCTCGCAGACGAAGAAGTCCCGCGGTGCCCCGGCCCGCTGCCAGCCCCGTTCGTAGAACCGCACCTCGCCCACGTCGCACAGGCCCTTCAGACCCAGGCCGAGACCGGGCGGGCCGAGCAGACCGGCGTAGCGGCCGACGCTCATCGCGCCGCCCATCGCCACCACGGCCACCCCTTCGGCGACCAGGTCCCGGCCGTGCCGCACGGCCAGCGCCTCGACGGCCGCGAGGTCGCTGGGGCCCTCAAGGAGCACCGCCGTCCGCAGCCCGAGCGCCTCGGCCAGCTCGCCCGCCGTGTCGCCGGTCCCGCCGGCCGCCCAGCGGGCGGCCTCGTCCCGGAACGCCTCGATGTCCGCCATGCAGCGAGTGTGCACCTCCGGGGCCCGCGATCGCACGGATTATCGCGATAGCCCCGGTCCTCTCACGCCTCCCGCAGGGGGTTGGGCAGCGGCAGGTAGCGGGCGTCCGCGCCGTCGGCGCCCGTCCAGCGCAGGAGGAGGTTGGTCTTGGCGGGAAGGGTGGGGGCGGTGAGCAGGGCGGGGATTTCGGGGAGCGTGTGGCGGGAGAGGGCGTGGCGGACCGCGGGCCAGGGGTCGAGGCCGGGGTGGTGTTCGGCCAGGGCGGCGGCGATCTCCCAGAGGTGGTTGACGACCAGGCAGTACACCAGGCGTTCCCAGCCGTCCGCGCGGGAGGTGTCCGGCAGCAGCTTGACGCCCTCCGCGTCCCGGAACAGGGCCTGGACCGGTGTGCCGTCGGCGTCCACGGCGACCAGGGTGTTCTGGAGGTGCGCCTCCAGGACGACGCCGTCGTCGGCGAAGGCGGTCAGGACGGGCGGGACGACGGCGTCGAGGTACGCCCGCCACCAGGCCGCCGGGTCGGTGGCGCGGGCCAGTGGGCTGCCGGGGAAGCCCTCCACGAGCGCGGCGGCGAGCAGCGGGGTCGCGCCGGGCAGGACGCGGTCGCGCAGTCCGTCGCGGACGACGACGGCCAGTTCCTCGAAGGCGAAGTCCGCGGTGCGGTGGCCGCGGTCGCCGAGCCAGGCGGCCGGGGGCCCGGCGGCGGCGAACGCCTCGGTGACCGCCGTGTCGGTGCGGCGCAGCCGGAGCAGGTCGTGCCGCCACAGGCGCCGGATGTCGTTGGTGATGCGCACGTCGAGGCTGAACTTCAGGAAGAGGTCGCGCCCCGGCAGGTACTCGGGCGCGTACACCGTGCGGATCGCCGCCGTCGGCCAGGTGAAGAAGCCGGTGGTGCCCAGCCGGACGAGCCGTCCGTCGGCGAAGGCGGGGGCGAGTGCGGTCGCCGCCAGGTCCAGCTGCCAGGGGTGGGCCGGCAGCAGCCGGTAGCCGGGCGGGGCCTGGCCGAGGGCGTCCAGGGCGGCGGTGTCGCCCTCGTCGACGACCGTGTCCTCGCGCACGCCGAGCAGCACCAGCGGAAAGCGGGCGTGCGCCTCGGGCGCGTACGGCAGCCAGCCGGTGTGCGGGCCACCGCCGCGCGCCTTGGGGGCGGGGTGGTGGGTGTGGCCGGTGAGGAGGGACTGCTCGGAGCGGAGGTAGGGGTCCTCCGGCGGGGTGGCACGCGCGCGTGCCGTCAGCAGCGCGGCCACCGCGTCCCGGCTGTCGGTCATCTCGGTGGGCAGTTCGTGGTTGGCCAGGCCGGTGTGCCGGCGCAGCTCCTCCGCGACGAGTTTCACCAGCTCGGCGTGGCCGACACGGTGCCAGCCGCCCGCCGCGCGGAGTTCCGGTTCGGCGGGGCGCCGGCCGGCGCGCACCCGCAGCAGTCTGCCGCCGGGCAGCCGGTACACCGGGCGCGCGCCGGCGTCGGGCAGCGGCAAGGCCACCTCGCGCAGCAGGCAGTTCAGCAGCGGTACGGCCGCGCAGGCGTCGGCGCGTTCGGCGATGCCGCCCGGGGAGGCGGCGTCCCGGGCGGCGTCGGCGCCGATGGGCGGGGGCAGGAGATCCACGCGTTCCACTCGTTCCCTACGGTCTGTCCATGGCGGAGAGGACGGAGACGATCAGTATGTCTGTAGACGTCCGGTCCGTAGTCGTCCCTCCGCCTGCCGTCGTACCCGTACCCGAGGAGCCCGCCCGTGCACCGTCCCAGCAGCACAGAGGCCGAGGTCGCCGACGAGCTGGCGGCCGTCCGCCCCGCTCTGGCCGACCGGTTCGCCGCCGAGCGGCCGGGCGCCCGCGCGGCCGTGCTGTCCCGGCTGTGGCGTGCGTTCGCCCATGAGCCGCTGCCCTGGATCGCGGGCCGGGAGCCCGCCGGGGACGGACTGGTGCTGCGCCTCGGGGACGGCCGGCGGCTGACCGGCCCTGCGGCCGACCCGTACCGCACGGACGCGTACGCCCCGGTCGTCCACCTCGACGAGGTCGCGTACGACGATCCGGAGCGGCTGATGACCGACCTCGCCGTAGCGCACTCCGCCGGGTTCGCCGCCGAACTCGGGCACAGTGTCGGTTCGTTGGCGCTGTCGCGCGCCGGGCAGCCGCGGGCGGTGGGCGGGGCGGCGCCGGACAATCACCCGGACAATCACCCGGACGAGTGGCCGGAGACCGACTGGGGCTGGGAGCGGCGCGTGGTCGACGGGCATCCCTACCACCCCGGCTGCCGTTCGCGGCCGGGCTTCTCGGTGGCGGAGCAGCTCGCGTACGGGCCCGAGCACGGGCCGGTGGTGGAGCTGGGCCTGGTGCCGGTCCCGGCGGCCGAGTGCCTGGTGACGGGGTCGTGGCCGCGGGAGCTGCGGGACGGGCCGGCGGTGCTGGTGCCGGTGCATCCGTGGCAGGCGGCGCACGTGCTCAAGCGGCCCTGCGAGGAGGGGATCGCCGCGCACCCGCTGATGTCCCTGCGGACACTGGCCGTGCCCGGCGGACCGCACGTCAAGACCGCGCTCAGCGCCCGCCTGACGTCCTCGGTGCGGGACATCTCGGTCGCCTCGGTCGGCGCGTCGGCGGACGTGTCCCACTTCGGGCAGGAGCTGGCGGCGCGCCTGGACGGGCTGCTGCACGTCACCGGCACCCTGGGCGCGGTGGCCGCCGGCTCCCCCGACCTGGCCGCCGTACTGCGCGAGTCGCCGCGGGAGTACGCAGGTCCCGGCGAGCACGTGGTGCCGGTGGCCGCGCTGGCGGGCACCGGGCTGTCCGGGTCGCCCGGGTGGCAGGCGGCGTTCGCACGGCTCGCGCTCGGCGTGGGGCTGCGCCTGCTGGAGCTGGGCGTGGCCCTGGAGGCGCACGGGCAGAACCTGCTCGTGCTGCTCTCCCCGACCGGCGAACCGCTGCGCCTGGTCTACCGCGACCTGGCCGACATCCGCGTCAGCCCGGCCCGCCTGGCCCGGCACGCCATCGCCGTCCCGCCGCTGCCCGCGCGGATGCTCACCGACGATCCGGTGGCGCTGCGGCGCAAGTTGTTCGGTTCACTGGTGGGCGGCGCGCTGGCGGCGACGGCGGGTTCCGGTGCGGTGCTGGGCAAGGCGCTGGAGGAGGCGGTACGCGAACTGCCGCGTACCCCCGACGTCCTGGCCCTGAGCGACGAACCGCTGCCGGTGAAGTCGCTGACTTTGATGCGTACTTCGCCGGGGACCAGCGGGGATCTGTGGACGGAGCTGCCCAATCCGCTGCACGCGGGGTGAAGTCGGGGCGTCGTGGCGGTCTCGTTTTGGAGCCCGGCATCAGTGATCAATAAGATCCGCCGATGATCACAAGAACACGGCTGGCGGCGGGCACCTGTGCCCTGCTCGCCGCGCTGACGGCCGGGTTGGCGTTCCCGGCCGGAGCGGTGGCCGGTGAACCCACGGGTGAGGACGCGCCGAAGGTCGACCTCGTGCTCGACGTCAGCGGGTCGATGCGGACGCGGGACATCGACGGCGGCACCCGGATGGCCGCGGCGAAGCGGGCGTTCAACGAGGTGCTGGACGCGACGCCCGAAGAGGTGCAGCTCGGCATCCGCACGCTCGGCGCCGATTACCCGGGCGACGACCGCAGGACGGGCTGCAAGGACACCGCGCAGCTCTACCCGGTGGGCCCGCTGGACCGCACCGAGGCGAAGACGGCGGTGGCCACGCTGGCGCCCACCGGCTGGACGCCGATCGGCCCCGCGCTGCTCGAGGCGGCCGACGACCTCGACGGCGGCGCCGGGTCCAAGCGGATCGTGCTGATCAGCGACGGCGAGGACACCTGCGCCCCGCTCGACCCCTGCGAGGTGGCCCGCGAGATCGCCGCCAAGGGCATCGGGCTGACCATCGACACGCTGGGCCTGGTCCCCAACGCGAAGATGCGGCAGCAGCTCAGCTGCATCGCCGAGGCGACCGGCGGCACGTACACGTCGGTCGAGCACACCGACGAACTGACCGAGAAGGTCAACCAGTTGGTGGACCGCGCGGCCGACCCGGTGGTGACGCCGGTCGCCACCGAGGGCGCGGACTCCTGCGCGAAGGCGCCGACGCTGAAGTCGGGTCTGTACACCGACCGCGCGGAGTTCGGCGGGCAGCGCTGGTACCGGGTCGACGTGGCGCCCGGCGAGGAGTTGCGCGCCTCGGTGAGCGTGGGTGCCGACCGGGCCGTGAACCCGTCCCACGGCGTGCTGCTGCGGGCGGTGACCGCGCACGGGCGCGAGATCGTGCGCGGCGAGGCGGCGGGCGACGGCCGCACCGACGTGCTCTCGACGGGGCTGCGGTACCCGAAGGCGGAGAGCGACTCCGACGACGACTCGGCCGACGCGGCGGCCGAGGCCGTGTGCCTCCAGGTCACCCACTCCTTCTCCGTCGCCTCCGGCGTGAAGACCACGCCCGGTCTGCCGCTGGAGCTGACCGTCGACGTCGTGGACGCCCCGAGTGACGCCGACGACGTGGCCTCCTTCGGTCTCGGCCGGGGCTGGTGGCTGCTCGGCGTGCTGGTGCTCGTCGGCTTCCTCGCCGGTCTGCTGTGGGGCTGGCTGTCGCGCTGGCGGTTCGCGGTCTGGAGGACCAACTGATGCGTTTCACGCGAGCGTTGAGTGCGGCGGTGCTGCTGCTGGGACTCGCCGCGGCCCCCGCGGCGGCCGGCCCCTCGCCCTCCGCGAGCCCGGCGGACGACGGTGGCGCGCCAACCGAGGCGGGTACGTCGTTCCGTACGGCGGCCGAGATCGAGCAAGGCCAGCGGGCCACGGCGAACGGCTCCGCGGGCGACTACCTGTACTGGTCGTTCCCCGCCGACGCCGGCCAACGGCCCACCGTACGGGCCACGGTGAAGCTGCCCGAGACGCACGAGGCGCAGACCTGGCGGATCGACGTGTACGACGGTCTGCGCCGCCGCCAGGCCTGCCAGTGGGGCGCCGAGAACCGCACCGCCGCCGCGGACGCCTCCGACCTGCGGCTGGCCTGCGTGCTGCGCACGGTGCGCGCCTGGTCGGAGCCGTGGGCCAACGACCCGCTGCCGGGCACGTACTACGTCCGGCTGACGGCGGTGAACCTGCCGACGTCCGACCTCGGCGTCCCGGTCGGCACCGAGGTGCGGGTGGACTCGAAGGACATGGGCGGGGCCGCGGCGGTCGACGGCTCGCTCGCCGAGCCCCTGGTGCCGGGCGTCGCGGTGTCGTCCGGCAAGGACGACGGGGACGGGGAGGACGGCGAGGAGCGCGGCGCCGTGCTCTCCGCGATCGAGCCGGAGGACGGCTGGTCGTCGGGCTGGTGGTCGGACCGCTGGGTGTGGACCGGCGTCGGCGCCGTACTGGCCGCGCTCGCGGGCATCGGCGGCTACGCGCTGACCCGCGGCTCGGGCCGGCCGTCCCGGGTGCCGCCGACGGCCTGACATGTACTCAGGAGGCCCGCCCCACACACGGGGTGGGTCTCCTGGCGTCTCACCCCTCGCGCAGCGCCTTGGCCGCCGTGCCGTCGCCGGTGACCTCGACCAGGCCCTCCCGCACCGCCTCCCGCAGCCCGGTCTCACCGCGGCTCAGCGCCGCGCACGTCCCGGCGTCCAGCACCAGCCGGGCGTCGGGTTCGCCGGGCGCCGGCCCGTCGCCGTACACGGGGCCGTCGTCGCCCCGCGCACCGGCGTGCAGGTGGAAGTCGCCCTCCTCCAGCCGGACCTCGACCAGCCCCTCCGCCGCCCCGGCCGCCCTGAGGGCGCGCAGCAGGGGCAGGGCGAACCAGTGCGCCCGCAGGGCGTCCGTGGGCCGCCGCTCCCCCAGCTCGCCCGCGCCCCACGCGCCGAGGGCCTCAAGGACCGGCAGCAACTCGCGCCCCCGCGCGGTGAGTTCGTAGACGTACGCCGCTCCGGGCGGCGGCAGCCTGCGCCGGGTCGTCAGCCCCTCGCGCTCCATGTCCTTCAGCCGTGAGGCGAGTACGTCGGTGCTGACGCCGGGCAGGTCGGCGTGCAGGTCGGTGTAGCGCCGCGGCCCGGCGAGCAGCTCCCGGACGATCAGCAGGGTCCAGCGGTCGCCGACGGCGTCGAGCGCGCGGGCGGCGGAACAGTACTGGTCGTAGCTTCGGCGAGGTGACATGCGACGCAGTGTAGACAAGTTGTTGGACTTTCCAAGCTCCTACTTGGTAAAACCAAGCAACACCAGATACCGGAGGGGAAGCGGCGCATGGAGTTCCGGCAGTCGAACAAGCTCAGCGAGGTCTGCTACGAGATCCGCGGCCCGGTCATCGAGCACGCCGACGCGCTGGAGGAGGCGGGGCACAGCGTGCTGCGGCTCAACACCGGCAACCCGGCCCTCTTCGGCTTCGAGGCGCCGGAGGAGATCCTCCAGGACATGATCCGCATGCTGCCGCGGGCGCACGGATACACGGACTCGCGCGGCGTCCTCTCCGCCCGCCGCGCCGTGGCCCAGCGCTACCAGACGCTCGGCCTGGAGGTGGACGTGGACGACGTCTTCCTCGGCAACGGCGTCTCGGAGCTGGTCTCCATGGCCGTACAGGCGCTGCTGGAGGACGGCGACGAAGTCCTGATCCCCGCCCCCGACTTCCCCCTCTGGACGGCGGTGACCACCCTGGCGGGCGGCAAGGCGGTGCACTACCTCTGCGACGAGCAGGCCGAGTGGTACCCGGACCTGGCCGACATGGAGTCGAAGATCACCGACCGCACCAAGGCGGTCGTCATCATCAACCCCAACAACCCCACCGGCGCGGTCTATCCCAAGGAGATCGTCGAGGGCATCCTCGACCTCGCCCGGCGGCACGGCCTGATGGTCTTCGCCGACGAGATCTACGACCAGATCCTCTACGACGACGCCGTGCACCACTCGGCCGCCGCCCTCGCCCCCGACCTGGTGGTCCTCACCTTCTGCGGGCTCTCCAAGACGTACCGGGTGGCGGGCTTCCGCTCCGGCTGGCTGGTCGTCACGGGCCCCAGGCAGCACGCCAAGGACTACCTGGAGGGCCTGACGATGCTGGCCTCCATGCGCCTGTGCGCCAACGCGCCCGCGCAGTACGCCATCCAGGCCGCGCTCGGCGGCCGCCAGTCGATCCGCGAGCTGACGGCCCCGGGCGGAAGGCTGCGCGAACAGCGTGACGTGGCCTGGGAGAAGCTGAACGAGATCCCGGGCGTCTCCTGTGTGAAGCCCAAGGGCGCGCTGTACGCGTTCCCGCGCATCGATCCGAAGGTTCACGGCATCCACGACGACGAGAGGTTCGTCCTGGACCTGCTGCTGCGCGAGAAGATCCAGGTGGTCCAGGGCACCGGCTTCAACTGGCCGAGCCCCGACCACTTCCGCATCCTCACGCTGCCCCACGCGGACGACCTGGAGGCGGCCATCGGGCGGATCGGCCGGTTCCTGGGCGGGTACCGGCAGTAGCGGCCGCTCAGATCCTCGTCAGCTTGCCGCGCTTGAGGCGGATCACCTCGTCCGACGCGTCCGCGACCGCCCGCGAGTGGGTCACCAGGATCACGCACTTGCCCTCGTCGTGCGCCAGCTTCCGGAACACCTCGATGATCCCGTCGGCGGTGTCCTGGTCGAGGCTGCCGGTGGGCTCGTCGGCGAAGAGGATGTCGACCTCGCAGGCGAGCGCCCGGGCGATGGCCACCCGCTGCTGCTGACCGCCGGACAGCTCCAGCGTCCTGCGGTTCCGGTCGGCCGCCTCCACCCCGAGCAGGCCCAGGAGTTCGACGGCGCGCTGCCTCTTCCGGACGCCCCTCACCCCGGTGATCTCCATCGCGGAGGTGATGTTCTGGACGGCCGTCATGTAGGTGAGCAGGTTCAACGACTGGAAGACCGTGGCCGCGTGGCGGTTGCGGTACCGGCCGAGGCCGATCTCCGAGACGTCCCGGCCGCGGAAGCTGACACTGCCCGCGGTCGGTGAGTCGAGGCCGGCGGCGATCGACAGGAGGGTGGTCTTGCCGCTGCCGGAGGGGCCGATGACGGAGTACATCCTGCCCTCCTCGAAGGAGTGGTCGACGTCCTTGAGGACGGTGCGGCGGCTGTTGCCGGACTGGTGGACGCGGCTCACTCCGGACAGCCGCAGGACCGGGGTGGTCGCCTCGGTGGTGGCCATGTCTCAGTCGCCCTTCGTGAGGATGTCGCGCGGGTTCAGGCGCAGGATCCGGGTGCCGGGAACGATCGTGGCCAGGGCGGCGATGCCGAGGCCGGTGGCGCCGACGGCGCCGATGTCGTCCGCGCCCAGTTCGATGTCCATCGAGTCGACGGGCTCGGCCTCGCCCGTGTCCTCGTTGCTGAGTCCCGTGGGGTCGGACGGGTCACGTTGCGGGCCCTCGTCCGCCGCGGCGTCCTTGGCCGACGAGACCTGGTCGGAGAGCAGGCGGTCGCCGATGGCCTGGGCGACGAACTGGCTGCCGGCGGCCGCGAAGCCGACGGCCAGGACCGCGCAGCCGACGACCTCCACCAGGTGCTGGCCGAGCAGCTTGGGCTTCTTCTCGCCGAGGGAGAGCAGGATGCCCATCTCCTTGCGCCGCTCCCGCATGTTCGAGGCGATGATCAGCGCGAGGATGACGGTGCCCGCGACCGCGACGAGCCATACGGTGACCGAGGCGAAGTCGGCGGTCTTGTTGATGGGGCCGACCATCGTCTTGTACGCCTTGTCGTTGACGCTCAGCGGGAAGATCTCGATGTCGATGCCGGCCGCTTCCGCGTCCTTCTTCAGCCGGCCCAGGTCGTCCGGGTCGCGCAGGGTGAAGGTGGCGTCCCTGAGGGCGGCTCCGTCGGCGGTCGGTTCCTTGCCCTGCAGCCGGGTCGCGCCCTCCGGGGTGACGTAGACCTGGTTCGCCGGGTCGGCTACCGCCGGTACGTAGGAGCCGGTGTCGGCGGTGTTGTTCCTGAAGACACCGGCGACCGTGAACTCGACCTCCTTGGTGCTCATGCCGCCCTTCTCGGGGTCGATCTCGCCGACCCTGAGCTTGATCCGGTCGCCGACCTTGAGACCGTTGTCCTCGGCCACCCGTTCCTCGACGACGATCGCGTCGCTCTCGCTGTCCCGTTCGAGTCCGGAACCGGAGACGATCTTCGAGTCGCCGTTGCGGAACTCCTTGACCGAGTCGAGGTCACGGACACCGGCCGCCCTGAAGAGGTCGGTGCCCATCGTGTCCTGCCCGGCCGGCGGCTCACCCTGCCGGTGCAGCGCGACCTGGTCCGTGGGGGCAGCGCCGCTGTCCACGGTGTAGTTGCACGCCGCCACGACCGGCGACCCGCAGACCTTGTCGACCAGCTTGCTGCGCAGGTCACCACCGGGCCCGATGGTGCCCGGCTGGGCGCCGCCGCCCTGCGACGCGCCGCCCGAGTTGATCAGTGCATCGACGTCCAGCTGCATCGTGGCCACCGCGCCCACGCTGCTCTTGGCCGAGTCGGCGGCGCGGGCCGCGGCGGACCGGATCAGGAACCCGGACAGGACCAGGGTGCAGATGACGGAGAACAGGCCGACGAGCATGACCGTCTTGCCCGGATGGCCGCGCAGCCGCCACCAGGCTCGTTTGAACAGATTCATGAGATCCACGCTAGGAGCGGGGGGCTTTGAGGGGTGTTTGCCGGATCCGGCGGGTACCGGGCCGCTCATACACGGATCAAATGCGCGGCTTGAGAGAATCGATCCGGTACTGGGTGAGAGTCGTGGGAAGCGAAGGTTGTCGAGGGTGCGGGTGCTGGTGGTCGAGGACGAGGAGTACATGGCGCGGGTCCTGGAGATGGGACTGCGCCGGGAGGCCGTGGCGGTCGACGTGGTGCACGACGGGACCACGGCCCTGGAGCGGGTCACCGTCTACGACTACGACGCGGTGGTCCTCGACCGTGACCTGCCCGGCGTGCACGGCGACGAGGTGTGCCGCCGGATCGTGGCCATGGACCTGGGGTGCCGCATCCTGATGCTGACCGCCGCCGGGCGGCTCGGGGACAAGGTCGAGGGTCTGGGCCTGGGCGCCGACGACTATCTCGCCAAACCCTTCGACTTCCCCGAGCTGGTCGCCCGGCTGCGTGCCCTGTACCGGCGCAGCCCCACGGCCCACGCCCCCGTCCTCACCTTCGCCGACGTGCGCCTGGACACCGACCGCCGCAGGGTGACCCGCGCGGGCGCCGAGATCCGCCTCACCCCGAAGGAACTCACCGTCCTGGAGCTGTTGATGCGGGCCGACGGCGGGGTGCTGAGTGCCGAGTACTTCCTGGACAAGGCGTGGAACGCGTACACCGACTCCTCCACCAACGCGGTGCGCCTGGTCGTGCACACCCTGCGCCGGAAGCTGGGCGACCCGCAGCTGGTGCGGACCGCGATCAGCGCCGGCTACTACCTGGGGACCGAGTGAACCGCGTCCGCCGTCCCCGTCGCCCCCGGGCCCTGGGCATCCACGCCCGTCTCTACCTCGGCTTCGGGGCGGTGCTCGGCGTGTGCGCCACGCTGATGGTCGCGATCACCTACGTCGGGATGCGCTTCCTGCCGACGTACGACCTCAGCAAGACCGTGGTCGTCCCCGCCGGCTCCGCGGACACCCGGCCCCCGCGCGGGACCGTCGACGCGCTGCCCACGGGCGGGGCGAGCCCCGACATCCAGCAGGGCTCCAAGACCATGAACCTCGGCGACATCTCCAGCAAGGAGGACGTCTGGAACACGGTCCTGCTGGTGTCCGTCGGCGGCGTGGTGCTGGTGACGGCCCTGGGACTCGGCGCCGGATGGCTGCTCACCAGGCGGCTGCTCACGCCGCTGCACACCATCGGCGAGGCCGCGGCCAAGGCGGCGGACGGCAATCTGAAGGACCGGATCGACGCACGGGGGCCGGAGGACGAGCTGAAGCGGCTCGCCGACACCTTCGACACGATGCTGGCCCGGCTGGAGGAGTCGTTCACCGCGCACCAGCGGTTCGCCGCGAACGCCTCGCACGAGCTGCTCACCCCGCTGGCCACCACCCGGGCCGCCCTCCAGGTCGTCGGGGACGAACCCACCCCCGCGGAGTTCGCCGAGCTGGTGCCGCTGCTGCGGGAGACCAACGAGCGCAACATCAGCGTCGTACGCGCCCTGCTCGACCTGGCCGGGGCGGGCCTCGGCCCCTTCGACCCGGACCCGGTGGACCTCGCCGGGCTGGTGGAGCTGGCGTCGGCCGAGCGCGCCGGGCGGGCGGCGGCCCTCGGTGTCCGCCTGGACGTGGACACCGGTGACGGCCGTGAGCTTCACGAGGTCACCGGCAACGCCACCCTGCTGCGGCAGCTCGTCCTCAACCTCCTCGACAACGCGCTCGCCCACAACGTGCCCGAGAACGGCAGCGTCCAGGTCTGCGTCTTCCGGGAAGGGGCGGCGCGGGGGGTGGTGCTGGAGGTCGAGAACACCGGCCCGCCGGTCGACGAGGCCGTGCTGGACCGGCTCTTCGAACCCTTCTACCGGGCCCGGCCCCGGGTCGGAAGCGACCGCTCGGGCCACGGTCTCGGCCTGGCCATCGTCCAGTCGATCGCCTCGGCCCACCACGGCAGGGCCACGGCGGCGGCGAACCTCCGGGGCGGGCTCACGGTGCGGATCGAGCTGCCGGCCGCGGCCGAGGTCCGCGAGGCCGCGGCCTGCCCGGGACCGTAGCCTGGAGACATGGGTGATCTTTTTCTGGTCCGGCACGGCGAGACCGAGTGGTCGCGGTCGGGCCGGCACACCGGGCTGACGGACGTGCCGCTGACCGAGCACGGGCGGGAGCAGGCGCGGAGTCTGGTGCCGCTGATCCGCTCGCACCGGATCGGGGCCGCCTTCGTCAGCCCCTTCCAGCGGGCCCGGGAGACGGCGGAGCTGATCGGACTGCACGAGGTGCGGGTCGACCCGGATCTGCACGAGTGGGACTACGGCGGGTACGAGGGGATCACGACGGTCGAGATCCACCGGTCCCGTCCGGACTGGTTCCTGTTCAGCGACGGGGTCGTGCCCGGGCCGCCGGAGCATCCCGGGGAGTCCCCGGAGCAGGTCGGGGAGCGGGCGGACCGGGTGCTGGCCCGGGTGGAGGCGGCGTTCGCGAACACCGAGGGGTGCGTGGTGGTGGTCGCGCACGGGCACTTCCTGCGGGTGCTGACCGCACGGCACCTGGGGCTGCCGCCCTCGCACGGGGCGCTGTTCCAGCTGGGCACCGGGACCCTGTGCCGACTGGGCACGGAGCACGCGCGGCCGGTGATCGCCGCGTGGAATGTCAGACCCCCGTCGTAGTGTTCGAAGCGTCACCGAAGGCGTCACCGGTGAGGGGAAGGGAGGACGCCATGGCACTGTCGCCCACCGCCGCGCAGCGGCGGGTCATCGACGCCGCCGATCCCGCCACCGGGCGTCTCAGGGGGTCGGAGACGCAGCTGGCGGCGCTGGTGAAGCGGGGGCTCGCCTTCCGGCACCCGCGCCCGCCGCACGACCACTTCCTGACTCCGGCCGGGCACCGGATACGGGACGCGGTCGCCGAGCCGGACCCACCGGGAAGACCGGAGCCCGCTCCGGCCGCCGAGTCCGACGGGGGCGTGTTCGCCGCCCGGGTGGGCGGGGAGGAGGACGTGCCGGAGCGTACGGGACCCGCCCGGCTGCGCGAGGTGCGCGGCGCCTGGCAGGGACTGCTCGAATTACGCCGGATGACGCGCCCCGACGGCGGTACGGAGCTGCCCTGCGCGTGGGAGCGGACCCACCTGGTGCGGGCCGCCGCCCTCGCGCTGGAGGCGGCCGGGCACCGTCCGGCGGGCCCGGAGGGCGACGACGGGTACCGGGTGCGCGCGACCCCGCAGCCGGAGGCCGTCGCCGTGCACGAGCCGGACGACACCGCGCGGCGGGCTTGCGCGCAGACCCTGGAGCGGGCGGGGTGGCAGGTCGGCGAGCACACCGAGCCACGCACCCGGGCCCGTTACCTGCTGGCCTCCCCACGGAAGGTGTGACGCTCCCCCGCCGTGCCAGGATCGACCGGTCAGTACGTCCACGAGCCAGTACGTCCACAAGTCCGTACGTACAAGATCCGTACGCACAAGAGGAGAGGCAGCAGCGGTGAGTGAGCCGTTTTCCGTACCCGTGACGGTCCGCGGGTACGAGACCGACACCCAGGGCCATCTCAACCAGGCCGTGTACCTGAACTACGCCGAGCACGCCCGCTGGTCGCTGCTCAGCGCGGCCGGCATCCGGCAGGCCGATCTGGTCGCCCGCGGCGTGGGACCGGTCGCCCTGGAGACGACCATCCGCTTCCAGCGCGAACTGCTCGCCGGGGACGAGGTCGAGGTGACCTGCGCGTTCGAGTGGGGCGAGGGCAAGACCTTCCGCATCCACCAGATCATCCGCAAGCCGGACGGCACCGTGGCCGCCGAAGTGGAGGGCGTCGGCGGCCTCATGGACCTACGAGCACGCAAGCTGGTGACCGATCCGCGGGAGCGGTTCAAGGAACTGGCCGCGGATCCGGGGCTGTTCGGGCTCTAGGAACCCGGCGCGGCGTCAGGCGTCCAGCAGGTCCGGGCGGTGCTCGGTGTCGTAGGACGCGCGGGCCTCGGCGATGTACAGCCGGTTGCGCTCGGCCCAGGCCGTGAGCTGCTGCAGCGACTCGTGCAGTTCGCGCGCCACGGGCGTCAGCTCGTACTCCACCTTCGGCGGCACCGTGAGGTGGACGGTGCGGGTGACGAGGCCGTCACGCTCCAGGTTGCGCAGGGTCAGGGTCAGCATGCGGCGGCTGATGCCCTCGATGCCGCGCTCCAGTTCCGTGAAGCGGATCGGGCCATGTGCCGCCGCCACCAGGATCTGGACGCTCCATTTGCCCGCGACCCTGTCAAGAACCTCGCGGACCGGGCACGCGTGCGCGTTCACGACCTGGGAGGTAACACCGGTGTTCCTCTGGGACATCGAACTTCCTCCTTACGCCGGCCTCCAGGGTTACCCACGATGGCCTCCGTTACAAGTCGTGCACCAAGAGGCATGCGGAGAGCGGAGGCCACGTCGCCATGACGACCACGATCGAGTCCCCAGCGCCACCACGAAGCAGCACGCACTCGCGCTGGTGGTCGCTCGTCGTCCTGTGCGCGGGCGCCCTGATGACCATCCTGGACGGCAACATCGTCACCGTCGCGATGCCCGCCATCCAGGCCGACCTCGGCTTCAGCGGCCCGGGGCTGGCCTGGGTGGTCAACGCCTACCTCATCCCGTTCGGCGGTCTCCTGCTGCTGGCGGGCCGGCTCGGCGACCTGGTGGGCCGCAGACGGATGTTCACCACGGGGCTGGCCCTGTTCACCGTGGCGTCCGTGATGTGCGGGGTGGCCACCGGCCAGGGGATGCTCATCGCCGCGCGTGCCGTCCAGGGTGCCGGCGGTGCGATGACCATGGCCGTAGTGCTCGGCATGGTGGTCGCGCTCTTCCCCGAACCCTCCGAACGTGCCCGGGCGATCGCGGTGTTCAGCGCGGTCGGTGCCGCGGGCGGGGCGCTCGGCACCTTTCTCGGCGGGGCCCTGACCGAGGCGCTGAACTGGCACTGGATCTTTCTGATCAACCTGCCGATCGGCGTCGTCGCGTGGCTGGCGGCGGTCCGGGTCCTCGCCCCGGACGACGCCGCCGACGCGGGCCGGGGTGCCGACTACCCGGGTGCGGCGCTGGTCACCGGTGCGTTGATGCTGACGGTGTACACGATCATCGGCGCCGGTGCGCACGGCTCGTCCACCACGGTCCTCCTGGCGGGGCTCGCGCTCGCGCTGTTCGCCGCTTTCGGCGTCCGCCAGGCATGGGCCGCCCGCCCACTGCTCCGGCTGCGACTGTTCCGCTCCAGGCTGCTGGCCGGCGCGAACGCCGTGCAGGTGCTGATGGTCGCGACGATGTACGGCTTCCAGTTCATCGGCGCCCTGTACCTGCAAAGGGTGCTGGGGTACGGCGAGTTGGCGACCGGTACCGCGTTCCTGCCCGCGCCGGTGGCGATCGGGGTGCTGATGCTTGGTTGGTCGGCCCGTGCGGTCGGCCGGTTCGGGGCGTACCGCGTGCTGCTGGCCGGGCTGGCGCTGATCGTGGCCGGGCTGACGCTGCTGAGCCGGGCCCCGGTCGACGGCGCGTACCTCGCCGATGTACTGCCACCGATGCTGCTGCTCGCCGTCGGGTTCGCCGCGGCGATGCCCGCGCTGACGGGGCTGGCGATGACCGGGGTGCGGGAGGAGGACGCGGGGCTGGCGTCCGGGCTGTTCAACACCACGCAGGTGGTGGGCGGTTCGCTGGGGCTCGCGGTGCTGTCGACGCTGGCGGCCGCGCGGACCGACGCACTGCTCGGCCAGGGCGCCGGACCGGTGGCGGCCACGGCCGAGGGGTACCAGCTGGCGTTCCGGGTGGCGGTGGCGGTCTCAGTGGGAGCGCTGGTGCTGGCGGCGGTGGTGCTGCGGGAGGGCACGGGCCGGCGTGCCCGATGACGGCGGGGCCGGCGTCCCTCCGGGAGAGGCGCCGGCCCGGTTCGTGTCAGGTGCCCGGGGTGACGGCGTGGCCGCGTTCCCGGGATGACTCGGTGATCTCCTCTCCCGCCTCCATCGGGTGGGTCACGTCCTCCGCCTCCCGTGCCCGGCCGCCGATGTGGTTGAAGAGCAGGTTGAGTACGACGGCGGCCACACAGCCCGTCGAGATGCCCGAGTCCAGGATGATCTTCGCGTTCTCCGGGAACGCGTGGTAGAACTCCGGGGCCGCGATCGGGATGATGCCGACGGCCAGCGAGACCGCCACGATCAGGACGTTGTTGTCCTTGTCGAGGCTCGCCCGGACCAGGGTCTGGATGCCGCTGGCCGCGACGGAGCCGAAGAGCACCACGCCGGCCCCGCCGAGCACGGGCCGGGGGACGACGGCGATCAGCGAGGCGGCCATCGGGCACAGGCCCATCAGCACCAGGAAGCCGCCGCCCACGGCGACGACGTAGCGGCTACGGATCTTCGTCATCGCGACCAGGCCGATGTTCTGTGCGAAGGCGCTGCACATGAAGCCGTTGAAGACCGGGCTGATCGCCGAGCCGAGGGTGTCGGCGCGCAGGCCGGCCGCGATGGTCTTCTCGTCGGCCGGGCGGTCCACGATCTCGCCGAGGGCGAGCATGTCGGCGGTGGACTCGGTCATCGAGACCACCATCACCACGCACATGGAGATGATCGCGGCGATCTGGAACTGCGGGGCACCGAAGTGGAACGGCGTCGGGAAGCCGATGACGTCCGCGTCGGCGACCGGGCCGAAGTCCGTGACGCCGAACGGGATCGCGATGAGCGTGCCCGCGACCAGGCCGAGCAGCACGGCGACCTGCTTGACGAAGCCCCGGGTGAAGCGGCGCAGCAGGAGGACGATGACGAGGGTGATCGCGGCCAGGCCGAGGTTGGTGGCCGAGCCGAAGTCGTCCGCGTCGGGGTTGGATCCCTGCGCCCAGCCGAAGGCCACGGGCAGCAGGGATATGCCTATGAGGGTGATGACGGTGCCGGTGACGACCGGCGGGAAGAAGCGGATCGCCTTGCTGAAGAAGGGCGCGGCGACGAAGCCGAGGAGTCCGGCGACGATGACCGCGCCGAAGATGATCGGCAGCGCGTCGGACTTGTCGTCGGTGGAGGCGACCACGGCGGTCATGGGGGCGACACCCGCGAAGGTGACGCCGTTGACGAACGGCAGCCGGGCGCCGATCTTCCAGATGCCGAGGGTCTGCAGGAAGGTGGCGAGGCCCGCGGTGAACAGGCAGGCGCCGGTGAGGAAGGTGAGTTCGGTGGCGGACAGCCCGATGGCCGCGCCGACGATCAGGGGTGGTGCGACTACTCCGGCGTACATCGCGGCCACGTGTTGCAGGCCGGTCGTCGCCATCTTCAGGGGCGGAAGTTTCTCGTCTACTGGGTGGTCGGCCACGGCGGCGTCCCTCCGGTCGGTTACGCGTCGGCTCTGACGCGGGTGTCATGGAGGTGGTGCTGGTGGTGACGGTCGTGCGGGACCGTGACGGACCGTCTGGGGAAACGGTGACCGCTCCGGGGGCGCGCGCATGGGCGCGCACGCCCCGGAGTCGGCCGCCGTGGGCCCCGCTCGGGTCCACGGCTACCGGCCGGGAGCCGTCCCTCCCGGCCGGAGATCAAGTGGTGTTCGGTAGTGCGGTGTTCAGGCCTGGGCGGCGATCCGCGCCAGGCGCTGCGCCTCGTCGCGGGTGGAGCGGGCGATGGCGTCCTCGTCGACGGTCAGCAGGCGGCCGTCCTCGACGATCTGCCGGCCGTTCACGAACGAGGCCGTGACCGGGGCCGCGGCGCCGAAGACCAGCGCGGTCACCGGGTCGGCGATCGCGGAGTGGGCGAGGGTGTCCATCCGCCACAGCACCAGGTCGGCGAGCTTGCCCGCCTCCAGGGAGCCGGTCTCGGCGGCCCGGCCGAGGACCTGCGCACCGCCGTAGGTCCCCAGGCGCAGCGCCTTGCGGGCGTTCAGCGCGGCCTCGCGGTGGGCGCCGAGGCGGTTGATGAGGAGGGCGTTGCGCAGTTCGGTGTGGAGTTCGCCGGACTCGTTGGAGGCGGTGCCGTCGACGCCGAGGCCGACCGGGACGCCGGCGGCGAGCATGTCGGGGACCCGCGCGATGCCAGCGGCCAGGCGGGCGTTGGAGGACGGACAGTGCGCGACACCGGTCTTCGTGCGGGCGAAGGCGGCGATGTCGGAGTCGTTCATGTGGACGCAGTGCGCCATCCACACGTCCTCGCCGAGCCAGCCGGTGGACTCGAAGTAGTCGGTCGGGCCCATGCCGAACAGCTCGTGGCAGAACTTCTCCTCCTCCACGGTCTCCGAACCGTGGGTGTGCAGCCGCACGCCGAGGCGGCGGGCCAGCTCGGCGCCCTGCCGCATCAGTTCGGTGGAGACGGAGAAGGGGGAGCAGGGGGCGACGGCGACCTGGGTCATCGCGTCGAAGGAGGAGTCGTGGTGCTCCTTGACGGTGGCCTCGGTGGCGGCGAGCGCGCCGTCCAGGCTCTCCACCGCGAAGTCCGGCGGCAGCCCGCCGTCCGACTCGCCGCGGTCCATGGAGCCGCGGGCGAGGGTGAAGCGGACGCCCGTCTCGTGGGCGGCGCGGATGATCGCGCCGGACAGGTCGCCGGAGCCGCGCGGGTAGACGTAGTGGTGGTCCATGGCGGTGGTGACGCCGCCGCGGGCCATCATGGCGAGGGACCCCTGGGCCGCGGCGTACGCCATGGGCTCGTCGATGCGGGCCCAGGTCGGGTACAGCGCGACCAGCCAGTTGAACAGGTTGTGGTCGGTGGCCAGGCCCCGGGTGATCCACTGGTAGAAGTGGTGGTGGGTGTTGACCAGACCGGGCGTGACCAGGTGTCCGGTCCCGTCGATCCGGCGTACGACGTTCTCCAGACCCTCCGGTGCCCGGCCCGCGCCGATCGATTCGATCCGGTTGCCGGCGATGACGACATGACCCGAGGCGTACTCGGTGTCGCCCGCGTCGACGGTCGCGATCGCGCAGTTCTCGATGACCGTGCGCTCGGCTGCCGATGATGCTGCCATGCTGCTTCCTTGTCTTTCAGTGGGGCCCGTGGGCGGGGATTCGAGTACCCACGGGGAGGGCACGGCAGGACCCTAGGAGGATTTGAGTGCCGGAACCGGCTGGCGGCTCCGGGTGCCGAGATGGTGGAAGAAGAGGTTGAGCGAGACCGCGACGAGCGCGCCGGCGCTGATGCCGGAGCCGAGGACGGTCTGCGCCCAGGCGGGGAACTCGGCGTAGAAGGCCGGTGCGGCCAGCGGGATGATGCCCGCACCGAGCGCCACGGCCACCAGGATGATGTTGGAGCTGTCGTCCAGTCCCGCCTCGGACAGCGTACGGATGCCGCTGACGGCGATGGAGCCGAAGAGGACGATGCCCGCGCCGCCGAGGACCGGCATCGGAACCAGGGAGACGACCGCGCCGAGCACCGGGAAGGCGCCGAGGACCAGCAGGGTGGCGCCGGCCACGGCGACGACGTAGCGGCTGCGCACCCGGGTCAGCGAGACGACGCCGACGTTCTGCGCGAAGGCGGAGGTGGGGAAGCCGCCGAAGACCGGCCCGATCAGGGTGGCGAGGCCGTCGGTGCGCAGGCCGCGGGTGATGACCTTGGAGTCGGCGCGGCGGTCGCAGATCTCGCCGAGGGCCAGCATGCCGGCGGACGACTCGGTCATCAGGACCAGCATCACGATGCACAGCGACAGGACGGCCGCGGGCTGGAACTCGGGGGCGCCGAAGGCGAACGGGGTGGGCAGCGCGGCGACCGGCGCGGACTTCAGGGCGCCGAGGTCGGCCATGCCCAGGGGCAGGGCGACGAGGGTGCCGATGAGCAGGCCGAAGAGCAGGGCGACCTGCTTGAGGAAGCCCCTGCCGAACCGCTGGACGACGAGGATGACGCCGAGGGTGAAGGCGGCGAGCGCGAGGTTGCGCATGGAGCCGAAGTCGGCGGCGGCCTTGTCGCCGCCCTGCGCCCAGGCGACCGGGACCGGCATCAGTGTGACGCCGATGAGGGTGATGACCACGCCGGTGACCAGCGGCGGGAAGAAGCGGAGCAGCCGGCCGAAGAACGGGCCGACGGCGAGGCAGAACACGCCCGCGACCATCACCGCGCCGTAGATGGCGGGGAGCTGACCGCCCCCGCCGTTGGTCTCGGCGATGGCGAGGATGGGGGCGATGCCGGCCGAGGAGGCGGCGTTGACGAAGGGCAGCCGGTTGCCGACGAAGCCCTTGACGCCGAGGGTCTGGAGCAGGGTGGCGACGCCCGCGATGAGCAGGCTCGCGGCGATCAGCCGGGTGCGGCCCTCCAGGTCGAGTCCGACGGCCTGGCCGATGATGAGCGGAGGGGTGACGACGCCCGCGTACATGGCGGCGATGTGCTGGAGCGCGGCGGGGACGAGCCGCGAGGGGTGGAGCTTCTCGTCCACCGGGTGCACGGACGTGACGGCGTCCTCGGTGTGCACCGGCGGGGTGGAACAGGAGCCTTTCGCCGGCTCCGGTGCAGGCAGTGCCATGGTGTTCCCTCCGGTGTGGCGCGCCGCCGGCCTCGGTGGCCGGGCCGGCGGCGCGCGTCCCCCGTCAGAGGTTGGTCAAGTCGACCCGGCTGGTGTTCTAGGCGCCGGAGCGCCCGGTGGTGGGCGCGATCAGGCCGTAGGGGCGGTCGGCGGCGTAGTACACGGCGCCGTCCTTGGCCTCGTTGTCGATCCCGAAGGGCGACAGGTCGGAGCGGAAGTGGTGCTTGTTGGGCATGGAGAAGCGGATCTCGTCGACCTCGTCGCGGGAGTTCAGCACCCGCACACCCATCTCGAAGAGGGTCTGCTGGAGCGAGTACGAGTAGGTCTCGGCGAACGCCTGGAGCGCGTGCTTGCGCACCCCGTGGTACGAGCGGTCCCAGTCCGGGGCGTGCGAGTCGACGCCGTCCCAGTTGTGCCGCCACCAGGTGGAGACGGTGGTGGCGAGGATCCGGTCGTAGTCCTCCTTGAGGGTCGTGTACTTGTCCTTCAGGTAGCCGAAGAACTCGGAGTTGGTCGAGTTCAGGACGGTCAGGTCCTTGAACCCGGAGAGCACCTGGATGCCGTGGCCGTCGTACGTGATCTCCGCGACGCGCGTCTCCTGGCCCGTGCGGACGAAGGAGTGGGCGATCTCCTCGGAGCCGACGAAGCGGGCGCCGCCCTTCGAGGTCTCGATCCGCTCCCAGCCGTACTCCTCGATGCGGATGCGGGCCCGCTTGATGGGCTCGTTGTTGTCCACGAAGTGGCGGGCGAGCTTGACGCCGAGGTCCTCGGCGCTCTCGATCCCGTGCTCCTTGGCGAAGGCGAACACCGTGTTCTTGGTGGTGTCGGTCGGCAGGACGTTCGCGTTGGAACCGCTGCGGTGGACCTCCTCCATGTCGCCGGACAGGGCGACGGAGACGTTGAGGTCCTTGATGTGGTGCGTGTCGCCGTCACGCGTGATCTTGACAACGCGGTTCTCCGCCTTGCCGTACTGGTTCTGTCCCAGGACGAAACGGGTCATTGCTTCGGTCAGCTCCCTCGGTAAACGGAGTAGCCGAACGGGTTGAGCAGCAGCGGAACGTGGTAGTGCTCGCCGGGCACCACCGCGAAGGTGATGGTGACCTCGGGGAAGAACACGGGCCGGCCGTTCTCGCTGTCCCGGAGCGCGGGGGCGTCCTGCTGGGCCGCGGCTTGTTTCTTGGCGAAGTACGTCTCGGTGTCGAAGTCGAGGCGTACGTGGGTGGTGCCCTGCGGCAGGGCCGGGAGGTCCTTGCACCGGCCGTCGGCGTCGGTCGCGGAGCCGCCGAGCCGCTGCCAGTCCGCCTCGCCGCCCGAGCGGGCGCTGAGGTGGACGGCGACGGCCTCGGCGGGGCGGCCGACGCTGGTGTCCAGGATGTGCGTGGACACGGAGGCGGTGGTGCTGGTGCTCATGGTCAGGCGTCCTGTTCGACGAGTCGGGTCAGGCGGATGCGGTTGATCTTCCCCAGTTCGGTGCGGACGATCTCCCGCTCCTGCTCGGGCGAGTTGCCGATCCGCTCCTTGACCGCGTCCCGCATCTGCTCGCCGGTCCGGCCGGTGGCGCAGATGAGGAAGACGTGGCCGAACCTGTCCTGGTAGGCCAGGTTGAGTTCGAGCATCTCCGCCTTGAGTTCCTCGGCGGCGCCGGCCATACCCGCCTGCTCGCGGGACGAGGTCGGGTCGCCGGGCTTGGGGCGGCCGATCGGCGGGTGCCCGGCCATCGCCTCCGCGAGGTCCTCCGCCGTCAGTGCGGCCATGGCGGCGTCACTGGCGGCGTACAGGTCCTCGGGGGTGGCGAAGGGGCGGGCGGCGAGCAGTTGCCGGGCCCAAGCCGTGGAGGCGCACGCCTCGTGGAGTTCGGCGCGTGCCGCGGACTCCTCGAGGGTGTTGAATCGGGCCAGGCCCGACGCGGATGTGGACGTCACGGGAGCCTCCGTGGCCTTGTGCTGAACGGGCGTGCCGATAGCTAACGCCCTCGGAAACAAGCCGTCAACACTTTGTTGAAAATTCGGGGTGACGAAAGCCGCCGCCCGGTTACCGGACGGCGGCTCGCTGTTCAGAGTGTTGTGCCTGGTCAGGTGCGTGCCTCGACTCAGGCGCCCTTCTCGCGGTTGAGGTAGTTGTAGACGGTGAACCGGCTGACGCCGAGGGCGCCCGCGACGGTCTCGACGCCGTGGCGCACCGAGAAGGCGCCCCGCGCCTCCAGCATCCGCACCACCTCCTGCTTGGCCCTGCGGTCCAGGTCGGCCAGCGGCATGCCCTGCCGGCGCTCCAGGGCGGCCAGGATGTGGTCCAGGGAGTCGGCGAGCTGCGGCAGGCGTACGGCGACGACGTCGGCGCCCTCCCAGGAGAGCACCACGTCGTCCTGGCCGGCCTCGTCCGGCGGGAGCATCTCACCGCCGATGGCGTCGACCAGGGGCTTCACGGCCGCGATGAAGGGCTCCTCCCCCGGGCCCGTCACCGCTCGCCCTCCCCGTCGCGGCTCCCGTCGACCCCGTCGACCACGTTGACCTGGAGCGAGATCCTGGTGGCACCGGCCTCCAGGGTCCGGCGCAGCAGCGCGTCCACGGCGCCGAGCACCTGGTCGGCGCCGCCCTCGGCGGTGTTGCCGAACGGGCCGACGTCGACCGCGTCCAGCTCGGCGGCCTCGACGACCTCGCGGGCCACCACCGCATGGGCGGGCGCCTCGTCCAGGTCGAAGGGTTCGGTCGTGAACTCCACTCTCAATCGCACGCGGTCAACCTAACGCGGGGTGACCGTTTCCGCCGCCCCCTCTTGACAAGCCCGGAACCTCGACGGCAATCTTCCATTAAGCAGAAACGAACTTCCGTAATGCGGAACACGATCGAACGGAAGGGAGCGCGGCACCCGATGGGCTTCGCAGATCAGCGCTTCAACGTCAACCTGTCGATCCTCTTCACGGAACTCCCGCTCCTGGAGCGCCCCGCGGCCGCCGCCGCGGCCGGCTTCACCGCGGTCGAGCTGTGGTGGCCCTGGATCGACTCGCCCACCCCCGAGCAGTCCGAGCTCGACGCCCTCAAGTCGGCGATCGAGGACGCGGGCGTCCAGCTCACCGGGCTGAACTTCTACGCCGGACAGCTGCCCGGTCCCGACCGCGGCGCCCTGTCGGTGCCGGGCGAGGAGTCGGACCGGTTCCGCGCCAACATCGACGTGGCCGCCGGCTTCGCGCAGTCGCTGGGCTGCACGGCGCTCAACGCGCTCTACGGCAACCGCGTCGAGGGCGTGGACCCCGCCGAGCAGGACCGGCTCGCGCTGGAGAACCTGGTCCTCGCCGCCCGCGCGGCCGACCGGATCGGCGCGATCCTGCTGGTCGAGGCGCTGAACAAGCCCGAGTCGCCGCTCTACCCGCTGGTGTCGGCGCCGGCCGCGATCGCGGTCGTGGACCAGGTCAACGAGGCCACCGGACTGGGCAACGCCAAGTTCCTCATGGACCTCTACCACCTGTCCATGAACGGCGAGGACCTGCCGCGGGTGATCGACGCGTACGCCGCGAAGACCGGCCACGTGCAGATCGCCGACAACCCGGGCCGCGGCGCCCCCGGCACCGGCTCCCTCCCGCTGGAGGAGCTGCTCGACCAGCTGGCGAAGGCCGGTTACGACGGCTGGGTCGGCCTGGAGTACAAGCCCGGCGACGACCCCAGCGCCCAGTCCTTCTCCTGGCTGCCGGCCGAGGCCCGAGCGGCCCGCTGAGCGCCCCCACAGGAACTTTCGAGACTTTCAGATTTTCAGAGAGGCACCCATCATGAGCTCCCTCCCCAAGGTCGCCTGGGTCGGTCTCGGCATCATGGGCTCCCCCATGTCCGAGAACCTGATCAAGGCGGGTTACCAGGTCACCGGCTTCACCCTGGAGCAGGAGAAGCTGGACCGCCTGTCCGCCGCCGGCGGCACCGTGGCCGGCTCGATCGCCGAGGCCGTGCGCGACGCCGACGTCGTCGTGACCATGGTCCCCGCGTCGCCGCAGGTCGAGGCCATCGCCTACGGCCCCGACGGCATCCTGGAGAACGCGAAGTCCGGCGCACTGCTGGTCGACATGTCCTCGATCACCCCGCAGACCTCCGTGGACCTCGCGAAGGCCGCCAAGGACAAGGGCATCCGCGTCCTGGACGCCCCCGTCTCCGGCGGCGAGGCCGGCGCGATCGAGGCCGTGCTGTCCATCATGGTCGGCGGTGAGCAGGCCGACTTCGACGAGGCCAAGCCGCTCCTGGAGGCGCTCGGCAAGACCATCGTGCTGTGCGGGCCGCACGGCTCGGGCCAGACCGTGAAGGCCGCCAACCAGCTCATCGTCGCCGTGAACATCCAGGCGTGCGCCGAGGCCGTGGTCTTCCTGGAGAAGTCGGGCGTGGACCTGAAGGCCGCCCTCGACGTCCTCAACGGCGGCCTGGCCGGCTCGACCGTGCTGACGCGGAAGAAGGACAACTTCCTCAACCGCGACTTCAAGCCGGGCTTCCGGATCGACCTGCACCACAAGGACATGGGCATCGTCACGGACGCCGCCCGCAACGTCGGTGCGGCCCTGCCGGTCGGCGCCACGGTCGCCCAGCTGGTCGCGTCGCTGCGCGCCCAGGGTGACGGCGGCCTGGACCACTCGGCCCTGCTGCGGGCCGTGGAGCGCCTGTCCGGCGCCCAGGTCTGACCGTACGCACCTCACCAGACCTCCGGGTGGCGCCGCCGCTGACACCTGTCCTGTCGCGCCCGAGCGGCGGCGCCGCCCGGAACCCACTTCAACAAACTGTTGACGTGCCTTCGCCCCAAATCTAGGCTCCACGAAGCGGAAACAAGTTTCCGCTGAATCTCGCACGGAAGACCACGGAAGGTCCACGATGTCGCAGCGCGTGCTCACCACCGAGTCCGGCGCCCCGGTCGCCGACAACCAGAACTCCGCTTCCGCCGGCATCGGCGGCCCCCTCCTGATCCAGGACCAGCACCTCATCGAGAAGCTCGCGCGCTTCAACCGCGAGCGCATCCCGGAGCGCGTGGTGCACGCCCGCGGCTCCGGCGCCTACGGCCACTTCGAGGTGACCGACGACGTCACCGGCTTCACGCACGCCGACTTCCTGAACACAGTCGGCAAGCGCACCGAGGTCTTCCTGCGCTTCTCCACCGTGGCCGACTCGCTCGGCGGCGCGGACGCGGTCCGCGACCCGCGCGGCTTCGCGGTGAAGTTCTACACCGAGGAGGGCAACTACGACCTCGTCGGCAACAACACCCCCGTGTTCTTCATCAAGGACCCGATCAAGTTCCCCGACTTCATCCACTCGCAGAAGCGCGACCCGTTCACGGGGCGTCAGGAGCCGGACAACGTCTTCGACTTCTGGGCGCACTCCCCCGAGGCCACGCACCAGGTGACCTGGCTGATGGGCGACCGCGGCATTCCGGCGTCGTACCGCCACATGGACGGCTTCGGCTCGCACACCTACCAGTGGACGAACGCCAAGGGCGAGTCCTTCTTCGTCAAGTACCACTTCAAGACCGACCAGGGCATCCGCTGCCTGACCGCCGAGCAGGCGGCCGAGATCGCGGGCCAGGACCCGACCTCGCACCAGACGGACCTGGTGCAGGCGATCGAGCGGGGCGTGTACCCGTCCTGGACGCTGCACGTGCAGCTGATGCCGGTGGCCGAGGCGGCGAACTACCGCTTCAACCCGTTCGACGTGACCAAGGTGTGGCCGCACTCGGACTACCCGCTCAAGCGGGTGGGCCGCCTGGTGCTCGACCGCAACCCGGACAACGTCTTCGCGGAGGTCGAGCAGGCCGCGTTCTCCCCGAACAACTTCGTTCCGGGCATCGGCCCCTCCCCCGACAAGATGCTCCAGGGCCGCCTGTTCGCCTACGCGGACGCGCACCGCTACCGCCTGGGCGTCAACCACACCCAGCTCGCGGTGAACGCCCCGAAGGCGGTGCCGGGCGGCGCGGACAACTACGGCCGGGACGGCCTCATGGCCGCCAACTCCCAGGGCCGCGAGGCCAAGAACTACGAGCCGAACTCCTACGACGGCCCGGCCGAGACCGGCCGTCCGCTGGCCGCGCCGCTCCCGGTCTCCGGTCACGCCGGCACCCACGAGGCGCCGCTGCACACCAAGGACGACCCCTTCTTCCAGGCCGGTGAGCTGTACCGGCTGATGACCGAGGACGAGAAGAAGCGGCTGATCGCGACCATCGCCGGCGGCCTGTCCCAGGTCTCCCGCAACGACGTGGTCGAGAAGAACCTCGCGCACTTCCACGCGGCCGACACCGAGTACGGCAAGCGCGTCGAGGAGGCGGTCCGCGCCCTGCGCGAGGACTGACCCACCGGCTCGCGCACGGAACCCGGCGGGGAGGCCGGGGCCGTGTGCGCGGCCCGCGCAGGCACCGAGCAGCCCGGATGAGGGGTGTGTGCCCGGTGCCGGCGCGGGCAGGGCGAGGACCGCGGCGGCAGGCGAGCCAGTGCGGTGGTGAAGGGCCGGACGTTTCTCCTACGACCTGAGGGGAGACGCGTTCCGGGCCCGTCGCACCGCCGCGGTCCCAGCCACACCCGCCTCTGCTTTCACAGAGGCCCCAAGACTCCGTCCGGCGGCGCGAACGACCTGTCGCGCCCAGCCTCGCGCCGCCGGACGGACACCACGTGAAGAACCTTCACCGGCTGGAGAGCGCCGGATGCGGACGGTCCCGCATCCGGCGCTTTCCGGCGTTCGCCGGGGTGCGGATCGCGGGCGCCCGCAGCAGCCTGAAGTCATGGCACATCCACCGGAGCATCCGCACATCGTCGTCCACTCCCCCGCCCTCGACGGCTCCCGCCGGGTCACCTCCGGCGACGAGACACTCGGCGTCGCCTCGCACATCGACGACGTCGCCGAACTGCTGCGCCTGGCCGACCTGTACGTGACCGACGTGGCCGACGACGCGCTCGTCGAGTGGCAGGGCGGCGGCCCGGACGACTGGCCGGGGCTGCACGAACACCACGAGGGCTGACCAGGCGTAGGCACCCCCCGGGGCGGGCACAAACCCGGCAACACGGGGGCACGGGGGTGGTGTCATGTACGACGACTGGCCGGTCCGGCTGGAACCTCACGAGGTGGCGCTGTTGCGGGGCGGGCCGCGTGCCGCCGTCACGGTGGCGGTGGTCGACCTGTATCTGCGGGGCGCCGTGGAAGCCGGCCCGCCGGGCACCGTACGGGCGCTGGCGGCGGAGCCGGGGACGGCCGCGACGCCCCTCCCGCCGCTGGCCGAGGCGGTGCGGTGGAGTCTGGAGGAGCCGCTGGGCATCCGGAAGCTGACCCGGCACCCGGACGTCCGCCTGGCGGTGGCCCTGATGCGGATCCCGCTCGCGGAGGAAGGCTTCCTGCGCTACCCGCTGCTCGGTCCGACCCGGGACGCCCGCCGCCGCGTGCGGGTCCTGCGGGAGCGGCACCCGCTGCCCGGCAGCCGCCGCGGACTCACGGCCGACGACCGGCTGCTCGCCGTCGCCCTGCACGACGAGGCCGCCCTGCTCCTCCTGCTCCCCCGCTTCGCCCTCCGGGCCGGGCTGCTGGAGCACGTGGAGGTGGCGGACCGGGGCCTGCGCCGACACTCACCGCGCGGCGGCCCGAGCGGCGCGTCCAACCCGTTCTACTGCGGCGGAGGCGGGGGCGGCGGCGGCTCCGACTGAGCGGGACCGAACCGGCGGGCACGCGCTCGGGCACGTGGCCGGTGCCGCCCGGCCGCCACAGCGGCGCGACCACTGCCCGGAGGCCGGGCCCCGGCCCGCGCAACGGGCGGGCTCGCACAGCGAGCACGGGCTCGCACGGCGGCCGGGCTCGCTGCCCGGCCGACACGGCGGCGCCACCGCTGCCCGAAGGTCGGGCCCCGGCCCACACAGCGGGCACAGGCTCGCGCGGCGGGCCCCGGCTCGCTGCCCGACTGACGCGGCGGTGCCACCGCTGCCCGGCGGTCGGGCCCCGGCCCCACGCAGCGGGTACGGTCTGGCACAGCAGGCGGGCCAACTGCCTGGCCGACGCGGCGGTGCGACCGCTGCCCGGCGGTCGGGCCCCGGCCCGCGCGGCGGGCGCAGGCTCGCGCCGTGGGCCTCGGCTCGCGCGGCGGGCCCCAGCTCGCTGCGGCGGTGCCACCGCTGCCCGGAGGCCGGGCCCCGGCCCACACAGCGGACACGGGCTCGCGCGGCGGGCCCCGGCTCGCTGCCCGACTGACGCGGCGGTGCCACCGCTGCCCGGCGGTCGGGCCCCGGCCCCACGCAGCGGGCACGGGCTGGCACAGCAGGCGGGCCAACTGCCTGGCCGACGCGGCGGTGCCACCGCTGCCCGAAGGTCAGGCCCCGGCCCGCGCGGCGGGCACAGGCTCGCGCCGTGGGCCCCGGCCGACGCGGCGGTGCCACCGTTGCCCGGGGACCGGGCCTCGGTGCGCGCGGCGGGCACGGGCTCGCGCAGGGCGGGCCCACGAAAACGGGCCCACGCGCAAGAGCGGCCCGTTCGGTAGGAACGGGCCGCTCTTGGGGCTGCGGAGGGGTCAGACCTTCAGGGTGCGGATCGCGGTCGGGGCGTGGCCCGGCTCGGTCGCGACCTCCTCGAACTCCACCACGTTCGAGATGTCGTTGGTGCCCGACATCGAGATGTTGGTGATGCGCTCCAGGATCGCCTCGACAACGACCGGCACCCGGTGCTCGGCGGCGAGCTTCTTGGCCTGCTCGAGGGCCGCGCCCAGCTCGTTCGGGTCGGTCACCCGGATCGCCTTGCAGCCCAGGCCCTCGGCGACCTTGACGTGGTCGACGCCGTAGACGCCCAGCTCGGGCGAGTTGATGTTCTCGAACTCCAGGTTGACCTGGAAGTCGATCTCGAACGCCCGCTGCGCCTGACGGATCAGGCCCAGGTAGGAGTTGTTGACCAGGACGTGCACGTACGGGATCTTGTGCTGTGCGCCGACGGCCAGTTCCTCGATCATGAACTGGAAGTCGTAGTCGCCGGAGAGTGCCACGACCTGGGCGTCGGGGTCGGCCTTGGCGACGCCGAGCGCGGCCGGGACGGTCCAGCCGAGCGGGCCCGCCTGGCCGCAGTTGATCCAGTGCCGCGGACGGTAGACGTGCAGCATCTGGGCGCCGGCGATCTGGGAGAGGCCGATGGTGGAGACGTACCGGGTCTCCGGGCCGAAGGCCTTGTTCATCTCCTCGTAGACGCGCTGCGGCTTGATCGGGATGTCGTCGAAGTGCGTACGGCGCTGGAGGGTCGCCTTGCGCTCCTGCGCGGAGGCCGCCCACTCGGAGCGGTCGGGCAGCTTGCCGGCTGCCTTCAGCTCCTTGGCCACCTCGACGAACAGCGCCAGCGCGGCCTTGGCGTCGGAGGCGATGCCGTAGTCCGGGGCGAAGATCTTGCCGATCTGGGTCGGCTCGACGTCGACGTGGACGAACTTCCGCCCCTCCGTGTAGACGTCGATCTTGCCGGTGTGGCGGTTGGCCCAGCGGTTGCCGATGCCGAGGACGAAGTCGGACTCCAGGAAGGTCGCGTTGCCGTAGCGGTGCGAGGTCTGGAGGCCGACCATGCCGGCGTTCAGCTCGTGGTCGTCGGGCAGCAGGCCCCAGCCCATCAGGGTCGGCACGACCGGGGTGCCGGTCAGCTCGGCGAACTCCACCAGCAGGTCGGCGGCGTCGGCGTTGATGACACCGCCGCCGGCCACGATCAGCGGGCGCTCGGCGGCGTTGAGCATGCCGATCGCCTTCTCGACCTGGGCGCGGGTCGCGGCCGGCTTGTAGACCGGGAGCGGCTCGTAGGTCTCCGGGTCGAACTCGATCTCGGTCAGCTGGACGTCGATCGGCAGGTCGATCAGGACCGGGCCGGGGCGGCCGGAGCGCATCAGGTGGAACGCCTGCTGGAAGACGCCGGGGACCTGGGCGGCCTCCAGGACGGTGACGGCCATCTTGGTCACCGGCTTGGCGATGGAGGCGATGTCGACGGCCTGGAAGTCCTCCTTGTGGATCACCGCGGTCGGCGCCTGGCCGGTGATGCACAGGATCGGGATGGAGTCGCCGATCGCCGAGTACAGGCCGGTGATCATGTCGGTGCCGGCCGGTCCCGAGGTGCCGATGCAGACGCCGATGTTGCCGGGGTGGGTACGGGTGTAGCCCTCGGCCATGTGCGAGGCGCCCTCGACATGGCGGGCGAGGGTGTGCTGGACACCGCCGGACGCCTTGAGCGCCGCGTAGAAGGGGTTGATCGCCGCGCCCGGCACACCGAACGCGTCGGTGACGCCCTCGCGCTTGAGAATCTCAACTGCCGCTCGGGCAGCGGTCATACGAGCCATCGAGTACTCCTGCTCCGGCTGTCGGATTCGCACTCCCGTCGCGCCCCGCGGTGAGCTTCTTCCGTAGCAACTTCCGTATAGCGAAATTTGTTTTCTACGATCTGGAAGTAATGTAAGTGGGCGGCCGAGGGCAGTCAAGAGAGGACGATGGGGTCATGTCCGAGACCATCTCGGTGTGCTGCACGGCCTGCGGGCGGCGGCACCGCTACACGGCACCCTCGTATCCGTGCGCGTGCGGGCAGCCCGTCGCGCCCGCGCTCGATCCGCAGGGGACCGCGACCGCGGTCACCCACCGGGCGTGGGAGGAGGAGTGGGTCGGCGTGCGCTGCGCGGCCTGCGGGGCGCGCAGCCGGTGGCCGCGGCCGGAGCTGGGGTGCCCGTGCGGGACGACGCTGTGCGTGCCGGTGGACGACGCGTCCCCGGGCCGGTCCGGGCGCGCCCCAGGGTCACGGGTCCCGGCCCACCGGGCGGTCCCGATCCGCACCGCGCGCGACGCGGTCACCGCGGCCGTGCTGTATCTGCGCGGGCTGGGGCACCGGGACGTGCGCCGCGCCGACCAGCGGCCGCTGTCCGGCATCGGGCTGGCCGCGGCCGGCCTCGTCGTCCAGGTGGATCCGACGGTGGGCCCGGCCTCGGTGCGGGACGTGGAGTGCCTGTGGCTGACGGCGATGGCGGAGTCCGCGCGGTGCGTCTACTTCTCCCTCACCGGATACGCCGAGGACGCCCGGGTCCGCGCCGACCTGCTCGGGGTGGCGCTGTTCGTGCTCGACCCGACGGGAGTGCCGCGCCCGGTGAACGAGTCGGCCGTGGCGCTGGACGCCACGGCCGACTGAAGGCGCCCCTTTGTATCGTGAACTGCACCTGTCGCGCGTCACCGGGAGCCGGAATGAGTCGTACCACCCCACCGCGGCCGTTCGACGTCACCGCGCTCTTCCCTCAACTGGCTCCGCTGGCCCGCACGGCGACCCGGCTGCACCCTCGGGCCGGGTCTCCGTCGCGGCATGACAGTTCGGTCGGCGGGCCGCTGCTGTGGCCCGCCGACGAGCCGTGGCCGTACTGCGACGGCCCGCACGAGTGGGACGGGGTGAACGAGCCCACGTCGCCGGAGGACGTGCGGGTGCGGCGGCGCATCAACGAGGCCGCGGCGTCCGGGTACACGCCCGAGGAGCGGGCGACCCTCGAGCGGATCAACGCCGGTCGTCCCTGGCCCGAGGGCCCGGTCGCCATGCTGCCCGTGGCGCAGCTGTACGTGCGCGACGTCCCCCTGCTGCGCCCGCCCGGGCAGGCCGACGCCGATCTGCTCCAGGTGCTGTGGTGTCCCTTCGACCACCCGGACCACCCCAGGACCGCGCTGTACTGGCGGTCCGCGGCCGAGGTCACCGACGTCCTCGACTCACCTCCGGAGCCGTCCGCGGTCCAGTTCTCCGACTACGTACCCCAGCCGTGCCTGCTCTCGCCGGAGGAGGTCACCGAGTACCCCCACTTCATGGAGCTGGACAAGGAGTCGCGGGAGCAGCTGGCGGACTGGAGCAGGTGGGAGGCGGCCGGAGACGCGGTGGACAGCGCCTACGCCGTCGCGCCGCAGGAGTTCTACACGAGCCGGCTGTCCGTCTCTCCCGGCTGGAAGGCCGGCGGCTGGTCCCGCTGGGGTCTCACCGATCCCATGCCCCGGACCTGCGCCGCCTGCGGCACCGCGATGGACCCGCTGCTGACCATCGCCTCGACCGAATGGAACAAGGGCACGGGGAGCTGGGCCCCCGAGGGGGACCAGGCCCGCGACCCGCTTCCCCCCGGCGTTCCCCCGGCGAACTACACCCGGGTCGTCGTCGCCGGGGGCTACGCCCTGCAACTCCACGTGTGCCCGGTGTCCGCGGACCACCCGCACCTGGAGCTGGTCCAGTAGCCCGGCTCAGGCAGGCTCCCCGTACCGCTCCCGCAGCTCCACCTTGCGCACCTTCCCCGACACCGTCATGGGGAAGGAGTCGAGGAGCTGGAGGCGGCTGGGCACCTTGTAGTGCGCCAACTGCCCGTCGCAGTACGCCCGCAGCTCCTCCAGGGTGAGCGGGTCGGCGGCGTCGCGCGGGACGACACAGGCGAGGACCTCCTCGCCGTAGCGCTCGTGCGGTACGCCGACCACCTGGACGTCCGCGATCTTCGGGTGGGCGTAGAGGAACTCCTCGACCTCGCGCGGGTAGATGTTCTCTCCGCCCCGGATGATCATGTCCTTGATGCGGCCGACGATCTCCACGTACCCGTCCTCGCGCATCACCGCGAGGTCCCCGGTGTGCATCCAGCGGCCCGCGTCGATCGCCTCGGCGGTCTTCTCGGGCTCGTCCCAGTAGCCGAGCATCACGCTGTAGCCGCGGGTGCGCAGTTCACCGGCGTCGCCGCGCGGCACGGTCACCCCGGTCACCGGGTCGACAACCTTCACCTCGATGTGCGGCAGGACCCGGCCGACGGTGCCGGTGCGGTGTTCGAGGTCGTCGTCCATGCGGGTCTGGAGGGAGACCGGGGAGGTCTCGGTCATGCCGTAGCAGATGGAGACCTCCTCCATGTGCATCTCGGCGACCACCCGTTTCATGACCTCCACCGGGCAGGGCGAGCCCGCCATGATGCCGGTGCGCAGGGAGGTGAGGTCGTACGAGGCGAAGTCGGGGAGGTTCAGCTCCGCGATGAACATGGTGGGGACGCCGTACAGGGACGTGCACCGCTCCCGCTGCACCGCCTCCAGGGTGGCGGCCGGCTCGAAGGACGGGCCGGGGATGACGATGCACGCGCCGTGCGAGGTGGCGCCCAGGTTGCCCATCACCATGCCGAAGCAGTGGTAGAAGGGCACCGGCAGACAGACCCGGTCCTGCTCCGTGTAGCCGACCGTGCGGCCCACCCAGTAGCCGTTGTTGAGGATGTTGTGGTGGGAGAGGGTGGCGCCCTTGGGGAAGCCGGTGGTGCCGGAGGTGTACTGGATGTTGACCGGGTCGTCGCAGCTCAGCCCGGCGGCGATCGCGTCGAGGCGGTCCTGCGGCACCCGCGCGGCGCCCTCGGTCAGCGCGTCCCAGGACGGGTCGCCGATGTAGACCGTCTCGCGCAGCGCGGGGCACCGGCCGCGGACCTGCTCCACGATCGCCCGGTAGTCGCTGCCCTTGTGGGCGAGGGAGGCGACGAGGACGGTGATGCCCGACTGCTTGAGGACGTACTCCAACTCGTGCGCACGGTAAGCCGGGTTGACGTTCACCATGATGACGCCGATGCGGGCGGTGGCGTACTGGACGAGGACCCACTCGGGGCAGTTGACCGCCCAGATGCCGACCCGGTCGCCCTGGGCGACGCCCTTCGCCAGCAGTCCGCGCGCCACCTCGTCGACGGCGGCGCCGAACTCGGCGTAGGTCCACCGGCGTCCGGACGGTACGTCGACCAGGGCCTCGCGGGCCGGGTGGGCGGCGACCGCCCGGTCGAGGTTGGCGCCGATGGTGTCGCCGAGCAGCGGGGTGGTGCTGGTGCCGTGGGCGTACGACAGGGGTGGGGTCACCGGAAGTCCTCCTCGCGGTACTCGTTCGCGGAACCGGCCGCGGTGGCCTCGCGCAGTTCGATGCGGCGGATCTTGCCGGAGACGGTCTTGGGCAGCTCGCCGAACTCCAGGCGGCGCAGGCGCTTGTAGGGGGCGAGGACTTCGCGGGAGTGCTCGAACAGCACCTTCGCGGTGTCCGGTCCCGGCTCCCAGCCCGCCGCCAGCACGATGTACGCCTTCGGTACGGCGAGGCGCAGCGCGTCCGGGGCCGGCACGACCGCCGCTTCGGCGACCGCTTCGTGCTCCAGCAGGGCGCTCTCCAGCTCGAACGGGGAGATCTTGTAGTCGGACGCCTTGAAGACGTCGTCGCTGCGTCCGACGTAGGTCAGGTAGCCGTCGGCGTCCCGGGAGCCGATGTCGCCGGTGCGGTAGTAGCCGCCGGCCATCGCCTCCGCCGTGCGGTCGGGGTCGCCGTGGTAGCCGGTCATCAGGCCGACGGGGTGCGCGGACAGGTCCAGCGCGATCTCGCCCTCGTCGGCGCCGGGGGCACCGGTCACCGGGTCGAGGAGTTCGACGCGGTAGCCGGGGCTGGGGCGGCCCATCGAGCCGGTCTTCAGCACCTGTCCGGGGCTGTTGGAGACCTGGACGGCGGTCTCGGTCTGGCCGAAGCCGTCCCGGACGGTCACGCCCCAGGCCTCGCGGACCTGTTCGATCACCTCGGGGTTGAGCGGCTCGCCGGCGGCGACGACCTCGCGCGGGCGGTGGGCGAGCTGGGTGAGGTCGGCCTGGATGAGCATGCGCCACACGGTCGGCGGGGCGCAGAACGTGGTCACCCCGGCCCGGTCCATCTCGGCCATCAGGCGGGCCGCGTCGAACCGGGTGTAGTTGTACAGGAAGACGGTCGCCTCGGCGTTCCACGGCGCGAACAGGTTCGACCAGGCGTGCTTGGCCCAGCCGGGCGAGGAGATGTTCAGGTGCACGTCGCCGGGCCGCAGACCGATCCAGTACATGGTCGCCAGGTGCCCGACCGGGTACGACACGTGGGTGTGCTCGACCAGCTTGGGGCGGGCGGTGGTGCCCGAGGTGAAGTACAGCATCAGCGGGTCGTCGGCGGCGGTGGGGCCGTCCGGGGTGAAGGCGGCGTCGGCGGTGTACACGTCCGCGTAGGGCAGCCAGCCGGGTGCCGTGCCGCCGACGGCGACGCGCGTGTAGTCGCCGGGCACGTCGTCGAACTTGCCGGCGTCCTCGGCGCGGACGATCACGTGCCGCACCTTGCCGCGGTCGACGCGGTCGCGCAGGTCGGCGGGGCCGAGCAGCGGGGTGGCCGGGATGACGACGGCGCGGAGCTTCATCGCGGCGAGCGCGGTCTCCCAGAGCTCGGTCTGGTTGCCGAGCATGACGAGGATGCGGTCCTCGGCACGCACGCCCCACTCCCGCAGCCGGTTGGCGACCCGGTCGGAGCGGGCGGACATCTCGGCGAAGGAGACCCGGACCTCCGAGCCGTCCTCCTCGACGATGTGCAGCGCGGTGCGCTCGTTGCCGTCGGCGATGACGTCGAACCAGTCCAGCGCCCAGTTGAAGTCCCGGGGGCGGGGCCAGGTGAAGCCCTCGTAGGCGGCGGTGTAGTCCGTACGGTGCTCCAGCAGGAAGTCCCGCGCGCTGCGGAACAGCTCCGTGGCCGTCGTCATCTGTCCTCCTTCGTGCCGGACCTTGCCGGGCGGCTCTCTGCCATCGTGTAATCCGTGATGCAGGTCTCACTACCCCCGAACGGGGGTGTGCGCCCCGGGACGGGCGCGAGGAAGGGCGGAACGGGTGGCGGTGGACTCGGCCGACGGAGGAGAGATCCGGGGTGCGCTGGTGCGGCTGCGGCGGGCGACGGGGCTGCCGGTCGCCTTCGGCGGGCTGGTGGAGGCGGGCCGGCGGCAGGTGCGCATCAGCGAGCTGAGCGGCACGGCGACGGCCGCGCTCAGCGCCCTCGCGGTGACCTCGGGCAACGGGCTGGGCGGCCGGGCGGTGGCGCTGTCGCGGCCCTGCGCGGTGACGGACTACTCCGTCTCCGCGCAGATCAGCCACGAGTACGACCGGCCCGTCGCCGCCGAGGGGCTGCGCTCGGTGCTGGCGGTCCCGGTGGTGGTAAGGCGACGGGTGCGCGGGGTGCTGTACGGCGCCCTGCGCACCGCGCAGCCGCTGGGCGACCGCACCCTGGGCGCGGCCGTGGCGGCGGCCCGGGACGTGGAGCAGGCGCTGGTGCTGCGGGAGGAGACGGACGAGCTGCTGGCGGCGGCCCGGCCCGGCCCTGGACACGACCCGGCGGACGCGGCGGGCTGGGAGCAGGTACGGGAGGCGCACGCGGCGCTGCGGGCGCTGGCGCCCCGGATCGCGGACCCCGCGCTGCGCGAGGAGCTGCTGCGCGCCTGCGGCCTGCTGGCGGCCGGGGGCGAGCCGGGACCGGGACCCCGGCCCGCGCCGCGCGAGGTGGACGTGCTGGCCTGCGTGGCCGCGGGCGCGACGAACGTCGAGGCGGCGGAGCGGCTCGGGCTGGGCGCGGAGACCGTGAAGAGCTACCTGCGCTCGGCGATGCGCAAGCTGGGCGCCCGCACCCGCACGGAGGCGGTCGCCCGGGCCCGCCGGACGGGATGGCTGCCGTAGGGTGCGGGGCGGCCCGGGGATTTCCCGCGGCTCTTTGATTTCCGTGCCCGCCGGTTTGTTATTTGCCTCACCTCCTCGTCCCTCCTTAATCCAATGGCCCGTTGCCTAACATTGGCCCGGACACGACACTCGGAGGGAGCGGTCACCGTGCCACGGGACTTCGCGGAGTCTGCCGGATGCCGCTCCGACCTGGTCATCGGGCGGGAGGAGTCGTTCGGCGCGGCACGTGAGCAGCTGGCCCGGGGCGGCAGTGTGTTGCTGCACGGGCCCGCCGGAATTGGAAAGTCGACCGTCCTGCGCACCCTGGCGGCGGAATATGCCCGCACCTCGCACACCGTGTTGCGCTGCTCGGCCACCGAGTCCGAATCGCATCTCCCCTTCCTCGCCCTGGCCGACCTCCTGGGCCTGGTCCTGGACGACGTGTCCCAGACGCTGCCCGCCGCGCAGCGCACCGCGCTGGAGTCGGCGCTCACCGGCCGCGGCGAGTCCACCCTCCAGCGCGACGGCCTGGCGCTGCGGCTGGCGGTGCTGTCCGCCCTGCGCGCCCTCGCCGCCGCGGGCCCCGTCCTCGTCGTCGCCGACGACCTCCAGTGGCTGGATCCGGCCAGCGCGGAACTCCTCGGCTTCGCCGCCCGGCGCCTGGGCGAGACCCCGGTGCGGCTGCTGTGCGCGGTGCGGACCGAGGGGCCCGAGACGGAGGACGCCGAGTACGACCGCCATCTGCGCGCCTCCCCGCCGGACACCCGCGCGGTCCGCCTCGGCCCGCTGACCCGCGCCCAGGTCGCGACGCTGCTCGGCGAACGCGGCTACGCGGGCCTGCACCGGGCCACGGTCCGCGACATCCACCGCACCAGCGGCGGCAATCCGCTCTTCGCCCTGGAACTCGGCCGGGCGCTGGCCGAGAGCCCCGCGGCGCCCCGGCCCGGCGAGCCGCTGCCGGTGCCGACCTCGCTGCGCGCCCTGGTCCTCTCCCGCCTGGAGATGCTGTCGGACGAGGCCCGCCGCACCCTGCTGGTGGCCAGCGCCGGCGCCCGCCCGACACCCGCCCTGCTGCGCGCGGCCGGCCGGGAGAACGCCGAGGCCGAGACGGCCCAGGCGGCGGCGCTGGGTCTGCTGGCGACCGACCCGGAGGGCCCGACCGTACGGTTCGCGCATCCGCTGATCTCGGCCGCGCTGTACGCCGAGGCCCCGGCACCCGAGCGGCGGGCCGCGCACGCCGCGCTGTCCACGGCCGCCTCCGACCCGATCGAGCGCGCCCGGCACCTCGCCCTCGCCACCACCGGCACCGACCCCGAGGTCGCTGCGCGGCTGGCGGAGGCCGCCTCGCTGGCCCGGGACCGCGGGGCGCCGTCGGTGGCCGCCTCGCTCGGGCTGCTCGCCGCCCGGCACACCCCGGCGGACAGCGCGCCGGGACCGGACGAACGCCGGGTGGCGGCCGCCGAGGACGCGATCACGGCGGGCGAGCAGGATCTCGCCCGGGACATCGCCCGCGAGGTGCTGACCCGGGCCACCGCCCCCGGTGACCGGGTCCGCGCCTGGATGGTGGTGATCGAGGCCGCCGGGCAGGCCATCGGCGAGGTCGACGCCGTCTTCCCGCAGGCCCTGGCCGACGCGGGCGACGATCCGCGGCTGCTCGCCCAGGTCCATTACCAGCTGGCCTGGCGCTCCCTGGTGGTGCAGGGCGACTTCGCCCAGGGCCGGGAGGAGGCCGCGCACGCCGCCCGGTTGGCGGCGCGGGGCGCCGACCGGCGCACCGAACTGCTCGCGCTGGCGTTCCAGGCCCAGTGCGAGACGCTGATGGGCCATCCGGACGCCCCGGCGACCATCGGGCGGGCGCTGGCCGAGCCGCAGGACCCGCGGGTGGCGTGCCATCACAACGGCGCCGGGTCGTCGCGGTTCCGGTGGCTGGTGATGAGCGACCGGCTGGCCGAGGCGCGGGCCACCGTCACCACGCTGCTGCGCGAGGTGCGCCGGCGCGGCATGGCCGAGAGCGAGGTCCACTATCTGCGCTTCCTGGCCGAGACCGAGCTGCACTCCGGGCACTGCGGCCGGGCCCTGGAGCTGGCGCGGGAGAGCCTGACGCTGGCCCGGGACGCGGGCATCGGCGAGGGTGCCGGCGCGATGCAGGCCGCGCTCGCCGAGGCCGCGGGCGGCGATCCGGACCGGGCCCTGGAGCTGGCGCGGGAGGCGGTGCGGCGGGCGGAGGAGGACGGCGACGCCGTGTACCTGTCGCGGGCGCTGGCCGCGCTCGGCCACGCGAACCTGGTGGCGGGCGACGCGGGCGCGGCCGTGCGGGCGCTGCGCCGGGTGCGGGAGCTGGAGGCCGGGGCGGGCATCACCGACCCGGCGCGCGGCCGGTGGCAGGGCGATCTGGCGGAGGCGCTGGTGCGGACCGGCGAGCCGGCCGAGGCGATGGACGTCATCGAGGTCAGCCGCGCGCACGCGCTGCGGCTCGGGCGGGGCAGCGTGCTCGCCGTGCTGGACCGGGCCGAGGCCCTGGTGCGCGCGGGCCGGGGCGAACACCGGGCGGCCGTCGCCCGGTTGACGTCGGCGCGGGAGCGGCTGGCCGGGCTCGGGTACGGCCTGGAGGAGGCGCGGGCGGCGTTCGCGCTGGCCGAACTGCACGCCGAACGGCCGGGCCGGGCGCCGGGGGCGGCGTCGTACGACGAGGCGACGCGGCTGTTCCGGCGCTGCCGGGCGCTGCCCTGGCTGCGGCTGGTGGAGGCGGCCGTCGCGGCGCGGTCGGCGGGACCGTCCCCGGCACCGGCCGCCACGCCGGACGGTCTCGCGGGGCTGGCCGCGATGGAGCGTCAGGTGGCGGCGCTGGTCATGGAGGGCGCGACCAACCGGGAGATCGCCGCGCGGCTCTTCGTCAGCGTCAAGACCGTCGAGGCGACCCTGACCCGGGTCTACCGCAAGCTCGGGATCCGGTCCCGGGTCGACCTCGTCCGGCTGGCGGCGGGCGGGCGAACGGACTGAGAACGGCGGGGGTTTACCGGCCACGCACCGAGGGTTTTCCCTGCCCGCCTCCCCTAGGGGGTTCCCTCATTGGGGTGCCCCGACCGCCGGTTCTAGCGTGAACACGTGCCGCTCGCCCGGGCATACGGGGGTCTGTCCCGAGACCCCCGTGCAACCCCCCACGCCCGTGCGACCCCCCACCGGCAACCCCTTGAGGAGACTCATGTTCGGGCTCACCCGCGCCAGATCGGCAGCCGCCGTCCTGGCCACCGCCGGCGCAGCCGCGCTGCTCACCGCCCCCTCCGCCGTCGCCGCGCCGCAGCCGATCGTCGGCGGCACCACCACCACGACGGGCGCGTATCCGTTCGTGATGCAGGTCACCGACGCTTCCCAGAACCAGTTCTGCGGCGGCACCCTCGTCTCACCCACCAAGGTCGTCACCGCCGCGCACTGCATGGTCGGCGAGAGCGCCCGCAACGTCCGCGTGGTCGGCGGGCGCACCTACCTCAACGGCTCGGACGGCACGGTCGCCCGGGTCAGCCGGATCTGGGTGCACCCGGACTACACCGACGCCACCAACGGCGACGACGTGGCGGTGCTGACCCTGGCGTCGTCGATGCCGTACAAACCGGCGAAGTACGTCTCCTCCTCGGACACCTCGGTCTACGCGGCCGGCAACGAGGCCCGGGTGCTCGGCTGGGGCACCACCCGGGAGAACGGCAGCTCCTCCAACCAGCTGCGGACCGCGACCGTGCCGGTCGTGTCTGACTCGGACTGCGGCGGCTCGTACGGCTCCGACTTCGTCGCGAGCGACATGGTGTGCGCCGGGCTCCCGTCCGGCGGCGTGGACACCTGCCAGGGCGACAGCGGCGGACCCCTGATCATCGGGGGCGTCCTGGCAGGGATCACCTCCTGGGGCGAGGGCTGCGCGAGGGCCGGTTATCCGGGGGTCTACTCCCGGCTGACCACGTTCTCGGACCAGGTGACCGCGCAGGTCACCTCGTAGCCCCGCCCCGGCAGGTCTCCTGATCTCCTGAGTACCCCTCAGGTGCAAGCCAGGGGGCGTTGCGAGCCTCCACGAGCGGCCCGCAACGCCCCCTCTCCAACGCGTCAGCCGCGTACCGTCCCGAAGCGGACGCCGTACGCGGCTTCCGGCTGCATGACGGCCAGCGTCCGCTCCCCCTCGGCCACGACCTCGGCCCGGCGCTCCTTGGGGAGGCGGTCGAAGGGTTCGACGACGAGGGCGTCGTCCGCCGGCTTCCACAGTCCGGCCACGAAGCCGTCGACGAGGAGGACGCGGTGGGCCTGGTTCCCCGTCCAGGTACGGCCCTTGTGGGCGGGCGGGACGACGCGGGTGCGGTCGGCGTGGGAGAGCAGCAGGTTGTCGAACTCGGGCAGGAAGCGCGGCGGGGCCGGGGTGTCCGGGTCGGGGCGCGGCGCGTCCGGGAGGTCGAAGAGTTCGGTGCCGTCCGGGGCGCGGAAGGTGACGAGGCGGGGGCGGAGCCGTTCGAAGGCGTCCCGCAGCCGGGTCAGGCCCGCCCACGTCTGCATGTCCTTCACGGAGGCGGGTCCGAAGGCGCCGAGGTAGCGCAGGACCGTCTCGTCCGGTGCGGGCGCGGGCCGTGCGGGGCGGGCCAGCCAGTGCTCGGCGGTGGTGAGCGTGACCTGGCCGCTCCTGCCCCACAGTCCGCGCGGGGTGACCTGCACGAGGGGGAGGCGGCAGCGGGCGGCGACGGCCAGGGAGTGCGGGTCGGCGTCGGGCCACTCGGCGAGCAGGGCCTCGCGCAACTGGGCCATGGTGCGCGGCTCGGCCTCGACCAGGTCGCGGGTGTGTTCGGCGAGCCGGTCCAGGTCGACGCCCGCCAGGCCCTTGCGGAAGGCGTTCAGCTCCCGGTCCCGGGCGGCCTGCACCAGGGGGCGCAGGGTGAGGCAGTCGTCGGCGGTGTGGGTGTGGATGGTCGAGCGCATGGTGACGAGGCGGGCGACCCGTCGGCCGGCCATCGCCGCCGACAGCTCCTCGGGCGTGAAGCCGTCGAGGCGGGCGGCGAGCGCGTAGTACGGGGGCTTGACGTTCTGGGCCTGGAGTCCGACGAGATGCGCGACGGCGGCCTCGGCGGACATGGCCGCTCGGCGCAGCAGCAACTGCCGGGCGAGGGTGGCGCGGTTGAGGGCGCGGATGCCGAGGACGGGGGCGCTCGTGCCTGCCTTGGTCGTCATGGGTGCACGGTAGCGGGGCTTGCGGACGGGTTCTGTCCGCGATCGGCCCGGCTCAGCTCCACGACGAAACGGGCACCGGCCAGCAGGGACAGGTGCGAGACCCACAGCCACACCAGGAAGACCACGACCCCGGCCAGGGAGCCGTACAGGCGGCCGTAGGTGCCGATGCCGGAGGCGTAGAGGGAGAAGACCGCGGAGGAGGTCAGCCACAGCAGTGCCGCCAGGGCGCCGCCGGGCACCGCCTCCCGGCTGCGGCGGGCCGGGGCGGGGCCGGTCCGGAACAGGACGAGGACCAGCAGCGCGACCAGGCACAGCAGCAGCGGCCAGCGGAGCAGGGACCAGGCGGCGGTCGCCGTCGCGCCGATGCCGGCCAGCCGGCCCAGCGCCCGGGCCAGCGGTCCGGTCAGCAGCAGGACCAGGGCGCTGGCGACGAGCAGACCGAGCAGGCTCAGCGCGGTGAGGACGATGCGGTGCAGCCGGTGCCACAGGGGGCGCCGGTCGGGCAGGCCGTGCATCTCGTGCAGGGCGCGCCGGAAGACCGCCAGGTAGCTGGAGGCCGACCAGAGCGCACCGACGCCGCCGGCCACGGCCACGGTCAGCGCGGCGGAGCGCTCCCCCGCCATCTCGTGCAGGGTGCGGTGCAGTTCGGCGCCGGATTGGGCGGGCGCCCAGGACGTCACGTCGTCGATCAGACGGTCCGTCAGGTCGGGCGCGACCAGGCCGATGACGGACGCGGTGACGACGAGGGCGGGCACCAGGGCGAGGACGGCGTAGTAGGTGAGGGCCGCCGCCCAGTCGGAGACGTTGTCGTCCCACATCGCGCGCGGCACCCGGCGCAGCGCGCCGGTCCACGGCACGGAGCGCTTCCGGAGCCGGGTCAGTCTGGTCTCCAGGTACGCCGTCATCGTGGTCATCGGGTACGCCGCTCGCGACGGGTCCGTACGCCCATGCGGACGTGGGTGCGCAGCGGGTGCGGCGCCAGGGAGGCGCGGGCCTCGTCGAGCGGGCCGTGGGTGAGCTGTTCGAGGACGCGGCCGGGGGCGGCGCCGGGTTCCAGCAGCAGCCGTACGCGGGCCCGTGAGCGTTTCCGGCCGGCGGGCAGCCGTACGTGGGCGCGGGCGACGCCCGGGGTGGCCTCGGTGCGGTGGGCGACCGCGTCGGCCAGGGCGCGGGAGCGCAGGGTGAGGGGCGGGCCGGCCAGCGGCAGCCGCCGGTCGCCGCCCCGGCGCGGCTGGGCGAGGAGCCAGGTGAGGCACAGCAGCAGCGCGGCGGCCGTACCGGCGACGACCACGGGGGTCCACCAGTCCTCGCCGCGCAGGTCGGCGAGGCCGGCCCGGTCCAGCAGCACGGTGCCGTCCTCGGGCCGGGGCCACCACCCGGGCAGCCGGTCGGCGACCCCGCCGCCGCTGAGCCCGAGCCATCCGCCGCCGGCCAGCAGGGCCGCTCCGGTCAGCGCGAGCAGCGTCCGGTTGACGGCGTTGCGCAACGGGTTCACGAATCGGTCTCCTTCGGGGGCGGCGGCGGCTCGGTGGCGGGCCCCGGCTCGGCGGGCGGCTCCGTCGGTGTCGCCTCCGGTGGGCGCCAGTGGGGCTCCGGGCGCAGGGTGACGCGGGGTTTGAGGGGGCGGGTCAGGCCGAGGGCGTCGAGGGTCGTGGCGGTGGCGTCGCGGACGGCCGCGTGGGTCGTGGTGCGGTCGCCGAAGCCGAGGCGGGCGCGGACGCGGACGCGCCGTCGGCCGCAGCGCACGCGGACGTCCGTCACCCCGGGTACGGCGGTGACGGCGTCCCGGAGGAGTTCGGCCACCGCCGGCCGTTCCAGTACCGCCCGCTGCGGGCCGCTCCCGGGCACCGGGGCCATCGGGAGCACCCCGCGCAGGCCCGGGGTGAGCGCCAGCCACAGCAGCCAGGCGCCCAGGACGGCCGCGACGGCGCCGCCCGCGACGACCGGGGTGTCCCCGGGGCCGTGCGTGGCCAGCCAGTCGACCGCATCCGTGCGCCAGGCGGGGCCGCGGTCGGCGACGTGCACGGCCAGGACGTCGTACAGCAGGAGCGCGCACGCGCCCGTCCCGACGAGGGCCACCAGCGCGGCCGGGACCCGGCGTGCCGACCAGGGCCGCCGGGCCCGGCGCGAGGGACCGGCACCGTCGGCCGGGGGTGGCGGCGGGGCCGTCCGGTCCGCGGCCAGCGACTGGACGCGGACCGTCGCCGCACGCACCGTCAGTCCGCTCAGCTCGGCGACCCGGTCGGCCATCCGGCCCCGGACCCGCTCCCCCGTCTCGCCGAGCGCCGCCGGATACGGCAGCCGTACGTCCACGCGGACGTCGGCGTGGCGCCCGTGGACCGCCGCCGTGCCGTGCGTCACCCGGGCACGCCGCCCGCCGAGGTCGGCCTCGGTGGCGGCGCGTTCGGCGATGCGGCGCACGGCTCGGTCGGCGACGACGGTCCTGCCGCGTTCGGCCGGCGCCGCCGTCACCTGATCCTCCGGTCCCGGGGTGCCAGGAATTCACGCCAGTCCGTGCCGTTGTCGATCAGGCGCCCCACCACGGCGCCGACCGCGCCCAGCGCGGCCACCAGCAGGAACGCCCCGAACCCGCCGAAATACCCGGCGAAGGCCAGCGCCATGCCCACCAGCATGCCGATCACCGCTCTGCTCATCCCCAACCTCCGCCTCGTACCTGCTCATGCTCCGGAAACCGCTGCTCACTCCACGCGCGCCTCCACCGGCCGCTCCGGGTCCTCGTCGTCGGGCAGGTGGACGTCGTTGATCGTGATGTTGACCTCGACGACCTCCAGGCCGGAGATGCGCTCGACGGCGTCGATCACGTTCTCCCGTACGTCCCGGGCGAGGTCCGCGATCGGGACGCCGTACTCCACGACCAGGTCCAGGTCGATCGCGGTCTGCCGCTCGCCGACCTCGACCTTCACGCCGCGCCCCACGTTGGGCCGGCCGCCGGGCACCCGGTCGCGGACCGCGCCGATGGTGCGGGACAGGCCGCCGCCCATGTCGTACACGCCGGGGATCTCGCGCGCCGCCATGCCCGCGATCTTGACGACCACGACGTCGGCGATGGACGTACGGCCCCGCGTACCGGCCGGTTCGGTGGCGCCGGTGGAGCCGCCGCTCACGGTGGTCGCCCCGCTCTGCGCGCCGATGCCGGTGCCGCCGCTCTTCTTCTCGATCGTGGCCGTCTGCGGTGTGGTCGTCATGGTGTCCTCCGTCAACGGTGGTCGTTTGGTGTTGCTGGACGTTGGACACGGGTCGCGGTGCGGCGTTACGCGGTGCCGGAAGATTTCTTTTTTCCCGCGGCTTCACCTCTTCGCGTAACGCCGGGAGCGGTCGGCGTGTCCAACCGGGGAACCCGCCCAGGGGAACCGTGGGGAACGACGGAAGGGAGCGCACGTGCCGGGCGACGACGGACTGCTCGCGGTACGGGCCGCCGAGGGCGACGAGGACGCCTTCGAGGCGCTCGTGCGCCGGCACGCGCCGGGGCTGCTGCGGCTGGCGGCGAGCATGCTGGGCAGCCCCTCCGAGGCGGAGGACGCGGTGCAGGACGCGTTCGTCAGCGCGTGGCGCAGGCTCCCGGAGTTCCGCGGGCAGTCGGCCTTCGGCACCTGGATGCACCGCATCGTCGTCAACCGGTGCCTGAACATGCTGCGTTCCAGACGCCCCGTCACGGACCTCGACAGCGTGCCCGAGCCGCAGGCGCCGGACCACGCGGTCTCCCCCGCACGGGCCGCCGAGTCGCACGCCGCCGCGGTGGCGCTGGGCAGGTCGCTGTCCGACCTCTCCCCCGAGCAGCGGGTCTGCTGGGTGCTCAGGGAGCTGGAGGGCCAGTCGTACGAGACGATCGCGGAGACGGTCGGGATCAGCCCCGAGGCTGCCCGTGGCCGGGTGTTCCGCGCACGACGCTGCCTGACGGAGGCGATGACCGCATGGCGATGAACACCGGCGACGACGAACGGCTGGAATGCGGGCGGCTGCTGTCCGCGGTGTGGGAGTCCTGGGAGGACGCCGCGGACGACCCGCACCTGCGGGAGTGCCCGCACTGCTCGGCCGCCGTCCGGCAGCTGGACCTGCTCGGGGCCGCGGTGCGCGAGGCGGGGAGCGGGCGGGAGCCGGAGTGGGACGCCGGGGCGCTGACCGAGCGGGTCATGGACGTCGTCCGGCTGGAGCTGCGGCCCGGCCGGCCGCTGCCCCTCGGGGAGCGCGCGGAGGACCTGTGGGTGCGGGAGGCGATGGCGGCCAAGGCGCTGCGGGCCGCCGCCGAGACCGTGCCGGGCGTGCGGGCGGGCTCCTGCCGGATCCGGCCCGCCGAGTCCGGCGCCGGGCCCTCGCGCGGGCCGGTCCGGGTGCGGCTGGAGGTCGTCGTCCCGCTCACGGCGCACCTGCGCGACCTGGCGGAGGAGATCCGGCGGCGGGTGCACGGGGCGGCCGACGACGCCCTGGGGCTGCCGGTGGACCACGTGGACGTGCACATCACCGACGTGACCGACCCGGCCGGCGTGGAGCCGGAGCCGGCCGGCGCGGAAGAAGGGATCCGACCGTGACCGCTGCCGCCACCGGCCGTGACGCACTCGCCGGCACCGTCGCGCGGGTGACCGCCGATGTGCCCGGCGTCGCCTTCCTGCGCCCGGGACTCGCGGACCTGGTCCGGGGCTCCGCCCGCACCGGACCGCCGCGCGCGGCCGGGCGGGCGCCCGCGGGCGTGCGGGTGACCCGGGCCTCCGGGGCGGGGCCGTGGGAGGTCGACGTCCAGATCGTCGTCCGCCGCGACCACCGCGCCCTGACCGTCGCCCGCGCGGTGCGCGACGCCGTGACCGCCGCCCTGGCGGAGACGACGCCCGGCGCGCAGGTGACGGTGACCGTGACCAACGCGCTGTGAGCCGGCCCCCGCCCTCGGGCTACCGGCAGGTGGGCCGGTAGGCGAGTCGCGGCAGCAGTTCGTGCCAGCGGGCGGGGGTGAGGTCGCCGCCGGTGCGGGCGCAGACGTGCCGGACGGCGCGGTCCGTGTCCAGGGTCCAGATCCTGGCCGTCAGGTCGTTGCCCGCGGAGGCCAGGGTGTCGCCGCCGGGCGCGAACGCGACCGAGGTGACCGTGTCCAGGTGCCCGGTGAGGGGGCCGCCGAAGGCCTCGGCGTGGGCGGGGTCGGCCACGTTCCACAGGCGTACGGCGTGGTCCTCGCCGCCGCTGGCGAGGGTGCGCCCGTCGGGGGCGAAGGACACGGAGGTGACGCCGCCGCGGTGTCCGGTCAGCTCCTCGCCCAGGGGCCGGACCCGGCCGGGCTCCGTGACGTCCCACAGCCGTACGGTGCGGTCCCGGCCGCCCGTGGCGAGGACGTGCCCCTCGGGGGCGAAGGCCACGGAGTTGACCCAGTCCCCGTGGGCGGTCAGGGGTGCGCCCAGCGGCCGGGCCCGGTCGCGGTCGCGGACGTCCCACAGCCGGGCCGTCTTGTCCTGGCTGCCGGTGGCGAGGGTGTGCCCGTCCGGGGAGAAGGCGACGGAGCCGACCCAGTCGGTGTGGGCGGTCAGCGGCGCCCCGACGGGACGTACGTCGTCGGGGTCGCGTACGTCCCACAGCCGGGCCCGCTCGTCCGCGCCGCCGGTCGCGAGGGTCCGGCCGTCCGGGGCGAAGGCGACGGTGAGGGCGCCGCCCGGGTGTGCGTCGGGGAGGGTGGCCGCGGGGGCGGGACGGGCCGGGTCGGAGACGTCCCACAGCCGTACGGTGCCGTCCTCGTCGCCGGAGGCGACCGTGTGGCCGTCCGGGGAGAAGGCGACGGTGAGGACGGCGGCCTCGTGGCCGGTGAGGACGCGCGGCAGTCTGCGCGGGTGTCCCGGGCGGCCGACGTCCCAGAGCCGGACCAGGGCGTCGTCGGTGCTCGCGGCGGCGAGCAGCCGGCCGCCGGGGGCGTAGGCCACGGCGGTGAGCGGGTTGGTGAAGTCGGTGAGGACGTTCTCCGGCAGGTGCCACAGGCGGACGCCGCGGTCGGCGCCGGTGGTGGCGAGGGTGCGGCCGTCGGGGGCGAACGCCAGGTCCCACAGGCCCTCCGTGTGCCCGGTCAGCGGTTCGCCGATCTGCTGCGGGTAGGCGGGGTTGGCGACGTTCCACAGGATCACGGTGTCGTCCTGCGCGGCGCTGGCCAGGGTGTGTCCGTCGGGGCTGAAGGCCACGGACCACACGGCGGCGGAGTGCGCGGTGAGCGGTTCGCCCAGGGGGCGCAGGGCGTCGCCGCCGGAGACGTCCCACAGGCGCACCGTGTCGTCGTAGCCGGCGGTGGCCAGGGTGTCGCCGTCCGGGGAGTACGCGACCGACCAGACCGCCTCGTCGTGCGCGCGCCGCGGCTCGCCGAGCGGGGCCGGCCCGTCGGCGCCGTCGGCCCGCCACAGCCGTACGGTCCCGGTGTGCCCGGCGGTGGCGAGGGTGCGGCCGTCCGGGGCGAAGGCGACGTCCCGGACGCTGCGGGTGTCGGCGCGGGCCGGGTCGCCGAGCGGCGTGGGCCGGTCCGGGTCCCGGACGTCCCACAGGCGGAGGGTGCCGTCGTCGCCCGCGGTGGCGAGGGTGCGGCCGTCGGGGGCGAAGGCGACGGAGGTGACGGACTTCCCCTCGTGGCTCACCAGGGGCCGGCCCAGCGGGCGGGGCCGCGCGCGGTCGCGTACGTCCCACAGGCGGATGCCGCCGCCGTGGCCGACCGCGACGAGCAGCGTACCGTCGGGCGAGTAGGCCACCGCGCCGACGTCACCGCCGGCGATGCGCAGCGGCTCGCCGAGCTGTGCACGCGCGTCGGGCTCCGAGGTGTCCCACAGCCGTACGGTGCCGTCGTGGCCGCCGCTCGCGAGGGTCCGCCCGTCGGGGGCGAAGGCCACGGCGCTGCCGATGTCCTGGTGTCCGGGCAGCCGGGTGGACAGCACCCGGCCCGCGTCCGTGGTGAGCGCGGTCCTGAGGTCGGGGGTGGTGCGCATGCCGAGCGCGGCGACGTCGAGCCGGGCGGACAGGGGGGTGCTGGTGGGGCGCAGCCGGTCGGCCTCGGCGGTGATCCGGCCGAAGACGGCGTCGTCCCGCTCGGCCCGGGCGGTGTCGCGCAGTCTGAGGGCGACGACGGCGGTGCCGGAGGCGACCAGCACCAGCAGGGCGAGGGCGGCCGACAGCCCGCGCCGCAGCCACACCGCGCGGCGCCGCCGGCCGGTCGAGGCGGCCAGGAACTCGCTTTCCGTCGGCGTGAGTTCGGCGCGGTGGCCGGGCGGGAAGGCGTCGTGGGCGGCGGCCAGGCGGGAGCCCGCGTAGAGCGCGGCGTTCTCCCGGCCGAGGCCGGTCCAGGTGCGGGCGGCTTCGGAGAGGGCGCGGTGGACGCGCAGCCGGTCGCGTTCGGCGTCGATCCAGCCGCGCAGCCTCGGCCAGGCGGTGATGAGGGCTTCGTGGGCGAGTTCGACGGTGCCGTCGTCGAGGGTGAGCAGCCGGGCGCGGACCAGCCGGTCAAGGACGGCGCGGGTGCCGTCCGGGTCGCCGAGGTCGAGCTCGGCGTGTTCGGCGGGCCGGCGGGTGTCGGGGGTGCCGTCGCCGGGCGCGACGAGCCGCAGGAGGACCCGGCGGGCCAGTTCGGCCTGGGGCGGGGTGAGTTCGCCGTACACCTCCTCGGCGGTGCGTACGACGGCGCCGCGCAGGCCACCGGCGGTCTCGTAGGCGGTCTCGGTGAGGGTCCGGCCGGTGCGGTGCCGCCAGGTCTCCAGCAGCGCGTGCGACATCAGCGGCAGTCCGCCCGGGGCGTCCTCGACCTCGTCGAGCAGCCGTGCCGTCAGGGCGCGTTCGACGACCAGTCCCTCGGCGGCGGCCGGCCGGACCACGGCCTCCCGCAGCTCCTCGCGGCTCATCGGACCGGCGAGCAGGGTCGCGTCCTGCAACGCGGCGGTGAGGGCGGGGTGTTCGGCGCAGCGTCCCAGGAAGTCGGCGCGTACGGCGATCACCACGCGCAGGGAACCGCCCGGCGCGGCGGCGGCGAGCAGCCGGTCGACGAAGGCGTTCCGTTCGGCGGGGTCGGCGCAGAGGGTGTACAGCTCCTCAAACTGGTCGACGATCAGCCAGGTGTCCGCCCCTTCGGCCGCGCCGGGGACGGGGTCCAGGCGGTCCGCGTGGGTGCGCAGCGGGTCGGCGCCGGGGGTGAGGACGCGGACGGCCGCGGGGGCGGGGGGTGCGTCCGGGCCGGTCTCCGGGGTGCGCAGGCGCGGGATGAGCCCGGCCCGCAGCAGGGAGGACTTGCCGCTGCCGGAGGGGCCGAAGACGGCGGTGAAGCGGTGCCGGCGGGTCAGTCCGGTCAGCCGGTCCACCAGCCGGTCGCGGCCGAAGAACAGGGCGGCGTCGTCCGGTTCGTAGCGTGTCAGGCCCCGGTAGGGCGGACGGGACTCCTCCTCGGCGGCGGCGAGGGCGGCGGCCTCCGCGCTCGCCGCCCGCCAGCGGCGCTCCCACTCCTCGGGGTCGCCGCCGCAGACGTCGACGTAGGCGAGGGTCACGGCGAGCGTGGGGAGTTGACGTCCGGCCGCGGCCTGGGACAGGGCGGTCACCGAGAACGGCACCTTGTCCGCCATCGTCCGGTACGTCGGCCGCCCCACCGACTCGCGCAGGGCGCGGAGTTCGGCGGCGAACCGCTGCACCGGTCCGGCTCCCGGGTCGAGCCGTCGCTCCCGGCGTCCCACTCCGCGTCCGCTCACGTATCCCCGCCCCGCCGTAGCTCCCGGTCCCCGTCCGGGCGCCCACGGTAGGCACGCGCGGGAGGGGCGGCAAGCACGGGGGCGGGCATCCGCCGGTGGCGCACGCGGAGTTCACGGTGTCTTCACTCCGGTTCCGCATGGTCGGGCGCCGCCCGGCCCGCCGCGCGCCGGTTCCGCATTGTTCAGGGCGGCGGCCGGGCTGCTGAACAACACCACCGCGGGGTGGAATCGGTGCTCGGGGGAGTTGCGGGGTGGCGCACGCCGCGCCGCTCGTGGCCGCGCCACCCCGCAGGCGCCTCGCGTACGCCGTCAGTCATCGGCGTGCGCCGGGCTCAGGGACGGACAGACGAGGGAAGTGATCCGATGACCGCCGAGGCGACCCGTCGCCCGCCGAGCGTGACGCTGGCGGTGGTGCTGGTGATGCTCGGAACGCTCGTCACGACGACGGCGGCGACCGGCCCGGAGGAGGCGGGGACGCTGGCGCTCCTGCTCCTGGCGGTCTGCTTCTGGTTCGCGGTGCGGGCCGGCCGGGGACGGCGCACAGCCCGGACCACGGTGACCGTTCTGACGGGTGTGATCTTCGTGCTCGGGGCGACGTTCGCGTTCGAGGACGCGCTGTACGGCGGCTTCACACTGCTGCTCGGCGCGCTGCTCGCGGTCCCGGGTGTGGTCCTGCTGTACCGCCCGGCCGCCGAGGACTACGTCAGCGCCCGCGAGGACCACCTCCGCGTGCGCGAGGAGTTCGACGCGTGACCCGGCCGCCGTACGAGGGCCCGGAGCAGCCCGAGGGCGCGCGGCCGGGGCCGGACCTGCCCGGGTACTGGGACCCCGGGTGGGAGCCCCGGCCTCCCTCGGGGCCCCGGACGCCGCGTGAGCCCGACCCCCTGGCCGTCGCGGTCGGCAACGCCTCGCTGCTCGGGGCGGGTTATCTGATGCTGGGGCGCCAGTGGCTGTTCTGGGCCGGCGCGGTGGTCACGGTCGCGCTGCTGCGGCTGACGTACTCCACGGCCGAGACGTGGTGCGAGGTGCTCCTGCTGCTGTGGTGGGCGGTGATGGTCGCGCACGGCCTGTGGCTGGCGCGGCGGCATCCCGCGGCGGGGCCCCGGGCCGGTCAGCGGGTGCTCGCGCTCGGCCTCGCCCTGCCGGTGCTGGTGGCCGCCGGGTGGGTGCGGTTCGACACCCACGGCATCGAGGACGCCGTGGCGGGGGCCCGCGCGCGGGGGGACTGCGGGGAGGCGGTGGCGGCCCAGGACGGGGTGGGGTTCCGCCACCGGCTCGCCGCGGCGCCGGTGGCCGCCCGGGGTGACGCCGTGGTCGAGGCGTGCGAGCGCCTGGACACGGCCGCCGGATACCTGAGCACCGGGCTGACCGGCGACCTGGACGCGCTGGAGACCGGCTTCGGACGGCTCGGCGCGGTGCTCGGCGAGCCCGGCAACGAACGGGCGGTCGGGGCGACGCTGTCGGACTTCCTCAAGGGGCTGCCGACCGAGGACGGCTGTCGGACCATGGACATCGCGGACTGGCTGCGGGAGCGCGAGTCCGGGCCGAAGGCCCTCGACGGCCCCTCCTCGGCCACCGCGGCCCGGGTAGCTCCGGGGGCGCTCAAGGAGTGCGGTGACGCCCTGCTGGCCGACGAGCAGTGGGTGAACGCGCAGGACATGTACCAGCGGCTGCTCGACGAGCATCCCGGCGACGGCCGCGCGGACGACGCGCGCGGCGGCATCAGGAAGGCGGGCCTGGCCATCCAGCTCAGCGACGTCAGGTCGCTGGTGACGGAGGCGAAGAGCATGAGCACCGGATACTGCCGGAAACCGGCGAAGTACGCCGGGGCGCCCGCATACCGCGAGGGGAAGAGCCGCGCCCTGTTCGTCGGCGACACCGAGGCCACCAAGTACACCGACAAGCTGCCCGAGGCGTGGAAGGCCGGCGACGCGGCCGATGCCGCGCTGGTGGTGTGCGCGGACGAGACGGAGGCGGGGGACGTCGTCGAGACGTGCCAGTACCGGGACCACAACGGCCGCATCGGCAGTGTCAGGTTCAACAAGCTGGCGGTCCGGGTGAAGGCGTACGCGCTGCGGACCGGGAAGCTCGTGACCGACCGCAAGGTGCAGATGGGCGGCGAGAGCTGCCCGGGCCGGCTCGGATACTTCGGCAGTCTGCCGTCACGGATGGCCGTCACGCCCTCCGACGCCGACGTGCGCGGGGCCTTCGAGCCGGTCGTCGGGCGCTGACGGGCCGGCCGCCGGGGGCGGTTCGGGCAGGGCCAGGCGGTAGACCTGTTCCACCGCGTCGGCGACCCGGGCCCAGGTGTGGTGCCGCAGCACCCGTTCGCGGCCGTTCCTGCCGTACTGGCGGCGCAGCCGTTCCTCGGCGAGCAGTGCGCGGACGGCGTCCGCGAGGGCGCCGGGGTCCTCCGGCGCGACCAGGCGGCCGGTGCTGCCGTCGGCCACGCAGTCGCGGTGGGCGCCGACGTCGGTGGCGAGGACGGGCACCGCGCACGCCATCGCCTCCAGCGGCACGAAGCCGAACGGTTCGTGGACGGGGGTGCACAGCACCAGGTCGGCGCTGCGGAGCAGGGCGGGCATGTCGTCCGGGGGGACCGCGCCGAGCAGCCGGACCCGGTCGGCGACTCCGGTGCGGCGGGCCAGCGCGGTCAGGCGCCGTGCCTCCGGGTCGGCCGCCACGGCACCGGCCGGGGGGCCGCCCGCGACGAGGAGTTCGGCGTCGGGGACCTCGGCGAGGGCGCGGACGGCCTGGTCGTAGCCCTTGCCGGGCACCAGCCGGCCGCAGGCGAGCAGCCGGTGCCGTTGACGGCGTTCGGGGGTGCGGCCGGTGTCGGCGGCGGGGTGGAAGTGCTCGGCGTCCACCCCGCAGGGCACCACCGAGACGCGGCGGGCGGGTACGCCCAGGGCGCCGAGCGCGTCGGCCTCGTCGGTGCTGACGGCCAGGGCGCGTCGGCAGGCACGGCCGAGCAGCCGTTCGGCGCCGACGCGTTCGGGCGGGCCGCCGGTGTCGGTGCCGAGGGTGTGGAAGGTCTGCACGAGGGGGATGCCGTGCGGCCGTACGCCGGTCCGTGCGGCCAGGCCGGACAGCCAGAAGTGGGCGTGCACCACATCGGGTCCCTCCCGGGCCCAGACCCGGGCCAGGTGGGCGCCGAAGCCGCCCATGTGCGGCAGGAGCGCGTCCACGGGGAGCGCCTCCGGCGGGCCGGCCGGCACGTGCTCGACGACCACGCCGCCGGGCAGCGCGACCCGGGCGGGCAGGTCGTCGGCGTCGCGGCGGGTGTGCACCGTGACGTCGTGGCCGCGCGCCGCCAGCTCCTCGGCGAGGCGGGCCACGTAGATGTTCAGCCCGCCGGCGTCACTGCCCGGCTCGCTGAGGGGGCTCGCGTGCCCGGACACCATGGCGATCCTCATCGGGTCACCTCCTTGGGGGGCCGGTCCCGGCGCCGACGGTCGGGCGGTTCGGGGCGGTCGGGCTTCGGGGGGCTCATGCGGGCGTCTCCCGCCACGCGGGGGCGTTGCGGTGGCGCCACAGGCCGCTGAGCCGGTGCCAGGTCGCGGTGGGCGGGATGAGCGCGCTGGTGACCAGCACGGTCGTGACCTCGTGGCGGGTGCGCGGGCCGGGCGCGATGCGGGCCCAGGCGAACTCGGCCGTGCCCGCCGCCCAGCCGAGGCCGGTGACCGCCGCGGCGCGGGGCCGCCCGGCGGCGGTGAGGGCCACGGTCGCGGCGCCCGCCGCGGTGATCGCGACGTGGCGTCGGATCCGGCCCCGGGTCGCCACCGCCTTGGCCCACCAGTCGGGGCCGTGCAGTCGTCGCATGAGGGCGTCGTCGGCGTTGGCCCGCTGCTGCCCCAGGGACACCCAGCGGGCGGCGGGCGGCACGGGGTGCCGGGTGGTGCGGCGGCCCCGCCGGATGCGCCACCCGGCGTCGAGGACGCGCAGCGCGAGGTCGGCGTCCTCCCGGAAGGCGCGGGTGAAGCGTTCGTCGAAGCCGCCGACCTGCTGGAGCACCACGGTGCGATACGCCATGTCGGCGTTGGTCCAGCGGGCCCGGGCGAGCCCCGCGGTGTCGCGCTCCCAGTCGGTGGGGCGGCGCTCGCCGGGCAGCGGGACGGCGATCACGCCCTGCACGGCACCGGTGTCGGGAGCCGCCTCGGCGAGGTCCTGGATCAGCTGGCCGCACCAGTGCGGGCCGACCTGGACGTCGTCGTCGAGGAAGGCCGTCCAGGGCGCGGTGACCGCGCGGAGCCCGGTGTTGCGGGCGGCGGCGGGGCCCCGTCCGCCGCTGCGCAGGACCACCGTGCGCTCGCGCAGGTCGCCGAGGACGGTCAGCGGGTGCTCCAGCGCGCCGGGGTCGGCGCGGGGCCCCGGCCGGTCGTCGACCAGGACGATCTCGTCGGGTCCTGGACCGGTCGCGGCGGCCAGCGCGGCCAGGCAGTCGGCCAGGGTGTCGCGGACGAGCGTGGGGACGACGACGGCGTAGCCGTTCCCGGGGCCCGCGCCGCCGTGTCCGGCGCTCATGCGGCCGCCCTCCCCCGGCGCGCCGCGGTGCCGGGGCGCTTCAGCGGGTGGCGCGGGTCGTGGGAGGTGGCGTCGGTACCGAGGTTGCGCATGAGGGGTGCTCCGAGCGGCGAGGTGTCGCGGGGGTCCGTCTCGGCTTCGCGGGTGCCGCGGCGCGTTCGCCTCAAACGCTCATGGACGCACTCCGTTTCCGGACATACGTCCACATGTCACCGAGCGTGATGCCTCTGGATGGACTGCTGGTGGGCGCGGCACCGCCCGGACCGGCCGACGCCACCCCGGGGCCCGTGTTCCCTACGATCGTCGCGTGGTCACCTTCTCGCTGGAACGCACCGCCCCACTCACCCTCGACGAGGCGTGGCGGCGCCTCACCACCTGGTCCCGCCACGGCGACGCCGTACCGCTGACCCGGGTCACCGTCGAGACGCCCGGGCCCACGCGCCGGGGCACGGTGATCGTGGCCCGCACCGGCGGCGGTCCGTTCGCCTTCGACGACCGGATGGAGGTCACCGTCTGGCAGCCGCCCGGGGACGACACGCCGGGCCGGTGCCGTCTGGAGAAGCGCGGCCGGCTGGTGCGGGGGTGGGCCGAGATCGAGGTGCGCCCGGGTCCCGGCGGCCGGACCCGGGTCCTGTGGCGCGAGGAACTCGACGTCCGGCTCATGCCGTCGGCCTTCGACCGCGCGCTCGGCGGCTCGGGCCGCTACGTCTTCGGCCGCGCCGTCAACCACCTGCTGCGGCGCCCGTGAACCCGGGGTGGCGGACGAGGTACGGGCCGGCGACGAGTTCGCGCGGCGCGGCTCGCGGCGCCCGATTCCCGCGTACCGTGCCGTCATGTCTGCCAGAGCGCGCACCTTCGTCCAACTGTCCGTCGCCGGAGCCCTGTTGACGCTGGCCGTGGCGGCACCGCCCGCCTCCGCCGGGCAGGGCCACACCGTCCCGCTGCGCATCGCCACCTACAACATCCACGCCGGCACGGGTTCGGACGGCGTCTTCGACCTCGACCGGCAGGCCGCCGCGCTGCGTGCCCTCGACGCGGACGTGATCGGCCTCCAGGAGGTCGACGTGCACTGGGGAGACCGCAGTCAAGGGCTCGACGTGGCCGGGGAGTTGGCGCGGCGGCTCGGGATGCGGGTGTCGTTCGCGCCGATCTACAGCCTCGACCCCGTGACGGCGGGCAGTCCCCGGCGCGAGTACGGCGTGGCGGTGCTGTCGCGCTTCCCGATCCGGTCCGAGGCGAACCACGAGATCACGCGCCTGTCCACGCAGGACGAGAACCCGGTACCGGCTCCCGCGCCCGGGTTCGGCGAGGTGACGCTCAAGGTGCGCGGGGTGCCGGTGCAGGTGTTCGTGACCCACCTCGACTACCGGGCCGACCCGGCCGTGCGGGTCGCGCAGGTCGCCGACACGCGGCGGATCATGGCCCGGGAGCGGGCGGCCCGGCCCGGGGCACGCCAGGTGCTGCTCGGCGACTTCAACGCCGAACCCACGGCACCCGAGCTGGGGCCGCTGTGGCGGGAGCTGCGCGACGCCGGAACGGGCACCGGTGGCACATTCCCGGCCGCGGCCCCTGTGAAGCGGATCGACTACGTGACCGTGGGCAAGGGCGTGCGGGTGCGGGGCGCCGCCGTACCGGAGGAAGCGGTGGCCTCGGACCACCGGCCAGTGGTGGCGGACGTGTCGCTGACGCGCCGCTGAGTGGGCGGGGGCCCGCCCGGATTCACTGAGTCGCGGCAACGCCGACGGGGACCGGCCGACGGCACCGGAAGCACGACCGATACCCGACGCTCGTCCCCACAGGCGCCGCTGACGAGACAGGGACCCGACCGGGGTGGGCGGCGGTCCGGACGTTGCGGCGCCGGTAGGCGACCAGGTCGAGCCGGCAGAGTCAATCGCTTCGGCGGATGTGGCCGTACGCCTGCTCGTCCGTGAGGCGGCTGAGCCACGGGAACGCGCTGCTGTGCACGGCTACGCCTTCCGTTCCCTCTTGATCCGCTCCTCACGCGGCACAGTGACGGTCAGCTTGTCGGGGTCCTGGGCCGTCCATGTGAGGGCCCACAAGCAGACCTCCCGCAGGATGTACGTACCGTCCCGCTTCACGTCGGAGACGATGCCTTCCCTGCAGGCCTCCTCGTCGAAGACCTGATCCCCCACCCACGCTGTGGTCTGCTCCTCGGTCACTGTGCCGGCTCGCACTTCAGCTCGCCCCAGACCTGTTTGCCCCACTGGTAGAGATCCGTGCCCCAGCGCTCGGTCAGGGAGTCGACCAGGACGAGGCCACGGCCTCGGACCTGGTCTCCGTTGGAGTCGATCCGCATCAACGGAATGGCCTTCGAGCGGTCGGTCACCCCGAGGCGGACCCAGGTCTCGGTGGGCCGCGACACGACCACCCGGATCGAGGCGAGACGACCGTGGTCCACGGCGTTCGAAACCAGCTCCGTGATGACCACCATGGCATCGTCGATGTGGTCCTCCAGGCCCCAGGCGGCCAGAGCAGTCCGGACTAGCCTACGGGCGACGGCTGCGCTCTCCGGCTCTCGGGGGAGGGTCTCGGAGTATCCGGGGTGCCCCGTGGGGCGTGGCGTTGCCATCACAGTCATCAGGACCTCTGGGGTGCGGTTGCGGTGTGGCCTTACCTGAGTGAACGGCCAACTGCTTCCCAGGGGCAGGAAAAGTGCGCGCTGTGTGCATCCACTCCGACCGGAAATTTCTTCGTCATCCCTGCTACTGATGGGCACTCAGTCACTACCGTAGGTATGTGCAGGGGAACGAGAGCCTCGACAGCGCCATGCAGGAGAGAGGGCTCACCCAGGCCGAGTTGGCCGACAGGGTGAACGCGCATCTGATCTGTGCTGGGCACGAGGGGACGGTCAGCGACCGCACCGTGCGAAACTGGCTGACTGGAAAAACAGGGTGGCCCCATCCCCGGCAACGCGAGGCGTTAGAGGCAGTATTCGGCTGTATCGCCGGAGAGCTGGGCTTCCGCCCACCGGTGCGAAAACGACGAACCTCGAACCCTGCGGAGGACCCAGTGAGGCGCCGGAACCTCCTCACAGCCGCCAGCGGCACTACCGCCGCTGTGGCGGTCCCCTTCGTCGGAGCACCGCCGCAGGTGGGCACCTCCGATGTCCTCCGGCTCCGCAGTGGCCTGGACACCCTGATGGTCTTGGACGACACCAGGGGAGGCCATGAAGGACTGGAAGGAGCCGCGTTGGCCGGAGCCGCCGAGGCCCTGGAGAAGCAGAAGCTCGGGGCCACCCAGCGCATCCGCCTCCGGCTCTTCTCCCTCGCCGCCGACTACACCGCTACGGCCGCCTGGAGTGCCCTCGATGCCCGTCAGTCGGACCGTGCATGCGACCTGCTGGAGAAGGCCCTGTACCTGGCCGGGATTGCCCAGGACCGGGTGGCGGAGCTGAGGGTCTGGAACTCGTATGCCATGCTCGCCCACCAGCGCAGAGAGCACACGGAAGCCGTCGACTCCGCCCAGGCCGCGCAGGCGACCTCCATCACCAAGCGGGACCCGCTCTTCGCCTCCCTGGCCCACGCCCGTGCAGCCATCGGCCACTCGAACCTCGGTGATCGCCAGGCCGCCATCCGCTCTCTGGGGCATGCCCAAGAGGCTCTGGGCAAGGCGGAGCCAGACCAGCCCAGGCCGAGCTGGATGGCCTTCTACGGGCCGGCTGAGCTGACCGCGATGACGGCCATCGTCCGGGACCGGATCGGGGACGCCGCCGAGGCAGAGGCCGCCTCCCACAAGGCTCTGGGGACGATCCCCGAGCAGTTCCGCAGGAACCGGGCCCTGGCCATCGCACGACTCGCCCTGGCCCAGCTCCACCAGAGGGACATCGACCAGGCCTGCGCCACCGCCTCCAGCGTCTTCGAGCTGATGAAGGGCTCGCCGCTGCCGGGAAGGATGCGGTCCCTCCTCGGTGACTACTACCGCGACTTGATCACTCTTGCGCCGGACGCGGCAGTCGCACGAGAGTGGGGAGACCGCTATCGAGCCGAATGGAGGCGAGCTTGAGCGCCGCTGATCTGGACGTCCGCCGTTTCACCCACGAGGATCTCCCGCAGATCCGCCAGGCCCTGATCGACGTGCACGCCGACGCCTACGCCGATGCGATGGACGACGAGTTCAACCAGCGCTTCCCCTGGTTCGTGGATCACTGGGGCGGTCACCCCGGCTTCGCCTGCGTGATCGCCTTCGACTGCGGGGAACCGGTGGCCTTCGCCTACGGAGCCCCGGCGAACCCGGAGCGCGAGTGGTGGCGCGAGCACATGCAGCCCGCCCCGGAGAAGAGCCGGACTTTCTCCTTTTCCGAGTTGACGGTCCGGACGAAGTGGCGGAAGACCGGGACGGCGGAGCTGGTGAGCCGAACGCTCCTGAAGGGTCGGGACGAGGACCTCGTGGTGCTGCTCGTCGACCTCGAACACCCCAAGGTGCAGGACATGTACGAGTCGTGGGGCTTCCGGAAGGTCGGGGACCGCCAGCCCTTCCCGGACTCCCCGGTGTACGCCGTCATGCTGGCCGAGCTGCCCTTGGATAGGTGAAGCATCTCGGGATGAGGCTGCCCTGGTGGGCTTGATCATCAACCTGGAGAACTGATCAGGGCTGATGGCCCTCGTCTTCCAGAGCTGTTCGCGCCACCATGGCGAAGGCCTGGCTGTGGTCCTCGGCGACCGGCCCCGCCCCGGCCACCGTGGACCTGTGGTGGCGGACGTTCCTGCGCAGGTTCGACATCGAGCACACCTTCAGAATGATCGAGCAGACGCTCGGCTGGACCGCACCACGTGTCCGCACCCCCGCCGCGGCCGACCTGTGGACCTGGATGATCATCGCCGCGCACACCCAACTCCGCCTCGCCGAGGACCTGCGCCGCCCGGGAACGCCTGGTGAAGGCCGAACAGTTGTCTCCGGCCCGCGTCCGGCGAGGGTTTCGCAACCTCCGCCGGAAGGCGGCCCGTCCCCAGCCGCACCGAAACCGGGCAGGCCCGGCCCTGGACGCCCGCCCGGCAGCCACAACCAGCACAAGGCCCGCATCCAGAACGTCGGCAAGACCGCGAAACGCGCCGAAACAATCAAGGAACACGTACAGCAGCGTGGTTAAACGTCAAGCTTAGAACTCCTCACACAATGAGCTATCGGGAATGGCTGCCTGTCAGGGAGGCGTGGGGGTGCAGTGTGTGGCGGTTCGCGGCCGACCCGACCTGCGACGGTTACTGCGCAGGAGAGCCACACGCATGCTGTTCGGTGTCGTTCTCTGATCCCGTTGAGCAGTTCGGGACGGGGACCGGGGAGGTGGGCGGGTGCCAGGTGAGAATCCAGCCGGCGGTAAACGCCGCCGCACCGCCTGCCAGGGCGATTGCACCGCCTGTTCCGATGCCTGCGGCCACCGCGCCGAAGCAGGCCGGCCCGACGCCCTGCAGCGTCATGCTGCCGGAGCCGAGCAGACCGAAGGCCTGGCCCTGGCCATCTGGCGGTAAGGCGTCCAGGAACGGCCGTTGCAGGCCAAGACCGTAGGCAAATCCCAATCCGCAGAGCAGCAGCAGACAGGACAAGACGCCCACTCCGGGTTCGGCGGCGAAACCGACCAGCGGCAGTCCCATCAGCGCAATCAACGGGACTACCAGTCGCTCCCGGGTGGGCGGCCGTAGCAGTCGGCCCACCAGAAGGTCACCGACCAGCATGCCGACCGGCAGACACCCCATCAGCACCGCGTACCAGCCGGGCGCGAAGTTGCGTCCTCCCGCGTAGGCGACGATCAGGCCTTCCGCGCCAGCGACGAATGCGGGCGGGAGCCACTGGGCCAGCATCAGTCGTCGCACCGTGTGTCCGCGCAGCAGCAGGCCGGCCCCGTGCAGGCTTGCCCGGACGGCCCCGCCATCGCCCCGAGCGCTGCCGGGTGTGCCGCCGAACTCTCCGGGCTGCAGCCGGGGCAGCCGGATGCTGATAGCAAGCGCGCAGCCCAGGTAGAGGGCGGCGCTGACCGCGAGCGCCCGGTGCGGGCCAAGTGCCGCGACGACCGCACCTCCCAGCGCCAGACCGAACAATTGCGCGCCGGAGGCAGCGATGTTGTTCAGTGAACGGCCCAGCACATAGGCGTCGCCCTCCAGAGACTGCGCGACCAGCCGACTCGACGCGCCATGAAACACCGGTGTGGCAAGGGCGACCAGCGCCACGACACCAAGGCTTGCCACGATCGGCATCCGCACCAGGGCGAGCAGCAGGGCGGCGGCGCACGTCAAGGCATAGCCGCCGGTGATGAGCGCGCGGGGCGGCAGTCGGTCGGCCAGTGAGCCCAACAGCAGCGAGCCGAACAGCTGCGGGATGAAGCCGATACCGAAGGCCAGTGCGCTCAGCAGCGGGGATCCGGTGGCCGAAAAGACTAGAACCGAGAACGTGGTGATCCGCAGTGCGTCCGCAGTGATCGCGACGGTACGGGTTGAGAAGAGCAGCCGGAATCGCGGCTCGGCCAGCACCTCCCGGTAGGTGGCACGGTGGTTGCCCTGCGCGGGCTCGGCGGTTGAGGTCATGACGAGCAGCCTCGCGATGCGCCCACACCACTCACCAATGATTCGTCGCTGGACGAATCGGAACAGACGTCCCTCGGTAGCATGGCGCGGTGCTCCGCTTCGAAGTCTCCGTCGAGGACCTGCTGCGCAGCCGCTTCGCCCTGTCCCCCGCGATGGACCTGTGCTTCCTGCTGCGCTCGCTCACCGGCCAAGACAGGCCGCTGCCGCGAGCCTGGGCCACCCGGCTCCTGCCAGCCTTTGAACGGCTTCGCCGCGAGAGCGAACTGAACGCCGCCCTCGCCCTGCACACCCCGCAATCCGGACCGAACTTCGTCGCCCCGCCCCCGCGCGGCCTCAACCAGACCTGGGCAGACGACCTAGCCATGATCCGGGCCACACCGCTGGAAGCCGCCCGCCACGAAATCGCCGCCAACGCGACCGGCCCATCAGCCCGTGATCCCCGCGTACGCGCAGTGTTGGACTCGACGGATGCCGTCTCCAGGATCGCCGAGGCGATGAACCAGGCATGGCACGAACTGCTCGCCACGGACTGGCCGCAACTGCGCGCGATCTGTGAGCGCGACGTCGTGCACCGGGTGGGTGTGATCGGCGAACACGGATGGGCCACGACCATCGAGAGCCTGCACCCGAGCATCGCCTGGCAAGCCGGCGGTATCGAGATCGGCCACTTCCCCGAAGTCGGAACAGTCCGCCTCGCCGGCGACGGGCTCCTGCTGATCCCTTCGGTATTCGTCGCGAATATCGCCGCGCACCTGGAAACCCCCTGGCCCAGGACCTTGATCTATCGTGCCCGCGGCACCGCCGCCCTGTGGGGCGAACAGGAGAGCGTCCCCCGGCCGGATGCCCTGACCGCTCTGGTCGGCCGGGCCCGAGCCCGGCTGCTGTTGGCGCTGGACGCCCCGGCCAGTACCAGCCACCTCGCCCGAAGCCTCGCCATGGCACCTGGCGCGGTAGGAGACCACCTCGCCATCCTGCGAGACGCGGGACTGCTCGTCCGCGCCCGGTCCGGACGGTCCGTGCTCTACCGCCGCACCCCGCTCGGCGAGGCACTGGTCGTCGGTACGGGCTGAGGGCTCAGATCAGCACTGCTCTTTTGAGGCGCCGCCAGCAGAGGATTGCGCAGCCGAGGGTGAGGAAAGCCTCGTGGATGTCGTCCCGTCTCTCCCAGCGGATCCGCAAGCGGCGAAACCAGTGCAGGTGGGCGAACGCGCTCTCCACGACCCAGCGTTGGGTCCCGAGGCCAGAGCCGTGCTCGGTGCCGCGTTGGGCGATGACCGGCTTCACGCCGAGGTTCCAGACGAGCCGGCGGTACTTGTCGTGGTCGTAACCACGGTCTCCGAGTACGACGTCCGGGCGGCGGCGCGGTCGACCGCGCTTGCCGCGCACGGGTGGTACCGCTTGAAGCAGCGGGATGAGCCGGATAGCGTCGTTGCGGTTGCCAACGGTCAGGGTGACCGCGAGCGGCATGCCGGTGGCGTCGATAACCAGATGGCGCTTGCTGCCGCTTCTGCCCCAGTCAACAGGGCTTCGTCCCGTCTTGGAGCCCCCTTTCGCGCGCGGATTTGGGAGCCGTCGACTGCGGCCCGGGAGAAGTCCAGGGCGTCCGCACTGCGAAGTTTGGCGAGGAGGACCTCGTGCAGCCGGGGCCACACACCGGCCTCAGTCTACTGGGACAGGCGCCTCCAGCACGTCATCCCCGAACCGAAGCCGCGCTCCTGCGGCAGGTGTTCCCAGGCGATCCCGGTATGCAGCACGAACAGGATGCCCTGGAACACCAGCCGGTCCGGATGCCGCTTCCGCCCGGGATGGCGGGCTCTGCGCTCTACCTTCGGCAGCAGCGGCTGGATCACCGTTCACAGTTCGTCGTCGACTTCCCACCGCTTCGGCCGCGCCACTCCGCACCCCCGGATCAACAGTCCCGGAGTGATCCAACCACCTCGAAGATCATTTCGTTAGGAGTTCTTAGGCCACCGACCCGATCCGCCCCGCCGGTGCCGTCGGGCCGTCGTGGTGGATCGGGGTGTGGGCGCCGGTCAGGGAGGCGCCCGTGCCGCCGCGGCGGGTGGCGACGATCTCTGCGGCGATGGAGAGGGCCGTCTCCTCGGGGGTGCGGGCGCCGAGGTCGAGGCCGATGGGCGACCTGAGGCGGGTCAGCTCCAGGTCGCTCACGCCGACCTCGCGCAGGCGCGCGTTGCGGTCCAGGTGGGTGCGGCGCGAGCCCATCGCGCCGATGTACGCCACCGGCAGCCGAAGCGCCAGCTTGATCAGCGGGATGTCGAACTTGGCGTCGTGGGTCAGCACGCACAGCACCGTGCGCGCGTCGACCTCCGTACGCCGCAGGTACTCGTGGGGCCACTCGACGACGATCTCGTCGGCGTCCGGGAAGCGGAGCCGGGTCGCGAAGACGGGGCGGGCGTCGCACACCGTCACGTGGTAGCCGAGGAACTTTCCGGCGCGGACCAGCGCGGAGGCGAAGTCGATCGCACCGAAGACGATCATGCGGGGCGCGGGGACCGAGGACTCGATCAGCAGCGTGAGCGGTGCCCCGCAGCGCGAGCCCTGCTCGCCGATCTCCAGCGTGCTCGTGCGGCCGGCGTCCAGGAAGGCGCCCGCCTCGGCGGCCACCGTCCGGTCCAGTTCGGGGTGGGCGCCGAAGCCGCCGGCACGGGAACCGTCCGGGTGGACGAGGAGCGCGCGGCCCATCAGCTCCGCCGGACCGCTGACGACCCGCGCCACCGCCGCCGCCTCCCCCCGTGCGGAGGCGGCCAGCGCGGCGGCCAGCACCGGCCGGACGGGGTCCGCCGCCCGTACCGGTGTCACGAGGATGTCGATGACCCCGCCGCAGGTCAGACCCACGGCGAAGGCGTCCTCGTCGCTGTAGCCGAAGCGCTCCAGGACGGTTTCGCCGTCCTCGAGCGACTGCCGGCACAGCTCGTACACGGCCCCTTCCACGCAGCCACCGGAGACCGAGCCGATCGCCGTGCCCCCGGCGTCCACCGCGAGGGCGGCGCCGGGCTGGCGGGGGGCGCTGCCGCCGACGGCCACCACGGTGGCCACGGCGAAGTCGCGTCCCTGCTCGACCCACCGGTTCAGCTCTTCGGCGATGTCCAGCATCTGTCGGTCCTCCTGAGACAAGGGGTACGTGAAAGGGTTCCCGTCGTGGCGGCTAGTGCACGCCCAGCCAGCTCTCGATCGGGTTGAGGGCGAAGTAGACGACGAAGATCACCGTCAGGGCCCACATGAACGCGCCGATCTCCCGGGCCTTGCCCTGGGCGACCTTGATGGCGACGTAGGAGATCACTCCGGCGGCGACACCCGCCGTGATGGAGTACGTGAACGGCATCAGGACGACGGTCAGGAAGACCGGGATCGCGGTGGCCCGGTCGGCCCAGTCCACGTGCCGGGCGTTCATCATCATCATGGCGCCGATGACGACCAGGGCGGCGGAGGCCACCTCCTGCGGCACGATCGCGGTGATCGGCGTGAAGAAGAGGCAGGCCGCGAAGAACGCGCCGGTGACGACCGAGGCGAGCCCGGTGCGGGCGCCCTCGCCGACGCCGGTCGCGGACTCCACGAAGACGGTCTGGCCGGAGCCGCCCGCCACACCGCCGATGGCGCCGCCGGCGCCGTCGATGAACAGCGCCTTCGACAGGCCCGGCATCCGGCCCTTGTCGTCGGCGAGCTTGGCCTCGGTGCCGACGCCGATGATGGTGGCCATCGCGTCGAAGAACCCGGCCAGGACCAGCGTGAAGACGATCATGCCGACCGTCATCGCGCCGACCTCGCCCCAGCCGCCGAACTCCAGCGTGCCGAAGAGCGAGAAGTCCGGCATGGAGACCGCGCTGCCGTGCAGCTCCGGAGCGCCGTTCGCCCACTGCTTGGGGTCGATGACCCCGGCGGCGTTCAGCACCAGCGCGACGATCGTGCCGGTGACGATGCCGATCAGGATCGCGCCGGGAGTGTTCCGCGCCTGGAGCATGAAGATCAGGAGCAGCGTGCCCGCGAAGAGCAGCACGGGCCAGCCGGCCAGTTCGCCCGCGGGGCCGAGGGTCAGCGGGGTCGCCTCGCCGGCGTGCACGAAGCCGCCCTTGACCAGGCCGATGATGGCGATGAACAGGCCGATGCCCATGGTGATGCCGTGCTTGAGGGCGAGCGGGATCGCGTTCATGATCATCTCGCGCAGCCCGGTGACCACGAGCAGCATGATGACCACGCCGTACATCACGCACATGGCGAAGGCCTGGCCCCAGGTCATCTGGGGGACGACCTGGCCGGCGATGACGCCCGACACCGAGAGTCCGGCGGCCAGGGCCAGCGGCACCTTGCCGACGAAGCCCATGAGGAGCGTGGTGACCGCCGCGGCGAGCGCCGTCGCGGTGATCAGAGCCTTCTGGCTCAGGGTGTCGCCCGCGACGTCCTTGCCGCCGAGCAGGACGGGGTTGAGCAGGACGATGTACGCCATCGCCATGAAGGTGGTGATGCCGCCGCGCACCTCACGCGCGACCGTGGATCCTCTGTGCGATATGTGAAAGTACCGGTCGAGCCAAGACCGGCCGGAGGGGACGCGGGAACCCGCGCCCGCGTCCTCGGCGGTGGTCTTGGGCTCCACTGACTGCTGGGTCATGGGGCCGTCTCCCAAGGTTCAAAGGGGCACCCTCGCGGTCCGCTGGGGCGGCCGCGGGGATTTGGGATGTGCACGACGACCCGGGGGACGGCCCGAGACGAACGCATGTGGGTGGTACTTCGAGGCCCGCGAGCGGGACGGGACCCGGTCGGTGCTCCGGGCGGCGCGGAGTGTGTGACGTTCCGTGCGCCGCCCGGAGGTTCAGCTCACGCCGTGCCGGTGAGGTGTTCCGGCCGTACCGGCGTGCGGTCGAGCGCCAGCCCCGTCGCGTTCCGGATGGCCGCGAGGACCGCCGGGGTGGACGACAGGGTGGGGGCCTCGCCGATGCCGCGCAGCCCGTACGGCGCGTGGTCGTCGGCGAGTTCGAGCACGTCGACCGGGATCGTCGGCGTGTCGAGGATGGTGGGGAGCAGGTAGTCCGTGAAGGAGGGGTTCCTGACCTTCGCCGTCTTGGGGTCGACGACGATCTCCTCCATGATGGCGATGCCCAGGCCCTGGGTGGTGCCGCCCTGGATCTGTCCGATGACGGAGAGCGGGTTGAGCGCCTTGCCGACGTCCTGCGCGCAGGCCAGTTCGATGACCTTGACCAGGCCGAGTTCGGTGTCGACCTCGACGACGGCGCGGTGCGCGGCGAAGGAGTACTGGACGTGTCCGTTGCCCTGGCCGGTGCGCAGGTCGAACGCCTCGGTGGGCCGGTGCCGCCACTCCTCCTCGACCTCGACGGCCTCGCCCTCCAGGACGTCCACGAGGTCGGTCAGGACCTCGCCGCCGTCGGTGACGACCTTGCCGCCCTCCAGGAGGAGTTCGGCGGTGGCCCAGGCGGGGTGGTAGGAGCCGAACTTGCGGCGCCCGAGCTCCAGGACCTTCTCGCGGACCAGCTCGCAGGCGTTCTTCACGGCGCCGCCGGTGACGTACGTCTGCCGGGAGGCCGAGGTGGAGCCGGCCGAGCCGACCTGGGTGTCGGCCGGGTGGATGGTGACCTGGGTGACGCCCAGCTCGGTGCGGGCGATCTGCGCGTGGACGGTGACGCCGCCCTGGCCGACCTCCGCCATGGCGGTGTGCACGGTGGCCACCGGCTCGCCGCCGATGACCTCCATGCGGACCTTGGCGGTGGAGTAGTCGTCGAAGCCCTCGGAGAAGCCGACGTTCTTGATGCCGACCGCGTAGCCGACGCCGCGGACGACGCCCTCGCCGTGCGTGGTGTTGGACAGACCGCCGGGCAGCTGCCGTACGTCGGCGCCCTCGCTGGACTCCCACTGGCGCTCCGGCGGCATCGGCATAGCCTTGACGCGGCGCAGCAGTTCGGCGACCGGCGCCGGGGAGTCGACCGGCTGGCCGGTGGGCATGATGGTGCCCTGCTCCATGGCGTTGATCCGGCGGAACTCCACCGGGTCCATGCCGAGTTCCTTGGCCACCTTGTCCATCTGCGCCTCGTAGGCGAAGCACGCCTGGACCGCGCCGAAGCCGCGCATGGCGCCGCAGGGCGGGTTGTTGGAGTAGAGGGCGATGGCCTCGATGTCCACGTCGTCGATCACGTAGGGGCCGACGGCGAGCGAGGAGGCGTTGCCGACGACCGCCGGCGAGGCGGAGGCGTAGGCGCCGCCGTCCAGGACGATCCGGCACTTGAGGTGGGTGAGCTTGCCGTCCTTGGTGGCGCCGTGCTCGTAGAAGAGACGGGCCGGGTGGCGGTGCACATGGCCGAAGAAGGACTCGAAGCGGTTGTAGACGATCTTGACCGGCTTGCCGGTGCGCATCGCCAGCAGGCAGGCGTGGATCTGCATGGACAGGTCCTCGCGCCCGCCGAAGGCGCCGCCGACGCCGGACAGCGTCATGCGCACCTTGTCCTCGGGCAGTCCGAGGACCGGGGCGATCTGCTTCAGGTCGGAGTGCAGCCACTGGGTGGCGACGTACAGCTCGACGCCGCCGTCCTCGGACGGCACCGCGAGGCCGGACTCGGGGCCGAGGAAGGCCTGGTCCTGCATGCCGAAGTAGTACTCGCCCTTGACGATCACGTCGGCGCGCGCGGCGGCCGCGTCGGCGTCGCCGCGGACGATCGGCTGGCGGTGCACGATGTTGGGGTGCGGGACGTGGCCGATGTGGTGGTCGTCGCGCCCTTCGTGGACGAGGATCGCGTCGGGCGCCGTCGCGGAGGCCTCGTCGGTGATGACGGGCAGCTCCCGGTACTCCACCTTGATCTTAGCGGCGGCGCGGCGCGCGGTCTCCGGGTGGTCGGCGGCGACGATGGCGACCGGCTCGCCGTGGTGGCGGACCTTGCCGTGGGCGAGGACGGGGGTGTCCTGGATCTCCAGGCCGTAGTTGCGTACCTCGGTGGGCAGGTCGTCGTAGGTCATCACGGCGTAGACGCCGGCTGTCGCGAGGGCCTCGCCGGTGTCGATGGAGACGATCTCGGCGTGCGCGACGGTGGAGCGCAGGATCTGGCCCCAGAGCATGTCCTCGTGCCACATGTCGGACGAGTACGCGAACTCGCCGGTGACCTTGAGGGTGCCGTCCGGGCGGAGCGTGGACTCGCCGATGCCGCCCTTGGTCTGGGAACCCTGGGTGATTTTGGTGGGTGCGCCGGTGGCAGCCATGTTCAGACCCCCTCGGACTGACGGGCCGCGGCCAGGCGGACCGCGTCCATGATCTTCTCGTAGCCCGTGCAGCGGCACAGGTTGCCCGACAGCGCCTCACGGATGTCCGCGTCGGACGGGTTCGGGTTGCGCTCCAGCATCTCGTCGGCGGCGACCAGCAGTCCGGGCGTGCAGAAGCCGCACTGGACGGCGCCGGCATCGATGAACGCCTGCTGGATCGGGGCCAGTTCGGTGCCCTCGCCGGTCTGCGAGTCGGTGCCGCCGGCCTGCCAGCGCTTGGCCTGGTCGAGGGTGGTGCCCTGGCCGGCGTCGCTTCCGCAGGCGCCGGTGGCGCAGCCCTCGGCGCGGTCCTTGGCGAACTCCGCCAGGCCCTCGACGGTGACGATCTCGCGGCCCTGCGCCTGGCCGGCCGCGACCAGGCAGGAGCAGACCGGCACGCCGTCCAGGCGGACCGTGCAGGAGCCGCACTCGCCCTGTTCGCAGGCGTTCTTGGAGCCGGGCAGGCCCATCCGCTCGCGCAGCACGTACAGCAGGGACTCGCCCTCCCACACGTCGTCGGCTTCCTGCGGACGTCCGTTGACAGTGAAGTTGACGCGCATTACGCAGCTCCCTCCGTGGCGTTGCGGGTGCCGCGGTACGACTCCCAGGTCCAGGTCAGCGTCCGGCGGGCCATGACGCCGACGGCGTGGCGGCGGTAGTTCGCGGTGCCGCGGACGTCGTCGATCGGGTTGCAGGCGGCGGAGCACAGCTGCGCGAACTGCTTGGCGACCGACGGGGTGATGATCTTTCCGCTGTCCCAGAAGCCGCCCTCTTCGAGCGCCGCGTTCAGGAACTCCTCGGCCGCCGTGGCCCGCACGGGGGTGGGGGCGGCCGAGCCGATGCCGGTACGGACCGTGCGGCTGCCGGGGTGCAGGGCGAGGCCGAAGGCGCACACGGCGATGACCATGGCGTTGCGGGTGCCGACCTTCGAGAACTGCTGGGGCCCGTCGGCCTTCTTCACGTGCACCGCGCGGATCAGCTCGTCGGGCTCCAGGGCGTTGCGCTTGACGCCCTTGTAGAACTGGTCGATCGGGATCAGGCGCCTGCCGCGCACCGACTCGGCCTCGACCTCGGCGCCGGCGGCGAGCAGCGCCGGGTGGGCGTCGCCGGCCGGGGAGGCGGTGCCGAGGTTCCCGCCCACGCCGCCGCGGTTACGGATCTGCGGGGAGGCGACCGTGTGCGAGGCGAGGGCGAGACCCGGCAGCTCGGCGCGCAGGTCCTCCATGATCCTGGTGTAGGGCACGGAGGCGCCGAGCCGTACGGAGTCCTCGCCGACCTCCCATTCGAAGAGGTCGCCGATGCGGTTGAGATCCATGAGGTACTCGGGCCGGCGGTGGTCGAAGTTGATCTCGACCATCACGTCGGTGCCACCCGCGATCGGCACAGCGGTGGGGTGCTCGGCCTTGGCGGCGAGCGCCTCCTCCCAGCTGGCGGGGCGAAGGAAGTCCATGACCGGCTCTCTTCTTCGTCTACTTGTGGGGCGTACAGATTGAGCCAATCCGTGTGCGGCGGGCCCGGCTCGTTCATGTGCTGTTCACGTGGATTGGCCTCAGTACACCGCTCTGTGCTCCACCGGGGTCAGTCGCAGAAACCATGAAGGAGTTGGCTGGCCAGGGCGGGCATCTTGTAGATTCGTATGAAAGGAGGTCCTCAGTAACCTCCTCGTTTTCCTCCGGAACCGCGCGCCACAGCCGCGTGACCTGGAACACTTCGAGACAAAGATCGGCGGCGACGAGAATGCGGCTGCGCGCACTGCTGGACACCGACGCGCTGGGCCTCAAGCTGCTCGGCGGCGAGGACGAGCTGGACCGATCGGTCCGCGGCGTGATGACCACCGACCTGCGGGACCCCAGCCGCTACCTCTCGGGCGGTGAGCTGGTGCTGACCGGCCTGGCCTGGCGTCGGGACGCCGACGATTCCGAGCCTTTCGTGCGTCTCCTGGTGCAGTCCGGCGTGAGCGCCCTGGCCGCCGGTGAGGCGGAGCTGGGGAGCGTGCCGGAGGACCTGGTGCTGGCCTGCGTGCGGCACCGGCTGCCGCTGTTCGCGGTGCACGAGTCGGTGGCCTTCGCGACCATCACCGAGCACGTCGTCCGGCAGGTCTCGGGCGAGCGGGCCGGCGACCTCGCGGCCGTGGTGGACCGGCACCGCCGGATGATGACCTCGGGCCCCGCGGGCGGCGGCCCCGACGTGGTCCTGGACCTGCTCGGCTCCGACCTGGACCTGCGGGCCTGGGTGCTGTCGCCGACCGGGCGCCCGGTCGCGGGCTCGAAGGCGGCGGGCCCCGCGCTGCCCGCCGAGGTGTGCGCGCGGCTGGCGGCGGAGCACCTGGCGGCCACCCGCGCGGGCCGGCGGGCACCGCACCGGGTGCCGGTGGCGGGCAGCACGTACAGCGTCTTCCCGGTGCGGGCCGGCGCCCGCGCCCCGCAGGCGGTGGGCGTGTCCCGGGAGGTGCGGGAGACGGTGCTGTCGGACTGGCTCCTCGTGGTGGAGGCGGACGCCGGGGACTGGGCCGAGGAGCGGCTCGACCTGCTGTACGGCGTCACGCAGCTGATCGCGGTCGAGCGGGACCGGCGGGACGCGGCGCGCACGGTGCGGCGGCGGCTGGCGCAGGAGGTCCTGGAGCTGGTGCAGACGGGCGCCGCGCCCGCCGAGATCGCGGCCCGGCTGCGGGTGGCGGCGCCGGTGCTGCTGCCCGGACTCGGCGCCGCCCCGCACTGGCAGGTCGTGGTGGCCCGCGTCGAGTGGGAGGACGGCGCGACGGAGACCGGCCCGGTCGCCCAGTCGCTGCTGGAGGAGATCCTCGTCGACCCGCACGCCACGGGCCCCGAGCACTCCGACCGCATCGCCGTGGCGCACACCGGTGACGAGGCGGTGGCCCTCGTACCGCTGCCGGCCGTCTCCACCGAGCACGACGGCTCCGAGACCGGCGTCCTCGCGGACGCGCTGCTGGAGTCCGTACGGGAGCCGCTGTCCGCGGGGCTGGACGGGGACGGGCGGGTCACGCTCGGCGTCAGCGCGGCCGTGCACTCGGCGGAGGGGCTGCGCGGGGCGCTGGAGGAGGCCCGGCACGCGCGGCGGGTGGCCGCGGCGCGGCCCGGCCGGGTCTGCGCGGCGGGCCACCAGGAACTGGCCTCGCACGTGCTGCTGCTCCCCTTCGTCCCCGACGACGTGCGGCGCGCCTTCACCTCGCGGCTGCTCGACCCGCTGCGGGACTACGACCGCCGCCACCGCGCCGAGCTGATCCCGACGCTGGAGGCCTTCCTCGACAGCGACGGCTCGTGGACGCGCTGCGCGAACCGGCTCCACCTGCACGTCAACACGCTGCGCTACCGCGTCGGGCGGATCGAGCAGTTGACGGGGCGTGATCTGTCGCGCCTGGAGGACAAGCTGGATTTCTTCCTCGCACTGCGGATGAGCTGAGGCGCGGGCGCTTTCGGGCCCGGGGCATCCCCAAACCTCGGGCGCGGGAAGTCCCACGACTTTGTGAAATCTTTCACCCATCCCCTTGGCCGGGCCGCCGGATCCGTGCTGAGATGCGGCCACCACTCGAGAGCTCGATGGCGTGCTAAGGGGAGGGCGACGTGGCGCATTCCGCCATGGCTGGTTCTGGTTGGGGAACGACCGAGGGTGACGATCCGCTCCAGACCGCGGTATGGCGGTTGCGCTCGCGCGCCTGCTGGGCCGACGCGGCGGCCCTGCTGGAGCCGGTCACCGCGGCCACCGCCCTGCAGCGGACCGCGCTGCTCGTGGAGCGGTGCCTGTACACCGAGCAGGGCTGGGCGGAGGCCGAGGACGCGCTGCGCACCGCGGAGGCGCTGGCCCACAGCGACGACGAGCGCGGGGCCGCCGCCTGTGAACGCGGGCAGCTCGCCTACGCGGCCACCGTGCACCAGGTGCGCGACCGGGCCGACGAGGCGCGGGCCGCGCTGGGCCGGGCCGCGGCGCTCATCGCGCCGGGGGCCGGCGGGCGGGCGCTGCTGGACTTCCGGCGCGGACTGGTCGCGGAGAACCTGAGCCGCTCACCGCAGTCCGCCCGCGCGGCGTACCGCCGCGCGCACGCCGGGGCGACCGCGCACGGGCAGCCGCTGCTGCTGTCCTTCACCTGGCGGCATCTGGCCGGACTCGCCCTGCGGGAGGGCGAGTTGGCCGAGGCGCGGCACGGCTTCGCCGAGTCCCTGCGGATCCGAGAGGAGTTGGGGTACCTCGTCGGTACGGCGCCCGCGCTGGCGTCCCTCGCGGACGCGGAGACGGAACCGGAGGCGTCCCGGCTGCGGGAGGAGGCCCGACGGCTGTTCCGGCTGCTGGGCGGCGTACCGACCTGGCTGGCCCAGCAGCTCGCCCCGCCGGCCCCGGACGCGGCGACGGCCTGACCGGGCCGACGCCGGACGCTCTGCGCCGCGCGGACCCTCACGTGGCCGCGCGGCGCTGGCAGGCGACGCAGTACCGGGTGTAGGGGAGGATCTCCAGGCGCTCCCCCGGGACGGGCTTGCCGCAGCCGAGGCAGGCGCCGTAGGTGCCGTCCTCGACCCGGGCGAAGGCTTCGTCGATCTCCTTGAGCACCCGCCCGATCGCGGCCTGCTGCGCGGCCATCAGCTGGTCGTCCGCCTGGCCGCTCTCGTCGAGGGCCCGGAGCTGGATCAACCGCGTGGTGCGGGCGTGGTCGAGGCGCAGTCGCGCGTCGTCGGCGGTGAGCCGTTCGGGGCGGGGTTCGGTGCGGGGAGCGTCGAGCGACACGGTGAGTCCCTTTCTCGGCAGGGCCGCGGTACGGCGGACACCGGGCCGAAGGGGCCCGGTCGTCCCCCACCATGGCCGGGCCGCGTGCGGAAGCCCATCGGGCGCAGGCCCCATTTGCGCGCGGACGCGGGGCCCACCGGACGCGGCGCCGGGGCGGCCGTATGGGTGCGTCGCGCCCCGGAAATGGGGGTCGGCCCCCATCGACCCGGCGGGTGCGGGCGGGGCAGGCTGGTGGTCCGCCCGGCCGCGACCTGGGCCGCGGCTCCCGCCGAGGGTGCGCGCGATGACCGACAGTGGAGGCGCGGCAGTCGACGCGTCGCAGAAGGAGGCGTACCCCCCGGTGTCCCTGTTCTGGCGGATCTTCGGGCTCAACGCGGTGGTGCTGGGCTTCGCCACCGCGCTGCTGCTGCTGGCTCCGGTGACCGTGTCCGTGCCGGTGCTGCTGACCGAGGCCGTGATCCTGGTGGGCGGCCTGGCCGTGATGCTGGTGGCCAACGGCGCCCTGCTGCGCTGGGGCCTGGCCCCGCTGGACCGGGTCACGAAGCTGATGACCACCGTCGACCTGCTCCGCCCCGGCCAGCGGCTGCCGGTGTCCGGCGGCGGCGAGGTCCCCGAGCTGGTCCGCACCTTCAACGCCATGCTGGACCGGCTGGAGAACGAGCGGGCCACCAGCAGCGCCCGTGTGCTGCTCGCCCAGGAGGCGGAGCGGCGCCGGATCGCCCAGGAGCTGCACGACGAGGTCGGGCAGAGCATGACCGCGATCCTGCTGGTCCTGGGGCGCGCCGCGGACGACGCCGACGAGCCGCTGCGCGACGAGCTGCAGCAGGCGCAGGAGATCACCCGGGAGAGCCTGGACGAGGTCCGTCGCCTGGTGCGCCGGCTGCGGCCCGGCGTCCTGGACGACCTCGGCCTGATCAGCGCGCTGTCCTCGCTCACGCACGACTTCGCCGCCCATACGGGGCTGCGGGTGCTGCGCCGTTTCGACCCCGACCTGCCCGCCCTGGCCCCGGAGACCGAACTGGTCCTCTACCGGGTGGCGCAGGAGGGCCTGACCAACACCGCCCGGCACGCGGACGCCACGCGGGTCGAGGTGAGCCTGGCCCGGGCCGGCGACGCGGTGACCCTCACCATCGCCGACGACGGCCGCGGCATCGAGGCGGCGTGCGAGGGCGCCGGCATCCGCGGCATGCGGGAGCGGGCCCTGCTCGTCGGGGCCGCCCTCGACATCGCCTCGGCCCCCGGCGCCGGCACCCGCATCCGGCTCACCGCACCCGTCACCAGGAAGCAGCCGTGACCATGCCCGACCCGAAGATCCGCATCCTGCTCGCCGACGACCACGCGCTGGTACGCCGCGGGGTGCGCCTCATCCTCGACCGGGAGCCGGACCTGGAGGTGGTCGCCGAGGCCGGGGACGGCGCGGAGGCCATCGACATGGCGCGCGCCCACGACGCAGACCTCGCGGTCCTGGACATCGCGATGCCCCGCCTCACCGGCCTCCAGGCCGCCCGCGAGCTGTCCGCGCTCCGGCCGGAGCTGCGCATCCTGATGCTCACGATGCACGACAACGAGCAGTACCTGTTCCAGGCGCTGAAGTCGGGGGCCTGCGGCTACGTGCTCAAGTCGGTCGCCGACCGCGACCTGGTCGCCGCCTGCCGCGCCGCGATGCGCGACGAGCCCTTCCTGTACCCGGGCGCCGTGACCGCCCTGATCCGCAACTACCTGGACCGGGTCCGGCACGGCGAGGAGAGCGCCGACCACGTCGTCACCCCGCGCGAGGAGGAGGTCCTCAAGCTCGTCGCCGAGGGCCACTCCTCGAAGGAGATCGCCGAGATCCTCTTCATCAGCGTCAAGACCGTCCAGCGGCACCGGGCCAACCTGCTGCACAAGCTGGGCCTGCGCGACCGCCTGGACCTGACCCGGTACGCCATCCGCGCCGGTCTCATCGAGCCCTGACAGCCCCCGGAGCCCCGGGCTCCCCGGCCCGGCCACCCACAACGAAAGAGGACGGTGCATGCGCCGGCGGCTCGCGACGGTGCTGACCGTCCTGCTCAGCGTCCTGCTGCCCCTGGTCCCCGCCTGGCCCGCCGCCGGCGTCCACGTCGGCCCTGGTGGTCCCCTCGCGGCGGCCACCGCCACGGCAGTACCGCACCCCGTCCTGGACCCGCACGCGGACGACGGGTGCACACCGGTCTGCGCCGCCCAGCCCCGGGCCCGGCACGACCAACCGGGCGAGGGCCCGACGGCACCGGACCACCACGCGACCACCACCGCGCACGGCGCGGGCACTGCCTCCGGGGCACACACACGGACCGCGGCCGCGCCCGGTCCGGTGCCGGTCTCCCCCGGCCGCACGAGCCACGACAGCGGTCGGGCACCGCCCCTCTCCTCCGGCCTGTGAGCCACCTCGAACCCCGACCTTTCACCTTCTTCCGCCGCGGCCGCGCTAGGCCGCCGCCGCGGTGTGCCCGCCGGAGGCCCGTGTTGAAACGCTCCCGTCCCCCTTCGCGCCCTCGTACGTGCTCGGGGTCCCGTTCCCGTTCCCTGAATGTCCGCGCGCTCGTCGCGCTCGCCGTGATGGCCGCGTCCGTGGCCATCGCCCTGACCACGCCGATCCGCCTGGGGCTCGATCTGCGCGGCGGCACCCAGATCGTGCTGGAGACCCAGTCCACCGAGACCACCGAGGCCGACCGGGAGGCCACCGACCGCACCGTGGAGGTGCTGCGCGGCCGCATCGACGCCCTCGGTGTCGCCGAGCCGACCATCGTCCGCTCCGGCGAGAACCGCGTCGTCGTCGAGCTGCCGGGCGTCCAGGACCCGAAGCGGGCCGCCGACGTGCTGGGCCGCACCGCACAGCTCACCGTCCACCCGGTGCTCGGCGCGGCGCAGAACGCCACGGACGCCGAGGACGGCGAGCGGGTGCTGCCGGACGAGTCCGGGCAGTACCTGCGGCTGCAGGACGCCACGCTGACCGGGCAGGACGTCGAGGGCGCCGACGCCCGATTCGACCAGCAGAGCGGCGCGGGCTGGCACGTCACCGTCGACTTCAAGGACGCCGGCGGCGACCGCTGGGCCCGGGTGACCGGCGAGGCGGCCTGCCACCCGGCCGGCGACGCACAGCGCCGGGTCGCCATCGTGCTCGACAACAAGATCATCTCCTCGCCGCAGGTCGACCCCTCCGTGGCCTGCGGGGCGGGCATCACCGGCGGCTCCACGCAGATCACCGGCTCCTTCGACGACGCGGAGGCCCGCGAACTGGCCCTGCTCGTCAAGGGCGGCGCCCTGCCCGTGCCGGTCGAGACCATCGAGCAGCGCACCATCGGCGCGACCCTGGGCGACGAGGCCATCTCGGCCGGCGCCCGGGCCGCCGTCATCGGCACGGCGCTGACCGCGCTGTTCATCATCGTCGCCTACCGGCTGATGGGCGCCCTGGCCACCGTGGCCCTGCTCTGCTACGGCCTGATCTCCTACGCCGCTCTGGCCGCGATCGGCGCGACCCTGACCCTGCCCGGCCTGGCCGGCTTCGTCCTGGCGATCGGCATGGCGGTGGACGCCAACGTCCTCGTCTTCGAACGGGCCCGCGAGGAACAGGCCGCCCGTACCCGTCCGAGCGCGCGGTCGGCGCTGACCGCCGGTTTCCGCAGCGCCTTCAGCGCGATCGCCGACTCCAACATCACCACGCTGATCGCCGCCGCCCTGCTGTTCCTCCTGGCCTCCGGCCCGGTGAAGGGCTTCGGCGTCACCCTCGGGATCGGTGTGCTGGCCTCCATGGTCAGCGCCCTGGTGATCACCCGCGTGCTGGCCGAGTTCGCCGCGGGCCGCCCGGCCGTCCTCCGCCGCCCGCGCGTCACCGGCATCTCCTCCACCGGTCCGGTCCGTGACGCCCTGCTGCGCCGCGATCCGTTCCTGATGCGCCGGCCGCGTCGCTGGCTGGCGGCCTCCCTGGTCGTCCTCGTGGTGGCGGGCTCCGGCATCCTGGTGCGGGGCCTGAACCTCGGCATCGAGTTCACCGGCGGGCGGCTCATCGAGTACTCCACCGCCGTCCGGGTCGACCCCGACCGGGCCCGCGACGCCCTCGCCGACGCGGGCTTTCCGCGCGCCGTCGTCCAGTCCTCCGGTGACGGCGACCTCACGGTGCGCACGGAGGAGCTGACGGACGCCGAGGCGGCGACCGTCACCGAGGCCGTCGCCGGGCTGGGCGGCGAGACGGAGAAGGTCCGCGACGAACTGATCGGCCCGAGCCTCGGCGAGGAGCTGCGCCGGGACGCCCTGATCGCCCTCGGCCTGGCATTGGCCGCCCAACTGGCGTACCTCGCGGCCCGGTTCCGCCTGCTGTTCGGCACGGCGGCGGTCGGCGCGCTCGCCCACGACGTGGTCGTCCTGGTGGGCGTGTTCGCCTGGCTGGGCAAGCCGGTGGACGGGGTGTTCCTGGCCGCGCTGCTGACCGTGATCGGCTACTCGGTCAACGACTCGGTGGTCCTCTTCGACCGCGTCCGGGAGCTGCTGGGCCGGGAGCGGAAGGCGCCGTTCGACCGGCTGACCAACGACGCGATCCTGCAGACCCTGCCGCGCACGGTCAACACGGGCATGGGCGCGGTCCTCATCCTCGCCTCGCTGGCGGTCCTCGCCGACGGCTCGCTCACGGACTTCGCGCTCGCGCTGCTGATCGGCGTGGCGGTCGGCACGTACTCCTCGGTCTTCACCGCCTCCCCGCTGGCCATCGAGCTGCACGGCCGCGCCGCGGGGTCCCGCGCAGCGCGGCGCGAGGGACGCAAGAGGAAGAACGGCAAGCGCGTACCGGCGAGCCGCACGGAACGGCAGGAGGTCCCGTAGCGACCGGCGGTCAGGCGGGGGCTCCCCCCGGAGCGCCCTCGCTCAGCGGGCCCCGGTGAAGTGCTCCCCCACCAGGGTCCGCACCAGGTCCTGGTCGCCGGCGATCAGCGCGTCCAGCAGGGCGGTGTGCTCGTGCGCGTCGGCGATCAGGTCGGCCCGGCCGCGTACCGCGGGGATGCCGGCCGGCGGCCATTGGGCGCGGCGGTGCAGGTCGCCGGCGATGTGCACGAGCTGGTCGTTGCCGGCCAGCGCGAGCACCGCGCGGTGGAAGGCGCGGTCGGCCTCGGCGTAGGTGGCCGGGCAGCCGGCGGACGCGGCCCGGACGGCGGCCTCGGCGAGGGGGCGCAGCTCCGCCCAGCGCTCGGCGGGCACCGTGCGGGCCAGGCGCAGCCACACCGGGACCTCGATCAGCGCCCGGACCTCGGCCAGCTCGGCCAGTTCGCGGTCGCCGCGCTCGACGACGCGGAAGCCCCGGTTGGGGACGACCTCGACGGCGCCTTCAAGGGCGAGCTGCTGCATGGCCTCCCGTACGGGGGTGGCCGAGACCCCGAACCGTTCGCCGAGCGCGGGCCCCGAGTAGACCTCGCCGGGCCGCAGCTCGCCGGTGACCAGCGCGGTGCGCAGGGCGTCGAGGATCTGCCCGCGTACGGAGGAGCGCTGGACGAGGGGGCGCGGGCGGGGCGGCGGGGGTTCGCTGTGGGTGTGCTCGCCGCGCGCAGCGGCGACCGGTTCCCCTTCCCCGACGCCGCGCGCCCTGACCCGGTCCCCGTTCGCCGCCCGGTCCACGTCCGCGGCCCGTGGCTGGGCCGGCACCCGCACCTGGGCGGCGGCGGCCTCCGCCTCAGGGGCACCCTGCGCGCTGGGCCTCACGGGTCCTCCTGTGGGACGTGTCGGTACTTGGGGTCATTACGGCGGGTTGTCACCTGTCCGTCAAGCACCATAAGGGCAGGGGCCGTCAGTTCAAATCCCAAACATCTTGGGTAAGGTAAGGCTTGCCTTTGAGCAGCCCGTTCTTCCGTCCCGGATCGGTGGTCCCGCATGCCTGTCGCCCGCACGGCCCTCACGGACGCCTACGCGCGCCTGTCGGAGGCCCTTCCGGGACTGGGCGTCACCGAGCTGGACGCCGACGGCGAGGTGCCGCGGGGCGGCGGCTGGGTCAGCGGCGACGCGCTCGCCGCGGGCGGGGCGGAGCTGGCGGACTTCCTCGCCTGGGACGAGGCGCAGGTGCTGCGGGACTACGGGCAGCGGGCCCGCCCGGACGTGATCGCGAGCTTCGGACTGCACCGGTACGCCTGGCCGGCCTGCCTGCTGATCACCGTGCCGTGGTTCCTGCACCGCAGGGTGCCCCGCTACCCCGCGGCCCACGTCGCCTACGACCGCACCGCCGACGGTCTCCCGCTGGGCCGGATGGCGGTGCGCGGCGCGGGCTTCGCCTGTCTGCCCGGGGACCCGGCCGCCGCGCTGCCCGGCGCCCGCGTGGTCGCCGACGAGGAGGCGCTGCGCGCCGAGGTTCGGGCCTCGGTCGCCGAGCACCTGGAGCCGGTCCTGGCCGGATTCGGCCCCCGCATGCGGCGGCGCGGACGGGCCCTGTGGGGCATGGCGACCGACGAGGTCGTGGAGGGCCTGTGGTACGTCGCCCACCTGCTGGGCGAGCAGGAGCGGGCGCGGCACGAGCTGGAACTGCTGCTGCCGGGCGCGACCAAGCCGTACGTCGGTGACGCGGCCTTCCGCGAGCTGAAGGGGCCGGACGGCGAACCGCTGCACACCCGGGACCGGGCGAGCTGCTGCATGTTCTACACCCTGCGCCCCGAGGACACCTGCGCCACCTGCCCGCGCACCTGCGACGCGGACCGGGTGAACAAGCTGCTCGCCACGGCGGGTTGAGCGGTACCCCGCACCCTCCTCTCCAAGATCGTCGGCTAGGATCCCCGACGTCGATTCACAACTCCCCCACGCGTCGCGGCAGGTTTCCGCCGAACCACTCGTACGGGTAGTCTTATTCGAACTCAACTCCCGCCCGTCATGCGGAAGTTCGAGCAGAACGCCGCCCTGGGCACCCCCTCGCACTCCCTTGGCGGCCTCTTGCCCCGAAACCCTCTGAGGGCCGCTGGGTTTGGGCCACCATGGCGGGCGTTACGCCCTATCCCACTGCAAGGGACCCCTGATGAGATTGACCGACATATCGCTGAACTGGCTGCTTCCGGGCGCCGTGCTGCTCCTGGGCATGCTGGCGGCGGTGGCGGTGCTCGCGCGCGGCAAGCGTTCCCCGGGGAAGGACGCGGGCGCGGACGACTCGTGGGAGCGGATGGAGGAGCGGCGCAGGCGCAAGGAGGCCCTGTACGGCACCGTCTCCTACGTCCTGCTCTTCTGCTGTGCCGCGGTCGCCGCGGCGCTCTCCTTCCACGGTCTGGTCGGCTTCGGCGAGCAGAACCTCGGCCTGAGCGGCGGCTGGCAGTACCTGGTCCCGTTCGGCCTCGACGGGGCGGCGATGTTCTGCTCCGTGCTCGCGGTGCGCGAGGCCAGCCACGGTGACGCGGCGCTCGGCTCGCGCATACTCGTGTGGACCTTCGCGTTCGCCGCGGCCTGGTTCAACTGGGTGCACGCGCCGCGCGGCCTCGGCCACGCGGGTGCCCCGCACTTCTTCGCGGGCATGTCCCTGTCGGCGGCCGTGCTGTTCGACCGGGCCCTCAAGCAGACCCGCCGGGCCGCGCTGCGCGAGCAGGGCCTGGTGCCGCGTCCGCTGCCGCAGATCCGCATGGTCCGCTGGCTGCGGGCGCCCCGGGAGACGTACCGCGCCTGGTCGCTGATGCTCCTCGAAGGCGTGCGCAGCCTCGACGAGGCGGTCGAGGAGGTGCGCGACGACCGGCGCCAGAAGGAGGAGACCAAGCAGCGGCGGCGCGAGCAGGAGCGCCTGGAGCGGGCCCAGCTCAAGGCGATCAGCCGGGGCCACGGCCACCGGGGCTTCCCCGGCCGCGGCGGCCGTCAGGTCGAGGTCGAGGTGCAGCAGGTGGAGCGGGGCACCGAGCGCGCCACCGCGGAGCCTGCGATATCGGCTCCGGAGCTGCCGGTACGCCAGCGCCCCTCCCTCCAACCCGTGCGGGGCGGGACGACCGACCAGGTCACCGTCGACCTCACCGCGGAGGACGACACCCAGGCCCTGCCGCGCCTGGACTCCCTGGAGCGCAAGCTCAAGGACCTGGAGCAGCAGTTCGGCTGACGCGCGGTCCGCGGCTGTGAAGCCGCCTGAGCACCGGATTCCCCGGCGCTCAGGCGGCTTCGGCGTCCAGTTCGAACCAGACCGACTTGCCCACCTCGCAGGGCCGTACGCCCCAGTCGTCGGCCAGGGACCGCACCAGGACCAGGCCTCTGCCGTTGGTGCTCTCCTCCGGGTCCGGGGTGCGCGGCCGGGGCGGCCGCCCGACGTAGTCCCGCACCTCGACCCGCAGCGCGTGCGGGCCGACCGTGGCGGTCAGGACGGCGCCCTCGTCGGTGTGGACCAGCGCGTTGGTGACCAGCTCGCTGGTGAGCAGTTCGGCGATCTCCGACTGTCCGGGCCCGCCCCAGTGCCGCAGCAGCTCGCGCAGGGCCCGCCGGGCCTCGGGCACCGCCCGCAGGTCCGCCCGGCCGAGCCGCCGCCTGAGGTCCGGCGCCGCCCGCTTCCTCATGTCCCCCGTCGGCGTGCTGATGTCGTCTCCCCCTTCTGATCGAGCATGTTCACGGTCGAACATCTTCACGGGGGAAGCCTTGCCCGTTCGGGCACCCGGCAGTCATACCGATTGGCGGCGACCGCCACGTCCGGTCACGGCCGCGGTACGTTGCGCAGGTTCGAGCGGGCCATCTGGACCATGCGCCCGACCCCGCCGTCCAGGACGATCTTGGAGGCGGACAGGGCGAAGCCGGTGACCATGTCGGCGCTGATCTTCGGCGGGATGGACAGCGCGTTGGGGTCGGTGACGACGTCGACGAGGGCCGGGCCCCTGTGCTTGAACGCGGCCTTCAGCGCGCCCGCCAGATCCTTGGGCTTCTCCACCCGCACCCCGAAGGCGCCGCACGCCTCGGCGACGGCGGCGAAGTCGGGGTTCTTGTTGGCCACGCCGTACGAGGGCAGGCCCGCGACCAGCATCTCCAACTCGACCATGCCGAGCGAGGAGTTGTTGAAGAGGACGACCTTCACCGGCAGATCGTGCTGGACCAGGGTGAGGAAGTCGCCCATCAGCATGGTGAACCCGCCGTCGCCGGACATCGAGACGACCTGCCGGCGCCGGTCGGTGAACTGGGCGCCGATCGCCATGGGCAGCGCGTTCGCCATCGAGCCGTGCGAGAACGAGCCGATGATGCGGCGCCGCCCGTTGGGCGAGATGTAGCGGGCGGCCCAGACGTTGCACATGCCGGTGTCCACGGTGAACACGGCGTCGTCGTCGGCCAGGTCGTCCAGCACGGCCGCCACGTACTCGGGATGGATCGGGACGTGCTTGTCGACCTTGCGGGTGTACGCCTTGACGACACCCTCCAGCGCGTCCGCGTGCTTCTTGAGCATCCGGTCGAGGAAGCGCCGGTCGTGCTTCTCCCGCACCCGCGGGATCAGACAGCGCAGGGTCTCCCGGGCGTCGCCCCACACCGCGAGGTCCAGCTTGGAACGCCGGCCCAGGCGCTCGGGCCGGACGTCGATCTGGGCGATCTGCACGTCGTCGGGCAGGAAGGCGTTGTACGGGAAGTCCGTGCCGACCAGGATCAGCAGGTCGCACTCGTGGGTGGCCTCGTAGGCCGCGCCGTAGCCGAGCAGACCGCTCATCCCCACGTCGAACGGATTGTCGTACTGGATCCACTCCTTGCCCCTCAGCGCGTGCCCGACCGGCGACTTGATCCTCTCGGCGAACTCCATCACCTCGGCGTGCGCGCCCGCCGTGCCGCTGCCGCAGAACAGGGTGACCCTGTCGGCGTCGTCGATCATCCGCACCAGGCGGTCGATCTCCTCGTCGCCGGGGCGGACGGTCGGCCGGGAGGTGACGAGTGCCGTCTCGGCAGCCTTCTCCGGGGCGGGCTGGTCCGCGATGTCGCCGGGCAGCGAGACGACGCTGACGCCGCCCTGGCCGACGGCGTGCTGGATGGCGGTCTGGAGCAGCCTGGGCATCTGCTTCGGGCTGGAGATCAGCTCGCTGTAGTGGCTGCACTCGCGGAACAGCTGGTCGGGGTGGGTCTCCTGGAAGAAGCCCAGGCCGATCTCGCTGGACGGGATCTGCGAGGCGAGGGCGAGGACGGGGGCCATGGAGCGGTGGGCGTCGTAGAGCCCGTTGATGAGGTGGAGGTTGCCGGGGCCGCAGGAGCCGGCGCACGCGGCCAGCTTCCCGGTGATCTGGGCCTCCGCGCCGGCGGCGAAGGCGGCGGTCTCCTCGTGCCGGACGTGCACCCATTCGATGCCCTTGTGCCGGCGCACGGCGTCCACGACCGGGTTCAGGCTGTCGCCGACGACTCCGTAGAGGCGTTCGACCCCGGCGCGGGTGAGGATGTCGACGAACTGTTCCGCGACGTTCTGTTTGGCCATGGCTCTACGTATGGCACAGCGAGCGGCCTCACGCCTCCCAAACGGCGGCCGCCGTACGGTCGTCCGCGTACCCCTTGACCCGGACGCCGGTGTCGGCGAGGAAGTCCCCGAGTCCGGGCGGGGGGCGGCCCGTCCATCGCCGCGCGAGGAGTCCGCCCAGCTCGGGCTCGGTCAGCAGCGGCTCGGCCAGGCCCGTGGTGCACATCAGGAGCACATCACCCGGGCGGGCTACGGAGGCCCGGAAGCGGAACGGCCGCCGGGGCGGCTCGTCGGGGGGCGGCGCGTCGTACGGGCCCGGGGGCGCGGTGACGCCGAGGTCCATGGTGAGCCGGTCGCCGTCGGGCGTCTCGCTCGGCCGGTCGGCGGGCGTGCCTGGCGTGCCTGGCGTGCCCCTGGGCGGCGAGCCGAAGCCGAGGACGGGCTCACCGGTGACGTCGCCCGCGCTCGGCTCCATGTCCCGCCAGGCGCCGTCCCGCAGCCTCAGCAGTCCGCCGGGGCCGACGCCGAAGAACACCCTGGTACGGCAGGCGGGGTCGGCGGGAAGTATCAGGCAGCGCAGGGAGGCGGCGTACTCCTGCGGGGACAGGCCCTGTTCGGCGGCGCCCGCGCGGAGCCGGCCGAGGCTGCGGTCGGTGAGGCGGTGCAGGCCGGACTTGAGGTCGCCGCGCCGGGCGGCCCGCAGGTCCTCGGCGAGCCGGGCGTGGCTGCGGCCCACGGCGCCGCCGATCCACCGGCAGACCTCGGCCGCCGCCCGGTGCGCCCCGGCGGTCGCACGGGTGCCGGTGGCCATCGCCACCAGGACCAGCGCGTGCTCGCCCGCGCCGAACCGGGCGACGAGCAGCGCGTCCCGCCGCGGCTCGCCCCGGTACCGGGCGGAGTCGCCGCGCACCGAGACGGCCCGCAGCGTGCACGTCCCGTACCGGGCCCCGTCCAGCACGGTGTCCGGCACCAGGTCGTCGAGCCCGTCGGGGTCGGCGGCCGGCAGCGCGGTGGGCTCGGCGTCATAGGTGGGCGGCCCGGACCCGACGAAGTCCCGCGCGGGCTCGGCACCCGGTTCCGGCAGCGGCGCCACCGCGGGAAGAAACGGCGGCGGCAACGGCGGCAGCCCCACCTCCGGCGGCTCCCGGAGATCCGCGGGCCCACTCCCGGAGGCGGTACGGCCACGCGGCGGGCCGGGTGCCGCGTCGGGTGCCGATGGTGACGGGGGCGGCGCGGGCTGCGGGGATGGCGGAGCCGGGGGCTGCCGGGGCGGGTCGGGTTGCGGGGACTGGCGGGGCGGCTCGGGTTGCGGGGATGGCGGAGCCGGGGACTGCCGGGGCGGCTCGGGGCGCGAGGGCGGCGGAGACTGCCGAGGCGACTCAGGCTGCGGAGGCGGCGGAGCCGAGGACTGCCGGGGCGGCTCGGGCTGCGGGGACGCGGATGGCAGGGGCTGCCAGGGTGGCGCGGGCTGCGGGGGCGGCGCAGCCGAAGACTGCCGAGGCGGCTCGGGCTGCGGGGACGCGGACGGCAGGGGCTGCCAGGGCAGCGCGGGCTGCGGGGGCGGCGCAGCCGAAGACTGCCGAGGCGGCTCGGGGCGCGAGGGCGGCGGAGACTGCCGAGGCGACTCAGGCTGCGGAGGCGGCGCAGCCGAAGACTGCCGAGGCGGCTCCGGCTGCGGGGACGCGGACGGCAGGGGCTGCCAGGGCAGCGCGGGCTGCGGGCGCGCGGGAGACGACGTCTCGGGGCGGGGTGGGGCCGAGGGCCGCGGGGCGTCCGGGGGCGTCGCGGAGCGCGGAGGGGCAGGGGGCCGCAGGTCAGCCGGGGGCGTCGCCGGGCCCGGGCGGGGCGCGGGCTGTGGGCCCGCCGGGGGCGCCGCGGATCGTGGTGGGGCCGGGGGCCGCGAATCGCCCGGCGACCTTGGCGGCCGTGAGGCGTCCGGCGGCCTTGGCGGCCGTGAGGCGTCCGGGGGCCTTGGCGGTCGTGAGGCGTCCGGGGAGGGGGCGGGTCCCTGGCCGTCCGCGGGCTGTGCGCCGTCGCGGGGTGCGGCGGGGTGTAAGCCGTCCGTCGGCTGGGCGGCGGGTGGCGTAGGGGATCGCGGGTGGTCCGGGCGCGAGGGCGCCGGGCTCCCCGCGGGTGGGGGCGGGGAGTTCGACGGGGCGGCCGGTGGCGTGGGCGCCGGCTCCCAACGGGAGCCGGCCCGGGGGCCGGGGACGGCGGGCGGGCCGTTGCCCGAGCCGTCCGTCACCGTGCCGGACGCCGAGGCGAAGCGGTCGTCCAGGGAATCCGGTGCGGCCGTGGGGCCGGTGTCGTCGGTGGAGTCGTCGTACAGCTGCCCCCACCAGTCGTCCTCAGGACCGGTGGGCCTTCCCCCCTGCTGACTCATGCTCCTGATTGTCCACCGACGGAGCGAGATGGAAACGGGGCATCGGGAAATTCCGGCGGACCGGCCCGCGCCGGGCGGCGTGTCGCGGGACGGCTCGAACAGGGTTACGAGGTGAAGTGGCCGAGCGGTCCCACCCCCCACGGGAGAACCGCTCGGCGTCGCCACCTTGGCAGAGTGACCGGCGGTACGGCGATGATGTGCGGAGGCGGGTTTGCGCCGTGGCCGTTTTCCGCCACGGACGCTGGTTCTCGGGGAGGGACGACGGCTGATGCTGGGAGTGCTGGGGCTGGAGGACACGCACGAGTCGGCGTACCGGGCGCTGGTGTCCCTGGGCGCCGCCGACGTGCCGGACCTGGCGAGGCGGCTGGCGCTGGGTGAGCGGGAGACCGAGCGCGCGCTGCGCAGGCTGGAGCAGAACGGGCTGGCGGCCCAGTCCTCGGGCCGCCCCGGCCGCTGGGTCGCCGCGCCGCCTGGGGTGGCGCTGGGCGCGCTGCTCACCCAGCAGCGGCACGAACTGGAGAAGGCGGAGCTGGCGGCGGCGCTGCTGGCCGAGGAGTACCGCGCGGCGGCGGCCGAGCCCGCGGTGCACGACCTGGTGGAGGTGGTGACCGGCGGCGCGGCGGTCGCCCAGCGCTTCCTCCAGCTCCAGCTGGGCGCGACCGAGGAGGTGTGCGCGCTGGTCACCGGCAACCCGGTCGCCGTCACCGGCATGGAGAACGACGCGGAGGAGCAGGCCACCGGCCGCGGTGTCCGCTACCGCGTGGTGGTCGAGCGGTCGGTGCTGGACCAGCCGACCGGCATCACCGAGCTGACCGCCGCGCTGGGCCGCGACGAGCAGGTGCGGGTGGTGGACCGGGTGCCGACCAAGCTGGTGGTCGCCGACCGGGCGCTCGCCCTGGTGCCGCTCACCGCGCGCTCCTCGGAGCCCGCCGCGCTGGTGGTGCACGCCAGCGGGCTCCTGGAGCTGCTGTCGGGCCTGTTCGAGGCGGTGTGGCGGGAGGCGCTGCCGCTGCGCCTGGGCGCCTCCGGCGTGACCGAGCACGGCCCGGACGCCCCCGACGGCACCGATCTGGAGATCCTCTCCCTGCTGCTGGCCGGCCTGACCGACGCCAGCGTCGCCAAACAGCTCGACCTGGGCCTGCGAACCGTACAGCGCCGGGTGAAGCGCCTGATGGAACTGACCGGGGTCACGACCCGGCTCCAGCTGGGCTGGCACGCGTACGAAAGGGGCTGGGTGGCCAGGAAGCCCTGACCCCCGAGCGCGCCCGACCCCACCCGGTCCCCGTCCCCGCCCCGGACATCTGCGGACCGGGCCGGACTCCTGCACCCTGGACAGATGGGAGCGTGGGACCTCCTGCTGACCGGCCTGGTCATTCTGCTCGGGCTGTGCGGCGTCCTGTTTCCCGGCGTGCCCGGGTCGTGGCTGGTGTGGGCCGGGATCCTGTGGTGGGCGCTGAAGGATCCGCAGCCGCTCGCGTGGGCCGTGCTCGTCGGCGCCACCGTCGTCCTGTTGCTGTCCCGGGCGGTGCGCTGGGCGCTGCCGACCCGCAGGCGCCGCCGGGACGAGGCGATGCGCCGACTCACCGCGTACGGCGGCGCGGGCGCGGTCATCGGCTTCGTCCTGCTCCCGGTGCTCGGCGCGATCCCCGGCTTCATGGGCGGCATCTACCTCGCCGAGCGGCTGCGGCTCGGCCGGCACGGCGAGGCGAAGGCGGCGCTGCGGACGGCGATGCGCTCGGGCGGTGCCGACGTACTGGCGGAGCTGTTCGCCTGCCTGCTGATCACCGGGGCATGGGTGGGGGCGGTAGTGGCCGGCGGCTAGGAACGGCCGGACCGCTCCCGGAGGGCGCCCTCCAGGGTGAGCAGCCGGGTCTTGCGGTCCAGGCCGCCCGCGTATCCGGTCAGGGAGCCGTCGGCGCCGATCACCCGGTGGCAGGGGCGCAGGATGAGCAGCGGGTTGGCGCCGATCGCGCCGCCGACCGCGCGGACCGCGGGCCGGGAGGCACCGATGCGTGCCGCGATCTCGCCGTACGTGGTGGTCGCCCCGTAGGGGACGTCGTCGAGGGCGGCCCACACCCGTTCCCGGAAGGCGGTGCCCTCGGCGCGCAGCGGGAGCCGGAAGTCCGTCAGCTCCCCGGCGAAGTAGGCGGCGAGCTGCTCCTCGGCCGCCCGGAAGGGCCCGGTGTCGTGCCGCCAGCCGTCCTGGACGCTCCGGCCGCCCTTCTGCCCGGGCACGGACAGCGAGGTGAGCGCGCCGTCCGGGGCCGCGGTGAGGAGCAGCGGTCCGACGGGGCTGTCGGTCTCGGTCCAGTACGTCACGGACGTGCCGGTGGTGGTCGTGGTCATCGGTCCTGCTCCCAGTCTCCTGCGGCGCGCAGGTGGTTCACAGCGTACGAGCGCCAGGGGCGCCAGCTGTCGGGCACGGTCGGGTCGGGCGGGGCGGTGTCGGGGTCGCCGAGGGCGCGGGTGCGGACGACCGCGGCCGTCCGGGCGTCCATGCCGGGCACGGCGAGCAGGGCGCGTTCGGCGTCGTCCCGGTCGGCGCCCGGGTCCAGGCGTACGGTGCCGTCGGCGAGGGCGGCGGCGAGCGCGCCCACGGGGCCGTCCGGCTCGGCGTCGGCGAGCACCGCCGGTTCGGGGAAGAGGTGGGTGAGGGTGCCGCAGGGCGCGTCGAGGGCCTTGCCGTACCGCTGGACCAGCCGCTCGGCGGCCGCGCGCCCGGCCAGGGCCCGGACGGCGAGTTCGTCGGGGTCGGCGGTGCCGGGTGAGCGCAGCCCGGGGCGGGCGGCGACCAGGGGGGCGAGGCGGGGGTCGGCGCCGAGGCGTTCGTCCACGGCGTACGGGTCGGCGTCCAGGTCGAACAGCCGCCGCAGGCGCTGCACGGAGGTGGTCAGGTCGCGCAGGTCGGTGAGGTGGAGGCGGGCGTCGAGCCAGCCGCCGCCGTTGCCCTGGGCGCCCGTGCGCTCCTCGACGGCGACGATGCCGGTGCCGTACGGCAGCCGCAGGGTGCGCCGGTAGCGGCGGCGGCCGGGCGGGCCGCTCACCTCCTCGACGCCGGCGACGGCCTCCCGCTGGAGCAGGTCGAACACGGGTCCGGCCTGGTAGGGGCCGCGGTGGGCGAGGCGCAGCGGGACGCCGGCGGACGGGGTGGCGGTGCGCCGGGAGGCGGCCCGGTCGGCCGCCGGGGCGGCGGCGCGGACGTCGCTCGGGGTGGCCGCGTACACGGCCCGGATGGTGTCGTTGAACTGCCGCACGCTGGCGAACCCGGAGGCGAAGGCGATCTCGGTGACCGGCAGGCCGGTGGTCTGCAGCAGGACGCGCGCGGTGTGCGCCCGCTGGGCCCGGGCGAGGGCGACGGGCCCGGCGCCCAGCTCGGCGGTGAGCTGCCGCTGCACCTGGCGGGCGCTGTAGCCGAGGCGGACGGCGAGTCCGGCGACGCCCTCGCGGTCGACGACGCCGTCCCCGATCAGCCGCATGGCCCGGCCGACGACGTCGGCGCGGACGTTCCAGTCCGCCGAGCCCGGCACGGCGTCGGGGCGGCACCGCCGGCAGGCCCGGAACCCCGAGCCCTGCGCGGCGGCCGCCGTCGCGAAGAACCGCACGTTGCGCCGCTTCGGCGTGACCGCCGGACAGCTCGGTCGGCAGTAGATGCCGGTCGTGCGCACGGCGAAGAAGAACGCGCCGTCGAACCGGGCGTCCCGGCTGCGTACGGCCTCGTACCTGCTGTCCTCGTGCGCTGTGCGCTGTGCTGTCTCGGTCACGCTGTCCAGTCTCCGCCAGTCCGGCGGACCGGGCTGGCGGAAATCGGACATGGCATCCGGGGGTGGCCGGAGGAGGTGGCTACCGGGGGCCGCCGCCCCGCTTGGCCTCCATCGCCGCCCGGCCCATGGCGTCCCGGCGCTTCCACTCCTTGCGCATCTCGGCCCGCAGCCGGGCGTCGGTCTTGGCGACGATGCGCTGGTTCTCCCGCATCAGCTTGCGGTAGCTCTCCAGCCGCCGCTCGGGCAGCTCGCCGGAGTCGAGGGCGCCGAGGACGGCGCAGCCCGGCTCGCGCTCGTGGGCGCAGTCGTGGAACCGGCAGTCGCGGGCCAGCTCCTCGATCTCGGCGAACACCTGCCCGACGCCGCTGCTCGCGTCCCACAGGCCGACGCCGCGCAGCCCGGGGGTGTCGATCAGCACGCCGCCGCCGGGCAGGGCGAGCAGGTTGCGGGTGGTGGTGGTGTGCCGTCCCTTGCCGTCGACGTCCCGGATCCGCTGGACGTCCATGACGTCCTCGCCGAGCAGGGCGTTGGCGAGCGTGGACTTGCCGGCGCCGGACTGTCCGAGCAGCACCGCCGTGCCGCCGCCGACGACGGCGCCCAGCACGTCGAGCCCCTCACCCTGCTCGGCGCTGACGGTGAGCACCGGCACGCCGGGCGCGCTGGTCTCCACGTCCTGGACGAGATGCGACAGGGTCACCGGGTCGGGCACGAGGTCGGCCTTGGTGAGCACGACCACGGGCTGCGCCCCGGACTCCCAGGCGAGCGCGAGGAACCGCTCGATCCGGGCGAGGTCAAGCTCGGCGGCGAGCGACACGGCGACGATCGCGTGATCGACGTTGGCGGCGAGGATCTGCCCCTCGGACCGCTTGGAGGAGGTGGAGCGCACGAAGGCGGTACGACGCGGCAGATACGTGCGTACGTAGCGGGGGTTGCCGTCCGGTTCGAGGGCGACCCAGTCGCCGGTGCAGACGACCCGCAGGGGGTCGTGCGGGGTGACGAACGCGGTGTCGGCCCGCACGGTGCCGTCGGCGGTGACGACGTCGCACTGGCCCCGGTCGACCCGTACGACGCGACCGGGCAGGAGCCCTTCGGCGGCGTACGGGGAGAAGACGTCGGCCCAGTCCTCGTCCCAGCCGTAGGAGGTCAGGGCGGAGGAGAGGGAGGTGGACGAGGTGGAAGTGTGGGAAGACAAGGGGTGACCCTTCGAGGGGCGGCCCCGGCCGGAAAAACTGCAGAAAATGGTGTCAGCCGGCGGCCACAGAGGTGGACTTGATGGATTCCTGGATGCGGGCAGCGCCCTTCGCAACGACAGCCATCGGTCAACACCTCCCGGGTCACACACAGCGAGCAGCAGCGGCAGAGCAGCCGCCGGAACGAACAGAACTCTAGCGGCGTCTCGCGAGGCTCACCAACGATTTACCGCGCGGTCCTCCGGTACGAGCAGAGGGACCGCCGTCGCTCACCTCGTGCCCCGACGACCGGAGACGGTCTCAGCCGTCGCGAATATCGGCACCCACATCACCTTGGACACCCTGGATCGGCTGGAGGTGGAGCTCCCGAAACTGGGCCACTCGGTCGCCCTCGATACCATCCGACAGCGCGGGAGCTCGGATGCCCTGACCTGGGTGGCCGAAGGAGCCCAGGACACGACAGTGCTCGACGAGGCGGCTGCGTTCATCAAAGTCCTCGGAATCGAGACTCGCGGAGCGGTGAAGGCCGCGGCTGCTGCGGTACGACAGCAGCCGGACCCGACCCGAAGCCTTCTCCGCCTCGTCCTCAAGTCCTGTGGCTTCGACAGCACCTTGATCAGCGCCCAGCTGCGCGCCCTGGACCAGGAGCACCCCGAAAGAGCCGACTGGAGCCTTCTTAATCGACCCAGCACCCCTGCCCCCGCACCCGGACACGTCTCCATCCCCATCGACGACGGCCTACTCATCCGAGCCCTGCGACACGGGACTGATCGGCCTCACCCCGCGCACCCGTATGCGCACAGCCCAGTTCCTTGCCTGCCAGTGGCCCGATCTCGCCCTGCCTGACAACGCCATCGTCCGGGCCGGAGCAGCCAGGGCCAATGCGGCGGCCCTCGCCAACGGGCTACGGAACCACGACGCTCGACCGCTGGTCTCCGATCCCGACCCCTCGTCCGTGAGCAGACCGCCCGCGGCCTGGACGCCATTCCAGCGTCCGAGCTGCCCGGTCTGGCGAGGGCTCTGGCCGTACCGGCCGAGCAGTGGACCTGTCTGGACTGCGAAAAGGAGGTTGCCGTGGATAAACCGAATCGGAGACATACGGCATCAACCTGCAGTTCGTCGCCAGGCATTCCAGTGCTCAACTGGTTCCGCTTGATGTCGGCAGCCTCGGTCTGGAACTTGAGCTTGGCCAGCGCCACTGGGAGGAATAGCGTCACGCAGCTCCTGGTCATGCCGCCAGTCGCAAGTTTTGCCGATCCGGAGGCTTCAAGTGGCAGAGTTCTAGCAGCGGTTTTCGGTAGCTCACTTCGATACCAGACAGCGTCGTAAAGCACGTGCCGCCGTAGTGCAATATGCCCTCACCCGGACCTCCGGCGGCAAGGAGCGCGAGCCTCACCGCGTCCAGCTGCTCCATGAACTCCCAGGAACTCGACCTCCCGCGCATTACGAGAGGCTCCAGATGCTCAGAGCCATCGCAGACATGGAAGGATTCATCTGCTCCGCGTGACACCAGGAGGTAGATCGTTCCGGCCGTCCTCGAAATTGCCTGCCCACCCGGAAGTACCCAATTACCCCCTCACGCTCAGCGCGACCAGGCACAACTAGCATGACTACGTCCTTCTAGTCTGGCCGTTCAGGACCATGGTCGAGGAGAAGCACCGTTTGGCAGGCAGGAAGTCTGATGTAGATAGCGCCCGCAGGCTCTTCGAGACAGCCAGGGCGCTCCAGGCGGACGTCCGATGCCTGGCCGGCGTGGTCGCCGACGAGTGCCCAGGGCGGCCTTGGCGCCGGATTCCTCCCAGCCGCGGGAGTCATGACGATTGCCGGGCAGCGGTCGACCGACCACGACGACCAAGCGGGTGACGGCGTCGATCACGACCTGATGGGCGGTCGAGTAGCGGTAGTTTTTGGACTGTTCGGCGATCGAATGGTCGCGAGTGGGCACCAGGGTGCCGTCCACGATGAGCACGGTCTCCTTGCGGAACCGCCGACGAGGCTGGAGCGCGAGCCGAGGGCCGAGGTGGGCAATGATGCGGTCGGCCGCGGACTTCGAGATGCCGAACAGCGCGGCAAACTGGCGCAGCGTCAAGTTTGTGCACCAGTACGTTGTCACGAGCAGTACGCGGTCTTCCAGCGGCAGACTCCACGGACGGCCCCGCCGCACCGCATCCGCGCCCTCCCGTCGCAACGCGGCCACCTACCTGCCGAAGCAGCGCAGGCTCAGCCCAGCTCGGACGCCGTGATCACAACTGCCACAGCCCGTCATCGTCGCAAGGCAAGATCGCTTCACCTTGAACAAGATGGGCGCCCGCGACTGCATCCTCCGTACTTGCAAGGTCGGCTCAAGCTGCGATGTCGGATTCGGGTTGGAGTGCGGGGCCGAGCAGCAGGCCCCCGTCCAGGACGAATTCCGAGCCCGTGGCGAAGGATGCGTCCTGGGAGGTGATGAAGAGCAGCAGGCGGGTGATGTCGAAGGGTTCGGCGAGGCGGGGGATGGCGAAGGGTTCGGGCGAGTAGAAGTCGGCGATGGCCGGCTGGCCCGCGACGGTGGGTTCGTTGATCAGCGGTGTGGAGACGACGCCGGGGTGGATGGAGTTGACCCGGATGTTGTCCCGCCCCAGCTCCAGCGCGGCCGTCTTGGTCAGCCCGCGCACGGCCCACTTGCTTGCGGTGTAGGGGGCGTAGAAGGCCGTGCCGACGTGGGCCATGGTCGAGGCGATGTTGACGATGGTTCCGCCACCGCCCCTGCGCATCGACGGAGCCACGGCCCTGATGCCGAGGAACTGGCCGGTGACGTTGACGCTGAAGGTGTGCTCCCAGGTGCGGAGTTCGGTGTGCTCGATAGGGGCCGCCGGGTTCTGGACTCCCGCGTTGTTCACCAGGATGGTGACCGGCCCGAAGCGGCCTTCAACTTCTCGCACCAGTGCCGCCCAGTCGTCGTCGCTGGCGACATCCAGGCGAACGGACAGAGCCCGATGACCGAGCTGAGCGGCGAGATCGCGGCCGGCGTCGACGTCGCGGCCGGCGATGACGACGTTCGCCCCCTCGGCGTGGTAGCCCCGCACATGACTGCTGCCCATCCCCCCGCTGCCGCCGGTGACGATGACGGTCTGGCCCTCAAAGCGTTCCATGATGCTTCCTTCCGGGCTTTCATGGTGAGCTGAGTGACTCACCTCCTCTCTCAAGGTAGGAGCAGGGCTAGAGGTGAGTCAAGTGACTCACCTCGTAGTGAGGGGCATACTGGAGGGCATGACGGCACAGCCTTCGGAGTACCACCGGCGCGTGGCAGCGCAGAAGCGGACGTCCATCGTCGAGGCAGCGACGAAGCTGTTCCTCGACTCCGGCTACGACGGCACCTCGCTGGCCCGCATCGCGGAGGCGGCCGGAGTGTCGAGGGCGACTCTGTTCAAGCAGTTCACGACCAAGGCGGCCCTGTTCGAGGCGATCGTCACCGAATACTGGAAGGTCGACGACGGGGAGGCGCCCCTCCCCGAGTCAGGGAACCTCCGCGCAGGGCTTGAGACCATCGGACGCCGATACGTGGCCCTTCTCACCCAGCCCGGCATGGCTGCCCTCTTCCGCATCGTCATCGCCGAGGTACCGCGCTTCCCGGAGCTCGGCGAGACCCAGTTCAAGCTCGGCAAGATGCCCTACTTCGAATCGGTCCGCCGCTACCTGGCGGCGGAGAACGCCGCTGGTGCAGCCCGACTCGACGATGCGGAGATGGCGGCGACCCAATTCCTCGGGATGATCTCCAACTACGTGTTCTGGCCGCGGATGCTGCTCGCACGCTGGGAGCCCGACGACACCGCCATCACCAACGCGGTCGATCAAGCGGTGCTGACCATGCTCGCCCGATACGGCGCGCCGGGGACCCACGGCACCTGAGACACCAGGCCCCACCGCTCTGCCCAACTACCTCATACCTCCCGCACAGGCAGGCCCTCGATCCCGTCGAGTACGCAATCGCTCACACATAGTGCCGCAGCTCCTTGGAACTGCCGCCTTCACGATTGAGTCGCGCCCGATAGCCCGCGGCCCTGCAGTCGATCGAAGCCAAAGGCGGATTGCGGGACAGCCCTTAAGGGTGTTGCAGAAGGCCGTGAACTGGGCATCTCCGTTGTATGGCTGGGGTGTTGAGGGCCGAGCGAGTTTGGGTGGAGACGTTCACGGGGCTGCGGGTCGACCAGTTCGGCCGGCTGCTGAAAGCGGTCCGGGAACGTGGCGGCGAGGGCTGCGGCTGGGGTCGCCCATGGCGGCTTCCTTTGGCCGAGCGGGTCCTGCTGGTGGCCGTGTACTACCGCACGAACCTCACCATGCGGCAGCTCGCCCCGCTGTTCGGCGTCTCACCGGCGATCGTGTGCTGGGTGATCCAGCGGATCGGCCCACTGCTCGCTCTCGAGCCGGCCCGTGCCAGCGCTGATACCACCGACCATCTGTGGATCGTCGACGGCACCCTCATCCCGGTCCGCGACCGCACGGTCGGAGCGTCCTCCCGCAACTACCGGTTCTCGGCGAACGTGCAGGTCATCGTAGACGCGGAGACACGGCTGGTGGTGGCCGCGGCCCGGCCGGTGCCCGGCAACACGACGGATGCGAAAGCCTGGCGGAACTCCGGCCTGGCCCACGCAGTGCGAAAGTGCGTCGGTCCTCGGCGACGGCGCTTACATCAACACCAGCTTGATCGTCCCGCACCGCAAACGCCCTGGACGCTCCTTGCTGAAGGGGGAGGAAGAGGACAACGCGCAGCATCGCAAGGTCCGCGCCCGTGTCGAGCACACCTTCTCCCGTATGAAGAACTACAAGATCCTCCGCGACTGTCGGCAACGCGGCGACGGCCTCCATCACGCCGTCCAGGCCGTCGCCCGCATGCACAACCTCGCCCTCGCCGCATGACCCCACAGGCCCGAACACCGCTTCAGCCTGCGTAATCACGGCCTTCTGCAACACCCTTTAGTCGTGAGAGACCGCATGGTCGTGATCGTCAGTCTCACCGATGCCGGCCGCGCCCTCCAAGAGGCCATCACCGACATGTGGCGCACCCTGGAGCAGATCTCCGGCGAGTATCCAGGCCCGGCTGAGTGGCCCGGCCGGACCAACGGGTTACTAGCCTCTGCACTGGATGCGGTTGCTCCTTGTCGACTGCCTCAGGCGGATGCTCGATCGTCTGGATGCAGCGAGTGGTGACGGGGCGCCGGTGGGCGGCGGCCGGCGCGGCCGTCGGCGGTGACCGGCGCGCGACGGTCGCCGAGTGAACCGAGAACTCGGTTCAACAGATCAGAGGTTGGTCCACCTGTGGGACGAGATGTTGTTGTCGAGGGACTCTCCCGATCCAGGTCCCGTATTGGCGTCGAAGCTGTAGGAGCGGAGGTCTCTGAGGCCTACGCCCTGATGTACGCCCCGGCGCGCGCCCGTGTAGTTGAGCCCCCAGTAGACCCAGATGTCGTCCAGGTTGCCGGGGTAGCCGTTGTTGTGGAGCGAGCTGACTTTGTTGCGGCAGTAGCCCCAGTCCGGAGCCTCTCCCGACCAGTCGTCGCACCAGCGGCCGTAACCGAGGTCCTGGTAGACGTGCAGGAACCCGGTGGGGGCAGCGTTGGGCGTCGCAGACGGAGCGGTGTCCGCCGCCTGCGCGGTGAGAGGCATGGCTCCGAGTGCCAGCGAGGCGAGTGCCGTGCCGATCGAGATTTTACGTGTCCAGCTCATATCTCTCCTCGTTGCGGTTTCTCATGTCGACGGACTTCTTTTTACGATCGAGCGAGCGTGAGGTAGAGCGCTCAATTGCAGTTTCCGTTGGATTTCAATGTGAGACTGATGCTGTTCCTGGAGCTTCTCGGCATAGTGTGCGTCCCGTTCACTCGCCGTTCTCGCCAGGCCGGAACTTATCGCGCATTTCGCTTCGGCGACGGCCAGGCTGATCTCCTTACTTCTGGGAAGAGACTTGTTGGCCGGGGAGAATGTCGCCCGCAGTTCGATGGGACTGGAATAGCGGTGGCCGACCGCCCGCATGCAGGAGGCCCATGATTTTACGGCTTCAGTGAACCTTGGATCCGCGATGACGCGGGTACGCTTGATCTCTGCCAGGGTGTCAACTGTCACCTTGGCCTGAAACCACTTCTCGAGGTCTCCGTAGAGCTCCCTTTCGGCTTCTGATCGACAGCCCTCGGGACTTCGTTCGAAGAGCATGCCGTCCGGGGCCTTGGCAGTCATGCTCCACGGCTGAGGGCCGTTGGCTGCCTTGAGAGCTGCTTCTCTCTGATCGGCAGGCAAATCGCGAAAGTAGCGCTGATTCGGATCCGTCCGTCGCAACTCGGCGAGGTCGCGCTCCACGTCTGTCCCGTAGCCGTGCTTCCGCGCCCAGGCGACATCGTCGATGACGTACGGGAAGTCACGGGCCTCCGTTATCGGCCTTTCCTTGACGGGTACGTACTCAAATCCCTTTTTCTCCATGCAGTCACGGAGAAGGACCTGTTCTGCCGCGTGCAGAATGCTCTTCTCTTGCTCTGTGGGTGCACGCGACCTTGAGTGCGACGGGCTTGCAGGTGTACTGGAAGGAGGGTCGGAGATCGCGTACATATCTGCTGATAGCGCCAGGACAACACATGCGATGGCGGTACCAGCTAAGACGAGTCGACGACTTCTGGCCGTGCGTCTTTGTGGCGCCATCAGCATTTCCCCCACGCGTTCCCGAATGAACTTTAGGTTCTGGGTCGAACGACCCGGTCGCAGACAGAAGGTATCCCGGGAGTTCGCCATGCCCTGAAGGATTCGATGAGGTTCGAACCGTTTCCGCTGGGGGCCCAACGCGCGACTACCGTGGCCGCACGGCGTAGGTCAGCGTCACCCGCGACGACGGCTCGGAACGGACCGGCTCCAGCGCGACCCTGGACGCGTCCACGCACTCGAACGAGCGGATTCCGGAGCCGAACAGCACGGCCACGAGGGCAGCCCGGCGCATGGGCAGAGCGCCCCAGCAGCTACCACTGAGGCTGAGGACCTGTTCATGTCCCTTGATCGATGGCGAGCTGTGAAACACGAGGCTTCGCTCACTGGCGGGCATCGCCGCCCGGTCATACATCGGTCGTCTGATTGGCGGCAGCAGTGGGACAGCCCCGCACAGGGCCATCTCGGCACAGGCGTCGGAGACCGAGCCGTCCCACAGTCCTCTGGAAGGATGGGACAGCGCTCCGTACAGTCGCCGCCATGGCAGATAGGGGAGCCCGATGGCAGCGGGGGTTGCGGTTATGGCCGGTCGGCGGTGTTCTCGCCCTGGTTTTCCTTGCTGCGGTCGCCGTGGCGGGCGGAGTGTTCTGGAGCTTGGTGGAGCTCTTGGGTGTCCGCCAGCTGAAGACCGAGACGCAGTTGACCTCAAGGACGCTGTTCGACCTGGTGAAACTCTCCTTCGGGGTGGTGGCTGGCTCAGGCGCGCTCGTCGCTCTGGTGGTCGCCTACCGTCGACAGCGCGTCGACGAGGACGGCGCGCTCCGAGAAGCCACACGACTGCACACCGAACGGTTCACCGCCGCGGTCTCCCAGCTCGGCGACGCCTCGGCGGCCGTCCGCCTCGGCGGAGTACACGCGCTGTCCGGACTCGCTGACGATGCCCCCACCAAGGAACTCCGCCAGACCTGCATCGACGTCCTGTGCGCCTACCTTCGGCTCCCCTACGCCCCCGATCCCGGCCCCGACTCTGGCGACCCGGCGACGCGCCACAATTATCTGTCCTTACGGGAAGTCCGCCACACCATCATTCGCCTCATCCGAGATCATCTAAGCCTGCCGGCCGACGACCCTCGCTGCTGGCAAGGCCATGACCTCGACTTCACCAACGTCGTCTTCGACGGCGGCGCCTTGTCCGGCGCACGGTTCACCGGCGGCTGGGTATCCTTCCGGAACGCGGTCTTCAGTGGCCGCTTCTCCGTCGCCAACACGGAGTTCACCGGTGGCAGCGTTTCCTTCACCAATGCGCAGTTCACCGGCGGCGGGGTCAACTTCTCCAACTCGACATTCTCTGGCAGCCAGATCACCTTCATCGACGCGCAGGTCTCCGGCGCTGAGGTCTCCTTCCTCGCCACACAGTTCTCCGGCGGCCGGATCTATTTCGATGGCGCACAGGTCTCCGACGGCCAGCTCGATTTCAGAGGCGCGCAGTTCATCGGCGCCGAGATCACCTTCGACAAGGCGGAGTTCACCGGCGGCCAGGTTGACTTCCAACACGCCCAGTTCACCGGCGGCAAGGTTGATCTACGACGCACCATAGGTGACGCACCGATTCACTTGCCGACAGAGGATGGGCGACCGCTCCCGCCGAGCCTGCTACTGCCCGAAAGGTGGTCCCGGCCGGCCACATAGGGATACAGAAGATCCGACTGAAGACTGTCACCTTGCTTGAGAAGTCTGGCAGCAAGCGCCTCATCCTCATGACACAACCCTGGTCCAGACACTGGAACTCGTCATGATCGACGAGACGCTGGTTCGGCTCGCTGGCGCAGCCTCCGGAACCCCCAATTGAGCCCAAAACACGTCCCACCTCAACCTGACACCCCGCAGGTCAGCGGCCCCCTCTGCGACCTCTCAGCCGTTCTGGTCCGATGCATGAGAACGACGCTCGTCGTCTCCAAGGATCTGGACCGGTGGGACCGTGTCGAGCCGGCGCCATGGTCGAACGGACCGTCGGCACCCTCCCCTGGGAACTGCTGTCTGCCGTACCCGTGTGGGTGGGCATCTCCCACGCCTCATCGGCTGCCCTGCGCAAGCACGCCCCACAGGCCCGGTACGTCAGCACCATCCACAACGGTGTGGCCATCCCGGCAGCCCCCCCACCCCCCCCCACCCGCAGGCGGCCGGACACCGGGCGGCTCCTCATCGCCTCGGTCGCCCGCACGGTGCCGTGGAAGCGGTCGACCACTTGGTGCGCGCGGTCGCCGACCCGCGCCTGTCGACCGCCGTACGGCTGGAAATCTTCGGCGATTCCGGCTCCCACCAGACGGAGTTGACCCGGCTCGCGAACGAACTGGCCGCACCGGTGCGGTTCCTGGGGTACGTGGACGACCTGCCCCAGCGACTGGGCGGCTATGACCTGCTCGCCAGCGCTGCCGTTCAGGAAGGCTTCGGACGAGCCGTCATCGACGCGGCCGGAGTCGCAACCCCCTCCCTGGTCCCCAACGCCGGCGCCAGCCCCGAACTCGTCCTCGACGGCCTCACCGGCATGGTCTACGACCCCAGCGACCTCGTCGCCGGACAGGCCGAGCGAAGCCTGGTATACGCCCGGCCGCTGCGCCGCCCAGTACCTGACGCTGGTCATGGGGCAGCAGCCGCGTTCCCTGGCAGCAGCGCTGTGAGCCGACGACCCCCAGCTGAAGGAGTGGGGTACAGCCGTCCTCGACGGCGAGCCCATCGCCGGGATCGGCGATGTATCCGGTGCGGTGTACGAGCTCGTCAGCGCTTGTCTGGGCGACCAGCCGCGCATCCATCCGGACGCCTACGTCTCCCCACTGGCCAACGTGCACGACGACGTGGTGATCGGGCCCGGCACGCGCGTCCACGAGTACTCGGCCGTACGCGGCCGGACGGTCATATCCGGCGACGTCCACATCGGCTATGGCTGCGAGATCTCCCGCAGCGTCATCGGACAAGGCAGCGTCCTGTCCCACCGGGCCACCATCGGCTGTGCCGTCATCGGCCGGGACACCTACTTCGCCACCGACCTCGTCATCGGCGTCTGCGCTGCATCAGCCTCGTTGATGACCTCCTCACCCGCTTCCAGCCCTACCAGCACACTCCTGGCGTCGCCGAGCTCCTCGACCTCGCGGACGCGCATACTCCCTGCTGTCAGAAGCCGTTTACCATCCTCGATCGCCGAGCATTCACTCCTTCCGGCACAGGGACCTGACTTCGTCCAGCACAGTCCGGTAGTCCTCCCCGTACGCGGCCACAGCCGCGTACACGGCGTCCAGCGCCGCCTGGAGCGGGTCGGCCACACCAGCGGCAAGGAGCGCGGGAAGCGCAATGTGAGGCTGGGACATGCGCAGGTCAGCATCCGGCGCGCCGAGTGTGATTGTCACCGTTAGCCCCGCCCCGTCCGCGGGCGGCATTGTCGATGCGGGAGGGCTCGCGGGCTTCACCCCGGCCGAGGCGGGGCCGACGATGCGAGGGGCCGAAGCGGGCTCGGGTCTTGGCAGGCCTGCGGCGTGCCCGGCCGGCGGCTGGAACGGAGGCCGCTCGGGCGGAACAGCCTGGCCGACGGTCCGCTGTGGCACCTGCGGATCGGCCGCCAGGACCCGCCACACCCGGTCCGGGTCGTCCAGGGGCGGCGGCAACGGGCGGCCCTCCTCCAGGGCAGCGAGTCCCGCGGCAACCCATTCAAGCTGGTCGAGACCAGCCGCCTCGCATGCGCGGCGTGCCGCCAACAGGGATATCGCACGCTGAGTCCGCGGTTCGGCGGCGTCGATGCGGTGGACGAGGTCCGGATCGAACAAGAGCAGGCCGCGTACGTTACCGCCCACATCGCGCAGGGTTTGGGTGGGCAGTTGCCCGCCCCACTCCCATCGTTCGTAGGCCAGTCGGCGTTCCTCTTTGGCTCGGTCCTGTGCGAGGCGGGCCCGGCGTTCGGCCTCGGCTCGTTCGGCGGGTGTCGGCGGGGCCGGCTGTTCGCGAGCGTAGCCGTGCCAGTACGCGGCGGTCGTCGAGGTCTGTTTCAGTACGCGGTCCGGCGCGGGCTCGGCGGGCCAGAACTGCAGTAGATAGCAGTCCACTTGCGGTTGCTCGTCCAGCCGTACGTCCTGCCGGCGCGCGTCGTCCATGCCTCTGGCGCAGTAGCGCACCCGATAGTCGATCTCCTGCAGACCGAGATCCCACGCGCCGCCGCCTCCCCATTCCACGAGAGCGGCACCGGTCGACGCGGGACGGAAGGACGCCTCCACGACGTCCTCCCACACCGGATCCAGGGGCGGAGCCTGACGGTGCACCTCGACGCTGAAGCCGACATGGCCGGTGTGCAGGCCGGTCTGCAGCCACAGCGCACCCTGTACCGCCGCTCCACACAACCCGGAGCTCTGCCCACCGAACGCCTCCGACAGGCCGAGTCCGGAGCCACCTGGATCGCTCTCGACGTAGATCTGGCCGTAATCAACATGGACCTCGCCCGAGACCGGCCTGTGCATCCCTGCCCCCTCATCACCCACAACGTCTCTCCCCGCACTTTATGGCGGGGCACTGACAGCGCAGACGACCCGCGCAACGGCGACACCGTCCCGGAGCAGGCCTCGAAGTCTGCGGATCCGATAGAGACTCTTCTGCCGGGCGTGCAGGATCCCGCTCGTCGACGACGCCGCTCGTTGGCAAGCAGCCAGGCCGGAATAGCCGCGCTGGGCGACGTTCAGTCCGGCCCTGCTGCGGTGTGGGCAGGGTTGGCCGGGTGTGGTGCGCCCACAGCGGCGTCGCGGTTAGGCCGTTTCGTTCGGATCTCTGATCGTAGGTTCGGGTGCGTCGTTGGACTGATGCGCCGCGGGCCCAGTACGTCAACGATGTGACGGGCGCCGACGTCGACGTGTACGCGGGGGCCGGCCGTAAGAGCTGAGCCGGTGTCCGTCTGTCGAGTCGGTCCGTCAGATGACCTTCTTCTCCTCGGTGACCATCACGGCCACTGAGTCCATGTCGATGAAGCGTGCTTCGTGGGGGTTGACCAGCGTCCGGTAGTTCTCGGAGGCGAAGAAGGCATCATGGTCCTCCCAGTCCTCGAACCAGATTTCCGTCAGGCCGTCGTAGGCCCGGGGCGGGTAGTTCTCGGCGGGGACCGGGTGGGAGACGGTGTACTTGCGCACGTAGCTTTCCGCCTCCGGGATGGAGGTGAACAGCGGCGCGTGCCGGTCCCGGTGGTACTCGACGAAACGCTCGTACGACATTCCCTCGGCGCGGTTGATCATGAAGATGAGCTTCAGCATGGAGTTAACCTAAAAGCTCACATCAATGTCAGGGGCAAGTGGGTCAGGAGCCTGGGGGGGAGTTCGGCATGCGGATCGGTGACCTGTCCGCCCGGACGGGAGCCAGCCGTCGGTCGCTGCGCTACTACGAGGAACAGGGCCTGCTCGTCAGCTCCCGTTCGCCCAGCGGACAGCGCCACTACGAGGACGAGCACGTCCAGCGGGTGCGCCTCGTGCAGGCGTTTCTGGCGGCGGGCATGTCCAGTGGCACCATCGCCGAGATGGTGCCCTGCATGGCCGAGCTGAATGAGGGCCGGGCGCGGCAGGCTCTGGAGATCATGGGCCGCGAGCGGGCCCGGCTGTCTGAGGCCATCGACGGCCTCGCCGCCGCCAGGGACGCGCTGGACGACCTCATCGAGGACAACCACGCATACCTGGAACGGTCGGCGGAGGACGATTCGTGACCTGGGGCGTTCGAATCAGCGGGCGGCCCACAGGAAGATGCCCGCGACGTGGAGCCCGGCCAGATAGATGGTCGCGGTCTTCTCTTAGCGGGTGGCGATGCCACGCCACTGCTTCAAGCGGTCAATGCACCGCTCGACGGTGTTGCGCTGTTTGTAGGCCCCGCGGTCGAAGGCGGGCGGTCTGCCGCCCACTGGTCCGCGCCGGGTCCGGTTGGCCGCTGGTCGGCTCGTTCCGGGATCACCGCGCGGATACCGCGTCTGCGCAGGTGGTCGCGGATCTCGCGGGAGGAGTACGCCTTGTCGGCCAGGACCATGTCCGGCCTGGTGCGAGGCCGTCCGCGGCGGCGGGGAACGCGCAGGCGGTCCATGACGTCCGAGAAGGCGGGTGCGTCGCCGGCCTGTCCGGCGGTGAGGACGAACGCCAGTGGCCGACACCGGCCGTCGGCCGCGAGGTGGATCTTCGTGGTCAGTCCGCCGCGGGAGCGGCCGATGGCATGGTCGTCCGGCTCACAGTCCGGGGCCCCCTTTTGTTGCGGGCCCCGGCCGCGTGCTGGTGAGCGCGCACGATCGTGGAGTCCACCGACACGGCCCAGACCAGGTCCTCGTCCGCGTCGGCCTGGGCCACCAGGGCGCTGAACACCCGCCCCAGGTGCCGTCGACCGCCCACATCCGCAGCGGTTGTAGACGCCCCGCCAGTTGCCGTACTTCTCCGGCAAATGCACCCACTGGGTCCCGGTCTGGAACTTGTAGGCGATCGCGTCGATCACCTCACGATGGTCCCGCCAGCGACCGTCCCGCCTCGGCGTCCGGTCCGGGAGCAACGGCTCGATCCGCACCCACTGCGCATCAGTCAACGACACACCCGGACCAACGATCAGTTGATGCGGCCCCCGCGGGGGCGCATCGAGCGGCCAGGTCGGTCGGGTGTGCCGGCCGTCAATCCGTCTCCTCATCTGCGCTCGGGCCGCGGACACAGCGCGGAGCGACATCGACGACGCCGACCTGCTTGGGTTGTTCTTGCGACAAGCGGTCCGATTGCAGCAACTTGCAATAAAATCGCCGTCGCCCACCCCGGCGCCAGCGGTACATCCCGGCGCAGCCGGTACGACTGGGGGGCCTTGCCTGTGGTAGCCAGAGGCTCAGGCCCCCCCTTCGGCACGGTTGCGTCAACGAGTCACTGTCGGCGCCTTCTTCTGCCGACGACGACCACGGCTATGGCTCCGCAGACGGCTCCGACGATTCCGCAGGCGAGAATGAGTGTGAGGTCCATCTTCAGCCTTCCATTGGCTATGGCCGTGCCGACCACTCTCTGCAGGCATCACGTGAGGTCGTTCCACAGGTAGGTACCTGCACCGGTGACGAGGCCGCCGGTCGCGCCTGTCGCAGCACCGATCCCGCATCCGGCCAGGGCACCAGGGCCAGTCCATATGCTGCCGATGGCGCCAGAAGCACAACCGGCTGCGGCACCGATCAGAGCGCCCCCGATCGTGTCCTTGACGAAGTCTCCGACGGAGAAGAGCCCGCTGGGGTCGGTGTTGTTGATGGGGTCACCGGCGGCGTAGAGGTAGGGGTTGGTTTCCTGGCCGGAGGGGTCGGGCTGGGTGAAGCGGCCGAGGGTGGGGTCGTAGTAGCGGTGGCCCATCTTGTAGAGGCCGGTCGGGTCGGCGTACGCGCCCGCGTAGCGGTACGGCTGGGGGACGGACTCCGTGGGGGTGGTGCGCGGGAGGCCGGTGGGTCCGTAGGCGTAGGTGTGGGTGCGCTTGCCGGTGCTGTCGGCGAGGCCGAGGACGTTGCCGGTGGCGTCGGTGAGGTAGTAGGAGGACTTCCCCCCAGTCGTCATGGAGTTCAGCGTGCCCGAAGGCTCGCGGATGAATCCGGTGTCGACGCCGTTCGTGGTCGTGGACGCCAGGCCGAGCGCGGTGTGGTGGAACCAGGTCCCGCCCAGCTTGGTCCGCTCCGAGTTGTCCGTTCCGGCGTGGACCAGGTCGTACGTCTTGCCGCCCGCGGTGATGCCCGCCAGCTGGCTGTGGTCGGTCCAGGACTCGCCCGTACGCGAGGTGGTGCCGGCCGCTGCCGTCTCGTTGCCGAGCTTGTCGTAGGACCAGCCGGTCGTGGTGCCGTTCTTGGCGGTCAGTTCGGATGCGTCGTTGTACTTGTAGGTCGTGCCGCCGGGGCATGCCGTTCTGCTGCCGTCGCGGCTGGTGAGGTTGCCGGACTTGTCGAAGCAGTACAGCCAGGAGGCCTTGCGGGTGCCTGCGGAGTCGGCTTCCAGGGCGTAGGTGAGGCGGTCCTGGGAGTCGTAGGTGTAGGTGGTCGTGTACTTGGTGAGGTTGTCGGTGCGGGTGCGGATCTTGGTGGTGTCCTTGCCCGCGGTGTTCTTGTAGTTGTAGGCGAGGTCGATGAACGTCTGGGTGCCCGACGTGGTCCTGATCTTCTCCGGGCGGCCGTTCTTGTCGATCGTCACCGATTGGGTGGTGCCGCCGGGGTAGACGGTCTTGGTGCGCTTGTCGTTGTTGTTGTAGTCGAAGTCGGTCTTCTTGCCGTCCGGCGCCGTCAGGTGGTCGAGGCGGCCGGCCGTGTCCCAGGTGTAGTCCGTGGTGCCGGTCGGGTCGGTGTAGTGGTCGACGTCGCCGCCGGGGGTGTAGGCCAGGGCCGTCTGGGCGCCGTTCTGCAGGGTGCGGCGCTTCTCCCGGTTGAGCTTGTCGTACTCCCACGTGGTGGTGCCCGAGGCGTCCGTGCGGGTCTTGACGTTGCCGTCGCTGTCGTAGGTGTACGTGACGGTGGAGTTGGTGGAGGAGACCTCGCGGACGCGGTCACGGTTGTCGTAGGCGTAGACGGTGGTGATACCCCTGCCGTCCTTGACCGTCTCCACCCGGCCCAGCGCGTCGTAGGTGTAGGTCGTCTCCCCCAACGGGGCCGGTGGCTTGACCTTCCACAGGTTGCCCTGGTCGTCGTACGTGAAGGAGGTGACCTTGCCGTTGCCGTCCTTCGCCGTGCAGCGCTGGCCCTCGAAACCGCCGCACTCCGGGGTGGCCTCGTTGTACGTGTACTCCCGGATCCCGCCGGCGGTGCCCGAAGTGGTCACCGACATCGTGTTGCCGTTGGCGTCGTACTTGAACGAGTCCTTGCGGCCGTCGGCGGTCGTGAAGTCGTTCGGCAGGTCCGTGCCCGCCACCGTCTGATACGCCGTCACCGACGCCGTCGCGCCCAGCGGCAGCTTCTGGGAGAGGGCGTTGTTGCGGCCGTCCCAGCCGTACGTCGTCGTGTTGCCGCCCGTGCCGTCCGCGCCGGTGCCCATGGCGTCGACAGCCGTCTGGGTGAGGTGGTTCTTGTACGTGGAGTGGCGGGCGTGGCCGAGCGGGTCGGTGACCTTGGTGACCTCGCCGTCCGCGTTGTGGACGTACTTCGTGGCGTCGCCGTCCGGGTCCGTGACCGTCGTCGTGCCCGCGTCCGAGGGGGTGGCGGCCGTGTAGTCGTACGTCCAGGTCGGGCCCGTGTGGCCGCCGGACGTCGACTCGGTGGCGCGCTGCATGGACCTGACGCGGTTGTGGCCGTCGTAGCTGAACAGGGTGACCGTGCCTTCGGGGGTGGTCACCTTCGTCACCCGGCGAGAGCCGTCGTACTCGTAGGCCGTGGCCTTGCCCGCGGTGTCCGTCACCTTGGCCAGGTTGCCGGCCCCGTCGAGGTCGAGGACGGCGGTGCGGCCGGTGTGGTCCTTGGCCTGCCACTGGTTCGGGTACGTCTTGACCAGGTCGATCCAGCGGCCGGAGCGGGTCTCGGTGAGCTTGAAGCCCTTGTGCTCGACGCCGTCGTCATGCTGCTCGACGGTGATCGTGCCGTCGTTCTTGTCCGTGACCTTGGTGAGAGTGCCGTGCTCGTCGTACGTGTCCTTCGAGCCGGACTTGCGGTCGGTCAGCGTGTAGGTGCCGTCCGCGTTCTTCTTCAGGTCCTTCGAGTAACCCGTCGGCGTGGTGTAGGTGCCGTCGGTCTTGGCGGTGAAGCGGATCAGGTTGCCGGTGGCGTCGAAGACATCCGCCTCGCCCTCGTTCACCTGGAGGTAGCGCTCGTACGCCTGCCACCAGCGCTGCGAGACCTTGCCCCACGGGGCTTCCAGGGAGTTGTACGTGCGGGTCAGCTGGAGTTTCTGGCCGACGCCCGCGATGTCGAAGTCCGTGGCGGCCAGCATCAGGTTGCCGTTGGAGATGTTCACCCGCGCGACCAGGGCGTCGTTCAGGCGGGTGTCGGTGATCTGGTGCCAGGGCACCTCGCCCTGCCCCTCGGGCAAGTAGTCGGCAGCCGCCGCACGGGATGCCGACCCCTTGAGGGCCTTCTCACCGGTTGTACGGGTCTTCTGCGCCGACCGCCAGGCCGTCACCTCGGCCGACGGCTTCGCCTCCGCCTTCGAGGCCGATGCCCTGGTCGTGCCGGCCGGGGTCGCGGGAGCCGCCACCTTCGTCGGCTTCGTCCACGGGCTCTCCGGGTCCGGCATCTCCGGCTTCGGCGTCGCCGCCAGGCCGGGCGCCGCCGCGATCACCACGGCAGCGGTCGTGATCGCCGAGACGAGAGCGGTTCTGTGTGTTCTGCGGGCACGCCGAAACGGCGTGCCCGCGGCACGCGAGTGCATCAACTTCCCCCCACAGGAAGACAGACACGGCAACCCCAACGGTCACCGCAGGCCCACAAGCTGTCACAAGAAGCGCACAAATTGACCCGCCGTCCCCCCGAATCACTGACGCATGCAGGCCGGAATCAGCCCTGCCGCTTGCGGTGGGCAGTCCGACATGAAAGGGGATCAAAATCCGGCAACGGAGGCGGAGGCGATGGCGTCCTTACCGACTTCAGGGGAAAATCTGGCCTGAACTGAGCGAACTGGAACTTTCTCCGCCGATCCCTGTCGCAACGGCCGGGGCTCCCTGTGCGCAGGCCCGCTAGAAGGTGTAGCGGGTGTGGCTGAACACCTGGCCTTCGTGCCCGAAGCCGTACGCCGTGCCGGGTGCCACCGCGAACAGCAGGTCGTTGCCCTTGCGGATGCTGTCGCCGATGCCGTAGAAGACCCCCTCCGGCGAGGTGATGTGGTCCCCGTACTGTGCCTCGAACGCGGCGATGACCTCGTTCTGCCGCGCCGGATCCGTCACCCGCTCCGCCGTGCCCTCGATCACGATGTCGAGGCCTTCGGAGAGTGAGTTGTGCCCTGTGGTCAGTGCGCAGTGGGCATTGGCGGCCAGGTTCTTCGCCTTCTGCTCTCCCGGCCCGGTGCTGAAGTGCAGCGCCCCGTCGTGCCAGGCGGCGATCAGCGGTGTGACGTGCAGCCGGCCGTCCGGCCGGATCGTGGTGATCCAGAAGACCTCGGCGGCCCGCAGCCGGCGCTGGGCCTCGGCCCAGTCCGTGGCGGTGACGTTCTCCGCGCCTGGGCGCGGGTTGAGCGCGGAGCTGTAGCGGGCGTCGAGTTCGGTCATGGGCTGCTTCGGCTGCTTCGGCGTCATGCGGAACTCCCTTCCCCTCTTGTGGCCAAGGCTACGCAGCTTGCAGCGAAGGAACGCTCGTCCGCCGGAAGGGCAGAGCATTCCGTCGGCTCCCCCGCTCCGGGCACGCCACCCGTCTCGCTCAGGTCTGCTCCTCGATGCCGATCGCCGTGCGCAGAGAGCGCTGGGCCGGGCCGGGTTCGCCCTGCTGGGACTCCAGCAGGGCGGCGGCGATGGCGTCGAGCTTGTGCTGCACGGCGTGCTCGGCCCGGCGCTCACTGTTCTTCAGCAGCGCCAGCAGCAGGAGGGTGACCGCGGTCATGGACTCGCCGGCGAGCAGCATCCAGGTGAGCGGCGCCTTCGCGATGTGCACGCCTATGACGATGCCGACCAAGAGCAGGCAGACCCCGAAGAACGCCGGGCTGCTGGTGAAGTTGGACGCCCGCTCGGCGAACCGCTCGAAGGGGCCGCGGCTGCTGCCGCCGCGTTCGGCCGGGTGCTCCAGGGTCATGTGCCGCCTCTTTCGGTGCCGCCGGGTGTCGGTGGGGTCCTCGTACCCGGTGGTCAGCGGACCAGGCGGACCAGTTTGTGATTGACGTCCAGGGGCTGGTCGAACTCATCGTGCGGGCGGCGCACTCCCCCTTGAGAAGGGCGCCAACGCATGTGCCGCGACGCCCGGCCGGGCAGTCTCAGTCGGTGATCGAGGCCCGGAAGCGGTACCGGTCGCCGCGGTAGATGGCGACCGTCAGCTCCAGCGGGCGGGCGTCCTGGTTGTACGCCAGCTGGGTGGCGACCAGGACCGGTGTGACGTCCGTGATCTCCAGCAACTCCCGTTCCTCCGGGGTGGGCTGGCGGGCCTCGACCGAGTAGTCGGCGACGCGGGGGAACTGCCCCGGGGTGGCCGTGCGCAGGGTGGCGTACAGCGAGGCCGTGCCGAAGTCGGTGTCGGCGAGCCGCGGGCACAGCGCGAGGGGCAGCCTGTTGTGCTCGACGACCACCACCAGGTCGTCGAGGTAGCGCAGGCGCCGCATCTCGAACAGGGGCGCGCCCGGGGCGATGCGCAGTTCCTCGGCCTCCTGGACCCTCGCCGGGCGCACCGCTGAGGCCAGCACCCGGGTGCGGGCGGCGAGGCCGTGGCGCAGCGCGTGGTCGGCGAAGCCCTGCACGGAGCGGCCGCCGGGCGCCGTCCCGGGCGGGGTGGCGGGGGCGTCGGCGGCATCCGCGCCGCCACCACTCATGCTCGTGAGGAACCAGCCCCGGGCCGGGGACGACTCGATCACGCCCCGGTTGGCGAGGTCAGCGAGCGCCGAGCGCATGGTGACGCGCGAGACGGCGTACCGCTCGGCCAGCACGCGTTCCGAGGGGAGCCGGTCGCCGGCCCGGGCGCTCCCGGCGGTGATGTCGTCCATCAGGCGCGCGGCGACCTGCGCGTACAGCGGCAGCGCGTCGGCGTCGAGAAGGCCGCGCGGGAGCGGCGACTCAGTAGGCATACCAGTACAATACCAGATGCTGTTCATTGACGGCCAGTATTAATACCAGTATGGTCGCGGCAGACCGGGGCCTCCCGTCCAGCGTCCCGGCACACCCCGTACCACCTGCCACTTCCCCGTATTCCCCGTATTCATCTGCACCAGAACCGGAGACACCATGCCGAGCCCGTGGGACCAACTGGTACGAGACCAGAAGTCCGGGATCCCGGTGGGGATCGCGTCGGTCTGCTCGGCCCACCCCCTGGTCATCGAGGCCGCGGTCCGCCAGGCGCGGGCCACCGGCGCCACCCTGCTCGTCGAGGCGACCTCCAACCAGGTGGACCAGGACGGCGGTTACACCGGCATGCGCCCGGCCGACTTCCGCGATCTGGTCCACCGGATCGCCGCGGAGCACGGTCTGCCGGCGGACCGGAGCGTGCTGGGCGGTGACCACCTCGGCCCCAACCGCTGGCGTGCCCTGCCCCCGGAGGAGGCCATGCGCAAGGCGGAGGTGCTGGTCGCCGCCTACGTCGAAGCGGGCTTCACCAAGATCCACCTGGACTGCAGCTTCTCCTGCGCGGGCGATCCGGTACCGCTCACCGACGACCTGGTCGCCCGGCGCGCGGTGCGGCTGATCCGCGTGGCCGAGCGCACGGCGGGACCGCGGGCGGCCGGGCTCCGGTACGTGATCGGCACCGAGGTGCCGGTCCCCGGCGGTGCGCACGAGTCGCTGCACGAGGTCCCGCCCACCGCCGCGCCGGCCGCCGGGGCGACGCTGGAGCGGCACCGCGCCGCCTTCGCCGAGGCGGGTTTGTCCGGCGTCTGGCCCCGGGTGCTCGCGCTCGTCGTCCAGCCGGGCGTGGAGTTCGACCACCACCGCGTCTTCGGCTACCGGCGGGCCGCGACGGACCGGCTGCGCCGGGTCCTGGACGGCGAGCCGGACATGGTCTTCGAGGCCCACTCGACCGACTACCAGTCGGCCGCCGCGCTCGGCGAGCTGGTGGCCGACCACTGGGCCGTCCTCAAGGTCGGCCCGGGCCTGACGTTCGCCCTGCGCGAGGCGCTCTTCGCGCTGGCGGCCATCGAGGACGAGCTGGTCGGCCCGGACCGGGCGTCCCGGCTGGCCGCCGTCGTCGAGCGCCGCATGCTGGAGCGGCCCGACTGGTGGCAGGGGTACTACGAGGGCGACACGCGCGAGCGCTACCTGGCCCGCCGCTACAGCTACAGCGACCGGATCCGGTACTACTGGGCGGATTCCGAGATCACGGCGGCCCAGTCCACGCTCTTCGGCAACCTCGACGCCGCCGGCATCCCGCTGCCCCTCCTCTCCGCCCACCTGCCCGAGCAGTACCGGCGGGTCCGCGCGGGCGAACTCGCGCCCACCCCGCGCGAACTGACCATCGACCGGGTCCGTGACGTCCTGCGCGACTACGACCGGGCCTGCACCCCCCTGATCAAGGAGTCCGCGTGACCGCCCCCCTCAGCCCCGCCCCCGCCGCCCCGGCCGGTGCGGAGCACACCCACCGGGAGATCGCCCAGCAGCCCGAGCTGTGGCGGCGGGTCGACCGGATCGTCGCGGACGACCGGCCGCGGCTGGACGCCTTCCTCGCCCCGCTGCTCGCCGACCCCCGGCTGCGCATCGTGCTGACCGGCGCCGGCACCTCCGCCTACGCCGGGGAGATCCTGCGCGCGGCGCTGGCCGCGCACACCGGGCGGCGGGTGGACGCGATCGCGACGACCGACATCGTCGCCGACCCGCACGGCTGCCTCGGGGAGGACCTGCCCACCCTGCTGGTCTCCTTCGCGCGGTCCGGCAACAGCCCGGAGAGCACCGCGGCGACGGCCGCCGCCTCCGCCCTGCTCGGCACCTGCGCCCACCTGATCGTGACCTGCAACGCCGAGGGCGACCTGGCCCGGCTGCACCAGGAGCGGTCCGACTCGCACGTGGTGCTGATGCCCCCGGAGGCCGAGGACCGCGGCTTCGCGATGACCTCCAGCCTGAGCTGCATGCTCCTGGCCGTCCTGCTGGTCCTCGGGCAGCGCCCCGAGGGCGGCGTGGACCCGCTGGCGGAGGCGGCGCGGGCGGTCGTCGGCGACGCGCTCGGCGCCCGTATCGACGCCTTCACCGCCGACGCCCCCGAGCGGGTGGTGTACCTGGGCAGCGGCGCGCTCAAGGCGCTCGCCGGGGAGTCCGCGCTCAAGCTCCTGGAGCTGACCGGTGGCGCGGTGGTGTCCTGGGCGGACTCCTCGCTCGGGTTCCGGCACGGGCCCAAGGCATTCCTCACCGACCGCACCTCGGTCGTCGTCTACGTCTCCAACGAACCGTACACCCGCCGGTACGACCTGGACATCCTCGCGGAGATGCGGGCGGCCCTGCCGCCGGGGCGCGTGGTCGCCGTGGCGGGCCGCGCCGAGGGCCTGCCCGTGGACGACGGCACCTGGCTGCTGCCGGGCATGGCCGACGCGGACGACGCGGCGCTCGCGCTGCCTGCCGTGGTGTGCGCGCAGCGGGTGGCGCTGAACGCCTCCCTGGGTCGCGGCATCCGGCCCGACAACCCCTTCCCCGACGGCGAGGTCAACCGCGTCGTGCAGGGCGTCACCGTGTACCCGCTGTCCGGACGCTGACCGCGTTCGCCCGCGACCGGAGAGGAGAGCCGCATGGCCCCCGTGAAGCCCGTGAAGCCCGTGAAGCCCGTGAAGCCCGTGAAGCCCGTGAAGGACGCCCGGCACCCCGCGCCCGACTCCGTGTTCCTCGGTGTGGACGGCGGGGGCACCAAGACCGCCTTCTGTCTCGTCGACGCCTCGGGCACGGTCCGTGCCAGGGCGACGGGTCCTGGCACCTCTCCGTCCGACGAGGCCGGGGACGACGGGTCGTTCGGCACCTACCCGGTGCTCGCCGAGGGCGTGGCGCGGGTGTGCGCCGAGTCCGGCGTCGCCCCCGCGGACGTGACCCACGCCTTCTTCGGGCTGCCCGCGCACGGGGAGTCGCCCGCGCTGACGGCGGCCCTCGACGCGCTGCCCGGCCGCCTGCTGGGCCACGCCCGGTACGGCGTCGGCAACGACATGGTCTGCGCCTGGGCCGGCTCCCTCGGCCTGGCCGCCGGGATCAACGTGATCAGCGGGACCGGGTCGATGGCCTACGGCGAACGGGCGGGGCGGACCGCGCGTACCGGGGGCTGGGGCGAGCTGTTCGGCGACGAGGGCTCGGCCCACTGGATCGCCGTGCGGGGGCTGAACGCCTTCACCCGCATGAGCGACGGCCGGCTCGCCCCCGGCCCGCTGGCCGACGTACTGCGCCGCTCGCTGGGCCTCGGCTCGGACCTCGACGTCGTGGGCCGGGTGCTGTACGGCGGGCTCGGCCGGGACGGCGTCGCCGCCCTCAGCCGCCGGGTCACCGAGGCCGCCGAGCTGGGCGACCCCGTCGCCGGGGCGATCCTCGCGCGGGCCGGTCGGGAGCTGGCGCTGCTGGCCGACGCGGCGCGGGAACGGCTCGGCTTCCCCACGACCGAGCCGGTCCCCGTGTCGTACTCGGGCGGGGTCTTCGGGGCCCAGGCGGTGGCCGATGCCTTCCGCGCCGAACTGACCCGCCTGGACGCCCGCTTCGACCTGCGTCCTCCCCTGTACGAACCCGTGGTCGGCGCCGCCCTCCACGCCGCGTCACTGGCCGGCACCCCGCTGGACGACACGGCCCGCGCCGCACTGCGGTCACCGGAAGGACCACCGGCGCCGTAGCGCCGCCAAGACTCCCTCACCCCGCCCCACCACCGGGCGGTCCCGCTGAAAGGAACCCCCTGATGTCCGACACCCGCGTGCTCGTCCTCATCGGCGCGGGCAGCGCCGTGTTCACCCGCGGACTGCTCGCCGACCTGATCACCGCGGACGACCTCGGGTCCTGGGAGATCCGCCTGGTCGACGTCAACGAGGAGGCGCTGGCCGTGGCCGCGCGGCTCGCCCGGCGCATGGTCGAGGCGCGGGAGGCCGGGAACCGGATCACCGTCCGTGCCTCGGCCGACCGGCGCACCGAACTGCCGGGCGCGGACTACGTGGTGACCTGTGTCGGCGTGGGCGGACGCCCCGCGTGGCAGCGGGACCACGAGATCTGCCAGGAGCACGGCGTCTACCAGCCGGTCGGCGACTCGGTGATGCCCGGCGGCATCTCGCGTCTGCTGCGCACCGTCCCGGTGATGGTGGACGTCGCCCGCGACATCGCCGACCTCGCGCCGGACGCCTTCTTCTTCAACTACAGCAACCCGATGACGGCCAACGTCCAGGCCATGACGCGGTACGCCGGCGCCCAGCCGGTGGGCCTGTGCCACGGCATGCACCACGTGCAGCGGGAGCTGGCCGCGTTCGCGGGGCTGCCCTTCGAGGAGACCTCGACGCTGTACGCGGGCATCAACCACCTCACCTTCATCTACGACTTCCGGCACAACGGCCGCGACGCCTGGCCCGGGGTGCGCGCGCGGATGGAGCGGGAGCTGGCCGAACCGGCCGACCCGGCGGACATCGGCGCCATCTGGGAGAACGGCAAGGCGTGGCACAACCCGTTCTCCTGGGAGATCTTCCGCCGCTACGGCGCCTACCCGGCCGCCAACGACCGGCACGTGCTGGAGTTCTTCCCCGAGCGCTGGGCCGGCGGCGACTACTACGGCAAGAAGCTGGGCGTCGACGCGTTCTCCGTCCCGGAGATCCTCCAGTGGGGCGAGGACCGCTACCAGGGCATGCGCGCCCAGGCCGAGGACGACGCCCCGCTGGACGCCGCCTCGTTCGAGAACTCCACCGGTGAGCAGGAGCAGCTCATCGCGATCATCCGGTCGATCACCTTCGACCGGCGCGAGATGTTCTCCGTCAACGTGCCCAACCGCGGCTCGGTGCCGGGGCTGCCCGACGAGGCGGCGCTGGAGGTCCCGGCGGTCGCCACCGCGCGCGGGCTGCGCCCCGTGTCGGTCCCCGACCTCTCGGCGCCGCTCACCTCGATCCTGGCCCGCCGCCTGACCTCGGTGGAACTGGCGACGGAGGCCGCGATGAAGGGCGACCGCGGACTCGTGGTCGAGGCGATGATCGCCGACGGCGCGGTCACCGACCCGGACGCGGCCGTGGCCCTCACGGACGCGCTGCTCGACGCCCAGCGGGCCCATCTCCCCCAGTTCGCCTGACCGATCCGCGCCGCGGGTCCCCCGTAACCCCCTTGGAGACCACGTGAAGATCAGCCGTATCCGCCACCAGGGCCGGGTGTTCGCCGCCCGCGTCGAGGGCGACACCGCTTACCCGGTCGTCGCGGAGGACGACCGCTTCATGGCCGACGCCGTCCGCGACCTGATCGCCGACGGCACCGCGCACGACGTGCTGTCCGCGGACGTGCCGGGCGTGCCGCTCGCCGACGTCGAGGTGCTGAGCCCGCTCGCCGCCCCGCAGAAGATCGTCTGCATCGGCCTCAACTACGCCGACCACATCCGCGAGACCGGACTGGAGACCCCGAAGGTCCCCCTCGCCTTCGTGAAGACCGCCCACTGCCTCACCGGCCCGACGGCGGACGTGCGCGTGCCCCGCGGGGCGAGTGAGCAGCTGGACTGGGAGGCCGAGCTGGCCGTCGTCATCGGGCGGACCGCCCGCGACGTGACCGCCGAGCAGGCTATGGAGCACGTCTTCGGCTACACCGTCGCCAACGACGTGTCGGCGCGTGACGCCCAGTTCTCGGACGGGCAGTGGTTCCGCGGCAAGAACTTCGACGACTTCTGCCCGCTCGGGCCGTGGCTGGTCAGTGCCGACGACATCCCCGACCCGCAGGCGCTGGCGATCTCCGCCAAGGTCAACGGCGCCACCGTCCAGGACAGCTCCACCAAGGAGATGATCTTCGGGGTAGCCGAGACCATCGCGTACCTCTCCCGCTACATGACGCTCCACCCCGGCGACGTCATCGCCACCGGCACGCCGCACGGCGTCGGCATGGGCCGTACCCCGCAGCTGTGGCTCGGGGACGGCGACGTCGTGGAGGTCGAGGTGGAGCACGTCGGCCGGCTCCGCAACACGGTGCGCCTCACCGGCTGACGCCGCCCCCTCCCTCTTCCCACCGTCCCGCCACCAGCAGGAGGACCGCGATGAACATCGCCGACGACCCCGACCGCGCGCCGGCCCGCTCGCACCTGTACGCCATGGGCCTGACCGACGACGACATGCGCAGGCCCACGGTGGGCATCGCGTCCACCTGGACGGGCACGATGCCCTGCAACCTCACCCACCGCGACCTCGCCCGGCACGTGGCCACCGGTGTGCGCAGGGCGGGCGGCACGCCGATGGAGTTCAACACCGTCGCCGTGTCCGACAACCTCACCATGGGCACGCCGGGCATGCGGGCGTCGCTGGTCAGCCGGGAGGTCATCGCGGACTCCATCGAGCTGATGGGCCGCGCGCACGCCTTCGACGCCCTGGTCTGCATCGTCGGCTGCGACAAGACGGTGCCCGCGGCCATGATGGCGATGGCCCGCCTGGACATCCCCGCCGTCCTCCTCTACAGCGGCAGCATGATGCCGGGCCGCTGGCGCGACCGCGACGTGACGATCCAGGACATGTGGGAGGCGCTCGGCGAGCGCGCGGTCGGCCGGCTCGACCAGGAGGACGTGGACGACCTGGCCCGCAACGCCTGTCCCGGGGCGGGCACGTGTGCGGCCCAGTACACCGCCAACACCATGGGCGCGGTCGCCGACTTCATGGGCCTGGCGCCCTTCGGCGTCGGTGACATCCCCGCGGTCGCCGCCGAGAAGCAGGCCGCCGCGGAGCACGTGGGCGAGGTCGCCCTGGACGTCTTCGCCCGGGACGTGCGCCCCTCGCACATCCTGACGCGGGACGCCCTGTACAACGCCATCGTGTCGGTCGCCTCGATGGGCGGCTCCACGAACGCGGTGCTCCACCTGCTGGCGGTGGCCCGCGAGGCGGGTCTCGACCTGGCGATCGACGAGATCGGCGCGATCTGCCGCCAGGTCCCCATCGTCACCGGCCTCAAGCCCTCGGGACCGCACACCGCGGTCGACCTGTGGCGGGCGGGCGGCACCTCGCTGGTGGCGTCCCGGCTGCGGGACGCGGGGCTGCTGCGCGAGAACGTGACCCTCGTCGACGGCCGCACCTTCGCCGACGTCGCCGCCGACGCCCAGGAGGCGCCGGGTCAGGACGTGGTGGCGAGCGTCGCCGAGCCCGTGAAGGGGCCGGGCGCGCTCGCCGTACTGCGCGGTTCGCTCGCGCCCGACGGCTGCGTGCTCAAGCTGGGCGGCCGGGCCGACTTCCGGCGCGAGGGCCCGGCGCGGGTCTTCGACTCGGAGGAGGAGTGCTTCGAGGCCATCCAGGGCGGGCACGTGCGCGCCGGTGACGTGGTCATCGTCCGGTACGAGGGACCGGCCGGGGGCCCGGGCATGCGGGAGATGCTGTCCATCACCGGCGCGCTGGTGGGTCAGGGCCTCGGCGACTCGGTCGCGCTCGTCACGGACGGCCGTTTCAGCGGCGTCTCGCACGGCCTGGTCATCGGCCATGTCGCCCCCGAGGCGTACCAGGGCGGACCCATCGCCCTGGTACGGGACGGCGACACCGTGGCCGTCGACTCGGCCGCCGAGACCCTCGACCTCCTCGTCGACGCCGGGGAACTCGAACGCCGCCGCGCCGCATGGACCCGCCCGGAGCGCCTCGCGGAACGCGGCGTCTTCAGCAAGTACGTCGCCACGGTGGGCTCCGCCTCGGACGGCGCGGTCACCGTCTGACCCGCGGGCTCAGCCTGAGCTGCCGGGGAGGACGAAGCCGTTCTCGTAGGCGAACACCACGGCTTGGGCGCGGTCACGCAGATGGAGCTTGGCGAACATGCTGCCGATGTGGCTCTTCACCGTCGCCTCGGTCACGACCAGGTGCGCGGCGATCTCCGGGTTCGACATGCCCCTGGCCACCAGGAGGAGGGTCTCCCGTTCCCGGGGAGTGAGATCGGCCGACAGCTTGGTGGGGGGCCGGAGCGGCGCGGTGCGGGTGGTGGCGTAGTCCTCGATCAGCCTGCGGGTGATCGACGGCGACAGCAGGGCCTCCCCGGCGTGCACGACGCGGATCGCCTCCAGCAGGCGGGCGCGGGAGGCGTCCTTGAGCAGGAACCCCGACGCGCCCGCCCGTAGTGCGCCGAAGACGTATTCGTCCAGGTCGTAGGTGGTGAGGATCAGCACTCGGGGCGAGGGCCCGGAGGCGGTCAGGAGGGAGGTGGCCTCGACACCGTCCATGCGCGGCATGCGGATGTCCATCAGGACCACGTCGGGGTGCAGAGCGGCGGCCTGGGTGAGGGCCTCGTGGCCGTCGGCGGCTTCGCCGACGACCTCGAGGTCGTTCTGGGTCTGCAGGAACAGCCGGAAGCCGGTGCGGATCAGCTCCTGGTCGTCGACGATCAGAAGGCGGATGGTCATGCCGCGTCCTCGACGGGGAGCCGGGCGGTCACCAGGAATCCGCGGGCGGTACGGCGGGCGTCCAGGCTGCCGCCCGTCACCGCCGCACGCTCCCGCATCCCGAGGATGCCGTGCCCGGCGGCCGACGGGAGCGGGTGGCGGCCGACGCCGTCGTCTTCGACCGTGACGTCCAGCCGCGTCCGGCCGTAGTGGAGCGTCACCGTGACCGTGGTGGGGTCGGTGTGTTTGAGCACGTTGGTCAGCGCCTCCTCGACTATCCGGTAGGCCGACAGCTCCAGGCCGCCGGCCAGCGGCCGGGCCTCGCCGGTGAGCTCCAACCGCACCGGCATCCCGGCTGTCCGGTATCCGGAAACCAGATCGGCGAGCTGGTCGAGCGACGGCTGCGGACGCCACTGCGCGCTGTCGTCCGACGTGCGCAGCAGGCCGAGGATCCGGCGGAGTTCGGCCAGGCTCTGCTCCGCGTTGGCCTCGACCCGTTCCAGGGTCTCGGCCGCGACCCGGGGCTCGGTCGGCAGGACGTCCCGGGCGCCGCGCACGCCGATCAGCATGACGGTGACCGAATGGGCCACGATGTCGTGGAGTTCGCGGGCGATGGAGGTGCGTTCCCGCTGGGCCGCGATCTGGTCGAGTTGCTCGCGCTCGCGTTCCAGGGTGGCCGCGCGGTCCTCCAGCGCCCCGGTGTAGCGCCGCCGAGTCTGCAGGTACGAGCCGAGGGCCCACGCGCCGATCGGGATGGGCAGCGACGAGATGCTCGCCAGCAGCAGGAACAGCGCCGTCGGAGCGAGCGCCGCCACCGAGACCCTTCGGTCACGCAGGTCGGCGAGCGAGGCGAGGGCGACCACGACGAGCGCCCCGCCCGGCGAGTAGTCCAGCGGCACGAGCACCGCGGCTCCCGCACAGGCCGCGACGAGCACCACCAGCGGAGCGCGGCGTCGGAGGAGCAGGACGGAGCCGGCAAGCACCGTCACCACGACCGGGATCACGCCGACCGGGGTGTCGTCGTCGAAGAGCAGCCCCAGTTCCACCGCGGTCGTGATCACCGCCAGCGCGAGGTCGAACAGCGCCGGGCGGCGTGCGCCCAGCAGGTCGTACGCCGCCCGGGCCCACCGAGGGAGCCGGTTCACGCCAGATCGCGCCGTCGCTCGACGACGACCGCGACGAGGGTGACCGCGACCGTCCACGCGGCCAGGACCCATCCGGCCTCGGCCACCGACAGGGTCGTGTGGTGGGTCATCCGGCTCAGAATTCCGGCCGCGCCGAAGGGCGTGAGGTTGATCCCCGATTCCCAGACGCCGGACAGCAGCGGGACCACGGCGAAGTTCACGATCAGGAGGACGACCACGCCCAGGACCGGGCTACGGATCAGGGCGCCGAGGACGGCACCCAGGATCGCGGACAGGACGAACGCCACGAGGTTGCCCGCCACGACGGCAAGGACGTCGCCCGCGGTGAGACCGGGACCCGGGTGGTCACTCAGCAGCGGCAGCGCGAGCCCGAGGGACACCATGGTCGTCAGCGTACCGAGCAGGAGGCCCATCAGGGCGTACGCGGTGATTCTCGCCGACAGCACGACCCCGCGGTGACGGCGGCTCACCAGAGCCGCCGGTGCGGCCGTCCGGTGCCGGTACTCCCCGGCGGTACCGACCAAGCCCCAGAGCAGAAGCAGGATCGGCAGCGCCGACAGGGCCTCCTGCTTCTCGGGCACCTCGTCCAGGTCGCCCGACCACACCGCGACGGCCAGGACGTTGAGGACGGCGAACGCGACCCCGCCCACCGCGAAACCCAGCACGGTCCGGGTGGTCATGGTCTTGATCAGTTCGCCTCGCAGCAGATGGCTCAACGGTCCGCCCCTCCCGTGAGGCCGAAGAACGCGTCCTCCAGCGACGCGGTCCGCCGCACGATCTCCTCCAGCAGAACCCCTTCCCGGTGGGCCAGCCGTGCCACCTCCGTGGCGTCGAGCCCTTCGATCAGCAGCCCGCCCGGCTCATCGCGCCTTGTGCGGCCACCGGCCGCGACCACCAGCGCCGACAGGCGCTCGGCCTCGGCGGTGCGTACGACGACCGCTCTCGCCCCGGACCGTTCGAGGTCCTCGATCGCGCCTGCGTGGACCAGCCGGCCGCGGTCGATCATGATCACGTCGTCGACGGTCTGGGCCGCCTCGCTGAGCATGTGGCTGGAGAGCAGGACCGTGCCGCCCTTCGCGGCCCGGTCCCGCAGCAGCGTGCGCAACCAGCGGATGTCCTGCGGGTCCAGGCCGTTCACCGGCTCGTCGAGCACCAGGATCTCCGGATCGCCCAGCAGCGCCGCGGCGAGCCCGAGGCGCTGCCGCATGCCCATCGAGTACTTCCCGACCCTGCCCCGGGCCGCCTCCTCCAGGCCGACGAGCTCCAGGACCTCACCGACCCGGCGGCGGGGAAGTCCGGCCAGTGCGGCCAGCGACCGCAGGTGCGCCCGACCGGACCGGCCGGGATGGGCCCCGCACGGCTCGATGTACACGCCGAGCAGGCGGGAGTCGGGCCTGATCCTCGTGACCGGCGTGCCCCGCAGGAACGCCCGGCCCGCTGTCGGCCGCGCCAGTCCCACGACCGCCATGAGCGCCGTGGTCTTCCCTGCCCCGTTCGGGCCGAAGAACCCCGTCACCCTTCCGGATCCGACCGTGAACGACAGGTCGTCGACAGCCGTTCTACGGCCATAACGCTTGGTCAGCCCTTCGACCCTGATGGCCGCCGGGTCCCCGACGGATGTGCGTGAACGAGTCATACCGGAAGCCTCCGGCGTGGTGATCTCCCCGTCATCCACCCACGGTCGAAACCCGGCTTCCCACCAAGGGTGGAGACCACACCGGCCTCAGCGCCGGTGCACCGGCCCCGTACCGCCGTCCTCGCGGCGGACCCTGCTGGCCAGGGAGCGGGCGGCCGGTTCCGTTCCCGGGCCGTGGTCGGTCAGGTGCCAGAGGGTGTCGCCGCGGCGGACGACCAGGTCGGTGCGCCGGGGATCGTGCCGGACCGGCGTGGCCGCCAGTGCGGTGACGGGGCCGGTGCCGGGGAGCGTGAGGCTCCACCGGCGGTCCGTGGCGGGGCGGACGGCGATGAGGTCCGCGCCGCCGTCCGACAGGAACACCAGCGGGCCGTCGGCGCCGTGCACCGCGGCGGCGTGCTCGGCGCCCGGCAGGGTGGACGCGACGCCGTCGGCGCCCGTCCAGTGGCTGCTCGTGCGGGAGACGGTCAGGACGGCGGGGCGGGTGGCGTCCGGGGCGGCCACCAGCACCACCGCGTGCGGGGGCCGCCCGTCCGGACCGGTGAGCGCGGGTGGCGCGACCGGGGCCCAGACCAGGTCCGGGTAGCCCGCCGGGTCGGCCCGGTACAGGCGGCCCGGCGCGGTGCCGGGGTCCGGGGACAGTACGGTCCACAGCGCGCCGTCGGCGGTCTCGGCGAGCGCGAGCGCCGGGAAGGGGCGGGCCGGGGGCGGCTCCTCGGCCGTGAACGCGGCCTCCGGGCTCCAGCGCAGGCGGTGCGCGGAGTCGCCGGAGCGGGCCAGGACCTCCAGGTGATCGGGCCCGTTGCGGCTCTGCAGGACGCGTATGTCGTCGTAGCGGCGGCCGGCGGCGAAGTGCAGGCCGCCGCTCCACTCGCCGGGGGGCGGCGCACCCTCGGGCGTCCCGGTGCCTTCGGGGTCGGTGTTGTGCCACAGCACCCACAGGCCGTCGTCCTCGTCGCAGAGCACGAGCTCCAGGTTGCCGCGTTCGCCGTAGCGGCCCTGGGCGAGGCCGATGCCGCCGTGCGACGGGGGCGGGGGTGCGCTGGTGAGGGAGGGGGAAGGGGCAGCTGCCATGGGGCGTCCTCGTCGCGGCCGGCCGTAAGGATCTGGTGGCGCGTGCGCCTGGCCGGCTGACCGCCCGCACCACGTCGGCACCGTCGCACACCCCCGGAACGCGCGTCAATGAGCATAGACAAGCAAAAATGCGCAGAGTGGCTTGCATCAGGAGGGTGTACGGCCAAGACTGAGCACTCATGGACGCCAACGGCAACGGCAACGGCAACGGCAACGGCAACGGCAACACCGAAGCGCCCCGGGCCACCCCGCACCTGCTGGTCGCGGGAGCGACGGGCGCGCTGCTCCCCGCGGCCCGCACGGCGACTGCGCGGGGCGCCACCGTCACCGCGCTGGCCAGGAACGCCACCGCCCTGCGGGACCTGGAGCGCGGCACCGGCGGCGCGGCACGGCCGCTGGCCCGCGACTACGAGGCGCCCGGACTGCGCGAGGCGCTGTCGCGGGCCGCGCGGGACAGTCCGTTCACCGGCGCCCTGCTCTACTGCCCCCTCGCCACCCCGGCCACCGTGCGCACCCTGACCGAGGCCGTGCCGCCGGGACACCCCGTGGTCCTGCTGCTGACCAGCGCGCACGCGGCACCGGAGGGCGAGGACGCCGACGCCGGCCCGTGGAGCCCGGCACTCCTTCCCGCCGACGCGCGACCGACCCCCGGCTGCCGGCTGCTCGTGCTGGGCTGGCGGACCCGGCCGGAGGGCTCGCGGTGGCACACGGCCGAGGAGATCTCCGAGGCCGCGCTCGGCGTCCTGGACGCCGCGCAGCCCCGTGACGGGGTCCTCGGACGGGTACGCCCCTGGTCGACGCGTCCGTCCGCGTAAGGTTTCCTGCACGACAACGCCGTACACGCCACGGCCTGGGAACGAGGGACGAGGGAACCACATGCTGGGCGCCGAACGCCGCAACAGGCTGCTGGAGATGGTGGGCGAGGCCGGCGTGGCGCAGGTGGGCCTGCTCGCCGAGCGGCTGGGTGTCAGCCCGTCCACCATCCGGCGCGACCTCTCCCACCTCCAGGACCAGGGACTGCTCAACCGCACCCACGGCGGCGCCGTCGCCCAGCAGTCGAGCGTGGAGCCCGACCGTCCCGCCCGTACCGACGTGGCCTCGTGGGAGAAGCGGCAACTGGCCGAGGCGGCCGTCCGCTACCTCCAGCCCGGCGCCACCGTGCTGATCACCGGCGGCACCACGACGGCGGCGCTCGCCCCGCTGCTCGGCGGGATACCGGAGTTGACGGTGGTGACCAACTCGCTCCACCTCGCGGGCGAACTCGCGCACCACGAGACGGTCACGACGGTCGTGCTCGGCGGCTACCTGAGGCACCGCGAGATGTCCCTGCTGGGGCACCTGACCCGGCAGGCGCTGGAGGAACTGCACATCGACGAGGCGTACGTCGGCGCGTACGGCATCAACGCGGCCGGGATCAGCGGCGCGCACGTGGACGAGGCCGAGACGGACCGCTGGCTGCTGTCGAAGGTGCAGCGGGTGACCGTCCTGGTGGACGGTTCCAAGTTCGGGCGCTCCGGGCCGGTGCGGGTGGCGTCGTCCGCCCGCCTGCACCGGGTGATCACCGACGGCTCGGCGCCCGAGGCGGAGGTGGCCGCGCTGGCCGCCGCCGGCGTGGACGTGGTCCGGGTCTGACCCGCAGGGCCGACCGGCCCCGGGCGACCCCGGCCCACCGCCGCGTCAGCCGCGTCAGCCGCCTCAGCCGCGTGCGGCCCCGGCGACCGGCACGAGCCGTCCGGCGCTCCACTCCGTCCAGACCCCGTCGAGCGGCACGCCCCACTCCCCCGCCATGGTCCGGCCCAGCGCCCGCAGCGCGGCGTCCGTGGCCGCCGCCGGGCGTTCCGAGCCGTGCACGACGGCGAGCGGCCAGGCGGCGACGGACGCCTCCCCGGTGACCGTGACGGCCGCCGGGGCCAGTACGGCCACCACCGCGGAGTCCGGCAGACCCAGCTCCGCGGCGACAGCCCGGCACAGGGCGGTCAGCCGTGCCGCGTCCCGATCGGGGCCCGCGCTGGGGGCGGTGACCTGGATGACCGGCATGCCCTACCTCGTCTCATCGCTCATCACTCGGGGGATGCGCCGACGCTAAGCGGTCCCCCGCACAGCGTCAAGGGAAAATGAGCAAAAGAAAGCATGACTTGCTTGTTATTGACTGCTCTTGGCGAGAGGGATAGAAAGCAGTCATCGCCGGCTGCAGATCAGGCCGGAACCCGCCCTTGACACCTGGAGGATTGCGGCATGTCTGTCACCAGGCGCGCGCTGCTCGGCGCAGCCGTGGCCGGAGCCGGAGCGGTCGGATTCGCGCGTCGCTCGGGCTTCACGCCCTCCAACACCGGCAGCACGGGACCGGACACGCTGACCTTCGCGCTCTGGGGAACCGAGGCGGAGACCGCGTCCTTCCGGTCACTGGCCCGGACCTACGAGCAGCGCAACCGGGGCATCCGGGTGCACATCAAGGTCGAGCCGTACCAGCAGATGTACACCAACATGGACGCCCTGCTCGCGGGCGGCCGCGCCCCCGACCTGTTCCGCTGCGACTACGCCAACCTCGGCATGTACAGCGCGAGCGACCAACTCCTGGACCTGTCCCCGTACTTCAGCGAGGCGGAGCGCAAGTCGTTCCTGCCCGCGCTGTGGGAGGCGGTCTGCCACGACGGCCGCCCGTACGCGGTCCCGCACCACACCGACACCACCGCCGTCCTCTACCGCAAGGACATGTTCGAGCGCGCGGGCATCACCGAGGTGCCCCGGCGACTCGAAGACGCCTGGACCTGGGACGAGTTCGGCGAGATATGCGCAAGACTGAGCAAGAAGCTCGATCACGTCTATCCCTTCACCTACGGGTGGCAGCAGGCGGGCGCGTTCCGCTGGCTCACCTGGCTGTGGGAGGCCGGCGGTCATCTGCTCACCCGCGATCTGAGCGCTCCGGCCCTCGAATCGGCCGCCGGGCTGCGGGCCATGCGCTTCACCCAGGACTTCTTCCGCCAGGGCTGGGTCCCGCCCAACAGCTCGGTCAAGACGGCGTCCTACCCGGACTCCCTCTTCAACGCCGGTACCACGGCGATGGCCTTCGCCGGTGACTTCCTGCTGCCGCAGATCGTCGCGGGCGGCCTGGACCCGGACCTGTACGGCGTCACGTACCAGCCGCGCGACCGGATCGCCGCCACCGACCTCGGCGGCAACGCCGTGGTGGCCACCCACACCACCGAGAACCCCGAACTGGCCGCCGACTTCCTCAAGTTCCTGGTGAGCGAGGAGATGATGCGGCGCTACTGCGAGGAGACCGTGGTCCTGCCCACCCGGCCGGCCCTGCTCCAGAGCCGCCTGGACTACGCGGAACGGCCCGATCTGATGCCCGTCTTCGCCGACCAGGCCACGACCCTCACCCCGGCCATGACCGGCGAGGTCGCCGTGCCCTTCTTCGGACGGATCAACGCCGCGCTCCAGGACGAGCTGGAGGCCGCCTTCGTCAGCGGCCAGTCGGCCGAGGCGACCCTCCAGAAGATCGCCGACGCCACCCGCGCGGCCATCGCCGCCCAGTGAACTCCTCCTCTTCTTCCTCCCGCCACGGAGCTGCCATGGCCACCGTCACCTCACCCGCCCGCACGTCACCGGCCGCGAAACCCGCCCCGCCCCCGGGCCGGCGCCGGACCAGGTCCGCCGCCCGGATGCGCGAGACCCTCGCCGCCTGGACGATGCTCGCCCCCAACCTGACCCTGGTCACCGTCTTCCTCCTGGTGCCGCTGGTCATGGCCCTGGTGCTGAGCTTCCAGTACAGCACCGGGCTGACCTCGCCGAGCTGGGCCGGTCTTGCCAACTACCGGCAGCTCGTGGAGGACCCCGTCTTCTGGCGGACCGTGGCGAACACCGCCGTGTTCTGCGTGGCGACGGTGCCCGTCGAGATGGCGATGGGCCTCGGTCTGGCGCTGCTCTTCAACTCGGTGATGCCGGCCCGGCCGCTGTGGCGCACCCTCGTCTATCTGCCGATGGTCATCTCCGGTGTCGCCACGGCACTGATCGGCACCCTGATGTTCGACGAGAACATCGGCCTGCTGAACAAGCTGATCGGCACGGTCGGGATCGACGCGCTGCCGTGGCAGACCGACGGCACCGCGGCCATGGGGTCGGTCGTCCTGATCACGCTGTGGATGCGGGTCGGCTTCAACATGGTCATCTACCTGGCCGGACTCCAGGGCATCTCGCCCGAACTGTACGAGGCGGCGCGGGTGGAGGGCGCGGGCTGGTGGCAGCAGGTACGCAACATCACCGTGCCCATGCTCGGGCCGTCCACGTTCTTCCTGCTGATCATGAACGTCATCTACTCGTTCCAGGTCTTCGACACCGTCTTCGTGATGACGCTCGGCGGACCGGGCCACGCCACCGACGTCATGATCACGTACGCGTACCGCAACGGCTTCGAAGGGCGTCAGCAGGGCTACGCGGCGGCGATCGGCATCGTGCTCTACCTGCTGGTCATGGCCTTCACCGCCCTCCAGTGGCGCTTCAGCCGCAACCGGGACACGGTCGGCTGACCCTCCCCCGGCTCCCCGTTCCTCCGTCCCGTCCCGAAGGACCCCCGATGTCCACGATCTCGACGCAACTCCCCGGTCCGGACACCCGCCCGGGCGCCCGGCAGCGGCGCGCGAAGCGCCTGAAGTACCTGCGGGTCGCGGCGGCGGCGCTCGCGGGGCTGGCCATGGCGCTCCCGCTGTACTGGATGCTGCTGACCGCCTTCTCGCCGCTGTCCGACCTGCACACCACCAGCCTCCACTGGTGGCCGAGCGACCTCACCCTGGAGAACTTCCGGACCGTCTTCGCCTTCCCGGTGTGGACCTGGGCGATGAACTCCACGGTGATCACGTGCTGCGTGGTCGCGGTCACCGTCACGGTCAACCTGCTGGCCGGCTACGTCTTCGCCAAGATGCGCTTCCGGGGCCGCAGCCTGGTCTTCCTGCTGCTGCTGAGCACCATGACGGTGCCCGTGCAGGTCCTGATGGTGCCGCAGTTCAAACTCGTCAGCGGCATGGGCCTGTTCGGCAGCTTCTGGGCCGTGATCCTGCCCGCCTCCTCCACCGCCTTCGGCATCTTCCTCGCCCGCCAGTTCATGCTGGGCATCCCCGACGAGATCCTCGAGGCCGCCCGCATGGACGGCGCCGGCCAGATACGCACCTTCGTGACCGTGGTGCTGCCCCTGTGCAAGCCGCTGGTCGCCGTGCTGTCGCTGCTGACGTTCCTGTACCAGTGGAACGACTTCGCCTGGCCGCTGACCGTCCTCAAGGACTCGCGGCTCTACACGCTCTCCGTCGGTATGCAGTTCGTGAACGGCGAGTACACCGCCAACTACGGCGCGATCATGGCGCTCGCGCTGCTGTCCGTCCTGCCCATGGTCGTCATCTTCCTGTGCTTCCAGAAGTACTTCGTCCAGGGTTTCGCACGATCGGGAATCAAGTAATGACCTCTGCCGGCACCCCTGCCCACGCCCCCGTCCACTACCTCAGCACCCTGTCCTTCTCCGACGCCTGGCTCGACCGCCTGCGGGAGCGCGTGCCGGGGCTGGAGATCACCCAGATCACGGCGGAGAAGGCCGCCGACGTCCCCGACGAGGTGTGGCGGCGCACCCGGGTCCTGCACACCGGCGGGGTCTTCCCCGGCCCCGGCCAGGCACCGGCCCTGGAGTGGATCCAGCTGGACACCTCGGGCGCGGACCACCTCAAGGGCACGCCCGCCTGGGAGCTGCCGGTGCCCATCACCTCCATCGGCGGCATCTCGCCGGTGCCGATGGCCGAGTACGTGATGATGATGGTCCTCGGTCTCGCGCACCGCCTGCCGCGCGCGGTGGCCGTCCAGCGGTCCGGCGTCTGGCCGTCCCTGAGCGAGCGGTGGAACACCCTGATGCCGCGCTCCCTGCGGGGCGCCACCCTCGGCGTCATCGGGTACGGGCGGATCGGGCAGGAGATCGGCCGGCTCGCCCGCGCGCACCACATGGAGGTCCTCGGCCTCAAGCGCGGCAAGGCGGCCCGTTCCGGTGCCTTCTTCGGCGCCGCCGCCCGGGACGAGGCGGACGCCGAGATCTACACCCCCGACCGGCTGCACGACTTCCTCGCCCGCTGCGACTACCTGGTGGTCACCTGCCCGCTGACGGACGAGACCGCCAACATGGTCGACGCCGACGCCCTGGCCGCGCTCAAGGAGGGCGCGATGGTCGTCAACGTGGCGCGCGGCGGCATCGTCGACGAGGAGGCACTGCTGCGGGCGCTGCGTTCGGGGCACGTGGCCGGTGCCGCGCTCGACGTCTTCGACGAGGAGCCGCTGGGCGCCGACAGCCCCTGGTGGACCGAGCCGGGCGTCCTGCTGACCCCGCACGTGGCGGGCTTCGCGCCGGACTACGAGGAGCAGGTGCTGCGGCTGGTCGGCGAGAACATCGAGCGGCACCTGGCCGGTTCGGACCTGCTCAACCTGGTGGACCGCGGCCGTGGCTACTGACTTCCTCCTCGCCCCCCAGCGCCATCACGCCGTCCTGGACCGGCTGCGCAGCCGGGGCGCGGTGAACGTCGTGGAGCTGTCCCGGCTGCTGCGCATCAGCCCCTCCACCGTCCGGCGGGACCTGCGGGACCTGGAACTGCAGGGACTGCTGCGCCGGGTGCACGGCGGGGCCACCGTCCTCGCGGACTCCGTGGAGCCCGACCAGCCGGTCCGCGCGGCCGAACAGCCCGAGCAGAAGCGGCGTATCGCGGACACCGCGCTGTCGCTGATCCAGGACCGCAGCACCATCCTGATCAGCGGCGGGACCACCACCGAGGCGCTGGCAGAACGGCTCACCGAGCGCCGGGGGCTGACCGTCGTCACCAACGCCCTGCCGATCGCCCAGATCCTCTCCGCCAGCTCCTCGACCGACGTGATCGTCCTCGGCGGCGTCCTGCGCCACCGCGAGCAGTCCCTCCTCGGTCACCTGGCGGAGCTGGCGCTGAGCGAGCTGCAGATCGACCAGGTGTTCAGCAGCGCGTACGGCCTGCACGCCGAGGCGGGTCTGACCGGTGCCCATGTGGACGAGGCGCAGACGGACCGGGCGCTGCTGGGTGCCGGGCACGACATCGTGGTCCTCGCCGACGAGTCGAAGCTCGGCCGCCGGGGGCCGGTCCGGCTGGCCCCGCTGGCGCGGGTCGGCACGCTGGTCACCGACGCCCCGCCCGGTCACCCCGTGCCCGCAGCCCTCGCGGCCGGCGGCGGACGCGTCCTGCACGCCTGACCGCTGTCCGCCGACCGCAGCCCGCCCCCATGCAAGAGACCGAAGAGAAGCCATAAGCCATGCCTCTGACAGCCACCTCCCACGTCGTCGACCTGGCGATCCGTTCCGACACGGCGGCCCTGGCCTTCAACGTGATCACGCTGGAGCACGCCCAGGCGATCGCCGCCGCCTGCGAGCGCACCGGCCTGCCCGCCATCCTCGCCGTCAGCCACAACGCGGTCCGCTACCACGGTGACGACCCGGCCGTGATCGTCGCCGCCTGCGCCGCGGTGGCCCGGCGCTGCCGGGTCCCCCTGTCCCTGCACCTCGACCACATCGAGGACCCCGAACTGGCCTTCGCCGCCCCGGACCTCGGATGCACGTCGGTGATGTTCGACGCCTCCAAGCTCCCGCACGACGAGAACGTACGGGTCACCGCCGAGGTGACCGAGCGACTGCACGCCCAGGGCGTGTGGGTGGAGGCGGAGCTGGGCGAGATCGGCGGCAAGGACGGCGTGCACGCCGCCACCGCCCGTACCGATCCGGCCGAGGCCGCCGCCTTCGTGGCCGCCACCGGCGTGGACGCGCTGGCCGTCGCGGTCGGCAGTTCGCACGCCATGACCACCCGCACCGCCCGCCTCGACCAGGACCTGATCGCCCGGCTGCGGGACGCGGTGGACGTCCCCTTGGTGCTGCACGGGTCGTCGGGCGTGCCCGAGGCCGAACTCCGCGAGGCCGTGCGCAACGGCATGCGGAAGATCAACTTCGGTACGCATCTCAACACCGCGTTCACCGCCGCCGTCCGGGAGGCGCTCGCCGCCACCGACCGCGTCGACCCCCGCCGCTACCTGGCCGCCGGCCGCGAGGCCGCGTCCGAAGCGGCCGCCGCGCAACTACGTCTCCTGGCCCCCGCGTCCCCGGCCCCCGCCGGGCCCGTCGAGAAAGGCTCACCCATGCCCTCCGCCCCCACCGGTCCCGAGCCGGTCGCCGACCCGCGCCAGGTGCTCACCGACGCCGGCGAACGCGCCCTCGAACGCGAGGGCATCCCCATGTTCCTGGCCCTGCAGAGCGTCGAGGCGCGGCCGGCGGCCGAGGAGGCGGTGCGCGCCGAGGGCGCCGGGCTCGCCTCCCTGCTCGGCCACTACCGCTCCGCGCTCTCGCCGGAGTGCGCGGACGACGCGGAACCCGCGCTGATCGACGTCCTCCAGGTCATGGCCGTCTCCCACTTCACCCCGCAGGCACCGGCCGCCGCACAGAACACCGAGGAGCAGCGATGACCCAGCACGCCGACATCCCGGGCGCGAGCTTCACCGCGCACGAGCGCGCCTTCCAGGAGGGCCGGTTCCTGCGGGTGGTGAACTACCACAACACGCCGGAGGCCGACACGGAGAAGGTCAGGGCCGAACTCCACTCCCTCGCCGAGCGGTTCGACCCGGTGACGCTGGAGGACCTGGACGCGTTCCGCACCACGGGCGAGTGGCACAAGTCCCGCCCCGGCATCATCCCGGTCTTCTACGAGGGGTATCGCAACAACGCCGAGGTGGCCGCGCCGCTCGCCGAGGAGGCGGGCCTGACCGGCTGGTTCTTCATCTGCACCGCCTTCCTCGACGTACCGGTGGCCGAGCAGTTCGACTACGCGAACGCCCACAACATCGACCTCGTCCCCGAGGACCGCAAGGGCGACCGGCTCGCCATGACCTGGGACCAGGTGGCGGACCTGAGCACGCGCCACGTCGTCACCCCGCACACCGCGAGCCACGCCAGTGCCGCCTCCCTGGAGACCGACGAGGCGATCCGGTACGAGGTCCTGGAGCCCAAGCGGCGGATGGACGAGGTCACCGGCCAGGACGCGGCCTGCACCGCCTTCCTGTGGGGCACGCCGTTCGGCACGAACCCCAGGGTGGACGCGGCCGTCCGGGAGGCCGGCTACCGCTACCAGTTCAGCAACACGATGGTGCAGTACCTCGGCTGACCCGTCGGGCGGTACGGCGAAAGGGCCGGGGCACCTGGGGTGCGCCCGGCCCTTCGCCGTACGGGGGTCAGTCCCGTGGGTCTTGGAGGCGCTGCACCATCGTGTTGCTGAAGAGATACCGGTACCCGGCGTCCACGAGGGCGCGGTCGGCGGTGCCCCGCCCGGTCCAGTGGGTGCCGGCCAGCCAGGCGGTGCAGGCGGCGTCGCCGCCGGTGGCCGCGTCGACCAGCCGCTTGGGCTCGACCACCTCGCGGTGCACGTCCTCCACGGTCACCACGCGCTCGGCCAGTTCGTGGGAGGCGGTGTGCGGGGTGACCACGTGGCCCCTGCGGTGCAGGTCCGCCACCTCGTCCCAGGTCATGGCGATGCGTTCGCCGCGCGGGTTCTCGTCGACCAGCTTGATGCGGTGGTCCAGGGCGAAGTCGTACTGCCGGTCGGCGGGGGTGTCCATGAAGGCGGTGCAGACGAAGAACCAGCCGGTGACGCCGGCCTCCTCGCACGCGGCGGCGGCCACGTCGTAGTTGTCGCGGTACCCCTCGTAGACCGCGACGAGGAGGGCGGGCCGGTCCTGGTGCCACTCGCCCGTGCGCATGAAGCGGTCCAGGTCGTCGGGGGTGACGAGGGCGTAGTCCCGGGCCAGCGCGGTCAGTTCGGCGACCAGTTCGTCCCGCATGCCCGGCGGGGTGTTGTGGTAGTTCATCACCCGCAGGAAGCGGCCCGCGCGCAGGTCGGAGAGGGTGGCGTCGTAGCCGATCGCGGCGGGGCCGGGGAGCGCGGCCGACGTGCCCGCCGAGGAGGTGTGCGGGCCGCGCTCGCCGCCGAGGAGGCGGTCGTACGCGACGGCCTGGAGGGTCTCGATGAGCGCGGTCTCGTCGTCGGCGCCGCCGGGGTGCAGCTCCCGGTGGAAGGTCTCGAAGAGGTCGGCCAGGCGGACGTCCGCGCTGCTCGTCACCGGCGTGGCCGCCTGCCGGGCGCCGCGCAGGGAGACCACCATCGGGACCCCCTTGCGCCGCGCGACGAGCTGCCGGGAGGCCTCCAGGGCGTCGTGGGCCCGCGTGGCGCCGGGGCTGGGATCGGGCATGGGCGTTCTCCTGTGCGTGCGGTGCGTCGGTCACTCCACTCTGGTACGCACCGCACACACAGGCAATAACGCGCAGAAGTTGCGCGCTATTGCTCGCTTCAGACCTCGCTTCACACCTCGACGGGCGCGTCCTCCGGCAGGCTGTCCATGAAGGAGCTGACGGAGAAGACCGCGTTGCCGGCGCCGGGCGGGCCGTAGCCGGGAGGCGAGGAGAGACCGAACTCCTCCATCGTCTGCCGGTAGGCCTGGAGCAGCCGGATGTGGTACTCCAGCGGGGCGCCGTCGGGGTTGGTCTTGCCCAGCGGGGTGGTGGGCTCGGGGCACCAGGTGGTGAAGCGGGGCGTGATGCCCTGCGACATGAAGAAGCGCAGGCCCTCGGTGGTGGACGCGATGGCCTCGTCGACCGTCTTGAAGCCGAAGGGCTCGGCCATCTCCACGCCCGCCACGAAGTTCGGGATCACGTTGCGCGCGCCGAAGACGTCGGCCGAGTCGAGGATGCGCTTGTGCCACTCGTCGCGGCCGACGTAGCGCTCCTTGCCCGGGCAGTACATCTTGAACAGGTACTCGTCCCACACCTCGTAGTTGGGGTGGTAGATCTGGACGCCGTAGTCCTTGAAGCGCTGGACGTCGTCCTTGGGCAGCGCCTGGGCGACGACCTTGCCGATCCAGCGGCCGGGGAAGTGCTCCTCGATGGCCTTGGCGTAGCGCCCGTAGAAGTCCGCCTCGTCCAGGCCCTGGACCTTCGACGTGATCGCGCCGCCGGTGAGCGTGTAGGCGGTGGACGTCTTGGCCGTGTCGTACGTGTTGATGATGTCGAGCGCTTCGAGGACCTCGTCGACGTCCTTCACGCCCGTGTAGGGGCGGCCCGCCGCCTTGTGCTGGCGCCAGTTGTGGTTGATGTCGCAGTACTGGCACTCCTCCTTGGCTCCGAAGTACTGGCAGACCCGGAACGCGGTCAGGTAGATCAGGTAGCCCCACTGGATGGTCGGGGCCACCTCCATGACCGACTTCCCGTTGGCGAGCTTGTGGCGGTAGTACTCCGGCATCGGCGGCACGCCGACGTCCGAGATGCGCTTGCCGTCGAGGTAGAGGCCGAGCTGGCCGTGCTCGTCGGAGGCGACCCGGTACGGCGAGGACGGGTTCACGCGCACCGAGACGACGGTGCGGCGCAGGTCGTAGGGGCCGCCGGTGAGGATGATCTCCTCGGGCGGGCGGCGCAGCGCGGCCTCGCCCAGCTCCGGCAGGGTGCCGTGGTCGAAGGAGAAGATGAAGTACGACTTCGGCTTGACCTCGCCGGACTCGTTGTCGCTCAGCGCGGAGGGGTCGAAGGCCACCCCGCCGCGGAGCAGGTCCTCCTTGAAGACGGCTTCCCGCGGTACGTGCGGAAAGCGCTCCATAAGATCCTCGACCAGCGCGGTACGGCTGCCCATCCGTGTCTCCTCCCGGCTCAGGCGTTCGACTTCTCACGGTATGCCCCCGGGCGTGCGGCTTCCCGCCCGGGGCCCCTTCCAGGCGCGCCGGGTAGGTTTCCGCGGTATGAGCGACGTCACGGTGACCAACTGGGCCGGCAACATCACCTACACGGCCAGGGAGCTGCTGCGGCCGCGCTCGGCGGCCGCGCTGCGGGCCCTGGTGGCGGAGAGTGCGCGGCTGCGGGTGCTGGGCAGCGGGCACTCCTTCAACGAGATCGCCGAGCCCGGCGAGGGGGGCGTCCTGCTGTCGCTGGCCGACCTGCCGTCCGAGATGGACGTCGACACGGAGGCCCGCACGGTGCGGGTGGGCGGCGGGGTCCGGTACGCGGAGCTGGCCCGGCGGCTGCACGCGCGGGGCCTGGCGCTGGCGAACATGGCGTCGCTGCCGCACATCTCGGTGGCCGGTTCGGTGGCGACCGGCACGCACGGCTCCGGGGTGGGCAACGGCTCGCTGGCGTCGGAGGTGCGCGAGGTGGAGCTGATCACGGCGGACGGCTCGACGCTGGTCCTCTCACGCGGCGACGACCGGTTCGGCAGCGCGGTGACGTCACTCGGCGCGCTCGGAGTGGTGACGGCCCTCACCCTCGACCTGGAGCCGGCCTACGAGGTCGAGCAGCACGTCTTCACCGAGCTGCCACTGGCCGGCCTCGACACGGCGACGTTCGAGAGACTGATGGCGTCGGCGTACAGCGTGAGCCTCTTCACCGACTGGCGGGCGCCCGGCTTCCGCCAGGTGTGGCTGAAGCGGCGCACCGACCAGCCGCTGCCGGAGTTCCCGTACGCGGCACCGGCCACCGAGAAGACGCACCCGGTACCGGGCATGCCCGCGGTGAACTGCACGGAGCAGTTCGGGGTGCCGGGGCCCTGGCACGAACGCCTGCCCCACTTCCGCGCCGACTTCGTGCCCAGCAGCGGGGCCGAGCTCCAGTCGGAGTACCTGATGCCGCGCGAGCACGCGCTGGACGCCCTGCACGCGATGGACGCGATCCGGGACGTCCTCGCGCCGGTCCTCCAGACCTGCGAGATACGCACGGTGGCCGCCGACGCGCAGTGGCTGAGCCCGTCCTACGGGAGGGACACGGTGGCGGCCCACTTCACCTGGGTCGAGGACACGGCGGCGGTACTGCCGGTGGTGCGCAGCCTGGAGCGGGCACTGGCCCCGTTCGCCGCCCGGCCGCACTGGGGGAAGGTCTTCACGACCCCGGCGGACGAACTGCGCGCGCTCTACCCGCGGCTGGCCGACTTCCGGACGCTGGCGGAGACGCTGGACCCGGCGGGGAAGTTCGGCAACGCGTTCGTGCGCGGGGTGCTGGGTTCAACCGTGAGGTGACAGGACTAGCCGACAAGAGGACCGCCGGGCATGTTGAAAGCACTGCTCCCGCCCAGCGGGGTGCCGATGGGGATGAAGCTGGATGCACCTTCGTCGTTCTCCCGCTCCGGTGCGCCGTCGACGAGTCGTGCCAACAGCTTCCGCAGTCGGACGCCCATGCGACGCAGGGGCGTACGGGATCGCCGGCCCGGCAGATAGATCGCCAACCCCAACACGGCGAGGACGACGCCCATCGTGATGAAGAGGCTTCGTGCGACCGCGAGTTCGATCGGTGTATCCACGCCCGCAGCCGGAATGATCTCCCGCACGCCGAACCTCATGCTTCCGACGGTCCCCGCGACCAGGGTCACGCCCAAGCCGACGAGACTCACGCGCAGTGCGACCATCGCCCGGTGCGCGTGGACGCCCACCGTCCCCGGCGCGGCCCCCAGCACCCGCGCCGCCTCCGCCTGGGTCAGCCCCAGATCCTGTGTCAGCAGCATCACTCTGCGCTGCTGACGCGGCAGGGTGCTCACGGCCTCGGCGACGACGTGCCGCAGCTCGGCCTCGGCGACTGGATGGACCGTCGGCTCGTCCTCCAACCGCACGTCCGCGTCGAGCGACGCGTATCCGCGACCGCTGTAGAAGTGCTCGACCGCCCGCTTCGCCTCGCGCTCGATGACCCTGTACGTGTACGCGCGCATGTGCTCGATGGGTCCGGTACCTGCCAGCACGGACTTGAGTGCGTTCTGCACGATGTCTTCCGGCTCCGCCGACGAGGCCGGGACCCCGTGAGCACGCAACCGCTTGCGGGCGAGGCCGACCATCTGCCCGTACCGCTCCCCGACCAGTGTGCCCAGCTCCATTGCGCGCCGCGCCCTGCCCCCTTCCTGATCAGCCACGCACTCCTGGTCAGCCATGCCGCCCCCGCTTCCCCTTGCCTGCCCGCTCGCTCCTGGCACGGATCATCTCGGCCCTGCCCGCCGCGCGGTTGCGGAACGCGATGCTCTTCAGCACGCCGCTCAGCGGCGCCGCGAAGAGCAGCACCAGGAACACCACGACCCCGACACCCGTCAACTCCACCGGACCTCCTCCAGTCTGCGGCCTGTCAGCGCCTCACGGTGAAGCAGCGGCCGTACACCCTCTGAGAGGCGTGCCGCCGCCGGATTCTTTACGCAGCCCCCGATGTTTCTATGCCCGCCCCGCCCCCCGGATCGGCGTGAGCAGGGCGACCGTCGCGATGAGGACGCAGAGGACCGCGGCGCCGATGGGGGCCACCGAGTACTGGAGGGTCCAGAAGGCGGAGGTGACGCGGCCGAGCAGGTGCTCCGGGGTCACCTCCTGGCGCAGGGACATCGAGCAGGTGCCCGCCATGCCGACGCAGGCGAGGAAGGCGGCGCTCAGCAGGGCGACCGCGGGCACGTGACCGCTGGCCTAGCATGAGGCCCGGGATCTCCAGGAGTCCCGGAGAGTCCGGAGAGTCAGGAAGGTGGCGCATGCCCCGAGTGGGCCTCACGACCGGCCGTGTGGTCGCGGCCGCCGCCGACCTCGCCGACGCGAGCGGCTTCGAGAGCGTCACCGTCTCCGCGCTCGCCCGGCACTTCGGGGTGAAGGACGCGAGCCTGTACACGCACGTCAGGAACCTCCAGGACCTGCGCGTGCGGGTCGCGTTGCTGGCCGGCGGCGAGCTGATCGACGAGATCGCGGCGGCGGTCGCGGGCCGGGCCGGGAAGGAGGCGCTGGCCGCCTTCGCGGGCGCCTACCGCGCCTACGCCCTGCGGCACCCCGGCCGTTACGCCGCGACGCAGATCCGCATGGACCAGTCCCTCGTCGCCGACTCCCCCGCCCTGCGCCGCACCGCCGAGATCACCCACGGCATGCTCCGCGCCTACGGCCTCACCGAACCCGACCTCACCGACGCCGTACGCCTGCTGCGCGCCACCTTCCACGGGTTCTGCGCCCTGGAGGCCACCGGCGGCTTCGGCGCCCCGCGTGCCGTCCAGGCGTCCTGGGACCGGGCCGTGGACGCGCTGCACGTCGCGCTGGAGAACTGGCCCCGCGCGGACTAGCCGCCGCTCAGCGCGGCCACCTCCTCGTACGCCGGTGACGTGCCCCGCGGCGGCCGGCCCGCGGCGATGTCGGCCACCGTCTCCAGGGCGGCGCCCAGCGCCCTGCGGTACAGCAGCGAACCCAGGCTCACTCGGGCCACGCCGAGGTCGGCGAGGTGCGGGAGGGTGGGTCCGGTGGGTGAGTGGAGGACGTTGAGCGGGACGTCGAAGTGCGCGGCGAGGGCCGCGATCCGGGCGGGGTCGGTGAGGCCGGGGACGAAGACGCCGTCGGCACCGGCCTCGCGGTAGGCCTCCAGGCGCCGCACGGTCTCCCCGGGGTCGCCGTCGCCCGACCAGTACGTGTCCGTACGGGCGTTGACGAACAGGTCCGGGGCCGCCGACCGGACCGCGGCGATCTTCGCGGCGTGCCGGTCGGCGGGGCCCAGCGCGTCCTCCAGGTTGATGCCGACCGCGCCGACCGCCGCCAGTTGCCGCGCGAACTCCCCCACGTCATCGGGGTCGTCGGCGAAGCCGCTCTCGGCGTCCACGGTCAGCAGGAACGGCCCGGAGCCCAGGGTGAGGGCCAGCCGCAGCGTCTCGTCGCGGGTCGCCGCCGCGCCGTCGGGCAGCCCGCTCGCCGCCGCGACACCGAGGCTGGTGGTGCCCACGGCCCGGAAGCCCCGCGCGGCGAGCGCGTGCGCGGACGCGTGGTCCCAGGCGCACGGCAGCAGCAGGGGCTCACCCGGCCGGTGCAGGGCGGCGAAGGCGGTCACGACAGGTCACCCACGGCGTCGGCGTAGTACACGGACTCCCCCAGGTGCCGGGCGAGTTCGCGGAAGCTCCAGCCCTCGCCGGGCGAGTCGTCGAGCTGCCGCGGCGTGAGCGCGTCCAGGCGGTCGGCCCAGATCCGGGCAAGCCGGGTGAGGCGGCTGCGGGCCTCGTCGAGGTCGTCCGGTGTGAAGGGCGCGCGGTCCGCGTCCGTGGTCGTGGCGGAGGCGTGCCAGTGGTCGGGCTGGGTCGGCCGGCCCGCCAACCGCGCCTCCATCTCGGCGAGATGGTCGACCAGGTGGTCGGCGACCCGCCGTACGGCCTTGTGCGGGGTGTAGACGCGCCCGTCGACGTGGACGGGTTCCCCGTCCCAGCGGGTCCAGGTGGCGGCCAGGGCGAGGACGTGCTCGACCATGCCGGTGACGGTGTCGGCCGGTCTGGCACGAGCGGAGGCGGGGGCGGGGGCCGAGGTTGCGGTGTGCGTGTCGCTCATGCCCCCGACGCTATGGGCGGGTTGCTTCGGCGGACGCCGAAGTGTTCGTCGGCGATGGGCGGGTATCCGGACGCTCACGTGACGTCACCCCCCGATCCGACCGACCGAGAGGCGACCATGAACAGATCCGAGCGGGGCGAAGGGTCTTACGAGCGGCGTTGGTGGGACAAGCTGTCGGTGATCGGCGTGATCGCGCTGGCGGCGGGCGTCGTGGTCCGTCTGATCACGCGCGGGCTCGACTCGTGGCCGTCCGCGCTGATCGGGGCCGCGCTGATGAGTGCGTGGATCGTGTTCCTGGTACGCCGCCGCAGGCGCGACGACGCCCGGGACACCGGCGCCGACGCCGAGGACGTGCCCGCCATGGAACGGCGGATACTGAAGGGCGGCCGGCCGCCCCAGGACCCGGATCGGCGCCGGGAGATGGCCGCGCTGGTGGACTCCCGTCAGCGGCGGCTGCGGCGCAACCGCTGGTGGGCGTTCCCCATGCTGGCCGTGATCTTCTTCGGTGCGTCCGTCCTGGGGTTCGTCTCCGGTTCCGTGACCGCCGGCAGCCTCGCCCTCGCCCTCGCGGTGGCGTTCATCGGCTGGCTGGCCTGGTACAACCTCCGCTTCGACCGGCGCCTGACAGAGATGCGCCACCGGCTGCGGACCTGATCGGCCGCGTCAGGTGGCCAGCCCGTGGCGGTAGGCGAACACCACCGCCTGGACGCGGTCGCGCAGGTCCAGTTTGGTGAGGATGCGGGAGACGAAGGTCTTGACCGTCTCGGGGCTGATCACCAGGGCCGCGGCGATCTCGCTGTTGGAGAGGCCGTCCGCGATGAGGCGCAGCACCTCCGTCTCGCGAGGCGTGAGGGGGAGGTTCTCGGCGGGGCCGCCGACGGGCCGGATGCGGGCGGCGTACCGGCCGACGAGGCGGCGCGTCACGTCGGGGTCGAGGAGCGCCGCGCCCATCGCCACGGTCCGGATGCCGTGCAGCAGGCGGTCCGGCGGCGCGTCCTTGAGCAGGAATCCGCTCGCGCCCGCGCGCAGCGCCTCGTAGACGTACTCGTCGAGGTTGAACGTGGTCACCACGAGGACCTTGACGGGACGCTCCACCCCCGCGCCCGCCAGCCGCCGGGTGGCTTCGATGCCGTCCATGACCGGCATCCGTACGTCCATGACGACCACGTCCGGCCGTACTTCGGCGGCCAGGTCGACGGCGGCCTGCCCGTCGCCGCACTCGCCCGCCACCTCCAGGTCGGGCTGGGCGTCGACGATCGTCGCGAGGCCGGCGCGGATCATCACCTGGTCGTCGCAGATCAGGACGCGGATCGGGGCGCTCATGACGGACTCCCCGCCGGGATGCGGGCCTGGACGACGAAGCCTCCGCCCTCCGGGCGGTCCGCGCTGAAGTCGCCGCCGAGGACGTCGACCCGTTCCCGCAGTCCGGCCAGGCCGCGCCCGCTGCCGCCGGGGGACGCGGCGCCCGAGCCGGTGCCGTCCGTGCCGACCCGCACGGTGATCTCCCTTTCGCCGTGGTGGACCAGGACCGAGGTCCGGCCGCCGTGGTCGTACTTGAGCGCGTTCGTCAGGGCCTCCTGGACGACGCGGTAGGCCACGAGGTCGGCGCTGCCGGTCGCGGCCGCCGGTGTGCCCTCCTCGGTGAACTCCACCGGCTGACCGGCCCTGCGGGTCTGCTCCACCAGCGTGAGCACCCGGCCGACGGGCGGTGTCCTGGGCTCGGCGTTCCGGTCGGTGCCGTGGTCCGGGTTGAGCAGGTCGAGCAGGTGCCGCAGGTCGGTGATGGCCCGGCGGCCGGTGTCGCTGACCGCGGCCAGCGTCTGGTCGAGCCGGTCGGGCGCGGCGGTCAGGTACCGGGCGGCCTCGGACTGGACGACCATCGCCGTGACGTGGTGGGTGACGACGTCGTGGAGTTCGCGGGCGATGCGGGTGCGCTCGGCGTTGCGGGCGTCCTCGGCGACCCGTCCCCGCCGTTCGGCCTCCGCGGCCCGGGCGGAGCGCATCCAGGTGCCGATGCCCCAGGCGAGGCCCAGCGCCAGGTAGAACGTGACGAACTCGGCGACCGGCTCGCCCGGTCCGCGCCGGTACAGCTCGACCGAGAGGGCGACGAAGGCCACGGAGGCGGCGGCCAGGGTCGCGCGCCGGTACCGCTCCAGATACGAACCGGCGCTCAGCAGTGCGATGGGCAGCGCGGTTCCGGCGAAGAGGTGGTAGCCCCGGATCTGGTCGAGGGCGAAGCCGATCGAGACGAGGGCGAGGCAGAGGTGCGGCCACCGTCGGCGCACGGCGAGCGGGAGGCACTGGAGGACGGCCGCGACACCGGCGAGCAGGTCGGCGGAGCGGGTGGGCAGACCGCCGATCTCGGTGCCGTTGCCCCGCAGCGCCGGTAGCAGGGACGCGACCAGGAGGAGCACTCCGAGCGGCAGGTCCCGGACCGTGACGTCGAGCCGTCGCCACAGCTCGGGTATCGCCGGTATCTCCGGCATCCCTCGGCGAGCGGTCATCGGGGCAGTGTAGCGGTGGAGTTGACACGCGCCGCGCGGCGAGCCCCGGGCGCCACGATGTGGCCGCGCCGGTGGGCCAGCCACAGGAAGACGAGGGTCAGCAGGGCTCCGAAGCCGACCGCGTACACGCTGCCCTCGGGGCCGAACTCGCCGCCCGTGATCAGCTTCGGGCCGTCCGTCGCGGCGTCCAGCAGCCCCTGGTTGGAGCCGTTGCCGGAGACCTCGGTGCTGAAGATGCCGGCCGCGGCGAAGTTCCAGCCGAAGTGCACGCCGATGGTCAGCCAGAGGCTGCGGGTGGCGGCGTAGGCGGCGGCGAGCATGAACCCGGCCTCGATGGAGATCGCGAGGGCGCCCCAGACGGTCGCGTGCTCGTTGAGCAGGTGCGAGAGGCCGAACACGACGCCGGTCAGGACCAGCGCGACGTACGTGCCGACGTGCTCCTCGGTGATCCGGAACAGGACGCCGCGGTACACCACTTCCTCCATGGCGGCGGCGGCCGCCATGAAGCCGACCAGGCCCAGGGCGCCCTCCACCGAGCCCAGGCCGTCGACCTCGTAGTACCCGGAGGAGAAGAGGTTCACGATGACGGCGCCGAACATCCCGGCACCGATCAGCGTCCCCCAGCCGGCCTTGACCGCCGCGCCCTCCCGGGCCACGTCCAGGGCCTGCCGTCGCTCGGTCCGCCGGACCACCCACGCGTACCCGAGGACCGCCAGCGCGGCCGCCGTGAGGCCGACGACGAGCGTCAGCCAGTCGTTCTCCTTCACGGCGTTGACGGCGTTTCCGCCTATCGCGTACATGGCCAGGGCGGCCAGGAACTGCCAGACGAACCTCACGGGGACTCCTTCGTGGGAGGCCCGCGACCGGGGCGTCCCGGGCCGATCAGGACGCTACGGATCCGGCGGCGGGAGATCGTCACCTCACGGTGGACACCTGGCCGTAGCTCGCACGGGGGACAAGCTCCCGGGCCCGCCGCCGGACCGGGCATAGCCTCGTGCCATGACCAGCGATTTCGCCGCCGCCCTCGCCTCCGGCCGCCCGCTCGTGCTCGACGGCGGGATGTCCAACCAGCTGGAGGCCGCCGGGCACGATCTGAGCGACGAGCTGTGGTCGGCGCGGCTGCTCGCCGAGGCGCCCGGCGCGATCACCGAGGCGCACCTCGCGTACTTCGAGGCGGGCGCCGATGTGGCGATCACGTCCAGCTACCAGGCCACCTTCGAGGCTTTCGCGCGGCGCGGCCTCGGCCACGAGCAGTCGGCCGAACTCCTCTCACTCAGCGTTGACTTGGCCCGCGAGGCCGCGCGCAGGGCGCGCACGGACCGCCCGCTGTGGGTGGCGGCCTCCGTCGGCCCGTACGGCGCGATGCTCGCGGACGGCTCGGAGTACCGCGGCCGGTACGGGCTCACCCTGGACGCTCTGGAGCGCTTCCACCGTCCCCGGCTGGAGGTACTGGCCGCCGCCCGGCCCGACGTCCTCGCACTGGAGACGGTCCCCGACGCCGACGAGGCGGTGGCGCTGCTGCGGGCGGTGCGCGGGCTGGGCGTACCCGCCTGGCTGTCGTACACGGTCGCGGGCGGCCGCACCCGCGCCGGGCAGCCGCTGGAGGAGGCGTTCGCCCTGGCCGCCGACGCGGACGAGGTGATCGCGGTCGGCGTCAACTGCTGCGCCCCCGAGGACGTGCCGGGTGCGGTCGAGACCGCCGCCCGGGTCACCGGCAAACCGGTCGTGGCCTACCCCAACAGCGGGGAGACCTGGGACGCCGTGGCCCGGTCCTGGCGGGGGCGTTCCTCCTTCACGCCCGAGCGGGTACGGGCCTGGCGGGCGTCCGGTGCCCGGCTGATCGGCGGCTGCTGCCGGGTGGGCCCGGACACGATCAGGTCGATCGCGTCGGCGGCGGCACGGGAGTGAGGAGACGCGCCTGGGTCACTCCGCCGACCCAGGGCTCTTCCGCTGGTTGGCATGGAATCGCGCCTTCTTCTGACGATTTCCGCACGTGTTCATGTCGCACCATTTGCGGGTGCGGCTCTGGCTGGTGTCGAAGAAGGCGGCTCGGCAGGTGGGTGACGCGCACAGGGCCAGTTTTCCGTCCCGTTCGCCCGCGATGACGCTGATCGCGTCGGCGGCGATCACGCTGAGGGCGTCTTCCACGCGGGAGGCCGGGCTGAGCCGCCATCGCCGCTCACCCTCGGGCGTCAGGACCGCCGCGGCCCGGCCCTGAGCGCTGCGGTCATTGATGACCTGGACAGCGGACGCGGGGAGCGCGTCCTGGACCGCGGCCGCCGTCGCGGCGGCGTGGATCGACTCCCTCAATTCCCGGGCGAGGTCGAGTTGGGCGGCGGTGCAGGAGTCCACGGCGAGGTCGTACACCGCCAGCCAGTCGACGAGCCGTTGCGGCGTGGGAATGCGCTCCACGGCGTCGCCATGACGCTCCGACAGGGTCCCCGTGAAGCTGGTGGCCAGCACCTTACCGAGGCGGAAGTCAGGAAACGCGGCACGCATGGAACCACCTTAGCCGGTTGCGGCACGGCTCGCAGGGCTGCTAGAACCGTCTTAGCCGGTTCCGCGATGGCCAGGAGGTCTCATGTCCCGTCCACACAGCGACGTGCGAGCGTTCGAAGCCCACGCGACTGACGCCGAACTCGACGATCTGCGCGCGCGACTGGCCGCGGCGCGCCTGCCGGAGGCGGAGACGGTCCGGCGCGCCGCGCCCGGCCGGGACCGATGGGAGCAGGGCGTGCCGCTCGCCGACCTCGTCGATGTCGTTGACTACTGGCGCACGGGGTACGACTGGCGGTCGTTCGAAGAGCGCCTCAACCGCGTCGGCCAGTTCCGCACGACCATTGACGGTCTGGGAATCCACTTCCTGCACCGCCGGTCGGCGCACGCGGATGCCACCCCCCTGCTCATGACGCACGGCTGGCCGGGCAGCATCGCCGAGTTCATCGATGTGGTGGACGAACTGGCAGATCCGAGGGACGCGGACGCGCCGGCGTTCCATGTCGTCGCCCCGTCGCTGCCAGGCTTCGGTTACAGCGACAAACCGGCCACCACCGGGTGGGGAACCGAGAAGATCGCGGCCGCGTGGGTGGAACTGATGGGCAGGCTCGGCTACGGCGAGTTCGCGGCCCACGGCGGCGACTGGGGCGGCAATATCACCACGGTGCTCGGCGGCAGGTTCCCGGCGCACGTCCTCGGCATCCACAGTACGTTCGCGCAGGCGCCGCCCGGTCTGACCACGGACGGACTGACGGCGGTCGAACGCAAGTGGACCGAGGAAACCGCCCACTTCTGGCGCCACCGCGCGGCGTACGCGAAACAGCAGGCGACCCGGCCGCAGACCATCGGTTACTCGCTCGTGGACTCACCGGTCGGGCTTCTCGCCTGGATCCTGGACAAGTTCGCCGAGTGGTCGGACACGGAGGACAGCCCGTTCGAGAGGATCTCCAAGGACCGCATTCTCGACAACGTGACGCTCTACTGGCTGACACGCACCGGCGCGTCGGCGGCCCGCATCTACTACGAGAGCCACAACTCACTGGACCCCGAACTCCGGGTCGACGTCCCGTCAGCGATCAGCATGTACCCCCGCGACATCGAGAAGTGCCCGCGCCCCTGGGCACAGGAGCGATACCGACAGATCATCCGCTGGAGTGCACCCGAAACCGGGGGTCACTTCCCGTCCCTGGAGGTTCCCGACCACTTCGTCAAGGACCTCCGGGAGGGCCTCGCGGCAGTACTGACCGCCGCGGGGCGTGGAACGTAACCTCTCTTCAGTGGCCGTGCAGCCAGCTGTCGTACGGTGCGGCGTCCACGAGGTGGTACAGGCCGAACCCGGCGGCCCCGAGGACGAGCAGGAACACCCCCGAGCGCAGAAACACCGGGCCCACGAGTGTCACCGAGGCGGCCTGCCCCGTGATGGTGTGCCAGTCACGCCAGCGCCGGATGTCCCCGGCACTGGCCCACCAGAAGCCACCACCAACCACGAGGAAGATCGCGCCGAAGAGGCCGAGACCGCCGACGAGGGCGAGGAAGCCTTCGCGGTCGCTGTGGTCCGCGATGCTCAAGGTCGTCACCACGAGCAGCACGACGCCCAGCAGGCCGAAAAGAGCTGCTCGTCGGGCCACCTCCACGGGCCGCAACCGCGGGGATATCACTCCGTCTTCGTCCAACGTCATGAACGGCACCCTAGGGCCCGTCCGGCGGATCACCGCGCGGCGGGGTGTCAGGTCATGGAGAACTTGGCGACGTACTCGGCGAAGGGTTCGATGCCGACTTCCGCACGGAGTTCGTCCATGCGCTCAGGCTCTTCGCAGGGCCACGGGACCGGTGACCCGTCCTGCACGCCGGCGATCTGCGTGCCGTAGACCTGCTTGCGGCCCTCGTTGACCAGTGTGCGGTCGCGCAGGAAGGCCAGTTCGCGGGGGCCGGCCGAGCCTGCCGACACCGCCTGCCGCATCAGCTGGAGGGCACGACGCTGAACGTCCAGCTGCCGGTCGGCGTGCTGAGCGATCAGCCATGCCGCCCGTGCGGCCTCCTCGCCGACGAGTTCCGCCGTCGGCCAGCCGTACTCAGCCATGATCTCGCCGAGCCGGTCGCCGTGCCGGGCGGTCAGCCGCCGCCAAGCCAACTGCTCGGCGGGGTCGTCGCTGTTCGCGCGGGCCGCGGTCCGGTGATCGGCCGCGGCCATGTCCGTGAGTTCCACCGCCATCGCGGCAACGACGTACGCCACGCTCAACTCCCAGGTCGGATACGTGCTTTGTCTCCGCCCGCAAGCCTAGAGGCGCAAACAGGGCGTAAAGATCATTCCGGAGAACGGTGACAGACGCCTCCGGGCGCGGGGACAATGGATCTACCCCCGAACGCACCGAAGGCAGCCCGAGACTCCCGCAGACGCACCGCCCATGACAGGCTCGTGCCGCATGATCGATGAATTCGCGAAGCGCAATCTGCACGGCAGACTGCGGCGGGACCGCGAGGCGCTGCTCTGGAAGCTCGACGGCTTGTCCGAGTACGACGCCCGCCGACCCTTGACAGCGACCGGGACCAACCTCCTCGGCCTGGTCAAACACGTGGCCACCGTCGAGGCCAGGTACTTCGGCGAGGTCTTCGACCGCCCCTCCCCGGAACCGCTATGCCGGTGGCAGGACCACAACGGCAGTGATCTGTGGGCGGCCGAGGACGAGACCCGCGATCAGCTCATCGGGTTCTACCGGCGCACGTGGGAACACTCGGACGCGACGATCAGCGAGCTTCCCCTCGACGCCCCCGGCCACGTGCCGTGGTGGCAGGAGCCCTCTCCCAACACGAACCTGTTCGCCATCATGGTCCACGTCCTCGGCGAGACCATCCGGCATGCCGGCCACGCCGACATCCTGCGCGAGGGCCTCGACGGCCGGACCGGGTTGCGTGCCGAGAACGAGCAGCGGATCGACGAGGAAGCCCGTGCGGCCTACCGCGCGAAGATCGAGCAGGCTGCCAAGTCGGCCGCACCTTCCTGTCCTTGACCGCGCGGGGGTCTTGCGCAGACGCGCCGCCCTGCGCAGCATGAGGAGAGCGCTTGTCAGGATCACACCAACGGCACGGCTGTGCCCTGACGGTGTGTCATGGGGCGTCCACCCAACGCCCCCTCCCCGGTTCCCCACAACCTGGAGGATTCCCAGTGCGACTCTCTCACCCCCACAGCCTTCCGAGACGCGCACGGCTCATCGCCATGGCGACCGGCCTCGCGGCCGCCGCGGCCTTGGCGGTCCCAGCCGCCACGGCGTCGGCCGCACCGGCCCCGCAGACGTTCAGCGCCGCCGAGCTCAACCAGACGCACGACGCCGTGCGCACCGCCGACGTCGGCGGCACCGCGTGGTACACCGACACCCGGTCGGACAAGGTCGTCGTCACGGTCGACAGCACGGTCAGCAAGGCCGAGATAGCCGAGATCAGGAGCGAGGCCGGCGCGAACGCCGGCGCTCTCGTGATCAAGCACACCCCCGGCAAGTTCTCCAAGCTCATCGCCGGTGGCGAGGCCATCACAACAGGTGGAGCCCGGTGCTCCCTCGGCTTCAACGTGCAGGACGGCGCGGGCACCAAGTTCGCGCTGACCGCCGGTCACTGCACCAACATCGGCAGCTCGTGGTCGATCGGCACCACGGCCGGGTCCAGCTTCCCCGGCAACGACTACGGCATCATCCGCCACTCCAACGGAGCCGCCGCCGACGGCCGTGTCTCCCTCTACAACGGCTCCTACCAGGAGATCACCGGCGCCGGAGACCCCTCGGTCGGCCAGTCCGTCCAGCGCAGCGGCAGCACCACCGGTCTGCACGGCGGTACCGTCACCGGCCTCAACGCCACCGTCAACTACGGTGCCGACGGCATAGTAAGCGGGCTGATCCAGACCAACGTCTGCGCCGAGCCCGGCGACAGCGGTGGCGCGCTCTTCTCCGGCAGCACCGCGCTCGGCCTGACCTCCGGCGGCAGCGGCAACTGCTCCTCCGGCGGCACGACGTTCTTCCAACCGGTCACCGAGGCACTCGGCGCCTACGGCGTGAGCATCATCTGAGTTCTGTTCAACTCGGTGGCCCATCCGCCACCAAGGCAATAGCAGGCCACAGGCACGAAGGGGCGGTACGGCCATGGGCCGTACCGCCCCTGCAAAATCGCCACGCGGAGAAGTCAGTGGCGTCCGTGAGCGCTCGCGGACGCGCCCCCGAAGAGCCGCGCAACGGCACGGAAGGGAAGTGTGACGACCGTGGCAATCGCTCCACCAACGGCTCGCAGAACGTCTGCAATGGCCTTCAGCATGTGGGACCTCCAAGCGGGATCTTGCTGTCTTGCATCACGAGCCGAGCACTCCTGCACAGGCTGTGCCTACCGGTTGCCCCTCGACCGACGGCAAAAACACAGAGACCTCACTCCGAACCGCAGCTCTTCCGAAGGCGCCGGCGGTCGTGCCGGGGTCAGGTGCCGGCTTGCAGGCGCAGGCCCGCCAGCGTGAGGTCCAGCGCGGCGAGGAACTGGTCCCGGTCGTCGTGACCGGCGAACTCGTCGGCGATGTGCCGTACGAACGGGAACTCCTCGGCGTCCAGCGACCGCCACGTCTCGGCGAAACGGCTGAGGTACTCCTCGCGGTCCACCTCGCCGTCGAGTAGCTCCTGCGGGATCTCCGCGCCCAGGTCGGCAGCCGTGCCGACGACGACGCCCGTGATCGCCGAGACGGCGTGGAACCGCTGCCGCGACGTGAGATCGAGGCGCAGGGTCTGTTGGCCGAGCCGCTCGTACAGCCGCAGGGAGTTGCCCTGTACGTCGGTGTTGCGCATGAAGTACGCCGAAAGCCACGGCCGGTCCACGATCGCGTCGAACAGGGCGACGGCCATCGCGCGGAGATCGGCAATGGGGTCGTCGCTGTCCGGGTGCTCCTCCACGGCGGCCAGGACCCCACTGATCGCATGGTCGGTGGCGCGGTCGAGGAGCTCGTCCTTGTTCTGGACGTACCAGTAGATCGTGCCGACACCGGTGCCGAGCCGGGCGGCGAGGGCGCGAAACGTCAGCGCGGGACCGCCGGCCTCGTCGAGGAGGGCCACGGCCGCGTCGAGGACGGCCTCCATGGAGTGCGAAGCGCGTCGGCGCCCGCGGGCGGGCCTCTCGGTGGCGGAGCGTGCACGTGTGGGCGGCGGTGTCATCCATCCATCCAAGCACAGCTTGCCTCTCTATCGAACATGGTTCTATGGTGCACAACGAACATTGTTCCATGAACGAACGCCGTTCGATGTCTGCCGGCGTTCAGCGTGCAGAAAGGAGGCCGGTCATGAGTAGCACCACCACCGAAACCGAGCCCGTCCCCACCCGTACCTACGGATCACTGCGGGCGGCGTGGATCCCGCTGTCCGCGCTCTGCCTGGCCTTCTTCGTCGAGATGGTCGACAACACACTGCTCTCGATCGCACTGCCCACCATCGGCCGCGACCTCGGCGGCAGCACGACCGCCCTGCAATGGGTCACCGGCGCCTACTCACTGACGTTCGGCGGCCTGCTGCTCACGGCGGGATCCATGGCCGACCGCCTCGGACGCCGACGCGTCCTGCTCGTCGGCCTCGCCGTCTTCGGCCTGATGAGCCTCGCCGTGATCGCCGTCGACTCCACCGGGCAGCTGATCGCGCTGCGCGCCGGACTCGGCATCGCCGCCGCCGCCATGGCCCCCATCACCAACTCGCTCGTCTTCCGCCTGTTCGACGACCAGGCGCTGCGGATGCGCGCGATGACCCTGATGATCGTCGTCGGCATGTCGGGGTTCATCCTCGGCCCGCTGCTCGGCGGCACCGCGCTCGCCCACGTGAGCTGGCAGTGGCTTCTGCTGATCAACGCGCCGATAGCCCTGATCGCGGCCATCGGTGTGCGGCTCGGCGTCGCTCCCGACCGGCGCGAGGACCTCACCGACGACAGGCTCGACCTGCCGGGCGCCGCCCTGAGCGTGCTCACCATCGGCCTCGCCTGCTACGCCCTGACCAGCGGCGTCGAGCACGGTTGGCGCTCCGCCGCCACGCTCGCCTCGGTCCTGGGCGCCGCGGCCGCGGGCATCGCGTTCGTGTGGCACGAGCGCCGCAGCAAGGCCCCCATGCTGGACCTCGGAATCTTCTCCAACGGCACCGTCCGCGGCGCCGCCCTCGCCCAGATCGGCACGTCCGTCGCGATGGCCGGCGTGATGTTCGGGCTCATCCTCCATTTCCAGTACGCCTACGGATGGAGCCCTGTGCGGGCCGGCCTGGCGAACCTGCCGCTCATCGTGACGATGATCGCGGCGACCCCGCTCTCGGAGTGGCTCGCCAAGAAGTACGGCCACCGCGTCGCCTGCCTGGTCGGCGCGGCCTGCCTGACCGTGGCGCTGGCCGGCCTCGCCTGGGGCGTCGACCACGGGTACGCCGTCATCGCCCTCTGCATGGTCGTGCTGACCGTCGGGCTGCGCACGGTCATGACCATCTGTGCCATCGCCCTGGTCGAGGCGATGCCCGCCAACCGCACCTCGCTCGGCACCGCGCTCAACGACACCGCCCAAGAGGTCGGCACCAGCGTCGGCACCGCCGCCGTCGGCACCCTGATCGCCGCGCTCGTCACCACCCGGCTGCCCGCGGGCACCTGGGGCAGCGGCCTCGTGCAGTCCTTCTTCCACGGCGAGCGCATCACCTACGGCGTGCTTGCCGTGCTCGTCGGCCTGATCGCGGCGGGCGGCGCGCTCACCCTCACCGACTCGCACGCCACCGAAGAGCAAGCCTGAGGCAGGTCTGGTCGGCGTACGCGCCCGCGTAGCGGTACGGCTGGGGGACGGACTCCGTCGGTGTCGTGCGCGGCAGGCCGGTGGGGCCGTAGGTGTGGGTGCGCTTGCCGCTGCTGTCGGCGAGGCCGAGGACGTTGCCGGTGGCGTCGGTGTTGGCGGCGGAGCAGGCGGCGGTGTGGTCGGGCACCGCCCTGGGCGTTGGCTCAGCAGGGTGCGGAACAGGAAGCCCTACGTGACGGCCCCCGGCGACGGCCACCCCAGCCACCAGATGAACAGGCCGCTCAGCAGGACGAGCAGGAAGAGTGCGGCGTTGGTGCGGCGGTAGGCGACCAAGAGGGCCACGAACTCGCGGATCATGGCGCTCGGCCAGAAGTATGCGGCTGTAGGGGCACCGATCACGTGGCCCCGGATGCCGGTGCGGCGGGCGGTGATCGCGGCGCGGAAGACGTGGTAGTTGTTCGTGACGATCACGCACCGGTAGTCCGGATTCGCCCGCTCCATCAAGGCTTTGCTGAACGTCAGATTCTCGTCCGTCGTCGTCGAGCGGTCCTCGCGTTCGATCAGGTCGGCGGGGAAACCCTGGGTGACCAGGTAGTCGGCCATCGCGTGGGACTCGGGCAGCTTCTCGTCGGGCCCTTGTCCTCCCGAGGTGATCAGGACCGGGCGCCGGCCCTTCCGCGACAGCCTGGCGTGTTCCTTCCGGGCCCGGTCGAGGCGACCGGCCAGCAGCGGGGGCACGGTGGTGCCGCCGCTGAGACCCGAGCCGAGGACCACCACGTAGTCCGCCCGGCGGCGGATACGCAGACGCCCGTACAGGCCCCCGTAGACGAGGAAACAGAGGAACAGGAAGGCCACGTATCCGGCGAGCGCCACCGCCGTCGCCGCCACGACCACCAGCGTGTGCGTGTGCATCACCAGCGCGGTGATCAGCAGCGCGAGCAGGGCGACCAGGGCGATGCCCGCCCCCAGGGACAGCAGGTTCGCCACCTGCCTGCCCTCCTTGCGAACCATGGTGACCCCGTTGGCGATGAGGAACCACGCCAGCGTGACGATCCCCACGCCCGCCAGGGTCAGCAGCACGACGGCCAGGTCGCGTCCCAACTGGGGCCGCCCGGACGCCACATGCAGCACGAGCGCGAGCACCGCGAAGACGGCGGACAGGCCCAGCAGAACCGCGTTGCTCACTCGGCGGCGATCTCGAACCACACCGGCGCAGAAGAGGAAGAAGCAGATGAACGACGGTACAAAGGCCACCATGCGCCGATCCTACGAGGCCCGGCGCGATCCCGTCCGACCTCCGTGGTGCCCCGCACCGGCCGCTTCGCCGGAGCCGCCGGCGGCGCGGGCTGCGACCACCTACGGTCCGCCGTCCCCCTGAACCGCATAGGCATTCCGGCCGGAATAAGCCCTGCCGCTTCCCGCCGACATACCCGCAAGAAAGAGGGTCAACTACACGCATGGCGGGCGGAAGTAATGGGTCCGTTATCGACTTGCATGGAGAACCTGGCCGGAAATGAATGAAACAGACGCTTCGTCCCAAGAAGTGGTCTCTCATGGTCACATTTCGGCCAGATTCAGACCTGACTCGATCGCTCCCCTCGGGCCGGTAACCAAGGGCTTCGCGCCCGTCACGGTCTGCTGTCACCGCTGGAAAATTGTCCAAGAGCAATGGTTGAGCGCCGAACTGTGCTGCGAACCCGCCTTCACACCATGCACACTTGCCGCGCCTGCATGCGTGGTCCCCCAGCCCGCGGCAATCGCCCCTGCTGCAAAGGACCCGCCCCATGAGTGCGCCCGGAAGACGCAGAACCGCCGTCCAGTGGGCCGGTCGGCTGCTGTGCTGGAGCCTGGCTATCGCCATGGTCACCGCCGGCGTCGAAGCGCTCTTCCACCCGGGCGCCGCGTGGTGGCCCTTCATCTGGCCCGCGCCCTGGTACCTCACCCCGGCCGCCGCGCTCGCCTGGGGCCTCCTGCGCCTGCGCGAGAAGGCCGCGGGCCGGCCGCCCTGCGACGATCACAACGACCTACCGGCAGAGGACTGGGACCAGGCCGCCTGACCCGCCCTACGCGTCACCCACCTCGAACCACACGACCTTGCCGGGATCCCGCTCCCCCACGCCCCACTTGTCCGCCAGCTCCGACACGAGCAGCAGCCCGCGGCCGCCCTCCCCGGGCTCCCGGACGTCCGCCTGCGGTACCGCCGGTACGCCGTCCCCGCTGTCGTGGACCTCCACGCGTACGCCGTCTCCGCAGGGTGCCAATCTCAGCAGGAAGCCCCGGCCGGGTGGTACGCCGTGCACCAGAGCGTTGGTCGCCAGTTCGCTGACACACAGCAGGACGTCGTCCACGCGCCCGCGTACGCCCCACGCGGCAAGGGCCTCCCTCGCGAACGCCCTCGCGGCGGGGACGGACCGGCGCTCCCGACGGTAGAAGCGCTCGCGTGGGGACGGGGGTTGAGTTTCGGTGTTCACGTGACGAGGGTCACGCTCCGTGGTCATGATGAGACAGTGCGCAGGGCCGTACGGCCGGTTTGTACGGGCGCGCGATGGTGGACGTACGGGCGTGGGTGGGGAGTTCGACCTCATGGGGACGACGACACGGAGGAACGCCTCCGCGATGAAGATGGTGGGGGCGCTGCTCGCCCTCTACCGGCAGGCCGCGGGTCACACCCAGAGGTCACTGGGCGAGCGCTTCGTCATCGGCGAGCAGCAGATCGCGTCGATCGAGCAGGGCCGACGCCCACTGAAGCCGGATCTCGCCGAGCAACTCGACGAACTCCTCGATACCAAGGGCGCGTTGTCCATCGCCCTGAGCAAGCTGCCGGAGGTGGACCTGGTCCCGCTGTGGGCGGAGGAGTTCCTGGACATGGAGCGCGAGGCCATCGTGATCTCGTCGTACGAGAACCAGGTGTTGCCGGGTCTGCTCCAGACGGAGGCGTACGCGTGGGCGGTGTTCCGCAGCCGCGTGCCGTTCTATGACGATGACACGATCGCCCGGTTGGTGGGGGCGCGCATCGAACGCCAGGGGATTCTGCAGAGCAAGGATGCCCCGATCACTTGCTTCGTGGTCTGGGAACCGGTCGTGCAGGCACCCATCGGGGGCAGGGAGGTGTGGTCCGAGCAGCTCCGGTATCTGCGCACCTGCTCCGAGCTTCCGGGTCTGATGCTTCAGGTCTTGCCCCTGGAACGCAGCAGCCACGCGTCACTCGACGGCCCGTTCGTGCTGCTGGAGACCCCTGAACACCAGAGGCTCGCCTACACCGAGAACCAGCGCGGCAGCCAACTGATCGCTGACCCCGACGAGGTGGCGATCCTCACTCAGAAGTGTGCGATGCTGCGATCACAGGCCCTCACGCCCGAGGACACGCGGGGTCTACTGGACCGTCTCCTGGGAGAGCAATGAGCAGCACCGCACTTCGGTGGTTCAAGTCGAGCTACAGCGGGAGCGAAGGCGGCAACTGCGTAGAGGTCGCCACCGAACCCACCACCATCCACATCCGCGACTCCAAAACGCCCCCCGACGACACCACCCCGCACATCACCGTCGCACCAAGCGCCTGGACCGCATTCCTCGCATGGTGACGTCCGCCTTCCACAGGTCGAACTCCGCGTCGCGCGGGCCGTACGCCACATAGGGCTCGCCCTCGCCGAAGACCCGCACGGGATGCGTGGCGTCCCAGGCCGTCCAGCCCGGGTCGCCGGACTCCGCGAACCGGACCCACGCCCCGTGCATCGCGTCCGCCAACTCCTGCGGAGCACCTTCGCCCGCGAGCTTGCGGGAGTCGGGGAGGTCGCCGGAGTCGAAGACGAAGCCCAGTTCCAGGGCGTGGCAGGCGCCGAGGCCGGGCAGGCTGGACGGCCAGGCGAACTCGTAGACGTACGAGGATCCGGGCCGCGCGTCGGCCACGCGGTGCAGCGGGATGCGGAGCAGGTGGTCGGTGACCAGCTGACCCACCGTCTCGGCGGCACCGGCGTCGGGGCGCGCCGCGCGGTAGCCGCGTACGACCTCGTTGCCGCAGTGGCAGCGGGCGCGCGCGCCCGCGAGGGCCACCGCGCCGAGCCGGTCGACGCGTTCGAGGAGGCCGCCGGGGACCAGCCAGAGCCGGTACTCGTCGCGGGTCCAGCCCATCATCAGGTCGACGTCGCGGGCGGCGTCGCCCTCGACGAGGGCGTCCAGCGGGTCGCCGGGCATGACGTCGCCGTCGACGACGATGCCGAAGGCGGGTCCGCCGAGTACGGGGCTGCTGAACCGGCCCACCTCGGCCTGGGCGCGCAGCAACTGGCCCCGGTCGGCGGTGGCGAAGGCCTCGGCGGTGGCGGGGATCCGGAGGCGGGCGGCCATCCGGCGGACCATGCGCCGTACCTTGTCGCGGTCGGCGGCCTCGGGTGCGCCGCTCTGGAGCACCGCGCGGCGGAACAGCCCCTGGGCCCGGGGCGCGGCGAGCAGGGCGCCGGTGCTGATGGCACCGGCGGACTGGCCGGCGACGGTGACGCGGTCGGGGTCGCCGCCGAAGGCCGCGATCGACGCCCGCACCCACTCCAGGGCGGCGATCTGGTCGCGCAGGCCGGCGTTGGCGGGGGCGTCCGGGAACAGGCCGTAGCCCTCGACGCCGAGTCGGTAGTTGACCGAGACGCAGACCACGCCGTCCCGGGCGAAGGTGGCACCGTCGTAGACGGGGACGGCGGAGGAGCCCCTGGTCAGGGCGCCGCCGTGCAGCCAGACCAGGACCGGCAGCCGGGCGCCGGGGCCGGGCTCGGGGGTCCAGACGTTGAGGTTGAGGCAGTCGTCGCCGGCGATCGCCGGGTCGGAGAGGTACTGGGCGAAGGCCTCGGAGTACGGCGGTTTCGGCGCCGTGGGGCCGAAGGAACCGGCGTCGCGCACCCCGTCCCAGGGCTCGGGCGGCACGGGCGGGCGGAACCGGCGGGGACCGAAGGGCGGCGCCGCGTACGGGATGCCGCGGAAGACGGCGACCCCGTCCTCGTAGCGGCCGCGTACGGCCCCGTGTGCTGTGCTGACCACGGGTTTCGTCCGGTCTGCCGTCATGCGCCCACCAGCCCTTCGCCGCACTCTCGTACCGCTCATGGCACAGCGTCACGACGACCGTGTCTATTCCGGACCGTCCGCTTCGGCGACGCTGGGGGACAATGGAAGCCACGCACGCCCGCACTGTGCCGCCGAGGAGGCCGTCGTGACCGCCGACCCTCATCGCTCCACCGAGAACACGCCCGTCCGGATCGTCGAGGTCGGCGGGCAGCACGCCGCGCTGGCCTTCTCCGGCACCCTGGATTCCCACGCCCTTCAGGTCCTGGAGGAGCTGCTCCTGGACCCGCGGCTGCGGCAGCCGACCGACTGGACCCTGGAGATGAGCGGCCTGGACCACATCGACCTGGCGTCCGCCTACGCGCTGATGCGGGCGGTGACCCGGGCGTCCCAGCCGGTCAGCCTCACGGTCCGGGGTGCCCGCCCGGCCGTCCACCGGGTCCTGCGACAGGCCGGTCTTGACACCGTGGTCACCTACACGGGGTGACGCGCAGCGTCCCACTCCCTCACCCAACATGACTTGCCTGGCGGGAAAGTTAAAGGTAACTTTCCCGCCAGGCAAGTAGAACAGGGGAGAGGAGACGGTGGCTGTGAGCACACCGGTGAACGCCGAACAGGCATGGCAGGACCTCCAGCGCATCCGGGTGCCGCAGGAGCGGGTCTACGACGAGGTCGAGCGGTCCGCGTCCGGGGGTCCCCGGGCGACGTACGGCACGGCCGCGCTCATGTGGCTCTTCCTGGCTGCCCAAGGCCTGGACCTGCCCCCGTGGGGCGTCGCGCTCGCCGCCGTCGCGTACCTGTCGCTGCTGGCCTGGCTGGCCGTGACGCACACCAGCAGGAGCAGGGTGCGGCTGCACCACTCCCGCTACGACTGGCGTTCCCTGGCGACGTTCGCCGGGGGCGCGGCGGTGATCGGCGGGACGACGCTGCTGGCCGGTTGGCTGGTGGAGCCCCTGGCGCCGCTGGTGGGCAGCCTGATCCAGGCGACGGCGTCGGCGGCCGTCTTCGTGCTGTTCGTCGGGCCGGCGACGCGCTGGTCGACCGGCGCGCTGCGCGGCCGTGGCGCCGGTGCGGAGGCGGGCCGATGAGCGTCCCCAGCGGCTTCGACGAGCTGATCCACCCCGCCACCCGGCTGTCGGTGGTCGCCCTGCTCGCCGCCACCGAGTGGGCGGACTTCGCGTTCGTCCGCGACAGCCTCTCGCTCAGCGACTCCGCGCTCTCCAAGCAGCTGCACACCCTGGAGGAGGCCGAGTACCTGGAGATCCGGAAGGAGGGTGCCGGCCGCAAGCGGCGCACCAAGGTACGGCTGACGGACCGGGGGCGCACCGCCTTCGAGGGGCACGTGGCGGCGCTCCGGGCGATCGTCGAGGGCGCCGGGCCGCCCGACGCCTCGGAGACGGCTGATGCGCAGGCGCAGCGGCCCACGGAGGCGGCACGATGACCGGGCGGCCCACCCCCGTGGTCCAGGCACGCGCCCTGACCATGACGTACGGCGACGTCGACATCCTGCACGGGGTCGACCTGGACGTGCACCGCGGCGAGGTCCTGGCCCTGCTCGGGCCCAACGGCGCGGGCAAGACCACCACCGTCGAGATCCTGGAGGGCTTCCGGCAGCGCTCCGGCGGAGAGGTCCGCGTGCTGGGCACCGACCCGGAGCGGGGCGACGACGCCTGGCGGGCGCGGATCGGGCTGGTCCTCCAGTCCTGGCGCGACCACCGCCGCTGGCGGGTCGCCGAACTGCTGACCCACTTCGCGGCGTACTACGCCGACCCGCGCGACCCGGCCGAGCTGCTGGACCTGGTCGGCCTCACCGAGCAGGCCGGGCGGCAGGTGGAGCGGCTGTCCGGCGGCCAGCGCCGGCGGCTGGACGTGGCGCTCGGCATCGTCGGCCGCCCGGAGCTGCTGTTCCTGGACGAGCCGACCACCGGCTTCGACCCCGAGGCCCGCCGCGAGTTCCACCTCCTGGTCGAACGGCTGGCCCGCGAGGAGGGCGTCACCGTCCTGCTCACCACGCACGACCTGGTCGAGGCCGAGCGGCTCGCCGACCGGATCGCCATGCTGGTCGGCGGCCGGATCCGGGCCCACGGCACCCCCGCCGAGCTGGCCCGGCGGGCCGCCGCGCGCGCCGAGGTCCGCTGGACGGCCGGTGACGGCACGCCCCGCCGCGAACGCACCGAGGACCCCTCACGGCTGGTCTGGGAGCTGCACCGGGACGCCGACGGCCCGATCGCCGACCTGGAGGTCCGGCGTCCGACGCTGGAGGACACGTATCTGCACATGGTGCACCGGTCGGACGTCGGTACCGACGGTGCGGACGGTGCCGACGGGATCGCGGAGAGCGAGGCACGGGCCGCATGACGGAGACACACCTGGAGCGGGAGGGCGCGCGCCGCGCCGTCCGCGCCCCTTGGCGGGCCGGGTTCCTGCGCGGCGGCATCGAGCTGCGCCACCTCCTGCGCAACCCCAAGGAGATGTCCGGCCACCTCAGCAACGTGGTCGTGGCCCTGGTCATCGCCGGATACATCAGCGACGACGTGCCCGGGACCCAGACGCCGATGGCGCACCTGGTGCTCGCGGGCTTCGCCGCCTACCTGATGTTCCAGATCGGGCTGATCAACCTCCCGCAGATGCTGGTGACCGAACGGGAGGAGGGCGCCCTGCTGCGGCTGCGCGCGACGCCCGGCGGGATCCCGGCCTACCTGGTGGCCAAGTGCCTGCTGGTGGTTGTCACGACGGTCGCGACCCTGGCCGTGCTGCTGGGACTCGCCGCGCTGCTGGTGGACGGGCCGCTGCCGCAGGGGCCGGGCGGCTGGGTGACGCTGCTGTGGGTCACCACGCTCGGGCTGCTCGCCGTCGTACCGCTGGGCGCGGCCATCGGCGCGGTGCTGCCCAACCCGCGCGAGGCACTGGCGTTGATCATGCTGCCCGCGATGGCGCTGCTGTTCACCTCCGGGGCGGTGTTCCCGCTGACGTCGCTGCCCGTGCCGGTCCAGCAGGTGGCCTCCGTCTTCCCGCTCAAGTGGATGGCGCAGGGCCTGCGTTCGTCCCTGCTGCCGGACAGCGCGCGGGCCGCCGAGGCCGCCGGTTCCTGGGAGCTGCCCATGGTCGCGCTGGTCCTGACCGCCTGGGCCGTGCTCGGCTTCCTCCTCGCCGTGCCCCTCCTGCGCCGCGCCGCCCGCCGCGAGTCCGGCTCCCGCCTGACCGCGCGCCACCGCAAGGCGGAACAGAGCGGCGCGCTGCCCGCGTAGCGCCTCCGGCGGATCACGCGGCGGACGCGGGGCCGGCACGCGCGCCTGCGGCGTTGTCGTCACGCGCCGACTCCCCCGCGCTCGACTGCGCTCGCGGGGCGCTATCGCGTCGGCTCCCGCCTCCGGCTTGCCGCTGGGCGCACCAGACCTGCCCAGGCAGGCCCTGGCCGGGCCGGGCGGCGCTTCCGTCGCCGCGCCGGGCCGTGCGAACGCTGCGATGCTGAGAGATCAGGCGCGCTTCTGACGGGGCGACGAAGGTGGTGCTGGGCCATGGCCGGGGAGAGGCAGAGTGGTCGAGAGCCGGCGGCGCCGGGGCACGAGCCCCGGGCGGGCCCGTTCCTGCGCACCCGCACGGCGGTGCCCGCCCTCCCCCCGACGTTCCTGCGACGCGGGCGGTTGTCCCGGCGCCTCGACGACGGCCTGGACACGCCGTTGACGCTGGTGAGCGGCGCCGCGGGGGCCGGGAAGACCCTGCTGGTCGCCGACTGGGCGGCCCGGGCCGGCCGGCCCGTCGCCTGGCTCACCAACGACGCCGGGCACCAGGGCGGCGGAACGTTCTGGGCCTACCTGCTGCAGGCACTGCGCGGCGCCGGTGAACCGGTGCCCCCGGAGGTCGGGGCCCCCGCCTGCGGGGACCGGGTCGACCCGATGTTCCCCTCGCGCCTGGCCGGCGCGCTGTGCGAGCGGGACCGGCCGGTGGTCGTGGTGCTGGACGAGTACGACCGGGTGACCGACCCGGAGATCGCCGCACAGCTGGAGTTCGTCCTGCGCCACGCGGGCCCGGGGCTGCGCCTCTTCCTCGTCACCCGCAACGAGCCCCGGCTCCCCCTGCACCGCTACCGGGCGTCCGGTGGACTGACCGAGATCAGGAACGCGGACCTGGCCTTCACCCCCGACGAGGCCGCCGCGCTCCTCGAACAGCACGGCCTTCGGCTCGCCCGGCACGCCACGCTCGGGCTCGTGGAGCACACGCGCGGCTGGGCCGCGGGGCTGCGGCTGTGCGCGCTGGCGGCCCGGGACAGTCCCGATCCGGAGCGGTACCTGAAGGAGTTCGAGGCGGGCCACTCCGCCGTCGCCGACTTCCTGCTGGCGGAGGTGCTCGACCGGCAGGGCCCCGGCACCCGGGGCCTGCTGCTGCGGGTGAGCGTGCTCGACGACTTCCGGCCCGAGCTGGCGGACGCGCTGACCGGGCGCCGGGACGCCGAGTCCGCACTGGAAGGGCTGCGGCGGCAGAACGCGTTCGTCGAGTACCTGGGAGACGTCTCGTACCGGCTGCACCCGCTGTTCGCGGAGATCCTCCGCGCCCACCTGCGTGAGCGGCTGCCCGGCCTGGAGGCGGAGCTGCACCGGCGGGCGGCGGTGTGGCTGCGGCGGCACGGGCGGCTCACCGAGGCGCTGCGGCACGGAGCCGCCGCCGACGACTGGGAGTTCACGGCCGGGGCGCTGCTCGGGGACCTCGCCGTCGGTCAGTTGTTCACCGGGCTGCGGTCCGCCGACCTCTCCGCCCTGTTCGCGCGGATGCCCGCCACGGCCACCACCCCGGCCGCGGAGCTGGTCCGCGCGGCACGCGGCCTGGCCCGGTCCGACCTCGACGGCGGTCTGACCCATCTGCGGCACGCCGAACCGGCCCTGACGGCGGACGCCCCGGCGGCCACCCGGATGTGCGGGGCGCTGCTCCAGGCGCTGGCGGCGCGGCTGACCGGTTCGCCGGAGCGGGCGGCGACGGCGGCCGGGACCGCGGGGAAGCTGCTCGGCGAGGTACCGGAGGGGCTGCTGGACGAGCACCCCGAGGTCGTCGCCCTCCTGCGGGCCCATGTGGGCTGCGCCTTGCTGTGGGCCGGCCGGCTGGACGAGGCACGGGCCGAACTGGCGGCCGTGGCAGGCGGCGACGAGCGGGCGGCGACGGCACCGGCCCGCGAGGACGCGCTCGGCCACCTCGCCCTGATCGACTACCTGAACGGGCGCCCCTCGGCCGCCGAGAGCAGGGCCCTGGCGGCCAAGGCGGTCCGGCGGCGGTTCAGTCTGCCGGCGCGGTCCGGATCGGGCATCGCCCTCGTGGTGCTCGCGGCGGTCGCCGTGGAACGCGACGAACTCGCACGCGCCGAGGCGTTGCTCGACGTGCCGGACGGCGGGGAGCCGGCGGTGCGGGACCCGGTGTGCGCGGGGGTCCGGGCCGCCACCACGGCCCGGCTGCTGCTGGCCCGCGGCCGGCCCCGCGCCGCGTTCGACGCCCTGCGGCGGCCGGTGCCCGAGGTGACCGCCTCACCCTGGCTGGAGGCGCACCGCACCGTGCTGACCGCCGCCGCGCACCAGGCCGAAGGAGACCGTGGGGCGGCCTGCGCGCTGCTGCGACGCGTGCCGCCGGGCCTGGCGATGTGCGCCGTGGAAGCGGCAGGCGTCCAGTTCGCCGCGGGCTTTCCCGAGGCGGCGCTGAGGCGGCTCGACGCGCTCCCCGTGCGGGGCGATCCCGGTCCGGCCGTGCGGGTGCGGGCCGCGCTGCTCAGGGCACGGGCGGCCGCTGCCGCCGGGGACGCCGTCGCCGCCCGCCGGCTCGTCGGCCACGCCGTGCGGGAGGCGCGGCGCGAGCGGCTGCGGCGCCCGCTGCTCGACACCGGCCCGTGGGTGCGTCCGCTGCTGGCCCCGGCGCCCGCACCGCCGCTCGCCGCACCGGTCGTGCCGGACCTCAGCCCGAGGGAGCGGGAGGTGCTGAGCGGGGTCGCGCGGCTGATGTCGTACGAGGAGATCGGCGCCGACCTGTTCATCTCGGTGAACACGGTCAAGACCCACCTCAAGAACGCCTACCGCAAGCTGTCCGTCAACCGGCGCTCCGACGCCGTGCGCCGCGCGCGGGAGCTGCACCTGCTGTGAGGCGGCGGCTCACACCGGGCGCTGGCGCAGCTCCAGGACCCGCAGGCCGAGCGACTGGCAGCGGTCGAGCAGCCCGTACAGCTGCGCCTCGTCCACGACGGCTCCGTACAGCACCGTCTGGCCGTCCATCTCCACGTGCTCCAGCTCGGGGAAGGCCCTGGCCAGCGCTGTCGACAGATGGCCGTCGACACGAATCTCGTAGCGCATCACACCGCCTCCCTCCTGCGATGCGCGCCCGCGTCAGTCGGGCGGCGTCTCCCTGCCCTGCCGCCGCAGACCGGTCTGTACGGCGCCCACCAGCACCCGGGCGGCCACACCCACCAGGAGCAGGCCGCCGGCCATCTGGATCATCACCACCAGCCGGCCCGTCTGGGAGCGGGCGACGATGTCGCCGTACCCGACGGTGGCGAACGTGGTCAGCGTGAAGTACAGCGAGTCCGTCTTGGTCAGCGCCTCGCTGAAGGTTCCCGGACTGGCCCGCTCCAGCAGGTAGTAGAACGCGGCGAACAGCACCAGGAACAGCACGGCCGTGGCGGCGAGCGCCTCGGCGGCCCGCAGCCGGGGGTGCGGGGAGCGCAGGATGGCCCGGATCTCCCACAGGAAGACCAGGACGACCGCGACCAGGCCGCACACGAACGCCGCCCAGGTGGCGGCCGAGGGGCGCTCGTCCAGCGGCAGCAGGTAGTAGGCGGCGAACAGACCGGTCGTCACGGCCGCGGCCCGCGCGAGGGCCACGGCCGTCGCCCGCCGCCGACGGGGCACCGACCCGGTGGGCGGGTCGGGACCCGCCCGGTCGTCCACCGGTCCGTCCACAGCGTCATCACACCGCCGGGCACGGCCGTGCCGGATCACCCGGAGCGGGTGATCCCGTGCGCCCGCGCCGTCGCGACACTGTGGGACATGGACGGACAGGTGTTTCTGGCGTACGACTATCCGCTGCTCAGCGTCTTCTGGTCGCTGCTCTGGTTCTTCCTGTGGATCATGTGGTTCATCCTGCTCTTCCGCATCGTGACCGACATCTTCCGCGACGACGACCTCGGTGGCTGGACCAAGGCGGGATGGATGGTGTTCGTCATCGTCCTGCCCTTCGTCGGCGTCCTCGTCTACGTGATCGCCCGGGGCAGGGGCATGGGCCGCCGTGAGCACACCCATGTACGGGCCCGGCAGGAGGAGATCGACGACTACATCCGCAAGACGGCGGGGAGCGGGCACGGGCGGAGCGGCAGCGTGGACGAGCTGGCCAGGCTCTCCGAGATCCGTGCCCGCGGCGACATCACGGAGGACGAGTTCCGCAGGGCGAAGGAGCTGGTGCTCAGCGGCTCCGGGCCGGCCGGACCGGAGGAGGCACGATGACCGCGACCCACGGCGCACGCGCGCACACGTCCCGGGGGGCGCTGGCCGGCGGGCTGACGGCCTTCGCGGGCGTGATGCTGATGATCTCGGGTCTGCTCGGGATCTTCCGGGGCATCATGGCGATCGCCGAGGACGACGTGTTCGTCACGACGCCCGAGTACGTCTTCCGGTTCGACCTCACCGGCTGGGGCTGGATCCATCTCGCGCTGGGCGTCGTGGCGGTGCTCGTCGCGCTGGGTCTCTTCCGCGCCTCGCTGTGGGCGCGGGTGGTCGGGGTCGGCGTCGCGGCGCTCGTCCTCATCGCGAACTTCCTCTCCCTGCCCTACTACCCGGTCTGGTCGATCGTGGTGATCGCGATGTCGGCGTTCATCATCTGGGCGCTGTGCGTGGTCCGGCAGGACGAGTGAGCCGGCCGCCCCTCAAGGGCGGTGCGCCGCCGCGTCCTTGGTCAGCTGGACGGCCGCGAGCAGGGTGAGGCCGGGTGCCGCCTCGCGCAGCGTCTTGACGGCCCGCACGGAGTCGACGGGGCCCTCGTGGCCGGCCGCGGCGAGGCGTTCGTGGACCCAGCGGGCGCGCAGCTCCGCGTCGGAGGCCGCGGCGGCCCGCTCGGCGACGGCGGCGGCCGCCTCCAGGCCGGGCCGTTCCTCGGGCGTCGCCGTGGCGAGCGCCTGGCGGATCCCGTGGGCGATGACGTCGGCGTCGCGCAGGACGAGGACGTTGAGTTCCGGTGGCTTGCTAAGTCCGAACATGCGGTCATCGTCGATGCCACGGCCCGTCCGGATCAAATCGCTTGAGGAGTTCCTGAGCCAACGCGCCCGTGTCCGTTTCCTTCAAGACCCGGGCGGCGCACCCTGCCTACGGTGGCGCCATGACCGCACGATTCAACGCCATCAGCCTCGTCGTCTCCGACATGTCCGCCTCCGTGGCCTTCTACCGCCGGCTCGGCTTCGCGTTCCCCGACGGCTGCGAGGGGCAGCCGCACGCGGAGGCCGAACTGCCGGGCGGCATCCGGCTGCTGCTCGACACCGAGGAGTCCGTCCAGTCCTTCATGCCCGGGTGGCAGCCGCCGGCCGGGGGCGGGCGCCATTCGCTCGCCCTGCTGTGCGACACCCCCGCCGAGGTCGACGCGCTCTACGCCGAACTGACCGCCGCCGGCTGCCACGGCGAGCAGAAGCCGTGGGACGCCGACTGGGGCCAGCGGTACGCGGTACTGGGCGACCCCGACGGCCACGGTGTGGACCTGTTCGCGCCGCTAGCCGCGGCCGCCGAGTAGTTCGCCAGGGGTGACGCCGGCCAGTTCCCGCACGTCCCGCGTCAGATGGGCCTGGTCCGCGAAGCCGGTCCGGGCGGCCGTCTCGGCGAGGGGCGTGCCGGCGCGGGCCAGGGCGAGGGCGCGTTGCAGGCGCAGGACCCGGGCCAGGGTCTTGGGGCCGTAGCCGAAGGCGGCCAGGGAGCGCCGGTGCAACAGGCGCGCGTCGATGCCGAGTTCGTCGGCGGTGGCGGCGACCGGGCGGCCCGCGTCGAGGGCGGCCACGATCCGGCGCAGCAGCGGGTCGGGGGGCGCCGCCTCGGCGGCCCGGGACAGCGCGGCCTCCTCCAGTCCGCTCGCCGGGTCGGCGGCCGCGTTCACCCGCGCGGTCAGCTGCCGGGCGCGGGCGGCCGGCCAGAGGTCGGTGAGGTCGACGCGGCGGTCGCGCAGCTCGCCGGCGGGGACGCCGAGGAGCGCGGGGGCGGTGCCGGGCGGGAAGCGGACGCCCGCCCAGGGGGCCGGGGTGCCCTCGGTGACGTGGGCGCGGGTGTCGGGTCCGGCGACCAGGAGGCGGCCGTCGTGCCAGAGCAGGTCCATGCAGCCGTCGGGCAGGACCCGTCCCGGTTCCGGCTCGGTCGGGGTGTTGGTCCACACCACGGCGCCGGTCAGGCGGGAGGCCCGTTCCGCGTACACGCGTGCCAGGTTACGCCGGTGTCCGGTACTCCTGCGGGCTGACGCCGTACACCCGCTTGAAGGCGGTGGACAGGGCGAAGGCGCTGCCGTAGCCGACCTGGCGGGCGATCGCGCCGAGGGTGTCCTCGCTGTCGCGCAGCCGGTCGGCGGCGAGGGCGAGGCGCCAGCCGGTGAGGTACGCCATCGGGGGTTCGCCCACCAGGTCGGTGAAGCGCCGGGCCAGGGCGGCACGGGACACCCCGGACTTCGCGGCGAGGGACGCCACCGTCCACGGGTGCGCGGGGTCGTCCTGGAGCAGCCGCAGCGCGGGGCCGACGACGGGGTCGCCCAGGGCCCGGTACCAGGCGGGCGCCTCGCCGGACGGCCCGGCGAACCAGGCCCGCAGCGCGGCGATGACCAGCAGGTCGAGGAGGCGGTCCAGGACCACCTCCTGGCCGGGTTCGTCGCGCGCGACCTCCGCCATGAGCAGGGGGGTGAGCGGGTTGTCCCACGCGTCGGAGGTGAGGGACAGCAGCGGGGGCAGGGCGTCGAGGAGCCGCCCGCCGATCTCGCCCCGCACCAGGTAGCTGCCGATCAGCAGCACCGCCGCGCCGTCGGGCCGGTCGCCCCAGGCGCGTACGCCGAGGTCCATCGAGCCGTTGAGGGGCCGCCCGTCCGGGTAACTGCACGCCCCGCCCGGCAGGATCACCGCCTGCGGGGCGGTGGCCGGGTCGTCGGCGCAGGTGTACGGCTCGGGCCCGCGCGCGACGGCGAGATCACCGGCCCGCAGCCGCACCCGCTCCCCCGCGTCCGGCACGACCCAGGCGTCCCCGCGGACCACGAGCATGACCGTCAACGGCGCCCGGTCCTCGACCCGCACGGCCCACGGCGGATCGAAGCAGGCACGGATCATGAACGCCCCACGAGCCCGGGGGCCTTCCAGCAGACCGGCGAGTGCGTCCATGACGGGACAGCGTAGACGCACGCACATGCGGCCGAGCCGTTCGACGATGGGAGCGGGCGACACCCGGCAGTTGACTGAGGTCATGACACAGACGAGCAGGCGAGAGAAGACGACGATCGTCGTGACGGGGGCCTCCGGGCGTACCGGACGGCGGGTGGCCGAGGCGGCGCGGGCGGGCGGGCACGCCGTGCGGGCGGCGTCCCGGGCGACCGGCTTCGACTGGTGGGACCGGTCGACCTGGGCGGACGTCCTGCGCGGCGCCGACGCGGCCTACCTGGTCCATCCCGCCGATGTCGGCGCCCCCGACGCCGCCGACACGGTCGGCGCGTTCGCGCGGGAGGCGGCCGGGCTCGGCGTACGGCGGCTGGTGCTGCTGTCGGCGCGGGGCGAGGAGTGGGCGCGGCCCGCCGAGGAGGCGCTGGCGGAGGCGGGGGCGCACTGGACGGTCGTGCGGTCCGCGTGGTTCGCGCAGAACTTCAGCGAGGGCCCGCTGGTCGCGGAGGTGCGCGAGCGCGGGGAGCTGGTCTTCCCGGCCGGCGGGGTCCCGGAGCCGTTCGTGGACCTGCGGGACGTCGCGGAGGTTGTGGTGGCGGCGCTGACCTCCAGTGACCGGTACGCCGGGCGGATACTGGAGGTCTCGGGGCCCCGGCTGCTGACCTTCGGGGAGGCGGTCGCGGAGATCGGGAAGGAGACGGGCCGCGCGCTGACGTACCGGGCGGTCTCGGCGCGGGAGTACGGCGAGAACCTGACCGCCTTCGGCGTGCCCGAGGAGGAGGCCGCGTTCCTCGTGGAGCTGTTCGGCTCGCTGCTCGACGGCCGCAACGCCCATCTGTCGGACGGCGTCGAGGAGGTGCTGGGCCGGGCGCCGAGGGACTTCGGGGACTTCGTCCGCGAGGGCGCGGCGACGGGGACGTGGGACCCGGAGCGGTCCGGCGGGGCCTAGGTCTGCCGCCTTGACGGATGACGCGTCTGCGTAGGTCGGACACGGGCGTATGCGGCCTGGGCATGGGTGCTGCGGTTGTGCCTGCCCGGGAGACAGCGGATTCTGTAGGGGACGAACGGGGCTGGTGTGGCGCCATGAGCGCATGGAATACGGACCAGAGTGCTGACTTTCGTGGCCCTCTCGACGTCACCAGGGCGGCCACGGTGGTCGCCGACGCGCAGAACACGGTCATCGGATGGAGCCTCGGCGCGGAGCGGCTCTTCGGCTACCCGTCGCAGGAGATCGTCGGCCGCCCCCTGACCACGTTCCTGCCGCCCGGCCCGACGCCCTCCCTCCCCCCTCTCCTCCCCCACTACCGGGGGAACGACGTACGCGCCGCCCGGCACCGGGACGGAACCGAGGTGATCGTCGCCGTCGACGGGTGCCCGCTGCCGGGCGCCGGAACGGCGGTGCGTGTCCTCGTCGCGACGGAGCTGAAGGATCTCCGGCTCTGGGACTCCCGACTGGCACTGTTGCACGGACTGGCCACCCAGTCCCCCGTCGGCCTGGCCATCTACGACGCCGATCTGCGCCTGACCTGGTGCAACACGGCCTTCGAGCGGGAGATCGGACGACCGTTCGCCGAGTTCCGCGGCCTCCGGGCCGATGAGCTGTACTCCGACGGAAGATTCGTGACCAAGGGGCATCCGCCCACGCTCGACGCGGTCATGCGTCACGTACTGGACACCGGCGAGCCCTTTCTCGACCTGCACTTCCAGGGCCGCCCGCCGAGCGATCCGGCCACGGAGCACCTCTGGTCCTGTGCCTACTACCGGCTCCAGGACGCCGACGGCCAGGTCGTCGGAGTGTGCGAGGACGCGTTCGACATCTCCGATCGGTACAGGGCGCAGCGGCGACTGGCGCTGCTCGTCGAGGCGGGTCGGGGGATCGGAACCGCCCTCGACGTGGTGGTCACCGCTGAGAAGATCACCGAGGTGTCGGTACCGGCCTTCGCCTCCACGGTCACGGTCGACCTCGCGCGGGTGGTCCTGGAGGGCGAGGTACCGGCCACCAGCGGCACCGCGGCCATGCCTCTGGTGCGGGTGTCCGCCCGCTCGGCCGAGGGGGCGGACACCGGGCAGCCCGACACCGCCCGCTCACCCGTGGAGTACGCCGCCGGTTCGCCGCAGGACCGCAGCCTCTCCTCGGGCGGCCTCGTGCTCGACAACACGACCCTGGTCGTACCGCTTCGGGCCGGGAACGGCCTGCTGGGACTCGTCACCTTCATTCGCGACGCGGAGTCGGCCACCTTCGACGGCGGAGAAGTCGCACTGGCCGACGAGTTGGTCGCCCGCACGGCTGTGTCCATCGACAACGCCCGCCGGTTCACCCGTGAGCGCACCGCCGCCCTGGCGCTGCAACGTCAGTTGCTGCCGCAGCAGCTGCCCGAGGCGTCAGCCGTCGACCTGGCCTACCGCTACCTTCCCACGGATGACGTGACAGGAGTCGGTGGTGACTGGTTCGACGTCATTCCGCTCTCCGGGACCCGGGTCGGACTCGTGGTCGGGGACGTGGTCGGTCACGGCCTGCAGGCAGCCGCCACCATGGGGCGGCTGCGTACGACCGTACGCGCGTTCGCCCAGATGGACATGGACCCCGTCGAGCTGCTGTCGCGACTCGACGATCTGGTGGCGCAGTCGGCGGAGGAGCAGTGGGGCGGGATGGGTGTGCCGGACAGCACCCATGCGGATGTGACCACGGGAGCGACCTGCCTGTACGCGGTCTACGACCCGGTTTCGCGACGCTGTGTCATGGCGAGGGCCGGGCACCTGCCACCGGCGGTCGTCGACCCGGAGGGCCGGGTGACCTTTCCGGATCTGCCGGCCGGCCCGCCCCTGGGTCTCGGCGGCCTGCCGTTCGAGTCCCTGGAGATCGAACTTCCGGTGGGCAGCCTGCTGGCCCTCTTCACCGACGGTCTGGTCGAGGCCCGCGACCATGACATCGATCACGGCCTCGACACCCTGGGGCAGGTACTCAGCGACCGGCACGCCCCCCTCGAAGAACTGTGCGACCGTGCCGTGGCGGAGCTCGTGCCGAGCGCCTCGACGGCAGACGACACCGCCCTGCTGCTCGTCCGTACCCGCGAACTCGACACTTCGCAGGTCGTCGAATGGGAACTGCCCGCCGAACCGGTCGCCGCGGGCCGCGTCCGGGACCTTGCCACCCGACAACTGCACCACTGGGGCCTTGAGGAACTGTCCTTCACGACCGAGCTGGTCGTCAGCGAACTGGTGACCAACGCGGTCAGATACGCCGAAGGACCGATCCAGGTACGGCTCATCCGGGACCGCACCCTCTTGTGCGAGGTCGCCGACGCGGGCCACACGTCCCCGCATCTACGCCACAGTGGCGAGGACGACGAGGGTGGGCGCGGCCTGTTCATCGTGGCGCAGCTCGTCCAGAGGTGGGGCACCCGCTACTCCCACTCCGGCAAGACCATCTGGACCGAGCAGGCCTTTTAGCGTTGCCCGGTGCCCGCGCGGACGACGCCGGTCACGAGGCCTCCGGCTTGTCGTGGTTCGCGGGGGGTGTGTGCTTCGCGTGGGTGCGCAGGCGGGCCGTGACGTCCTCCGGGGGGAGGAAGCGGGACCAGCGTTCCGGGAACTCCGAGGGCATGTCGGGGTCCGACTCGCCGCTGGCGGAGGCGCGGGCCACGTAGTCGGCGACCTGGGCCTGGCGCAGCCGCTCGTTTGCCTCGCGGGCCGCGGCGGTGGCGGCGGCCGGCCAGACCCGGTCGATGGCCGCGTTGACCGCGGCCCCGACGAGCACCGCGAACGCGGACACACCGATCCACAGCAGCACGGCGACCGGCGCGGCCAGCGAGCCGTAGATCGTGGGGCCCTCGACGGTGCTGGTGAGGTAGATGCGCAGCAGGAAGCTGCCCAGCACCCACATGCCGAGGGCGACCAGCGCGCCGGGCACGTCCTCGATCCACGGCGAGCGCACCGGCACGGAGACGTGGTACAGCGTGGTCAGGAAGGCCACTGACAGGAGGATCACGACCGGCCAGTACAGGACCTGCACGACCGTCGTCGACCAGGGCACGATCCGCACCACCGCGTCCGGTCCGGCCACCATCAGCGGCAGCGCGATGGACCCGATCAGCAGCGCCACCAGGAAGAGCAGGAAGGCCATCAGGCGGGTCTTGACGATCCCCCGGACGCCGTCGAGGCCGTACATCACGGTGATGGTGTCGATGAAGACGTTCACCGCGCGGGAGCCCGACCACAGGGCGAACAGGAAGCCGATGGAGATGACGTCGGGCCGGCCGCCCTTCATCACGTCGTCCAGGATCGGCTCGGTGATCTGCTGGACGCCCTTCTCGGAGAGCACGGCGCGGGAGGCGTCCAGGATGTTGTTGCGCAGGCTCTCGGTGGTGTCGGCGCCGATCCAGGAGTCGACGTAGCCGAGCAGTCCCAGCAGGCTCAGCAGCAGGGGCGGCACCGACAGCAGCGTGAAGAACGCGGCCTCGGCGGCGAGGCCGAGGATGCGGTACTCCATGCACGAGTTGACCGTGTCCTTGAGCAGCAGCCAGGCGGTCCTGCGTTTGGAGACGTTCCGGTACAGGACCCGGGCACGATGAAGCCGGCCGGAGGGCCGTTCGGGGGATTCACTTGCTGGCTGCACGACCTAAAGGTATCCGCCGCCGGGGGTCGCACTCATCCGCGGACGCCCACCGACCGGTGCCGACTCCGCGCAGGTCCCCGGCACGATAGGTTCACGTTCATGGCAGGCAGCACCCACACCGTGACGAATCAGGCGCCGCCGCTGGTCGGCCACGACGTCTTCACCGGCGACCGGGCCCTGACGGCCGCCGTCGAACGGCACCTGGCACCGGAGCTGCGCGAGGAGGCGCTGGCCGAGCTGTCGGGCCTGGGCCGCAGCTGCGGGTCGCTCCAGACGCAGGAGTGGGGCGAGCAGGCCAACACGAACCCGCCGGTCCTGCGCACCCACGACCGGTACGGCCACCGCGTCGACGAGGTCGACTTCCACCCGGCCTGGCACCGGCTCCTCGGCAAGGGCGTCGCGGCCGGTCTGACCGCGGCCTGGACCCGGCCGGGCGGGCACGTACGGCGCGCGGCCGGGTTCCTCATGTGGACCCAGGTGGAGGCGGGCAACTGCTGCCCGCTGTCCATGACGCACGCCGCCGTGCCGGCCCTGCGTGCCGACCCGGACCTGGCCGCCGAGTGGGAGCCGCGGCTGACCTCGCAGGTGTACGACCGCGAGCTGCGGCCGGCCCGGCTGAAGGCCGGCGCCCTGTTCGGCATGGGCATGACGGAGAAGCAGGGCGGCAGCGACGTACGGGCGAACACCACGTCGGCGCGGCCGCTGGCCGAGGACGGCACGTACGAGCTGACCGGGCACAAGTGGTTCTGCTCGGCCCCGATGTCGGACGGCTTCCTGGTGCTGGCGCGGGCCCCGGGCGGGCTGACCTGCTTCCTCGTCCCGCGCGTGCTGGCCGACGGCACCCGCAACGTGTTCCTGATCCAGCGGCTCAAGGACAAGCTGGGCAACCGGTCCAACGCCTCCGCCGAGGTCGAGTTCGACGGCACCTGGGCCCGCCGGGTGGGCGAGGAGGGGCGCGGGGTGCCCGCCATCATCGACATGGTGGCGGCGACCCGGGTCGACTGCGTGCTGGGCTCGGCGGGTCTGATGCGGCAGGCCGTGGCGCAGGCGGTGCACCACTGCGGGTACCGGGAGGCGTTCGGCGCGAAGCTGGCCGACCAGCCGCTGATGCGCAACGTCCTCGCCGACCTGGCGATCGAGTCGGAGGCGGCGACCACCCTCGCGCTGCGGCTGGCGGCGGCCCAGGACGCCGCGGGCGACGGCGACGAGCGGGAGCGGGCGCTGCTGCGGCTGGCGGTGCCGGCGGCGAAGTACTGGGTGACGAAGCGGTGCGCTCCGGTGGTGGTGGAGGCCGCCGAGTGCCTGGGCGGCAACGGCTACGTCGAGGAGTCCGGCATGCCCCGGCTGGTGCGCGAGTCGCCGCTCAACTCGGTCTGGGAGGGCGCCGGCAACGTACAGGCGCTGGACGTGCTGCGGGCGCTGGGGCGGGAGCCGCTGGCGATGGACGCGTACCTGACGGAGGTGGGCCTGGCGCGCGGCGCCGATCACCGGCTGGACGCGGCGATCCGGGGCCTGTTGACGGAACTGGCGGACCTGGCGGACGCCGAGGGGCGGGCGCGGCGGCTGGTGGAGCGGCTGGCGCTGGTGCTCCAGGGCTCGCTGCTGGTCCGGTACGCGCCGCCGGAGGTGGCCGACGCGTTCTGTGCCGCGCGGCTGGGCGGCGACGGGGGCGCGGCCTTCGGCACGCTGCCGCCGACCCTGGACCTGGCGTCGGTGGTGGAGCGGGCCCGGCCGGGGGCCTGATCCGGCCAGGTGGTGCGGAGGTGGTGCTGCGCCGACACGGCACCACCTCCGCCACACGGGCCTGTTCAGGCCGCGTACGCCGCTCGGGGCGGCGTGGTTCAAGTCTGGCCATCCGCCCGGCCGTCCACCAGGGTTGCAGGGGGTTGCAACTTGCTGTCGGTTGTGTGCGGACTGTGCCCTCACTAGTACGGGCAAGCGGTCATTATGAGACGAACATCCGGCTTCCGGGAGGACGAGGACCTGTGGCGCTCTCGCCGATGGACGTGACGCAGTTCGCCGCGGTCGACGCGGCGCGTGCGGCCCGGATGCTCAGTGAGGTCCGCTCCGCCAGACTCTCCGGCGGACAGGCCCCGGTGGCGCCGCGGCCGGTGATCGAGCAGTCCTGGGAGCGGGTGCTGCGCAGCGGCGTCGATCCCGACCACGACGTCCGCTCCGGGCTGCTGTCGCCGGAGGAGGTGCGGCGGCGGCGCGAGTCCTCGGGGCTGCGGCACGTGCTGCCGGTGCTGCGGGAGGCGCTGCTCTCGGTCGCGGACGTCGCCCACCACATCATGGTGGTCGCCGACGAGGACGGCCGGGTGCTGTGGCGGGAGGGCAGCGCGCCGGTGCTGCGCAGGGCGGACGGGCTCGGGTTCGAACTCGGCGCGGACTGGCGGGAGGAGGTCGTCGGCACCAACGGCGTGGGGACGCCCGCGGTGACCCGGCGGCCCGTACAGGTCTTCGCCTCCGAGCACTTCGTCCGGTCCCAGGCGACCTGGACCTGTGCCGGGGCGCCGATCACCGACCCGCGCAGCGGCCGGCTGCTCGGCGTGGTCGACGTGAGCGGGCCGCTGGAGACGATGCACCCGGCGACGCTCGCCTGGGTCGACTCGGTGGCCAAGCTCGCCGAGGCCCGGCTGCGCGAACTGCACGCGCGGTCGCTGGAGCGGCTGCGGGCGGTGGCCGCGCCGGTGCTGGCCCGGCTGGAGGGGCGGGCGCTGGTGACGGACCGGAACGGCTGGACGGCGGCGGTGACGGGGATGCCGTACGTGGACCGGGTGGCGCTGCCCAAGTCGCCGGAGGCGGGGACGAGGTGGCTGCCGGCGGTCGGGGCGTGCACCGTGGAGCCGCTGGCCGGGGGCTGGCTGGTGCGGGCCGCCGAGGGGCCGGTGCCGCGGGGTGCCACCCGGATCGTGCTGGACCTCGGAGAGCCGCGCCGCTGGTCGGTGCGGGTGCTGGGCGGAGCGGGGGAATGGACCCGGGAACTGAGTCCCCGGCACGCCGAGTTGCTGTACCTGCTGGCCGTGCACCGGGGCGGTCGCAGCGCCGCGGGCCTGGCCGAGGACGTGTTCGGCGACCCGGCCCGCACGGTGACGGTACGGGCCGAGATGTCCCGGGTCCGCAGGTATCTGGGCCCGTACCTGGAACACCGGCCGTATCGTTTCTGCGAAGCCGCGGAGGTGGAGCTACTCCTCCCACCCGACCCCCGCGACCTGCTCCCCCACTCCACGGCTCCGGCGGTCCGGGAGGGCCGGGCGACGCTGGGCGTGCCTTGACGCACGCGGTATCCCGGCAAACGCCCCGGTTGGCCGTAAAGACGGGTTGATTTCGCATAATTGCAACGTCCGCGTCCGCGGACCCCGCCGACTGCCGTAGCATCCTCTACGGACCGTCCCATCCGCTCCTCGGTCAACGCGTCCACCGTCGAGCGCAGTTGGTCCGGTGTCCGTGGAGGTTCCATGAAGCATCGCGGCAGACACCGCCGGCGCAGGCGGGGACGGGCGCTGCGCGCGGCCCTGACCGGGGCGGCCCTCGCCCTGACCGGCGCCGCCACGCTGATCAGCGCCTCGCAGGCCACGGTCGCCGACGACCCCGGCACCCTCAAGCCCCTCACCTCCGCCGCCGAGACCGACGCCCTGCGGCTCACGGAGCACCGCGTCCCCGGGCCCTGGCTCGACCGGCTCTCCGACGCCATGGGCGAACCGGTGGGCGTCGACGCCGTACTCGACTCCGCCGACCGCACCCTACGCGACGCCGCCGACTGCACCGCGGGAGAGAAGGAGTCGCTGCCGGTCTCCCCCGCAGCCACCCGCGCCTACTGCTGGGACGAGGCCGACACCGAGGGCTGGCTGCCCGGCGCGGTCACCACCTCCGGGGACGCCGACGAGGACGGGACCTGGGGCGCCCACCGCGTCATCGTCTCCGCCTGGTCCCGCGACGACGGCACCCCCCAGGGGGGCCTCGCCCGGGTCTCGTTCGTCGACGCCGACGACCCCGACCACCTCGGCTACACCTCGGCACTCCTCGCCGTCCCGGTCGACGGCGGCCACGACTACCGGGGGCTCGCCTCCCCCGTCACCGGCATGGTCTGGTACCAGGACAAGCTGCTGGTCACCACCGCCGCCGGGGACCGCGACGCGCTGTACGTGTACGAGGTGGACCGCGTCCAGCGCGCCACCACCGCGGCCTCCGCCGTCGGACGGGTGCCGGGCGGCTGGGCCGCCAACGGACACCGCTACGTTCTGCCCGCCGTCGCCTCCTACCGCCTCCCCGACACCGACGACGCCGCACGGCCCGGCGCGATCTCCCTGGACCGCGGCACCAGCCCCGACAGCCTGGTGGCGAGCGAGCGGGTGGCCGCGGACGGCGACCGCCCCACCCGGCTGTGGCGCTACCCGCTGAGCACCGACCCGGACCGCACCGGCCTCCCGGCCACCGACTCCGCCGGACGCGTGGCCGCGGTGGAGGCGTACGAGACCGGGGCGGCCGAGGTCGGCGGCGTGCTGTCGCACCGCCCGGCGGGCGCCGACCGCGCCGACTGGTACCTGGACCGCGCGGCCGGCGGCCACGACGGACGCGGCACCCTGTGGCGCCAGGACACCGAGGGCGCCCGGGCCACCGAGTGCGGCTCCGACGGCTCGCAGCGCTGCTGGAGCGGACAGGCGGGCTCCCTCTCCTACTGGGCGCGGACCGGCGAGGTCTGGTCCCAGTCCGGCAGCATGCTGTTCGCCCTGCCGCTGAGGTCGATCGAGGACGCGCTCGACTGATCTGCGCGGCGAGGGGGGCCGCCCGCCCGGGAAGGGAGGCCGCCCGCCCGGGATCGACAGATCCGCGAACCGGATGATTCCCTGACCGGCATGACCAACATCGCCGTGACCACCTGGTCCCTGGAGCAGACGGCGCCCACCGACCTGCTGCCGGCCGCCGCCCCGGAGGGGGACGTGCGGATCGTCCGCTCCGCGGTGCCCTCCCCCGAGTTCAGCCGCTTCCTCTACGCCTCGGTCGGCGGCGACATCCGCTGGACGGACCGGCTCGGCTGGAGCCACGCCCGCTGGCGGGAGCACCTGGACCGGCCCGGCGTGGAGACCTGGGTCGCGTACGACCGGGGCACGCCCGCCGGGTACGTGGAGCTGACGGCCGGCGACGACGGCGTGGTGGAGATCGAGTACTTCGGACTGCTCCCCGCGTTCCGCGGCCGGCGCATCGGCGGCCACCTCCTCTCGTACGGCACCGCCCGGGCGTGGGACCTCGCGGAGCGCTGGCCGGGGCTGGCCACGACCAAACGGGTGTGGCTGCACACGTGCAGCAAGGACGGCGAGCACGCCATGGACAACTACCAGCGCCGCGGCTTCCGCCTCTTCGACACCAAGGTCGAGGAGGAGGCCGACGTGGCCACGCCGGGGCCCTGGCCTGGGGCGTTCCCCGCCTGATCCCCGCCCGATCCGCGCCCGGTCCCCGCCTGCTCCCCGCCCGACCGGCCGGCCTCCCGCCCGGCGGGCGCCCGCTGTGATCCACAACACCCTTGTCTCGCTCTACGGGACAAGGGTGTCCGCATCTTGGACGAAGCTGGACTGTGTCCAGATCGCCGTGCCAGTCTTCCGTCATGCCTGGAACTGGAATTGCCTTGGTGAGTCGGCGGCACGTCGACCTCGGCCGCATGTCCAGCGCCATCTGTCCGGCCCGCTGAGAGCCCCCTCCAGCACTACCGGATTCCCCGCATCAGCCTCCGCCCGCGCAAGGACGCGCATGTCTGCCATGCGCCCGTGCGCGCAGGCCAGAGCCGCTTTCCGTCTGCCTTGAAGGACGTGTCACACCATGGCCGCCACGCCACCCGAGCCTTCCGCCGCGACCCCCCGCCGCAAGGTGAGCCGTCACCGCGGTGAGGGCCAGTGGGCGGCGGGTCACTTCACCCCGCTCAACGCCAACGAGCAGACCAAGAAGGACGACGACGGTCTCAACGTACGGACACGGATTGAGACGATCTACTCCAAGCGGGGTTTCGACTCGATCGACCCCGGCGACCTGCGCGGACGTATGCGCTGGTGGGGGCTGTACACCCAGCGCAAGCAGGGCATCGATGGCGGAAAGACGGCCGTCCTGGAGCCGGAGGAGCTGGACGACAGCTACTTCATGCTCCGGGTCCGCATCGACGGCGGCGCGCTGACCACCGCGCAGCTGCGGGTCGTCGGCGAGATCTCGCAGGAGTTCGCGCGCGGCACGGCCGACATCACCGACCGGCAGAACGTCCAGTACCACTGGATCCGGATCGAGGACGTGCCCGAGATCTGGAACCGCCTGGAGGGCGTCGGCCTGTCCACGGTGACCGCCTGCGGCGACACGCCCCGCGTGATGATCGGCTCCCCGGTGGCGGGCATCGCCGAGGACGAGATCATCGACGGCACGCCGGCGCTGGAGGAGATGAAGCGCCGCGTCCTGAACAACCCCGCGTACTCGAACCTCCCCCGCAAGTTCAAGACCGCGATCTCCGGGTCGCCGGTCCTCGACGTCGTGCACGAGATCAACGACGTGGCGTTCGTCGGTGTGGACCACCCCGAGCACGGGCCGGGCTTCGACCTGTGGGTCGGCGGCGGTCTGTCCACCAACCCCAAGCTGGGTGTGCGCCTGGGTGCCTGGGTGCCGATCGACGACGTCCCCGACGTCTACGAGGGCGTCATCTCGATCTTCCGCGACTACGGCTACCGGCGGCTGCGCAACCGCGCCCGCCTGAAGTTCCTGGTCGCCGACTGGGGCGCGGAGAAGTTCCGCCAGGTCCTGGAGGACGAGTACCTCGAGCGGAAGCTGACCGACGGCCCGGCGCCCGCCGATCCCACCAGCCGCTGGCGCGACCACATCGGCGTGCACCGGCAGCGCGACGGCCGTTTCTACGTCGGTTTCGCCCCGCGCGTCGGCCGCGTCGACGGCACCATCCTGACCAAGGTCGCGGACCTGGCGGAGGCGCACGGCTCGGGCCGGGTCCGTACGACCGTCGAGCAGAAGATGATCATCCTCGACGTCGAGGAGGGGCGGGTCGACTCCCTGGTGGAGTCCCTGGAGGCGCTCGACCTCACCGCCCGGCCCTCCAGCTTCCGGCGCGGCACCATGGCCTGCACCGGCATCGAGTTCTGCAAGCTTGCCATCGTCGAGACCAAGGCGCGCGGCGCCTCCCTCATCGACGAGCTGGAGCGCCGCCTCCCCGACTTCGACGAGCCCCTCACCATCAACCTCAACGGCTGCCCCAACGCCTGCGCCCGCATCCAGACCGCGGACATCGGCCTCAAGGGCCAGCTGGTCCTGAACGACCGGGGCGAGCAGGTCGAGGGCTACCAGGTGCACCTGGGCGGCGCCCTCGGCCTGGAGCCCGGCTTCGGCCGCAAGGTGCGCGGCCTGAAGGTCACGGCGGAGGAGCTGCCGGACTACGTGGAGCGCGTCCTCAAGCGCTTCGAGGCCGAGCGCGAGGACGGCGAGCGCTTCGCCACCTGGGCGGCCCGCGCCTCCGAGGAGGCCCTGTCATGACCGAGCGTGCCGCGCCCTTCTACTGCCCCTACTGCGGTGACGAGGACCTGCGTCCGCACGAGCAGGGCCACGGCGCCTGGGAATGCGCGGCGTGCAACCGCGCATTCCAGTTGAAGTTCCTCGGCCTGCTGACCCGGGGACTTCAGCCCAACTCCACGGGAGGGGAACCGATATGACCGCGGTTCGGGAAGAGCGTACGACCGACGAACTCAAGGCCCTGGCCGAGCGGGCGGGCCGCGAACTGGAGGACGCCTCCGCCCTGGAGATCCTCCAGTGGGCGGCCGACACCTTCGGCAGCCGCTTCTGCGTGACCTCCTCGATGGAGGACGCGGTCGTCGCCCACCTCGCCTCCCGCGCCCTGCCAGGAGTGGACGTCGTATTCCTCGACACCGGCTACCACTTCCCGGAGACTATCGGCACCCGGGACGCGGTGGAGGCCGTGATGGACGTGAACGTCATTACGCTCACCCCACGCCAGACCGTCGCCGAGCAGGACGCCGAGTACGGACCCAGGCTGCACGACCGCGACCCCGACCTGTGCTGCGCGCTGCGCAAGGTCAGGCCGTTGGAGGAGGGGCTGGCCGGCTACCAGGCCTGGGCGACCGGACTGCGCCGCGACGAGTCCGAGACCCGGGCGAACACCCCCGTGGTCGGGTGGGACGAGAAGCGGCGGAAGGTGAAGATCTCTCCCATCGCCAAGTGGTCACAGGAAGATGTGCAAACGTACGTCGACGAGCACGGCGTCCTCACCAACCCGCTGCTCATGGACGGCTATGCCTCCGTGGGCTGCGCGCCGTGCACCCGCCGTGTGCTGGAGGGCGAGGACGCCCGCTCCGGACGCTGGGCGGGCCTCACCAAGACCGAGTGCGGACTGCACGGCTGACATGACGACGACCACCGGACCATCGAGTTTCAGGGAGAACCACGTGACGACCGGAGCCACCGTCTGGCTCACGGGCCTGCCCAGCGCCGGGAAGACCACCATCGCCCACGAGCTGGCCGGCCGCCTGCGCGAGGAGGGCAGGCGCGTCGAGCTGCTCGACGGCGACGAGATCCGCGAGTTCCTCTCCGCGGGCCTCGGCTTCGACCGCGCGGACCGGCACACCAACGTGCAGCGCATCGGCTTCGTCGCCGAACTCCTCGCCCGCAACGGCGTCACGGCGCTGGTTCCGGTGATCGCCCCGTACGCGGACAGCCGGGACGCGGTCCGCGAGCGCCACGAGGCGAACGGCACGGCCTACGTGGAGGTGCACGTGGCCACCCCGGTCGAGGTGTGCTCGGTGCGTGACGTCAAGGGCCTGTACGCCAAGCAGGCCGCGGGTGAACTGACCGGGCTGACCGGCGTCGACGACCCGTACGAGCAGCCCCTCAAGCCCGATCTGCGCATCGAGTCGCAGCACCAGACCGTTCAGGAGTCCGCCGCGGCGGTCCACGCCCTGCTCACCGAAAGGGGACTGGCATGACGACGTCCGTGGCGGCCGTGGCGGAGGGCACCGACAGCCCTTACGCCCTCTCCCACCTCGATGCTCTCGAGTCCGAGGCGGTGCACATCTTCCGTGAGGTGGCGGGTGAGTTCGAGCGGCCGGTGATCCTGTTCTCCGGCGGCAAGGACTCCATCCTCATGCTGCACCTCGCGCTCAAGGCGTTCGCGCCCGCGGCGGTGCCGTTCTCGCTGCTGCACGTGGACACCGGGCACAACTTCCCCGAGGTCCTCGACTACCGCGACCGCACCGTCGAGCAGCACGGGCTGCGGCTGCACGTCGCCTCCGTCCAGGACTACATCGACCGCGGTGTGCTGCGCGAGCGTCCGGACGGCACCCGCAACCCGCTGCAGACCCTGCCGCTGACCGAGAAGATCCAGGCCGAGAAGTTCGACGCCGTCTTCGGCGGCGGCCGCCGCGACGAGGAAAAGGCCCGCGCCAAGGAGCGGGTGTTCTCGCTGCGGGACGAGTTCTCCCAGTGGGACCCGCGCCGTCAGCGCCCCGAACTGTGGAACCTCTACAACGGCCGCCACGCCCCCGGCGAACACGTCCGCGTCTTCCCGCTGTCCAACTGGACCGAGCTGGACGTGTGGCAGTACATCGCCCGCGAGAACATCGAACTGCCCGCCATCTACTACGCCCACGAGCGCGAGGTCTTCGCCCGCTCCGGGATGTGGCTGACCGCGGGTGAGTGGGGCGGGCCCAAGTCCGGCGAGAGCGTGGAGAAGCGGCTGGTGCGCTACCGCACCGTCGGCGACATGTCCTGCACCGGCGCCGTCGACTCCGACGCCGACAGCATCGAGAAGGTCATCGCCGAGATCGCCGTCACCCGGCTCACCGAACGCGGCGCCACCCGCGCCGACGACAAGATGTCCGAGGCCGCGATGGAAGACCGCAAGCGCGAGGGGTACTTCTAGACATGACCCGCACCACCGAACCCACCGGGGCCCTGTCGGTCTGGCAGCTGTCCGAAACCACTTTGCTGCGGTTCGCCACCGCCGGCTCCGTCGACGACGGCAAGTCCACCCTCGTCGGACGCCTCCTGCACGACTCCAAGTCGGTCCTCACCGACCAGCTGGAGGCCGTGGAGCGGGCCTCCGCGAGCCGCGGCCAGGACGCCCCCGACCTCGCCCTGCTCACCGACGGCCTGCGCGCCGAACGCGAACAGGGCATCACCATCGACGTCGCCTACCGCTACTTCGCCACCCCCAGGCGCCGGTTCATCCTCGCCGACACGCCGGGGCACGTGCAGTACACGCGGAACATGGTCACCGGCGCCTCCACCGCGGAGCTGACGGTGATTCTGGTCGACGCCCGCAACGGGGTCGTGGAGCAGACCCGCCGGCACGCGGCGATCGCCGCTCTGCTGCGGGTGCCGCACGTCGTCCTCGCCGTGAACAAGATGGACCTGGTCGACTACCGCGAGCCCGTGTTCGCCGCGATCGCCGAGGAGTTCACCGCCTACGCCACCGAGCTGGGCGTCCCCGAGGTCACCGCGATCCCGATCTCCGCGCTGGCCGGGGACAACGTGGTCGAGCCGTCGGCGGTCATGGACTGGTACGGCGGACCGACGGTGCTGGAGCACCTGGAGACGGTGCCGGTCAGCCACGACCTGGCGCACTGCCACGCCCGGCTGCCCGTCCAGTACGTGATCCGGCCGCAGAGCGCCGAGTATCCCGACTACCGGGGCTACGCCGGGCAGATCGCCGCGGGCACCTTCCGCGTCGGCGACGAGATCACCGTCCTGCCGTCCGGGCGGACGTCGAAGGTGTCCGGGATCGACCTGCTGGGGGTGCCGGTCGAGGAGGCCTGGACGCCGCAGTCGGTGACGCTGCTGCTCGAGGACGACATCGACGTCTCCCGCGGCGACCTGATCGTGCCGCGCAAGGACGCCCCGGCCACCAGCCAGGACGTCGAGGCCACCGTCTGCCATGTCGCCGACGCGCCGCTCACCGTCGGCCACCGGGTCCTGCTCAAGCACGGCACCCGCACCGTCAAGGCGATCGTGAAGGACATCCCGGCCCGGCTCACGCTGGACGACCTGTCCCTGCACCCGCACCCCGGGCAGCTCGTCGCCAACGACATCGGCCGGGTCACCATCCGCACCGCCGAGCCCCTGCCCGCCGACTCCTACGCCGACTCCCGCCGCACCGGGTCCTTCATCCTCATCGACCCCAGCGACGGCACCACCCTCACCGCCGGCATGGCCGGTGAGTCCTTCGCCACGCCGGAGCCGGTCAAGGAAGAGGCGGACGAAGACGGGTGGGACTTCTGAGTATGAACTCCCCTGATTTCTACTCCACGTTCGCCAAGGAGGGCGGCCGCGTCGGCAGCGGCGCCCTCGGCAGCGGGCAGGGCGGAGTGGCGCGATGTGCGCGCTGACGTACGCGCACTGCCTGCGCGCCCACACCCCCCACCCGCACAGCCGAAGACAAGCCGACCTCCCGGCCACGACCTGACACCTCGGACCAACCGACAGGCGTGAGAGCCGGACCAACGAGAGGAACACCTCCCGTGCCTGCCACCACCGCTCTGCGCCGCACCGTCGCGGTCCTGGCCGCCTTGCCGCTGCTGGCCCTCGCCGCCTGCGGGTACGGCTCCGAGGCCGAGAAGGACGACGGGGCCAAGGTCGCCGCCGGTGCCGAGAAGATCGACGGACTGGACTCCGTCCGGATCGGGTACTTCGGCAACGTCACCCACGCCACGCCGCTGGTCGGCAATCAGAAGGGCTTCTTCCAGAAGGCCCTGGGCGCCACCGAGGCCAAGTACGCCACGTTCAACGCCGGACCGTCCGAGATCGAGGCGCTGAACTCCGGCTCCATCGACATCGGCTGGATCGGCCCCTCCCCCTCGATCAACGGCTACACCAAGTCCGGCGGCAAGAACCTGCGCATCATCGGCGGTTCGGCGTCCGGGGGCGTGAAGCTGGTGGTGAACCCGGACAAGATCAAGTCGCTGAAGGACGTCAAGGGCAAGCGCATCGCCACCCCGCAGCTCGGCAACACCCAGGACGTGGCCTTCCTGCACTGGATCGCCGAGCAGGGCTGGAAGACCGACGCGCAGAGCGGCAAGGGCGACGTGACCGTCGTCCGCAGCGACAACAAGGTCACCCCGGACGCCTACAAGTCCGGCTCGCTGGACGGCGCCTGGGTGCCCGAGCCGACCGCGTCCAAGCTGGTCGCCGAGGGCGGCAAGGTGCTGCTGGACGAGTCGACGCTGTGGCCGGACAAGAAGTTCGTGATCACGAACATCATCGTGTCGCAGAAGTTCCTCAAGGAGCACCCGAAGGCGGTCGAGGCGGTGCTGAAGGCGTCGGTCGAGACCAACGAGTGGATCAAGGCCAACCCGGACGAGGCCAAGGCCGCCGCCAACAAGCAGCTGGAGAAGGACACCGGCAAGGCCCTGCCCGCCGACGTCCTCGACCCGGCGTGGAAGTCGATCCAGCTCACCGACGACCCGCTGGCCGCCACCCTCGACGCCCAGGCCGAGCACGCCGTCAAGGCCGGCCTGCTCGACAAGCCCGACCTCAGCGGCATCTACGACCTCACCCTGCTCAACAAGGTCCTCAAGGCCAAGGGCAAGCCCACCGTCGACGACGCCGGACTCGGCGCCCAGTAAAGCCCGGATCCGACCGTTCCCCAGGAGGTGACGACCATGGCCACGACCACGACCCTCGCCAAGGCCGCCGACGGCACCGAGTCGGCCGTCCACGCCGCCCGTATCGAGCATGTCTCGAAGTCCTTCGCGGGCCCCACCGGGCAGCAGCTCGTGCTGGACGACATCACCCTCGATGTCGCGCCCGGCGAGTTCGTCACCCTCCTGGGGGCCTCCGGCTGCGGCAAGTCCACGCTGCTCAACCTGGTGGCGGGCCTGGACCGGCCCAGCACCGGCGAGATCACCACGGACGGACGCCCCGCCCTGATGTTCCAGGAGCACGCCCTGTTCCCGTGGCTCACGGCGGGCAAGAACATCGAACTCGCCCTGAAACTGCGCGGCGTGCCCAAGGCAGAGCGCCGCGACAAGGCGGAGGAACTCCTCGAACTCGTCCGGCTCAAGGGCGCGCACGGCAAGCGCGTCCACGAGCTGTCCGGCGGTATGCGCCAGCGGGTCGCGCTCGCCCGGGCGCTGGCCCAGGAGAGCAAGCTGCTGCTGATGGACGAGCCGTTCGCGGCGCTGGACGCCATCACGCGGGACGTGCTGCACGACGAACTGACCCGCATCTGGCGCGAGACCCAGCTGTCCGTCCTGTTCGTCACGCACAACGTGCGCGAGGCCGTCCGCCTCGCCGAGCGCGTGGTGCTGCTGTCCTCCCGCCCCGGGCGCATCGCCCGCCAGTGGACGGTCGGCATTCCGCAGCCGCGCCGCATCGAGGACACCGCCGTGGCGGAGCTGTCCGTCGAGATCACCGAAGAACTGCGTGGGGAGATCCGCCGTCATGGCCAGCACTGAGACCACCACGCCCGCCAAGGACGCGGGAGATCTCGCCGGTCTGGAGGCGGGCCTCGACGCGCTGGAGACCCGGCAGAAGGCCCGTACGCCCTTCCGGCAGACCTTCGTGGAGAAGATCCTGCCGCCCACCGTCGCCGTGCTGCTGGTGCTCGCGGTGTGGCAGGGCCTGGTCTCCTTCAAGATCGTCGACGACCCGACCAAGCTGCCGGCCCCGGCGGACGTGTGGCGGGTGGCGCAGGACGCCTGGCTCCAGGGCGAGTTGCTCGGCTACATCTGGACCAGCGTCTCGCGCGGACTCTCCGGCTTCCTGCTCGCCCTGGTGATCGGCACCCCCCTCGGGCTGCTGGTCGCCCGCGTCAAGGTCGTCCGCGCCGCCATCGGACCCATCCTGTCCGGCCTCCAGTCCCTGCCCTCGGTCGCCTGGGTACCCCCCGCCGTCATCTGGCTGGGCCTGAACAACTCGATGATGTACGCCGTCATCCTCCTCGGCGCCGTCCCCTCCATCGCCAACGGCCTCGTCTCCGGCGTCGACCAGGTCTCCCCCCTCTTCCTGCGCGCCGGCCGCACGCTGGGCGCGACGGGGCTGAAGGGCACCTGGCACATCGTCCTGCCGGCCGCGCTGCCCGGCTACGTCGCCGGCCTCAAGCAGGGCTGGGCGTTCTCCTGGCGCTCGCTCATGGCCGCCGAGATCATCGCCTCCTTCCCCGACCTCGGGGTGGGCCTGGGCCAGCTGCTGGAGAACGGCCGCAACGCCAGCGACATGGCCATGGTCTTCGAAGCCATCCTCCTCATCCTGATCGTCGGCATCGCCATCGACCTGCTCATCTTCAGCCCGCTGGAGCGGTGGGTACTGCGCAGCCGCGGCCTGCTGGTGAAGAGCTGAGGTACGACATGTCCGCGCCGGTCCTTCTGGTCATCGCCCACGGCAGCCGCGACCCGCGGCACGCCGCGACCGTGCACGCCCTGGTCCGCCGGGTCAGGGCGCTGCGACCCGACGTACGGGTGGAGACGGGCTTCCTGGACTTCAACGTGCCCTCCGTGCCGGGTGTGCTGGAATCCCTGGCGACGGAGGGGGTGCGGGACGTGGTGGCGCTGCCGCTGCTGCTGACCCGCGCCTTCCACGCCAAGGCGGACATCCCGGCGGTCCTGGCGGACGCGCCGCCGCGGCTCAGGATCCGTCAGGCGGAGGTGCTCGGCCCCTCGCCGCTGCTGCTGGCTGCGCTGGAGCGGCGGCTGTACGAGGCGGGCCTCACGCCCGCCGACATGTCCTCGACCGGGGTCGTCCTGGCCTCGGCGGGGTCCTCCGACCCGGAGGCGATCGCAGTGATCGCAGAAATCGCGCGGGAGTGGCGGCGTTCCGGTTGGTGCGCCGTGCGGCCTGCGTTCGCCTCCGCATCCCTCCCCCGCACCGAGGACGCCGTACGGGAGCTGCGCGCCCTGGGCTGCGCACGCGTCGCCGTCGCCCCGTACGTCCTCGCGCCCGGCCGCCTGCCGGACCGGATCGCGCGGTGCGCGGCCGGGGCGGACGTACTGGCGGACGTCCTCGGCCCCTCCCCGGAGGTGGCGCGGGTCCTGCTGGAGCGGTACGACGCGGCGCGGACGCCGGTACTGGCGGCGGTCGGGGCCTGAGGCAAGCCCGCAGCCCCGCCCCTAGGGACCGGTCATCTCCACGAGTTTGACGACGGTGTTCCAGTTGCGGGTGGTGGCGACCAGGCCCTTGTTCACGCGGGGCCGCGCGAGGGCCTCGGCGAGCTTGGAGCGGCCGAGACCGTCGGGCGCGTAGAGGTACAGGGCGCGGTCGCCGAGGCGGAACTCCTCCGGGAGGAAGGCCGGCGCGTCGACCGACGCGAAGCGCTCCGCGTCCACGGGGGCGGAGAAGTAGGTGACGTGCAACTGCTTGGCCTCGAGTTCGGCGGCCGGGAAGGGGCACGCCTCGGCGACGGCCTCCAGATAGGCGTGGTCGCGCACGATCACGTCCACGGTGAAGCCGAAGCGCTTCTCGACCGCCCCCGCCAACTCGGCGGCCAGGGGCTCCTCGTCCCCCTGCGCGGCGGCGAAGACGGCCTGCCCGCTCTGCAGATGCGTGCGCACGGCGTCGTGGCCGAGGTCCGTCAGAAGCGCGCGCAGGTCGGCCATCGGGAGCTTCCGCGCCCCGCCGACATTGACCCCGCGCAGCAGCGCCGCGTACATCGTCGTCATGGGCACACCCTAGAACGGCCGTCGTGCCCCGTGGGGGCGGGCACGACGGCCGGGTCCGCACGACGGCGAACGTGCGCGCCACTCTCGCCGATGCGGCGTGCGGGGTTCAACCACTACACGCACCTGTGACTTAAACAACAAGCCTGCGAAAAGGTTCCGGCGCCCCGGCGCACCCTGACCCCACACCCCGGCGACCCGGTAGATGTAAGGGACCGGGATCCTCCTCAGCGGTGAGACACGGCGGTACGGAGGGATGACCCGTGGCCGGGGTACGTCACCAAGGAGCACGACGCGGTGTTCTTACGTGGGTCATACCTTCGAAGCGCAAGGTGACGGCAGGGGTCGTCGCCGCTCACTGGGGGGCAGGCCGGTCATGCGGAACCGAGACACACGGGTGCGGGGCATAGCCGCGCGGGCCGGCGGCTGGAGCGCCAGACACCGATGGGCCGCCGTCGGGATCTGGGTGCTGTTCGTCGTCCTCGCGATGGGGCTCGGGTCGGCGGCCGGGCGGGTCGACGTCAAGGACAGCGACCAGATGGGCGGCGAGACGCACACCGCCGCGCAGATCGTCGAGGACGCCGGGATCGAGGAGCCGGCCGGTGAGTCCGTCCTCATCCAGGCGAAGGACGGTGGGCTCAAGGCGACAGACACCGAGTTCCGCGCCGCGGTCGCCGCGGTCGTCACGGCGGTGGAGGGGACCGGACAGGTTACGGGGGTGACCTCGCCGTACGAGGCCAAGACGATCTCGAAGGACGGCCGCAGCGCGCTGGTGCGGTTCGACATGCGCGGCGAGGCGGACACCGCGGGCGACCGGGTCGAGCCGGTGCTGAACGCCGTCGCGGACGTCCAGAAGGAGCACGAGTCGCTGCGGATCGAGGAGATCGGCGGCGCCAGCATGATGAAGACGTTCGACGACGCGTTCGGCGACGACTTCAAGAAGGCCGAGTACTCGGCGGTGCCGGTGGCGCTCGGCATCCTCCTCGTCGCGTTCGGGGCGCTGGTGGCGGCGCTGGTGCCGGTGGCACTGGCGATCACCGCGATCATCGCGACGATGGGTCTGATGGCCCTGGTGAGCCACTTCCAGCCGATGAGCGAGACCGCCAACTCCGTGATGCTGCTGGTCGGTCTGGCCGTCGGCGTCGACTACTGCCTGTTCTACCTGCGCCGTGAGCGCGAGGAGCGCGCCGCGGGCCGGGACGCGCAGACCGCGCTCAGGATCGCCGCCGCCACCAGTGGCCGGGCGATCGTCGTCTCCGGCGTCACGGTGTGCGTGGCCATGGCGGGCATGCTGTTCACGGGCATCGCCGAGTTCGAGGCGATGGGCCTGGCCTCGCTCATGGTGGTCGCGGTCGCCATGGTCGGCTCGGTGACGGTGCTGCCCGCGCTGCTGTCGCTGCTGGGCGACCGGGTCGAGAAGGGCCGCCTGCCGTTCCTGCGCCGGCGCCGCAAGGACGGCGCCTCCGAGGGCAGCCGGTTCTGGACGGCGGTCCTGAACCGCGTCCTGGCCAAGCCGCTGCTCGCCGCCGTGGTGGCCACCGGCGCGCTGCTGGCCGTGGCCGCGCCGGCGATCGGCATGAAGACGGAGAACCTCACGCTGGACCAGGAGTTCGGCGACTCGCTGCCGATCGTGCAGACGTACAACCGGGTCAACGAGGCGTTCCCGGGCGGGTCGGACCCGGCCGAGGTGGTCGTGAAGGCCGACGACATCAACGCGCCGGAGGTGCGGGCCGCGCTCGCCGACTTCCGTGAGCAGGCGGTGAGTTCGGGCGCTTCGCGCGGACCGGTCGACGTGACGATGCACGACGAGCAGAACGTCGCCCTGGTCTACGTCCCGCTGGTCGGCGGCTCCGACCAGGACAAGGCGGGCGAGAGCCTCGACAAGCTACGGGACGAGGTGCGGCCGGCCACGCTGGGCAAGGTCGACGGCGTCGAGGCGCCGATCACCGGTCAGGTCGCCGGGTCGAAGGACTTCAACGACCAGTTGGTCGGCTCGGTCCTGCCGGTCTTCGTCTTCGTGGTGGTCTTCGCCTTCCTGCTGATGCTGCTGTCCTTCCGTTCGCTGACCGTCGCGCTCACCTCGATCGTGCTCAACCTGCTGTCGGTGGGCGCCGCCTACGGCATCCTGGTCGCCGTCTTCCAGCACGGCTGGGGCGCGTCGCTGGTGGGCGCGGAGGGCGTGGGCGCCATCATCACGTGGCTGCCGCTGTTCCTCTTCGTGATCCTGTTCGGCCTGTCGATGGACTACCACGTGTTCGTGGTCTCGCGGATCCGTGAGGCGCGGCTGCGCGGGCGGAGCACGGCGGACGCGATCCGGCACGGGGTGGTCACCACGGCGGGGGTCGTCACCAGTGCGGCCGTCATCATGGTCGCGGTGTTCGCCATCTTCGGGACGCTGTCCATGCAGTCCATGAAGCAGATGGGCGTGGGCCTGGCGGCGGCGGTGCTGATCGACGCGACGATCATCCGGGGTGTCCTGCTGCCGGCCGTGATGTCCCTGCTCGGTGAGCGCAACTGGTACCTGCCGAAGTGGCTGCACCGGCTGCCGGACCTCACCCACGACGAGGCTCCCGAGGCGATCGCGACGACGATCCGCGACGACGAGGGCGAGCGCGGGGAACGGGGTGAGCGGGTGGGGGTGTGAGCGGCCACCACCCCTGCCGCGGGCCCGCCGGTTCCTCTCGGAACCGGCGGGCCCGCGGCGTGCTGTGCCGGGTGCGGTCAGGCCCTCGCGGCGGCCAGTCGCTCCTCGATCAGGTCGGCGGCCCGCCGGGTGCCGCCCTCGTGGGCCATCCCGCCCTGGATCTCCTTGAGGCGCCGGGCCACCTCCGGGTCGTCGACCAGGGCGAGGGCGGCGGTGCGCAGCGCCTCGGCGGTGGCCTCCTCGGTGGCGAGCTGCCGGGCGACGCCGAGCCCCTGGAGCATCCCGGCGTTGCCGAACTGGTCCGCGGCCTGCGGTACGGCGATCATCGGCGTGGCGGTCGCCAGGCCCTCCTGGCTGCCGCCGGCGCCCGCGTGGGTGACGAACAGGTCGGCCTGCTGAAGGATCGCCAACTGCGGCACCCAGGAGCGGACTTCCACGTTGTCCGGCACCTCGCCCAGCTCGGCCGGGTCGACGTGCCGGCCGATCTGGAGCACCGTGTGCCAGCCGGGCAGCTCACCGAAGGCCTTGACGCACTCCCGGTAGAAACCGGGCTGCTTGGTGAAGGCGGACCCGAGGGAGACCAGCGCGACCTTCTCCGCGCTCTCGGGGCGCGTCCAGTCGCCCTCGGCGGTGCGGTCGCCCTGGCAGGCGCCGACGAAGGTGTACGTCTTCTCGTCGACCCGCTCGGCGTTGGGCTGGAGGGCCTTGGGGATCAGCACCAGGGAGCGCTCGGGGCGGCCGACGAAGGGGTCGGGGTGCATGGTGATCCCGTTCTCCTCCAGCCAGGCGTGGAAGCGGGCGTAGTACGCCTGGCCGCGCTCGGTCTTCAGCGGCTCCTCCCACATCGGCTCGCCGACCTCCTGCTCGTACCCCTCCCAGGCGACCATGCAGGGCGAGAGGGAGACCACGGGGACGTCCCAGCGGTGGCCGAGGACGCGGGCGGTGTAGGAGGCGATGTCGTGCAGGACGAGGTCCGGTTCGTCGCCCTCGTACGCCTCGGCGAGCTGCGGGAGCGACTGGACGGCGTCGTCCAGGAACGGCTCCACGTTGTCCAGCAGGGTGCTCCCCCATGCCTCCGGGTCGGCGTCGGGGCCGGGCAGCGTGCTGTTCCAGAGCTTGGGTTCGGCCCCCACCCCGGCGACCTTCTCCGCGAGGAGCGGCGGGATCGCGTACGTCACCCGGTGTCCTCGCGCGACGAGCTCGCGGATCACCTCCAGGCTGGGGTTCACGTGGCCGTGGGCGGCGATGGAGAACATGGCGATGTGCGCGGGACTGGTCATGCGCCGACCGTACGCGAGACGAGACGTCTCGTGCAAGTTCTGGCGCGCATCTTCTCGGATCATGCCGCCAGCTCCTCGTGCAGCCGCAGCCACGCCGCGGGCGGGACCTCGCCGACGAGCACGCGCGGATCGAGCCGCGCGGCCCGGAACGCCGCGTCCACGCGCCGGGCCGGGCGGGCCCGCCGCAGGGACGCGTGCAGCGAGCCGCCGACCCCCGAGAAGCCCAGCTCGACCAGGTCGTCCCAGCTCCGGCGGGCGGCGCCGGTGAGCAGCGGGGCGGGGCGGCGTTCGAGGCGGAGGATCCCGGCGTCGACGCGCGGCGCCGGGCGGAAGCGGTACCGGCCCACCCTGCCCGCCAGACGCCACTCGTGGCTCGGCCAGGTCCGCACCGTCAGCAGGGTCCAGCGGCCGTAGTCACCGGTGCGTTTGCGGGCGTACTCCAGCTGCGTGATCAGGGTGGCGTGGGTGAGCGCGGGGGCGGTGAGGCACCAGTCCACGATGTCCGCGGTGCGCGAGAAGGGCACGTTCCCCGCGACGGCGAACGGGGTGCGCGGCGGCCGCGCGGCGAGGAAGTCACCGGCGACGACGCGGACGTGGGGTGCGTGCGCGAAGCGGGCGCGGAGCCCCGGCAGGAGCCGGGGATCGATCTCGTAGGCGCGCAGTTCCCGGCTGCGGCGGGCCAGCGGCTCGGTGAGGGCGCCCTGTCCGGCGCCCACTTCGAGCAGGAGCGGAGGGTGCCGGCTGTCGGGTGCGGCGAGCCGGGCGACGCGCTCGGCGGTGGCGCGGTCGGCGAGGAAGTTCTGCGAGAGCGTGCGGGCACGCTGGGTGGGGCGGGCCATGGCCTGCGGTCCTTTGTCTTCCGTGGAGAGGGGAAAGGGCAGCCGAAGGCCCTGACCGGAAGACGAAGGCGAAAGAAGAACGCGGAGGCTCAGCCCCGCCGCGGATGGGAGACGTGCGTCAGCACCTGACGTGTGTCAGCGGTGACGTGCCTCAGCGGCGGGGGGACCCCGGGCCGGTCAGGGCTCCGGGGCCACGACGCATCCTGATGGAGTACGTGCAGCCCCGGCCGAGACCGGAGTTGAAGATCGCGTTGAAAGCTGCCACGGAGGTGACGGTAGGCGGCCGCGCGCCGGGCGGGCAACGGGTTTTCGGCGCGGGCCCGGGCGCGGGCCCCGGGCGCGGGCCGCCCACCGCCCGCCGTCAGCGCTGGTACCGGGCGAGTACGAGGTTGCCGTCCTCCTCCAGTCTGTCGCGCAGCTCGTCCATGCCGATCGCCCCGCTGTAGTACTCCTGGAGCGCGGGGGTGGCCACCTTGTCCTTCCACTCGGGGTACCCCCGGACGGACTGCGCGGGTGCCGAGCGCAGGTGGCCGGCGAGTGCGGTGCCGGTGGCCCAGCCCCGCTCGGCCGTGTGCAGGTCGGGGTCCTTCAGCGCCCGCGTGCCGGTGGGCAGCATCCAGTCGCCGAGGGCCAGGCGCACCATGTTGTCCGGCTGGAGGAGGAAGTCGAGGAAGGCGGCGGCCTCCTTCTTGTGCGGGGTGTCCTCGGCGATCGACAGGGTCTGCGGGCTGACGCCCTGGGCGAGCCCGTCGGTGCCGGCGGGGGCGGGCAGCACCTGCCAGTCGAAGCCCTCCGGGGCCTGCTGCTCGATCTGCTGGCGGTAGGAGAAGCCGAGGGGCACCATCGCGTACTTCCCCGCGAAGAAGCCGGGCAGGGTGTCGGAGCCGCCGCTGCCCAGGGTGTCGGACGAGGCGCTGCGGTCCGTCTCGACCTGGTCGTGGATGGTGCGGGGCACCACCTGGTCGCCCTCCTCGAAGCGGACGGTGACCTTTCCGTCCGCGTCCCGGTGGAACATCCGGCCGCCGTTGGACAGGGAGAGGTTGAGCGTCGCGGAGACGGGCTCCTTGAGCGGCCAGGCCACCCCGTAGCTGCCGTCACCGCTGAGCCGCTTCGTCACCTGCCGGAACTCCGCCCAGCTCCAGGGGTGTTCGGGCGTGGGGATCCGGACGTCCGCCTTCCGCAGCAGGTCGGCGTTGGCGATCAGCACCCGGGGTTCCTGGAGGAACGGCACGCCGTAGACCCCGTCGCCGAAGGTGACCGTCTCCCAACTGCGCTCGGGGATGTCCGACTTCAGCCGGTCGGGCAGCAGCTCGGTCAGGTCGGCGAGGTAGCCGCCGTACGCGAAGTCGGCGAGGTCGTCGGAGGCGTCGTGGATGATGTCGGGCGCCTCGCCGCCCTCGAAGGAGGTGAGGAGCTGGTCGTGGACGCTGTCCCAGCTGCCCTGGACGTACTCGACGCGCACGTCCGGATGGGCGGCGTTCCACTCCCGGACCAGTTCCTTGTTGGCCTCGACCGACTCCTCCTGCCAGGCCAGCGACTGGAAGCGCAGGTTGATCCGGCCGTCGTCGGTCTCGCCGCCGCCCGAGGTGCAGCCGGCGAGCAGCAGGGCGAGGGCGACGAGCAGGGTCGCGGTGCGGGTGCGCATCAGCTCTTCACCGCCCCGGCGAGCATGCCGCCCGTGATCCGCCGCTGGATCAGCGCGAAGATCACCAGTGAGGGCAGCGTGGCGAGGAAGGCCGCCGCGGCCAGCGGGCCGAGGTCGGCGACGCCCTCGGCACCGATGAAGTGGGTGAGGATCACCGGCAAGGTCTGCTTCTCCGGGGTCTTCAGCAGCACCAGCGCGAAGAAGAACTCGTTCCACGCGGTGATGAACGCGAACAGGGCCGTCGCCACGATCCCCGGCGCGAGCAGCGGCGCGGTCACCGAGACCAGCGTCCGCAGCCGCCCGGCGCCGTCGACCGCCGCCGCCTCCTCCAGCTCGGCCGGCACGGCGCGGACGTACCCGGCGAGCATCCACAGCGCGAACGGCAGCGACCACACGACGTACACCATCACCAGCCCGGGAACGGAGTTGATCAGTCCGAGGTTCTTCAGGACCAGGAAGAGCGGGATGATCAGCAGGACGAAGGGGAAGGCCTGGCTGACCACGACCCACCCGGTGGCGGCCCTGGCGAGCCGGCCGCGGCGGCGGGCCATGACGTAGGCCATCGGGGTGGCGATCACCACGGCGATCACCGCGGCGCCGAGCGCGGCGAGCAGGGAGTTGAGCGCGGCGTGCAGCAGAGGCTGTTCGTCGAAGGCCTGCCGGAAGTTGTCGAGGGTGGGGTTCTCCGGGATCCAGGTGGGGTGCAGACTGCCCAGCTCGCGTGGCGGTTTGAACGCGGTGGAGATCAGCCAGAGGAACGGGAAGGCCAGGAAGACGAGATACGCGAGCAGCGCGGCGTACTGGCCGACGCGGGCCGTGGTCGAGGTCCTCACGCTTGGTCACCTCCCTTGAGTCCGCCCTTCAGCCGGCCGGCGAGGAAGACGGCCAGCAGGACCGAGATCGCCGCCACCATGACGCAGCCCATCGCCGCCGCGTAGCCGAACTGCCCGTAGCGGAAGGCTTCTTCGTAGGCGAAGAGCATGGGCAGCCGGGTGCGGCCGCCGGGGCCGCCGTTGGTCAGCACGTAGACCAGGGCGAAGGAGTTGAAGTTCCAGATGAGGTTGAGCGCGGTGATGGCGAGCGCGATGGGTCTGAGGGCGGGCCAGGTGACCGTGCGGAAGCGGCGCCAGGCTCCGGCGCCGTCGACCGCGGCCGCCTCGTGCAGCTCGCGCGGGGTGTTCTGGAGTCCGGCGAGCAGCGCCACCGTGGTCTGCGGCATGCCGGCCCAGACGCCGACGACGATGACGGCGGGCAGGGCGGTGCCGAGGCCGCTGAGCCAGTCGTGTCCGCCTCCGAGGCCGAGGTCGCGCAGCGTCTCGTTGAGGATGCCCGCGTCCGTGTTGTAGACCAGCCGCCACATGACGCCGACGACGACCTCGGGCATCGCCCAGGGGATGATCGCGAGGGCGCGGGCCAGCCAGCGCAGGCGGAGGTTCTGGTTGAGCAGCAGGGCGAGACCGAGTGCGAGCAGGAACTGCGGCACCGTCACCCCGACCGCCCAGACGAGCCCGATCCGGAAGGACTCCCAGAACAGCGTGTCGTGCAGCAGGTCCTGGAAGTTCAGCGTGCCGATCCACCGGGTGGGCTCGGTGCGGCCGGACTGGGCGTCGGTGAACGCCAGCAGGATGCCGTAGACCAGCGGTCCGACGCTGAGCACCAGGATGGGGATCAGCGCGGGCAGCACGAGGAACCAGGCACCGTGATCCGGCCCGCGGCGTCCCCGCTCCGTGCCGGGCGCAGGGCGCGCCGGTTTCCTCGAATCGGTCACCAATGCCACGGAATCAGCCCCTTTGCGCTGCTCGGACGGGCCCCGTCATGGTCGTGAAGTGACCGCGACCCGTCAAGAGCCCGCGCATCCGCTCCCACCTGTGTGAATGCGACACTGGCCGACGGACGGCGGGAACCCGGCGGACATGACGGACACGGAGGCGTACGACGATGGACGAGGCACGGGCCCGGGAGGTGCTGGCCGGGGCGGGCGTACTGCCCCGACCGGCTCAGGCGCGGCTGCTGGCCCTCGGCGAGAACGCGGTGTTCGCCGCCGGTGACCTCGCGGTCAAGGTGGGCCGGGACGCGGAACTCCTCGACCGGGCGCGCCGGGAACTGGCCGTCGCCCTCTGGCTGGAGGAGGCCGGCGTGCCGGCGGTGCGGGCGGCCCGTCCGACGGCGCTGTTCGTCGACGGGCATCCGGTGACGGTGTGGCGGCGGCTGCCCGAGCCGGTGCGGCCCGCCGAGCCGCGGGACGTGGCCGTGCTGCTGCGGCTGGTCCACGAACTCGCCCTCCCCTCCTCCTTCGAGCTGCCGCCCCGCGAGCTGCTGGGCGGTGTGGAGCGCTGGCTGCGGCTCGCGGGCGACGTGATCGACCCCGCGGACGCCGCGTATCTGCGCGAGCGCCGGGACGGATTCGCCTCGGCCGCCGCCGCGCTCACCCCGCACCTGGCGCCGGGCCCGATCCACGGCGACGCGCTGCCCCGCAATGTGCACGTCGGTCCCGACGGGCCGGTCCTGGTCGACCTGGAGACCTTCTCCGCCGACCTGCGCGAGCACGACCTGGTGGTGCTGGCGCTGAGCCGGGACCGCTACGGGCTGCCCGCCGAGGCGTACGACGCCTTCACGGCCACCTACGGCTGGGACGTGCGCGAGTGGGACGGCTGTGCGGTGCTGCGCGGCGCCCGGGAGACGGCCAGCTGCGCGTGGGTGGCCCAGCACGCGCCGAGCAATCCGAAGGCGCTGGCCGAGTTCGAGCGCAGGGTGGCGTCGCTGCGGGACGGGGACCCGACGGTGCGCTGGTATCCCTTCTGACGTGCGACCGCCCCTGGTCTGACGTGCGACCGTCCCGGGCGGCCGCGCGGCGGTCCGGCTCGCGGCCCGGTCAGACGCGCTCGTCGGCCGGCTCGCGCAGGGGCCACGTCGCGTCGACGACGGCCGTGGCGTCGCCCTTGCGGCGCAGGAAGCTCTGGAAGTCCGCCGCCCACTCGGCGTACCACTCGACCTGGCGGTGGTGCAGGTCCGCCGGGCCGAGGCCCGCGACCTTGGGGTGGCGGTCGGCTATCGCGCAGGCCAGCCGGGCCGCGGCGAGCGCGTCGGCGGTGGCGTCGTGGGCCGCGTCGAGCGGGACGCCGTACTCCCGGCAGACCGCTTCCAGATTGCGCTTGCCCCTGCGGTAGCGGTCGACGGAGCGGTCGATGGTGTACGGGTCGATGACCGGGGCGGGGTCCGTGCCGCCCAGGCGGTCGCGCAGGGACGGCAGTCCGTGGCGCCGCAGCTCGGCGGCGAGCAGGGTGAGGTCGAAGGCCGCGTTGTAGGCGACGACCGGGACGCCGGTGCGCCAGTGGTCGGTGAGCACGGCGGCGATGGCGTCCGCGACCTGGTCGGCGGGCCGGCCCTCGGCGGCCGCCCGCTCATTGCTGATGCCGTGCACCGCGACAGCCTCGGCCGGGATCTCCACGCCCGGGTCGGCCAGCCACTCCCGGCGGCCCTGCGGCTCCCCGCCCCTGACCTCGATCACGGCCCCCGTGACGATGCGCGCCTCGCGCGGATCGGTGCCCGTCGTCTCCAGGTCGAAGCCGATCAGCAGCTCCCGGTGCCAGCCCATGGGCGGTCCCCCTTCTTGGTGGTGCGTTCCCCCAGTGGTCTCCACCTTCGCACGGGCCACTGACAATCAGAGGATCGCATTCCGCTTACGCCCACGCGGCACCCCTGGCAGACGTTCACGACACCGGCCGCGAATCCGCCCACATCAACTCGAACTCCTCACGGTAGGTGGGGAAGAGTCCGCCTTCGTCGATTTCGTCCGCCTTCACCACTCGGCCGCCGCCCCGCCCGTTGCGCAGGACGAGGACCGGTGCCTCCATCCCGCGCGTCCGGCGCAGATAGGACTGCACGACCGCGATGCCGTCGGCGCCGTCCCCGTCGACGAGGTAGGCGGTGAAGCGGGGCGTCTCGTCGAAGACCTGGATCTCGAACGCCCCCGGGTCCCGCAGCCGGGCGCGCACCCGGCGCATGTGCAGGATGTTCATCTCCACGGCCCGGCTCAGCTCGCCCCGCTTGATGCCCAGTTCGCGCTCGCGGCGCTTGATCGCGCTGGAGGCCGGGTTCAGGAAGAGCAGCCGCACCCGGCCGCCGGACTCGGCCAGCCGCAGCAGACGGCGGCCGGAGAAGTTCTGCACGAGCAGGTTGAGGCCGATCCCGAGGGCGTCCACGCGGCGGGCCCCGCCGAACAGGTCCTCGGCCGGGAACTGGCGCAGCAGCCGCACCCGGTCCGAGTGGACGGCGACGACGTCGGCGTAGCGGTCGCCGACCAGGTCCTCGACCGCGTCCACCGGCAGCCGGCGCGCGGAGGGCACGTCGCCACCCGCGCCGAGGACCTCGAGGAGCCGTGCCGAGGCCCGCTCGGCCTGGCTCAGCACCGCCTCGGACAGCGCCCGGTTGCGGGAGACGACGTTGCGGGTGACCTCCAGCTCGTCCAGGGCGAGTTCGACGTCCCGGCGCTCGTCCACGTAGGGCTCGAAGCAGGGCCAGTGCTGCACCATCAGCTCGCGCAGCTGGGGCAGGGTGAGGAAGCTGAGGACGTTGTCGTCGGCCGGGTCCAGCAGGTAGCCCTTGCGGCGGCTGACCTCGCGGACCGCGACGGCGCGCTGCACCCACTCCTGGCCGGCGGGTCCGGCGGCGGCGACCACCCAGTCGTCGCCGTGGACGGGCTCGTAGATCGGCCTCAGGACGGCCGCCACGACCGCGCGCAGCCGCTGTTCGACGAGGTTCAACCAGATGTAGGCGCGGCCGGCCCGCTGGGCGCGGGTGCGCACCTCGTGCCAGGCGCCGCCGTCCCAGTCCAGTTCCGGACCGATCGCGCCCGCGTTCATCGGCCGCGCCAGGGACACCGCACCGGGCGGGACGTCCGTGGAGGTCTCCTGGTGACCGTCGTCACCAGGAGGCAGCTCCAGCCCTCCCGAGCCCACCCGTGTTACCGCCTTCCGCTCCCCCGGACGCTTCCCGGGGACACCCCGTCCCAACGATCAAGGAAGGGTACTCCGGGAGCGGTCCGCGGTGCAGCCCGATGGACGGGCCGGTTTTCCCAACGTCCTTGATCCACCGGCCCGTTCCGGGTCGCGCCCCACCGGCGAGTGAGCGGAGTCATAGCGGTGACGTGGCCGGGTACGGGGAAGACTTCCCCGCGCCCGTCCCGCGGCGTGTGTGGAGCAGAACGCCGAAGGGTGGGTAGGGAGACGTACGTGCTAGGTGGTCGCCTCACTTTCGGGGAGACTCGCAGCCAAGGCGTCCGCACCGGCGCCCCACACCTGAAAGAGTCGTGTTCATGCAGGTCTGGCCTGGAGAGGCGTATCCACTGGGTGCCACGTACGACGGCGCCGGCACCAACTTCGCGGTCTTCACGGAGGCCGCCGACCGAGTAGAGCTGTGTCTGCTGCACGACGACGGCTCGGAGACCGCCGTCGAGTTGCGGGAGAGCGACGCGTTCGTACGGCACGCGTTCCTGCCGGGCGTGATGCCGGGGCAGCGGTACGGCTACCGCGTGCACGGCCCGTACGCGCCGGAGCACGGGCAGCGCTGCAACAGCGCCAAGCTGCTCCTCGATCCGTACGCGCGTGCGATCAGCGGCGCGGTGCAGTGGGGGGAGGAGGTCTACGGCTACCACTTCGGCGAGCCCGAACGGCGCAACGACCTCGACTCGGCCCCGCACACGATGACGTCGGTCGTGGTCAACCCGTACTTCGACTGGGGCGACGACCGGCGCCCCCGGACGGAGTACCACCACACGGTGATCTACGAGGCCCACGTCAAGGGCCTGACCATGCGTCACCCCGGCCTGCCCGAGGAGCTGCGCGGCACCTACGCCGCCCTCGCGCACCCCGCGCTGATCGAGCACCTCACCGAGCTGGGGGTGACCGCGCTGGAGCTGATGCCGGTCCACCAGTTCGTCAACGACCACCGCCTGGTGGACATGGGGCTGAACAACTACTGGGGCTACAACACGGTCGGCTTCTTCGCCCCGCACAACGCGTACGCCTCCTGGGGCGACCGCGGCCAGCAGGTGCTGGAGTTCAAGTCGGCGGTCAAGGCGCTGCACGAGGCCGGGATCGAGGTGATCCTGGACGTGGTCTACAACCACACCGCCGAGGGCAACCACCTGGGCCCGACGCTGTCCTTCAAGGGCCTCGACAACGCCTCCTACTACCGGCTGACCGACGACCCGCGCTACTACATGGACACCACGGGGACCGGGAATTCGCTGCTGATGCGGTCCCCGCACGTCCTCCAGATGATCATGGATTCGCTGCGGTACTGGGTCACCGAGATGCACGTCGACGGCTTCCGCTTCGACCTCGCGGCCACCCTGGCCCGGCAGTTCCACGAGGTGGACCGGCTGTCGTCGTTCTTCGACCTGGTGCAGCAGGATCCCGTGGTCTCGCAGGTGAAGCTGATCGCCGAGCCCTGGGACGTGGGTGAGGGCGGCTACCAGGTGGGCAACTTCCCGCCGCTGTGGACCGAGTGGAACGGCAAGTACCGGGACACGGTGCGCGACCTGTGGCGCGGCGAGCAGCGCACGCTCGCGGAGTTCGCCTCCCGGCTGACCGGCTCCTCCGACCTCTACCAGGACGACGGGCGCCGCCCGCTGGCCTCGATCAACTTCGTGACCTGCCACGACGGCTTCACCCTGCACGACATGGTGGCGTACAACGACAAGCACAACCAGGCCAACGGCGAGGAGAACCGGGACGGCGAGAGCCACAACCGCTCCTGGAACTGCGGCGTCGAGGGGGACACCGACGACCCGGCGGTCCTGGAGCTGCGGGCGCGGCAGATGCGCAACTTCACCGCCACCCTGCTGCTCTCCCAGGGCGTCCCGATGATCAGCCACGGCGACGAGTTCGCCCGCACCCAGCGGGGCAACAACAACGCCTACTGCCAGGACAACGAACTGGCCTGGGTGGACTGGCCGGACGGCGAGGAGGCCGCAACCGAACTGCTGGAGTTCACGCGGTCGATGGTCTGGCTGCGCAAGGACCACCCGGTCTTCCGCAGGCGCCGCTTCTTCCACGGGCGCCCCGTGGAGGGCACCCGCGACGAGCTGTCGGACATCGCCTGGTTCACCCCGGAGGGCGCGGACATGACGCAGAAGGACTGGAACTCCGCGCGGGCGTCGGCGCTGACCGTCTTCCTGAACGGCAACGCGATCTCCGAGCCCGGTCCGCGCGGGGAACGCGTCGCCGACGACTCGTTCCTGCTGATGTTCAACGCCGCGCCCAAGACGCTGGAATTCGTGGTGCCGGTGGATCACGGCCGGCAGTGGGAGGTCGTCGTGGACACCGCGCTCCCGGAGGGGGTGCCCTCGGAGACGGGCCCGAAGGTGCAGGCCGGGGACCGGCTGACCCTGGTGGACCGCAGCCTGGTGGTGCTCCAGCGGCCCGTCTAGCGCGGGCGCAGGGGCGTCCGCCCGGCGCGGACGCCCCTCACCCGTGCAGGGGGCCGGTGACACGAAAGGCGGCGGGGCGGGTACGTAGCTCTGCATGACACCTGAGCGACCCGACCCGGTGACGTCCACGGCCTCCTTCTCCGCTCCCCGCGCCACCTACCGGCTCCAGCTCCAGCCCGACTTCCCCTTCGCCGCCGCCTCGGCGGCCGTGCCGTACCTGGCCTCGCTCGGCGTGTCCCACCTGCACCTGTCGCCGGTGCTGGAGGCGGTGCCGGGGTCGGGCCACGGCTACGACGTCGTGGACCACGCGCGTGTACGCGCGGAACTGGGCGGCGAGGAGGGGCTGCGGGCGCTGTCGCGCACCGCGCGGGAGCACGGTCTCGGCCTGGTGGTGGACATCGTGCCCAACCACATGGCGATGTCCCCCCGCCACAACGGCGCCTTGTGGGACGTACTGCGCCAGGGCCCGGCGTCGCCCTACGCGCGGTGGTTCGACGTCGACTGGGAGGCGCAGGGCGGGCAGCTCCTGGTGCCGGTGCTCGGCGCTCCCGTCGGCGAGGTCCTCGACCAGCTGCGGGTGGACGGCGACGTACTGCGCTACCACGAGCACGCCTTCCCGCTGCGGGACGGCACCGCGGACCTGCCGCTGCCGCAGCTCCTGGACGCCCAGTGGTACCGCCCGGTGTGGTGGCGGCTCGCCCGCACCGAGCTGAACTACCGGCGCTTCTTCAGCATCTCGGAGCTGATCGGCGTACGCGTGGAGGACCCGGAGGTGTTCGAGGCCACGCACGCCACGATCCTGCGGCTGCTGCACGAGGGGGTGCTGGACGGGCTGCGCGTCGACCACCCCGACGGCCTCGCGGACCCCGGCGCCTACCTTCGGCGGCTGCACGAGGCGAGCGGCGGGCGGTGGACTGTGGTGGAGAAGATCCTCGCGGACGGGGAGCGGCTGCCGGCCGCCTGGCCCGTCGCGGGCACGACCGGATACGACGCCCTGCGGCACGTCGACGGGGTGTTCACGGACCCCGACGGGTACGGGGAACTGCTCGGGCACTACCGCGCGTTCGCCGCGCCGCAGGGGGACCTGGGCGGGGAGTGGGCGGCGACGGTGCGGCGGGCGGCGTACCGGGTGCTCGGGCACGAGCTGGCCACCGAGACGGACCGGCTGACCCGGGTGGCGCACCGCCTGTGCGTCGCCTCGCCGGAGCCCGCGCTGCGCGACCGGGCCCCCTGGGCGCTGCGCACGGCGCTGTGCGAGCTGCTGGTGCGCCTGGAGGTGTACCGGCCGTACGGCGCCGGGGACGCGGCATCCGTGGTGACCGAACAGGCGGCGGCCGAGGCGCGCGCCGTCTTCGCGGTGCCGGAGGAGGCCGGCGCGGTGGACGTCGTACGGGACCTCCTGCTGGGGCGGTACGGCGACGGGCCGGAGCACGCGGAGTTCCGGGACCGGTTCGCGCAGACCGCGTCGGCGCTGCGCGCCAAGTCCGTCGAGGACACCGCCTTCTACCGCTACGTGGCGCTGCTGTCGGCGACGGAGGTGGGCGGGAACCCGGGCGGTCCGGCGCTGTCCCCGGAGCGGTTCCACGCCTACTGCGCGCGCGTGCAGCGCGACTGGCCGACGACGGGCACGGTCGTCTCGACGCACGACACCAAGCGCAGCGCCGACGTGCGCGCCGCGCTGGCGGTGCTCACCGAGTGCCCCGAGCGGTGGGCGGACGTCCTCGCGGAGGCCACCCGTACCGGCGAGGACGGGCCGGACGCGCAGCTGGCGTGGGCGGCCTGGCAGACCGTGTTCGGGCTGGGCCCGGCGGACGGTGGGCGGGTGCGGGAGGCGCTCCTGAAGCACGTGCGCGAGGCGGGGACGCACACCAGCTGGACGGAGCAGGAGCCGTCGTACGAGGAGGCGGTGGCGGCGTTCGTGGCGGCGGGGCCGTGCGGCGCGCCGGGCGAGCGGGTGGCCGCGCTGCGCGACGCCCTGGCGCCGCACATCCGGGCCAACGTCCTCGGCACGGCTCTCACCCACCTCACGATGCCGGGCGTGCCGGACCTGTACCAGGGCACCGAGCACGAGTATCTGGCGCTGGTCGACCCGGACAACCGGCGGCCGGTGGACTTCCCGGCCGGCCCGCGGGGGCACGGAGGGCCGACGGAGCCCGGGGCGTCCGGCGAGAAGGCGGCCGTGACGCGAGCGGCGCTCGCGCTGCGCGCGCGGCGGCCCGGTGCCTTCGGCGGGGCGGCGACGTACGAGCCGCTGCCCGCCGAGGGCCCGGCGGCGGCACACTGCCTGGCGTTCGTCCGCTCCGGGGAGACCGTCACGGCCGTCACCCGGCTGTCGCTGCGGCTGGAGGAGGCGGGCGGCTGGGGCGCCACGGCCCTTCCGCTGCCGCCGGGCCGGTGGGCCGACGCGCTGGCGCCGGAGAGGGAGTTCAAGGGGCACGCGCGCGTGGCGGACCTGTTCGCGGAAACGCCGGTCGCGCTGCTGGAACGGGTGGAGGACGCCGGGGAGGACGGCTGACGCGCGGTCAGTCCCGGTGCATCGGCACGGCGGCCTCGGAGCCCCAGCCGGGCTCCCCCGACCGGGAACCCGCGGTGGAGCGCCGTCCGGCAAGGGCGAAGGCGGCGAGGACGACCCGGGTCTGGTACTCCACCTGGCGTGCGATCGGTATCCAGCGGGCCGCGCAGCCGTCGCGGTAGTCGGCGCAGCCCTCGTCGACGAGCCGGTCCAGTTCGGGCAGGACGCCCGCCGGGTCGCCCCCCGCGCGGGTCACCAGCTGGTGCAGCAGTCCCGCGGTGCGCAGGGCCAGGCGCCGTCCGGCCAGGCGCAGGGCGGCCAGGTGGGCGGTGCTCATCGTCGGCAGGGAGCGGCCCGACCCGTCGTCGGTGTCGGGGTCCCACGCGTCGGCGAGCCGCGGGCAGACCAGCAGGTAGTCGTCGACCGGGGCGAGCAGGTGCGCCGCCTCCGGCACCCCGGCGAAGTGCGGCCGGACGCGGGCGAGGACGCGCTGCAGGCGCCGGGTGTCGTGCCGCAGGGCGCGGCTCACGGCGCGCAGCACCCCGTCCCGGTCGGCCGGGGGCGTGCCGTCGGCCACGGCGGCGACCCCCCACATGGGCGCCTCGACGACCGCGGTGACCGTGCCGTAGCGCCCCGGGTGGCACCAGGTCGAGTCGACGGCGGCCTCCGTGATGGCCGCGGTGAGGTCGCCGCGGCGGGGCGGCGGAATGCGGTAGACGGCGGGGCCGAGGTCGGGCCAGTACAGGGTGTCGTAGGCGCCCAGTTCGCGGGGGATGCCGAGCCGGGCGGCGGTGTGGGCGATGCGCTGGGCGATGCCGGGCAGGTCGTGGGTCAGCTCGACGAAGCCGCCGCCGACGTCCACTCCGTGCAGGGAGCACTGGAGGAAGGGCCGCAGTTCGTCGTGGAGGTCGAGCAGGGTGCGGGTCTCGGGCAGGGTGGCGCGGTCGGGGCCGTCGGGCAGCCACTCGGGCTGCTCCAGGAACCCGGGCCGGAAGAAGTTACGGGCGTAGCGGCCGAGGGTGTACGGGCCGGACAGCCAGCCCTCGTTGCGGCGCAGTCCGTCGGGGTCGGCGCAGAGCAGCAGGTTCCAGGTGGCGTCGGCGCCCTCGGTGAGCCGCGGGTCGGCCGCGGCCCGCTCGGCCAGCCGGAGGGCGGTGGCGCCGCCCACGGGCTCGTTGGCGTGCGGTCCGGCGACGACGAGGACCTGACGGCCGCCGTGGCCGACGGAGAGCAGCAGCAGCGGGGTGCCCGCGCGGGAGGTGCCGACCTGGCGCAGCCGCGCGTGTCGGGGATGGCGGGCGACGAAGGCGGCGGCCCGGGCACCCAGCTCGTCCACGGTCGGATAGCGCAGGAGGGGCGGCAGGGCACACCTCCACGAAGTGGGCCGACGGTTCACCTGGCGTGCGCGGTGTACGCACAGTCAGTCACGACTTGGGGGGTACGTCAACACCACGCAACGCAATGGGAAGTACGCCACGGATCACCACATGACAACGCGTGAAGCCCAGGCCAGAGCTGTGCGCGGGCTTTTCCGCCGCCCTCAGTTCACCGCGAGGCGGAAGGTCATCCGGCCGAAGCCGATCTGGTCGCCCTCGCGGACGACGGCCGCCGCGATGACCCGCCGTCCGTTGACCGTGGTGCCGTTGGTGGAGCCGAGGTCGCGCAGCACCCACATGCCGCCCTGGCGGCTGAGTTCCGCGTGCACCCGGGAGACCGTCTCGTGATTCAGCCGCAGGCCGCTGGAGGGGTCGCGCCCTATCCGCAGCGGGCGGCCGGTGGCGGGATGGGGCAGCAGCAGCTTGGGCAGCCGCTCGGCCCGCCACGCCCTGCCGAGCCGCACGCCGAACCCGGACACCGCCTCGACGGTGCCGAACACCAGCCGGGACAGCCGGCCCTCGGTGGGCAGGTCGGCGGTGAGCGGGGCCAGCTCCTCCAGGCGGCGGGCGGCGAGCGCCAGTTCCATCCGGCGCACGAACGTGTCGTGCGACAGCCGCCCCATGACGACACCGTCCCGGAGCAGATTCAGCGCCTTGTCGCGCTCCGCGTCGGACAACCGCGCGGGGTGCGTGGGGAACTCGAAGGACGACGTCACGCAGGTGATTGTCGGTCAGCCGGGGGTGGAGTGTCCAGGACACGGCTGCGGCCCGTGGCCTCACCGGTTCGGGTCCAGCAGGGCACTGATCTTGGCCATGACCTCGGTGGTGGGAAATCCGGACGCCTCGTGCAGCTCCCACAGAGCCTTGACGGTCCGGTCCTCCTCGCCCCGGGCGAGCGTGAACACGACGATGTCTCCGTGGGAGACGCCGTCGATGACCAGCTCGTGCGCGGTGACCACCCGCACGCGCCGCCGGAGTTCGGCCGGCACCGCAGGCGGGATGCCGTCGTCGGCGAGGAACTCGACCGCCCAGCAGGTCCGTCGCGCCATGCCTCCGGCGAGGGGGAGACCGCGGGCCATGCGGGCGAGGGAGGTGAAGGTGTTGGTGCCGGACGCCGCGCACGAGAGGGTGGTGGCGCCGCCGATGCGCGGGTTGATCTCCAGGACGACGAACCGTCCGCCGGTGTAGATCATGTCGACGTTGACCGACCCGTGGACCCCGAGGTTCCCGCAGAGGCCGGCCAGGGTGCGGGCCACTTCGGCGAACGCGGTGTCGGCCTCCTCGCGGGGGCCGCACCAGCGCAGGTCGGCGAAGGTGAACACCGGTTCCGCACCGGCGCGCCCGGTCCAGCACAGGGGGAGCACCTGGTAGGAGCCGGGGCGGCCCACGATGTCCACGCTGCACAGGTCGCCTTCGATCACCTGTTCCACCACCGTCGACACCGTCTCCGGGCCGGGTGTGAGGTGGGCGTCGAGGTCGGCGGGTGAGCGCAGGGTGCGGATGCCCATGCTGGTCGAGTCCCACACGGGCTTCGACATCAGCGGGTAGCCGACGCGTTCGGCCTGGACGCGCAGTGCGTCGCGGTAGCCGGGCACCGGGAGGCCCCGTCCGGCGAGGAGGTCGGAGTCGACGCGGAACCCGTCGGGTACGTCCAGCCCGGCCCGCCTGCAGAGCTGTTTCGTCTCCCACTTGTCCACCAGCAGCATCGTGGCCGCGAGCGGGGTCATGACCGTCGGGATGCCGACGGCGTCCAGGAAGGCCTTCGCCGCGGCGTCGCGGAGCGCGTTCTCGCACGGCAGCGAGATCGACACCGCCGCGTCCGCGCCCCAGGCGGCGACGGCGTCCGCGATCTCCCGCGGTGTCACCCCCCGGTCCAGCCGTTCCCGGTGGCCGGGGAAGTCGTCGTCACCGGCGGTGCCGCTGGTGTGGAACAGCCCGGCCTCGATCCCGTCGGCCGCGAGTTCGCGTACGGCCCGCTGGATGTAGGGGTCGGCCCGCTGGACGTCCACCGATCGTAAGAACGCGATCTTCCGCACCTGTGTCGGCCCGCTTCCACGCGCGGGCCCCGCCCCGATTGTCATTCCACCAACAAACCCGTGGGAAGGCCGCGCCGACCATCGGCCTGACAGACGAAACCAACTCGCCTGATTACTCACGCTTTTGGAGCACTTGCCAAGGAACCGAACACGAGAACCGAGGTATTTGACGCGCCCCCGCTCCCCCATGGAGGACCATGGACGCGCTACATCACGGTGAGCAGACGAAGGGGAACCGTCCGTGCAGTTCGAGGTGTGGGCACCACAGGCCGGTCGAGTGACGCTGGAGTGCGACGGCGCCGCGCGCGCGTTGGAGCGCGATCCCGTGCGGCCGGGGTGGTGGTGCGGGGAGAGCGAGGCGCGTGACGGCTCGCGGTACGGCTTCGCGGTGGACGACGGGCCGGTGCTGCCGGACCCCCGCTCGCGACGGCAGCCGGACGGACCGGACGGGCTCAGTGCCGTCGTCGACCACGGCCGGCACGCCTGGCGCGCCGAGTGGGCGGGGCGGCCGCTGCCCGGCGGCGTCCTGTACGAGCTGCACGTCGGCACGTACACGGCCGAGGGCACGCTCGACGCCGCCGCCGAGCGGCTCGGGCATCTGGAGCGGTTGGGCGTCACGCACGTCGAGTTGATGCCCCTGTGCCCCTTCCCGGGCCGGCACGGCTGGGGGTACGAGGGGGTCTCGCTGTGGGCGGTGCACGAGCCGTACGGCGGACCCGAGGCGCTGAAACGGTTCGTCGACCGGGCGCACGAGCTGGGCCTGGGCGTGGTCCTGGACGTGGTGCACAACCACCTGGGCCCGTCCGGCAACTACCTGCCCGTCTTCGGCCCGTACTTCACCGACACCCACCACACGCCCTGGGGCATCGCCGTCAACCTGGACGCGCCCGGCTCCGACGAGGTGCGCGCGTACCTCGTGGACAGCGCGCTGGCGTGGCTGCGGGACTACCGGATCGACGGCCTGCGCCTGGACGCGGTGCACGCCCTGGTGGACACGCGCGCGTGCCACTTCCTGGAGCAGCTGTCGGCCGCCGTGGACGAGCTCGCGGCCGACCTGGACCGCCCGCTGTTCCTGATCGCCGAGTCCGACCTCAACGACCCGCGGATCATCACCCCGCGCGCGGAGGGCGGCCTGGGCGTGCACGCGCAGTGGAACGACGACTTCCACCACGCCCTGCACACCGCGCTGACCGGGGAGTCGCAGGGCTACTACGCCGACTTCGCGCGCGACCCGCTGGCCGCGCTGGCCAAGACGCTGTCCCGGGGCTACTTCCACGACGGCACCTACTCCAGCTTCCGGGGGCGCGGTCACGGCCGTCCGCTGGACCGCGGGCGGGTGGCCGCGCACCGGCTGACCGGTTACAGCCAGACCCACGACCAGATCGGCAACCGCGCCCAGGGCGACCGGCTCGCCACGCTGGTCTCCCCCGGCCTCGCGGCCTGCGCGGCCACCCTGACGCTGACGGCGCCGTTCACGCCGATGCTGTTCATGGGCGAGGAGTGGGCCGCCGGGACACCGTGGCAGTTCTTCACCGACCACACCGACCCGGAGCTGGCCGAGGCAGTACGGAGCGGCAGGCGGCGGGAGTTCGCCGCGCACGGCTGGAAGGAGGAGGACGTGCCCGACCCGCAGGACCCGGCGACGCGCGAGCGCTCCTGCCTCGACTGGTCCGAGCCGGAGCGCGAGCCGCACGCGCGCGTACTGGACTGGTACCGGCGGCTGATCGCCCTGCGCGCCGAGCAGCCGGACCTCACCGATCCCGACCTGGCCGACACCAGGGTGGCGTACGACGGTGGGGCGCGCTGGCTGGCCTTCCGGCGCGGCGACATCCGGGTGGCCGTCAACCTGGGCCCCGAACCGGCCGAGATCCCGCTGGGCAACCGTCCCGCGCGCGTGCTCGCCGCGTGGGAGCCGGTGGAGGGGCCGGGCGCGGACGGGATACTGCGGGTGCCGGGCGAGTCGAGCGTGGTGCTCGAACAGGAGTGACGGGGGCGCCCGATGTCTCGGCGACGCCGGGGTCAGGCGGGCGCGTCGTCCGTGCCGTCCCCGTCGTCCTCGCGCAGCTCCGTCACCCGTTCCAGCAGGATCGGCTCCCAGGCGCGCCGCAGCCGCGTCCTCAGCAAGGGCAGGGCGGTGGCGGAGCGGCCCGCGAGGGCGTCGGCGAGCTGGACGGCGGTGTCGCAGCGGGCCAGCCACAGGCCGCGCAGGCAGGGCCGGGCGCCGTACCCGGCGAGCGTGGCGGCGCGCACCGCGGCCGGTGAACCGACGGAGAGCGCGAGTCCGGCGATGTCCTCGGCCGGGTCCCCGAGGACGGCGTCGGTCCAGCCGAGGACGCCGCGGACCCGGCCGTCGGCGCTGACCACCAGGTGCTCGCCGGTCAGTCCGTGGTGGACGAGGACCGCCGCACCCGGCTGCGCGCCGAGCTGGGCGGCCGCCTGCCGGGTCAGCCGCTCCGGACGCGTGGCGTCGAACTCGTCGGCCTCGGCGAGGCGTCCGGCGGCCCGCTCGGCGATCCCGCGCAGCGCCTCCAGGGAGCGCGGGGCGGACCGGGGCACGCCGAGGGTCTCGGCCTGGCGGACCGGCACCTCGCGCACGGCGGTGAGCAGCGCCGCGAGGTCCGCCTCGCCCAGCGCGGACACGTCGTGGTCCTCGCCGGAACCGCCGGGCACCTTGGCGTCCAGCGTGTAGGTCAGCCCCGGTGCCCACTCGCCGTGCGCCACGCTGGTGGGCACCGCGACGGGCAGGTACGGCCGCACCAGCTCGCGCAGGCGCAGCTCGCGGCGCTGGCGTACGGCCGCGTCGCGGTCGGGGGCCAGCCGCAGCACGTGCCGGGCGCCGACCCACCAGGTGGCGGGTCCCGCGCCCGCGGCGACGGGCCGTACGTCGGGTCGTGTGCTCCCGCCCAGCAGGGAGCCGACCAGTCGGCGGACGGTGTCCGCGGTGGGTGTCGGTGCCTGGGTCATGGTCGCGCCGTCGTCCTCCGGGTCTGCCGGGGCGGTCGGATCCTTCTGTCGCCGGTCACTCCACCACGACCAGCTCCCGGGTGGTGTCGTTGAAACGCCGGCCGCCGTCCTGCGTGACGGTGACGATGTCCTCGATGCGTACCCCGAACCGGCCGGGCAGATAGACGCCGGGCTCGACGGAGAAGCACATGCCGGGCACGAGGGGCCGCTCCTCGCCCTCGATCATGTACGGCGGTTCGTGCGTGGTGACGCCGATGCCGTGCCCGGTGCGGTGGATGAAGTACTCGCCGTACCCGGCCTCGGCGATGACCGCGCGGGCGGCCCGGTCGACGTCCTGGCAGGCGGCGCCGGGCCGCACCGCCCGGAAACCGGCCTCCTGGGCCTCGCGGACCAGGTCGTGCACCCGGCGCTCCTCGTCGGTGGGTTCGCCCACGTGGACGGTGCGGGAGGTGTCCGAGCCGTAGCCGTCCTTCAGGCCGCCGAAGTCGAGGACGACCATGTCGCCGTCCTCGATGACGCGGTCGCCGACCTCGTGGTGCGGATTGGCGCCGTTCGGGCCGGAGGCGACGATGGTGAAGTCGACCTGGGAGTGGCCGAAGCCCAGCAGCAGACCGGCGAGGTCGGCGGCGACCTCGGACTCCCGGCGGCCGCCGAAGCGGACGGCGCGGATCTCCTCGAACACGGCATCCGCCGCCGCGCCGGCCGCCGCCAGCAGCTCCAGCTCCGCCGCGTCCTTGACGGCGCGCAGCATGGGCAGCGCGTCGGTGAGGGAGGCGTAGGAGGTGCCGGGCAGGGCGCGTTGCAGGGCCAGCAGGTGCATCGCCCAGGCGTTGTCGCTGATGCCGAACCGCCCGGATCCGTCGAGGAGGTCGGCGGTGGCGGCGTAGGGGTCCTTGCCGTCGGTCCAGTCGCGCAGGGTGAGGGCGGGCGCGCCGGTCGCCTTCGCCGCGTCGGGGGCCTCCAGCGTGGGGACGATCAGCACGGGGTCGCGGTCCGGGGCGAGGACGAGCAGCGTGAGCCGTTCGGTGTCCGCGGTGGGCGCGTAGCCGGTGAGCCAGACGAGGTCCGGGCCCGGCGCCACCAGCAACCCCGCGAGACCGGCGTCTGCGGCGGCGCCCGCGGCGCGCTGCATGCGGGCCCGGTAGTCGTCGGCGGTGAAGGAAGCGGCGGGCCTGCTGCCGGTCATCCGGGCCTCCCTGGGCGAAAGAGTGAAGGGACCACGGGCAGCATCCTGCCCGGAGCGCGGGGGCGGCGCGAGCCGATTGGCATTGATCGACGACCCTGACTAATGGTTTGATGCGTCGCAAGCATTAGTCAGGGGGCGTGCCGTCCGGGCGCCCGAAGGAGGGGGCACCGTGCTCGTACTCGCGCACATCAGCGATCTTCACCTCGACGGGAGCCCGCGCTCGACCGAGCGTGCCGCGCGGGTCCGTGACCACCTGTGGGGGCTGCCGGGGCGGGTGGACGCGCTGCTGGTGACCGGGGACATCGCGGACCACGGCACGGAGGCGGAGTACGAGGAGGCCGCCGGACTCCTCGGGCTGCGCGACGGCACCGCGCCGTTCCCCGTGCTCACCTGCCCGGGCAACCACGACGTCCGCGCCCCTTACCGCAAGGCCCTGCTGGGCCGGCCCGCCGCCGACGGTCCGGTCAACGAGGTGCGTGTCTTCGCCGGCGGCGCGGTGCTGATGTGCGACTCCAGCGTCCCGGGGAGCGACGAGGGGGAGCTGGACGAGGAGACGTACGGCTGGATCGAGTCGACGCTCGACGGCCTCGGCGACCGCCCGGCCCTGCTCGCCTTCCACCACCCGCCGACGGCCCTGCACCACCCCCTGCCCGACTCGTACCCGCTGCGCCGGCCCGAGCGCCTCGCCGCGCTGCTGGAACGGCGGCCCCGGGTGGCCGGGCTGATCACCGGGCACGCCCACACCCCCGCCGCCACCCTCTTCGCCGGGCGGCCCGTGATGGTCGGCCCCGGGGTGACCTGGACCCTGCGGCTGCCCTGGGAGGGCGAGCAGGTCGCGGACCGGGACGCGCCGGTCGGGCTGGCCTACCACGTGCTGGACGACGCCGGACGGCTCACCAGCCACTTCCGCACCGTCACGTGACGACACCCGGTACGGCCGTCAACTGCTGGTAGCCGCCGCTCTCGTGGCGGACGGTGATCTTGACGTTCTTGCCGGGCCGTGCGCGGGCCACCGCCTGTGCGAGGTCGGCGGCCGAGTCGACGCGGGTCGTGCCGAACGCCAGGAGCACGTCGCCCCGGACCAGCCCCGCCGCGTAGCCGGGGCCGGGCACGTGGACGCCCACGACCAGGGCTCCCGGCTTCTCGTGGTCCACGGCCTCCACGCCGAGGGTCGCGGCGGCCCGCGCCGGGGAGGGGGACGCCGCCGCCGGGGGCGCCGGGGCGGTGAGGGAACCGGTCCGGTCCCCCGCCCCCGGTCCGGGCCCCGTCGCTCCCGGCCGCTGTCGCAGTGCGGCGAGTTCGCTCATGCCGATCACCGTGGCGCCCACCGTGCCCAGTCCCACGCCCGCCAGGAGCAGCACGGTCGCGGCAAACACGCCGAGCAGCATGGTGGTCAGCCGCCGACGGCGCCGGCGCCCGGCGTGCGGACGCCGGGGGCCGTCGGGTTCGGTTCGGGCGGCAGGTTCCCGGCCGGGCATCGGTTTGGGCCGCAACGCTGTCTGTTCCATGGATCGCCTCCGGCAGGTGCTCTACCCGGCGCACCGGCGCGTGACGAGCCACGAACGAGTGAGACTGAACGTCGGTCAGGGCGTCGGCACGAGGGGCCCCCTGGGCACGGGCGAGGGCAGGGGCGGGGCCGGGATCCGGTCGGGGAGGAAGCCGTGGGTGCGGCCCGCCAGGTACTCGGCCTTGTAGCGCGGGACGCTCCGGTGCCAGTTGAGGATGCCGGCCATCCAGTTCTGCAGGTCGGTCACGTAGCCGCGCATGATGCCGCGCGCCTCGTCGGAGAGCTGGAAGTCGTCGTATACGACGGGCAGTTCGTGCGCGACGACGTGCTCGAACTGGCGCATGCGCTGGTTCATCAGGTCCTGTACGACCCGCAGGGCGGCCGGGTAGTCGACGCCGAAGAAGTTCTGCACGACGAGGACCGCGTTGTGGATCTCGCCCTCGTACTCGATCTCCTTCTGGTACGAGAAGACGTCGTTGAGCAGGCACGCGTAGTCGATCGCCGCGTTCTCCAGGGAGCGGACCGGGCCGGTGCGGTAGACCTCGGGCGGTACGGCGGGCCCGTGTCCGGCGCGGCACAGGCCCAGCGTGAGGTCGGAGCCGAAGGTGGCGCGCCGCATCTCCAGGTAGTCCACCGGGTCGGGGACGCGGTTCTGGATCTGGTTGGCCAGCTCCCACACCCAGGCCTCGGTCATCTTGTCGACGGCCGCCTTCAGGGGGCGTCGCTCCTCGGGCGTCATCCCGGCCGTCGTGCGCGCCCACAGGTCGATCAGGGAGCGCTCCATGGCGTTGCCGGGCGGCGGGACCGGTTCGCCGTCGAGCGGCATGCAGGCCGAGAGCCGGGCCGTGGTGAGCCGGGCGGCGGCCAGGTCGCGGCGGTGTCCGTAGACGAGCGGGTAGTAGTCGTCGCCGTAGGTCCCGAAGGCCAGCCAGTCGGAGGCCAGGTCGAGCTGGTCCTGGGTGGCGTTCGGGTCGAGACCGGCGGCGCACAGGGGGAGGTCGCAGCTCGCGAGCTTGTCCTCGTCCCAGACGCCCTCGCCGAGGATGCCCATCCGGTGCGACCAGGCGAGGAGATGGAGCCGGGAGCCCTCCAGGGCGGGGCTCAGCTCCAGGGGGTACGGCATGCGGATGTCGGGGATGACCGACGGGCCGACCTTCTGGAAGGGGACGTGCGTGTAGGGCCGGACCCGCCGGGCGGCGGTGGCGGCGAGCAGGGCGCCGACGTCGGCGGCGGAGGTGCCGGGGCCGGTGAGCGCCTGCCAGCCGGCGGCGGGCCTGGCCCCCTTGTTCATGTACCGGCTGGAGCGCATGTGCCATTCGTGGCCGCCGGACTGCCAGTCCTGGAGGCCCTTGGCGTACGCCCCGACGGCGGCGGCCTCGGGCGGGGTGAGTCCGTTCTCCAGGGCCACGGCGGGCACTTCGGTGAACGCGGTGTGCTCGAACTGGTGCAGGCGGGAGGTGAGGACGTCGTTGACCAGTTCGGCGGCCTCCTGGGTGGTGCAGCCGAAGAAGGTCTCCAGGACCAGCACCCCGTTGCTCAGCTCACCCTCGTCCTCGACCTCGCGCTGGTAGGAGAAGAGGTCGTTGCGCAGGTGCACGCCGTCGGAGAACGTCTCCATCAGCACCCGGAGCGGCCGGGTCCCGGCGACGGCCGCGGGCACCTCGGCGGTCGCGTACTCCACGAGCCCCGCCGACCAGGGGGCGCCGCCGACCTTGCGGCGCATCTCGATGTACTCGACGGGGTTGGCGATCCGCCCCTCGTTGATGTTGGACAGCTCCCACAGGGACTCGTTGAGCAGGTGCTCGGTCGCGACGGCGAAGCGGCGGCGCCAGTCGGCCGACATCGCGGGCACCGTGCGGGTCCAGAGGTCGGCGAGTCCGGCCTCGACCGGGTTCTCCGGCTCGGGCGTCCCGGTGGTGAGGTCGAGCGGCATGAACAGCGGCAGCCGGTCCAGGTGGGCCTTGCCCCCGACGCGGTCCTGGGTGCGCTTGAACCGCTCCAGGAAGTGGTCGTCGAAGAAGAAGACCCACACGTACCAGTCGGTGATCAGGGAGAGCGCCGGCCCGTCGCAGTCGGGGTGGGTGTAGGCGCAGAGCAGTCCGTAGTCGTGTGCGTCGAGGTCGGACTGCTCCCAGACCTCGGAGCCCTCCAGCATGCCCATCTCGCGCGCCCACGCCGTCGAGTGGGCGCGGGCCTCGTAGAGATGCGGGTTGAGCCGCGCGGGATGCGGCAGGTAGAAGTGCGGGAGTTCGAAGGGCTGTTGCGTCATGGCCCGGCACTACCCAGGGCCCCGAGGGCACATCCACCCGACGGCACATGATCACACCATCGCGTGAAAGAGCGCGGAACGCGGGAACTCCGCGCTCAGGTCCTGACCTGGATCAGGGCGTGCGTCCCGCCGGTCCGCCAGCGCCGATCCGCGCCGGACTCCAGCGCCGCCTCGGTCTTCCCCGTCAGGCCGGTGATCACATCGGACTTGAGGGTGCGCAGGGCGGCGACGGGACCCGGGAAGTACGCGGTGACGTCCGCGAAGGGCGTGGTCGGCGGCCACCACCGGTCGCCCACCAGGCGGCGGTAGTTGAGGTCGCCCTTGAGGACGGTGACGGTGGCCGCGGCGAACTCCGCGCGCAGGTCGTCGGGCATGTCCGCGTACGGCAGCGGGGCGCAGGAGAAGGGGTGGGCGCGGACGGTGACGCGCCCGTCCCGCAGCGCGGTCCACAGCCGCCGCCCGTACTCCTCGGCCGTGCCGCCCGCCGCCACCAGCCGCCGCAGCGCGTCGAGCACGTCGGTGGGCGTGGCGTCGGAGACGTAGTACGGATGCGGCTTGACGTGCAGGACCGCCCGGTCGACGCGGCCCTCGGCGAGCAGGTGGGAGACGAGGAGCAGGTCGGGGACGAGTTCGCGGCCCGCGTTGTCGGCGACGAGGCACAGGGTGTGCGGTCCCGCCGTGCCCGGTCCTGCGGAGGGCGGGAGCAGGGACCACAGGGCGTCGCTGTCGTCGCACACGAGGGCCTCCACCTGCTCCCCGGTGCCGGTGCCGCCCTCGGAGAGACGGAAGCCGAGGTCCGCCCGGTTGCCCCAGAGCGAGCCGTGCAGCAGGGCCCGGGTCCGCTCGTCGGCGGGCAGGGCGGCGAGGCCGTCGAGCGCGGCGAGTTCCTCGTCCGTCGCGGGGTCGTCGAGTTCGGCGAGCTTGGCGGGGCGGAAGGGGTCGACGCCCTGCCAGGTGCCGGGGGCGAAGTACCCGACGGCGTCGAGGAGCCGGCGGTAGAAGTGGCTCTCGGCCCACAGCCAGGGCACGTCGTACCAGGAGCGGCCGGCGTACGCGTCCAGGCCCCACCGCGCCCAGCGGTCCCGGTCGCGGGGGTCGGCGTCGGCGGGCAGCGGTTCGATCACGCCGTCGGCACAGCATGCGAGCAGCGCGTCGAGGGCGCGCAGCCGTTCGGGGCCGTAGGGGAACGCGTCGCGCACCTGCCGGACGATGGCGGGGTGCCGGTCGGCGAGCACACCGTGCGGGAAGGACCCGGGCTCGTCGGCGAGGATGACGGGGGCGGGCGCGGACGGGGTGTCGGGCATGCGCCTCACCGTATCGCGCGGGCCGGTCCGTTCAGGCGGACGCGGTCTCGCGCTCCAGGCGCGCCGCGAGGGTGACGTAGCGGGCGCGACGGGTCACCGGCACCATGCCGCGGATGAGGATGTGCCACATCTCGGCCAGGCGGCGGGGCTGGCGCCCGGCCGGTTCCAGGGTCCCGCTGACCACGCGGGTGCCGACGATGGAGCAGACGAGGGTGTGGGCGACGGAGTCGACGTCGATGTCCGGATGCAGGTCGGACTGCCGGACGGCGTCGAGGAGCCGGGAGGTGGCGATCTCCCGCCACTCGGTGAAGGGGTGCGGCAGCGGCGGCCGTACCGGCACGCCCGCGGTGGCGAGCCGCAGACCGGCGCGGAGCACCGGCCCCTCCTCGCACAGCCGGGCCATGCCGAAGGTGAGGCGCATCAGCGCCTCCAGCGAGGTGTAGCCGCGCCCGCCCAGGTCCGTGGCGAGTTGGCGCGAGGTCCTGGACTGGATCTCCATGATGGCGTGGGCGAGGTCTTCCTTCGCCGCGAAGTGGAAGTACAGGGCGCCCTTGGTGACCCCGGCGTGGGCCACGATCTCGCTGAGGCTGGTCGACTCGTAGCCGTGACGGTCGAACAGGTCGGCGGCGGCGCCGACGATCGTCGCGCGGGTCTGCTCGGCGCGTAGCTGCCTCGCCATCGGCTGAACTCTCCTGGGCTGGAACGCAACAGGCCGTGCGGCCTGCCTTTACCCCCTGTACACGATAACTCACCGATAACTGACCGTCAGATAGTCCTCCTTGCGACCCCCGTCGCGGACGTCGGGAAAGCACCGTTGGCCACCTGTCCCGTTCATCACGATGCGGCACCGACAACTCACACCTGGTCGCTGGTCACTTGACTACCAGCGGTCACTCACGGTTTGCTCCGGCCAGGCGAGATTCACCCGGTTGGCGCAGCGACACGTGGCTCCGGGCCACCTCGCCCCGTTCCTCCTGCTCGGCCGCACAGCGAGGTGCCCCCACCCCCATGAGTACTCCTCCCCCGCCCACCCACTCCCCCGGCCCGCTGCGCGCCGCGGCCCTCGCCGCGGCCGTCTGTCTGCTGGCGGCCGGCTGCTCCGCCCTCGGCGGGGACGAGGACGGCTCGACGGCGGACGCCGCCGGCGGGTCCGGCGCCGACCGGATGAAGGTCGTCATGGTCACCCACGGCGGTGAGGGCGACGCGTTCTGGGACCGGGTGCGCAAGGGCGCCGAGGCGGCGGCGGCCAAGGACGGCATCGACCTGACATACGCGGGCGACGCCGACACCGCCGACCAGGCCGACCTGGTGCGGGACGCGGTCCGCGACAAGGTGGACGGCATCGCCCTGACGCTGGCCAAGCCGCAGGCGATGAAGGCGCCGGTCGCCGAGGCCAAGGCGGCCGGGATCCCCGTGGTCGGCCTCAACTCCGGTATGGACGCCTGGCGGTCGACGGGACTCCTCGGATACTTCGGGCAGGACGAGAGCGTCGCGGGCCGGGCCGTCGGCGACAAACTCAACGACCTCAAGGCGAAACACGCCCTGTGCGTCATCCACGAGCGTGGCAACGTTGCCGTGGAGGCCCGCTGCGCCGGCGTGAAGAAGACGTTCAAGGGCGAGACCGAGATGCTCTACGTCGAGGGCACCGACATGAAGGCGGTCGGCGCCGCGGTCACCGCGCGGCTGCGCCAGGACCCCAGCATCGACGAAGTCGTCATGAACGGCGCGGCGTTCGCCCTCACCGCGGTCAAGTCGGTCGACGAGGCGGGCAGCAGCGCCAACGTGGCCACCTTCGACCTCGACAACGACCTGGTCGCCGCCGTCAAACGCGGGGACGTCCAGTTCGCGGTGGACCAGCAGCCGTATCTCCAGGGCTATCTCGCGGTGGACGCGCTCTGGCTGTACAAGACCAACGGCAACGTCAGCGGCGGCGGAGTGGCGCCCGTGCTGACCGGCCCCGCGTTCGTGACCCGCACGAACGCCGACACGGTCGCGAAGTTCGCCGCGGGCGGCACCCGGTGACCGGGCCCCGCCGCCGCCGGCTCCCCCGCAGCTCCGACATCCTCCCCCGATGATCGCCTAGGACGACGATGCCCGCACGGAAGGGAGCCCGGCGCCGCCTCGGCTCCATACGTCTCTCCCTGATCCTCCTGGCCCTGGTTCCCGGCGTCACGCTGGCCGCCGTGTGGGGGGTGACGACGATCCAGATGTTCTCGGAGGGCCTGCGGCTGCGCGCGCAGACGGAACTGAGCCGCGACACCGGGGCCATGGGCACCGAGGCGACGCTCGCCCTGCAGAAGGAGCGCAGCCTGTCGGCCGCCTGGCTGGCCGCGCCCGAGGGCGACCGGGCGGAACTGGAGGCGCAGCGCAGGAAGACGGACGAGGCGGTCGCCCAGCTGGTCGGCCAGTCCGACGCGATCGAGCACGCGCCCTCCCGGGTCTCGGACCGGCTGTACTCGGTGCTCGGCTCGGTGGGCAGCCTGGAGTACTACCGCAACCAGGTCGACGACCCGAGCGACATCACCCCGGAGCAGGCGCTCGACCAGTACACCTCGATCGTCGACGAGCAGGTCCACGCCTTCCAGGAACTGTCCCAGGTCGACGACGGCGACCTCACCTCGCAGGCCGGCCCGCTGGTCGCCCTGGAGCACGCGGCGGAACTGGCCTCCCAGGAGGACGCCCGGCTCACCCTGGCCTGGCCGTCCGACCGGATGGACGAGCAGCAGTGGGCGCACTTCGCGCAACTGGTGCACACCCGGCGCTGGCTGGTCCAGGACCAGATCGTCCCCTCCCTGAGCGGCAGCGCGAAGACGCAGACCGAGCGGATCCTCGCCAGCCCCGAGTGGCAGACCCTCCAGAAGGTCGAGGACCAGGTGCTCGCGGCCCGCGCGGCGGACGGCGCGGACCGGATCGACCTGCCGGACCTGCGGGAGCAGTGGACCGCGGCGTTCGCGAAGGTCTCCGACGCGTACGGGAAACTGATCCGGCAGCAGACGGGCGGGCTCCTCGACCGCAGCGCCGACGAGGCGCGCCAGCTGCTGATCACGGCCGCCTCCCTCAGCGCCGGCGGCCTGGTCGCCCTGCTCCTGTGCGTCGGCATGTCCTGGCGCATCACGCGCTCGCTGTCGAGGCGGCTGCGCGGGCTGCGGCTGGCCACGCTGAGCCTGGCCGAGGAGCGGCTGCCGGACGTGGTGGCGCGACTGGAGCGGGGCGAGAAGGTGGACGTGGAGTCGGCGACCCCGCCGCTGGACTACGGCCGCGACGAACTCGGCCAGGTCGCCCAGGCGTTCAACACGGCGCAGCGCACCGCCGTGCACACCGCCGTCGAACTGGCCGACACCCGGCGCGGCTTCCAGAAGGTGATCCTGGGCATCGCCCGGCAGAGCCAGAACCTGGTCAACATGCAGCTCGGCAAGCTGGACGCCCTGGAGCGCGAGCACACCGACCCCGAGATCCTGAAGGGTCTGTACGAACTGGACTCCACGGCCAGCCAGTTGCGCCGGTACGAGGAGAACCTCGTCATCATCAGCGGCGAGCAGCCCAGGCGCACCTGGCGCGAGCCCGTCTCGCTGGTCGACATCCTGCGCAGCGCCGTCGGTGAGGTGGCCGAGTACCAGCGCGTGGAGCTGCACACCGACGAGGAGGTGGCGCTCGCGCCGCCCGCGGTCGCCGACGTGATCCACCTGCTCGCCGAGCTGATCGACAACGCGACGGCCTACTCCCCCGCGCCCAACCCGGTCGGGGTGCGCGCGGCGCTGGTGGCCAAGGGGCTGGCCGTGGAGATCGAGGACCGCGGGCTCGGGCTGTCCGAGGAGGACTACGCGGCGTTCAACGAGCAGTTGGCGGTGGCCCCGCAGTTCGACGTGGTGGCGCTCGCCGACGACCTGCGGCTCGGCATGTTCGTCGTCGCCCGCCTCGCGCACCGGCACGGCATCACCGTCACGCTGCGTTCCTCGCCCTACGGCGGGACCACGGCGATCGTGCTGATCCCGCACGACATCGTGGTGCGGGAGCCGGTCGACGAGGCGCCCGCCGCAGCCGCGTCGGCGTTGGCGGACGGGCCGGGCTCCGGGGGCTCCACGTCCGGTGAGTCCATCGGCCCCGCCGCGTCGGGCCCGTCGGAGCGGGACCCGGTCCCCGCCGGGCCGATCGTACGGCCGCGGCCGGTACCGGCGAGCCGGGCCGAACCCGCCACGCCCGCCGCCCCAGGAGGCTCCGCCTCTGCCCCTGCCCCTGCCTCTGCCTCTGCCTCTGCCGCCGAGCCGAACGGCCTCGCGCCGCTGCCCCGCAGGGTTCCGCAGACCAGCCTCGCCGCCGAACTGCGGGACGAGGACACCGTCGGCGGCCGGGACGACGCGCCCGACGACTATGCCGACTTCACGGCCGAGCGCGCCGCGTCGTCCCTCGGCGGATTCCAGCGCGGCACGCTGCGGGCCCAGGCCGACGACGCCTCCGACGACACCGACGACACCGACGAGCAGGTGTTCTCCTCCTCCGCCGCCCCCTCCACTCCCACCGCCGACCGCCGACCGCCGACGAAGGACACCCGATGACCCGACCCTCCCCCGCCACGCACACCGAGCTGGACCAGTTGCTCACCGGACTCGTGGAGCGGGTCGCCGACGTGAACCAGGCGGTGGTGCTCTCCGAGGACGGGCTGGTGGTCAGCAAGTCCACCGGGTTCCTGCGGGACGACGCCGAGCGGCTGGCGGCGACCGCGTCGGGCCTGATGAGCCTCAGCAAGGGCGTCAGCATGGACTTCCGCGGCGGCCCGGTGCGTCAGGCGCTGATCGAGATGGCCAACAGCTACCTGATCCTCAGCTCCGCGGGTCCCGGCGCCCACCTGGTCGTGCTCACCGGGCCGAACGCGGACGTCGGTGTGGTGGCGTACCAGATGAACATGCTGGTGAAGAAGATCGGCGAGCACCTGAGCGCGGCACCGCGGGCCACCGCCCGCCCCGGCGAGTGACGTGACCGGAGGCGAGACGGGGGGCCGGCTCGTGCGGCCGTTCACCCTGACCGGCGGCCGGACCCGGCCCAGCCGCGCCGACTTCACCCTCATCACGACGGTGACCGCGGTCGACCCCCAGCCCACCCGGGGCGCGCGGCCGCAGCCCGAGCACCTGCGGATCCTGCGGCTGTGCGCCGAGCCGGTGGCCGTGGCGGAGGTCGCGGCCCGCCTCGACCTGCCGGTGAGCGTGGTGGTCATCCTCCTCTCCGACCTGCTGGAGGCCGGCCGGATCACCGCCCGGCCGCCGCACCTCGTCTCCCGCGCCAACCCGGACCTGGACCTGCTGCAGAAAGTGAGGGACGGCCTTGGCCGGCTCTGACCGCGCCGGTGAGGCGCCCACGGCATCGGCGCGCGCGACCGCGCCCGACGCCGTCAAGATCCTGATCGCCGGCGGTTTCGGCGTCGGCAAGACCACCATGGTGGGCTCGGTCAGCGAGATCGCCCCGCTGCGCACCGAGGAACCGCTGACCGCGGCGGGACTCGACGTCGACGACCTCGCCGGCATCGAGGAGAAGCGGGCCACCACCGTGGCCCTGGACTTCGGGCGGATCACCATCGGCCGGGAACTGGTGCTGTACCTCTTCGGCACGCCCGGTCAGCAGCGGTTCTGGTTCATGTGGAACGACCTGGCGATCGGCGCGCTCGGGGCGGTGGTGCTGGTCGACGTCCGCAGGCCCGAGTCGAGCTTCGCGGCCATCGACTTCTTCGAGCGGCGGGGCATCCCGTTCGTGGTCGGCGTCAACGGCTTCCACGGGCGGCATCCGTACCCGGCGGCGGAGATCCGGGAGGCCCTCGCGCTGCCGGAGCACGTGCAGGTGCTGCTGTGCGACGCGCGGGAGCGGACCTCCAGCCGGGACGTCCTCATCGCCCTGATCGACCAGCTGATCGACGCCGCGACCGGGGCCGCGGCGTCGTAGCCGGTCGTCTGCGGGCGTCCGTCAGATGAGACCCGCGGACTTGAGCCACTCCTTGGCCACGTCCAGCGGGTCCTTCTTGTCCAGCTGGACCTGGGCGTCCAGGTCCAGGAGGGTCTTGGTGTCCAGCTTGGCGGAGACCGCGTTGAGCGTGGCCACGCCCTCCTTGGACAGCCCGTCCTTGGTGACCAGCGGGGTCACGTTCGCGTAGCCGAAGAGGTTCTCCGGGTCCTTCAGGACGACGAACTTCTCCTTGATGATGGTCGGGTCGGTGGTGAAGACGTCCGCCGCCTGCACGGTGTTCTTCGTCAGCGCGGACTGGGTCAGCGGGCCGCCCGCGTCGAGCGCCTTGAAGGACTTGAACTTCAGCCCGTACACCGACTCCAGGCCCTTCAAGCCCTGCTGCCGGGTCTGGAACTCGGGCGAGCCGCCGATCGTCAGGTCCGGGGCGACGTCCTTGAGGTCGGCGAGGGTCGACTCGGCGGTGAGTCCGTACTTCTTCGCGGTCTCGGCGTTGACGCTCACCGAGTCCTTGTTCTCGGCCGGCGAGGACTCCAGCACGGTCAGCTTCTTGTCGAGCTTGGCCTTCACGGCCTCGTTGACCGCGTCGGCGGACTCCTGCTGGGCCTCGGGGTCGAGGTAGGCCAGCAGGGAGCCGTTGTACTCGGGCAGCACCGTGACCGAGCCGTTCTTCATCAGGCCGTACGTCGTCTCCCTGCTGCCTATGTTGTGCTTGTAGGTGACCTTGAGGCCCTTGGCCTTCAGCGCCTCGCCGTAGATGTCGGCGAGCAGGGTGCTCTCGGCGAAGTTGTTCGAGCCGACGACGACGGTGCCGGCCTTCGCCTTCTCGCCGGCCAGCGGATTGTCGGACGTGTCGTCGGAGCCGGAGGAACAGCCCGCGAGCAGCGCCGCCGCGGCGGTGAGCGCGACGGCCGCCGCGCCGGAGTGCCTCGTCCTGGACCAGCTGCTCTTCCTGGTAGAAGTCATCCGTCGATCCAAACGAGCCACATGTCGGTCAGTCAAGAACGGCCTGGTTACGGTTTCTTTTACGGCGGTCACAGCCGCCGCTTCTCAGCGCCGCCGCACGCCCGGTGACACCGCCAGCCGTCCCGCCGCCCAGAACGCCGCGAGGGTGACCAGCGCCAGGAGTGCCACCAGTGTGGCGCCGCCGACCACCTTCTCGTAGTCGCGCTGGTAGAGGCCGTCGATGATGTACCGGCCGATCCCGCCGAGGGAGACGTACGCCGCGATGGTCGCCGTCGACACGACCTGGATGGCGGCGGAGCGCAGCCCGCTGAGGACGAGCGGCAGGGCGACGGGCAGTTCCACCCGGAACAGGATGCTCGACTCGTGCATGCCCATGCCGCGCGCGGCGTCCACGGGTGAGGGGTCGACGGAGCGGACCGCCTCGTAGGTGGTCACCAGGATCGGCGGGATCGCGAGGATGACCAGCGGGACCATCACGGGCAGCAGGCCGATGCCGACCACGACGGCGATCAGCACCAGCAGACCGAAGCTGGGCAGCGCGCGGGCGGCGGTGGCGACGAACGCGACGGCGTTGCCGCCGCGCCCGGTGTGCCCGGTCAGCAGCCCGATGGGCAGGCCGATCGCGGTGGCGAGGCCGAGGGCCATCAGCGTGTACTGGACGTGCTCCAGCAGGCGCTGCGGGATGCCGTCGTAGCCGTGCCAGTGGGCGCTGTCGCTGAAGAAGGCGTTGACGAAGTTGAGTACGTTCACCGGGCCGACGCCTCCTTCGGCTCGGGCTGTTCCTGCCGGGCGGCGGACTCCTTGGGGCGCCGGCCCTTGCCGCGCGGCATCCACGGGGTCAGCAGGTTCCGGATCAGGACGAGCACCGCGTCGCACAGGACGGCCAGTACGGCGGTGGTCAGGACGGAGTTGACCGCCAGTTCCGGCCGGCCGTACTTCTGGGCGTCCGCGAGCAGGTTGCCGAGGGCGCCCTGGTTGCCGATCAGGGCGCCGACGCTGACCAGCGAGATGCTCGCCGACACGGCGACGCGGAGCCCGGCGAGGATGGCGGGCACCGCGATCGGCAACTGCACCTGGAGATAGCGCCGTACCGGACCGAAGCCCATCGCGGTCGACGCGGCCAGGGTCTCCTCGGGCACCGACCGCACGCCGTCCACGATCGCCGGGACCAGCACGACCAGGCTGTACACGGCCAACGGGATCATCACCGTCAGCTCGGTCTGGCCGGTGTAGTCGATGAGGACGACGAAGACGGCCAGCGACGGGACGGCGTAGAAGACGGTGGTCACGCCGAGCACCGGCGGGTACAGCCAGCGGAAGCGCACGCACAGCTGGGCGACGGGCAGCGCGGCCAGCAGTCCGGCCAGCACCGGCAGCAGCGCCTCGCGCAGGTGCAGACCGATCAGGCCGAAGTAGGTGTTGTCGAGGTCGCTCGGGATGTCGAAGAAGCCGTTCACGGCGCGACCTTCGTGACCTCGGCGGACCCGGCGATGGACGCCCGGGCGGTGGCCGTGCCGTCGTGGGCGGCGCGGATCGCCTCGGCGATGGTCTGCTGGGAGACGACCCCGGTCACCCGGCCGTCGGCGTCCACGGCGACCGCCCAGCCGGTGGGCGAGAGGACGGCGCAGTCCAGGGCGGCGCGCAGCGAGTCCGTGCCGGGCGTGAAGGGCCGCCCGTGGGACAGCAGCCGCTCGGGGGCGATGTCCCCGGCGGTCAGGTCCTCCGGCCGGGCCCAGCCCAGCGGCCTGTCGTCCGCGTCGGTCACCAGCAGGTGGGGGGCGTCGGCCGCGGCGGGCGGCGCCTCGGTGGCGCCGGTGCGCACGACCGGGTCGCGGGTCAGCTCCAGGCCGGCGGACGGGAAGAAGGAGAGCCGCCGGATGCCGCGGTCGGCGCCGAGGAAGTCCTCGACGAACTCGTCCGCGGGGTCGGACAGCAGCTCGGCGGGCGGCGCGAACTGGGCCAGCCGGCCGCCGGTGCGCATCACCGCGACCATGGTGCCCAGCTTGATGGCCTCGTCGATGTCGTGCGTGACGAAGACGATGGTCTTGCCCAGTTCGTCCTGGATGCGCAGGAGTTCGTCCTGGAGTCCCTTGCGGACCACGGGGTCGACGGCAGAGAACGGCTCGTCCATGAGCAGTACCGGCGGGTCGGCGGCGAGCGCCCGGGCCACGCCGACGCGCTGCTGCTGACCGCCGGAGAGCTGGTACGGGTAGCGCTTGCCGAGGGAGGCGTCCAGCCCCACGCGTTCCATCAGCTCGGCCGCGCGTTCCCGGGACTTCTGCTTGCCCCAGCCGATCATGCGGGGCACGGTCGCGATGTTGTCGAGGATCGTCCGGTGCTGGAAGAGCCCGGCGTTCTGGATGACGTAGCCCATCGAGCGGCGCAGTGTGGTGACCGGCTGCCGGCCGAGGTCCTCGCCGTCGAGGAGGATGGTGCCCTCGGTGGGCTCGACCATCCTGTTGATCATTCGCAGGGTCGTCGTCTTGCCGCAGCCCGAGGGTCCGACGAGGACGGTTATCGCGCGGTCGGGTATCTCCAGCGACAGGTGGTCGACCGCCACGGTGCCGTCCGGGTACCGCTTGGTGACTGAGTCCATCCGTATCAAAACGCCGAATACCCTTCGGGTCTGGCAGAAGCTGCCCGCTCCGGCCGCGGTCGGTGGGGCCGTCGCCGGTCGAGTGTAGACGGCGGATCTGCGGGGCCCGTTGGTCCGGGGCGACTCCTTCCCCCTGGCCGGGCGTTCACACCGGGCCGTTTCCGTGCTCCTCTCCGTCCTCGTCGTCACCCGCGAGCGGCAGGCCGGGCGTCCGCAGCACCCGGCGCCGCGCGTCCACCGCGAACACCTCGCACCCCTCGCGCGCGGCGGCCCACTCGACGCCGTCGGTGCCCATCGCGAACGCCGCCGTGGCGACCGCGTCCGCCTCGGTGAGCGTCGGCGCCACGACGGTCACGCCGAGCAGCCCGGTCGCCGGACGGCCGGTGCGCCCGTCGACGATGTGGTCGCCGCGCTCGTAGCGGGCGGAGGTGGCGACCGCGGCGTCGGTGAGCCGCAGCACGGCGCAGAGCCGGTCGGTGTGTTCGGGGTGGCGGACGCCGACCCGCCAGGGGCCGCCGGCGGCGACCACGTCACCGCCGGCGTTGAGGCAGAACCGCTGGGCCCCGGCCGCGCGCAGCGACTCGGCGGCCCGCTGCACCGACCAGCCCTTGACGACCGCGCAGGGGTCCAGGCCCCGTCCGGGCAGCCGGACGTCGAAGGCGCCGCCGGTCGCGACCCGGTACTCCTCGCACAGGGCCAGCACCTCCCGCAGGTCGTCGCTGACGCGCGGCACTTCGCCCCGGTCGAGCCGCGAGACCTCGCTGTCCGGGCGGAACGGGCTGAAGCGGGCGTCGACTTCCCGCAGCCACGCGAAGACGGCGTCCGCGGCCTCGACGGGCAGGCCGGGGTCGTCGGCCCGCAGCGACACCGGGAAGCCCATGACGTGCTCGATCCGTCGCACGTCAGGCACCCCGGGCGTCGATGGCGGCCTGGAGGGACTCCCGGTAGCCGTCGCTGGTGACGGTGGCGCCGGAGACGGTGTCCACGTCGGCGCTCTGCGCGTCGAGGGTCTCCTCGATCAGCGTCGGCACGGCGGCCGTGGTCTGCGGGTGGTCGGGCTGCCGGAGCATGCGGACGGCGGTGATGCGCCGGTCCTGGAAGGTCACCTCCACCTGCACGGGGCCCTTCTCGGTGTCGACGGTGGTGCCCGCGACCACGGTGGCCCCGGCGGGCGTCGCGGAGGGGGCGGTGGACGGGGCGACGGCGGCCTCGTCCGCCGTGGGGTGGGCGGGGGCGTAGCGCCAGACCGGCACGAGACCGGCGATGCTCAGGACCAGGACGGGCAGTGCGCGTTTCACGGTGCGGTGGTTCCTCTCATCCGGCCAGGCTGAAGCGTTCGGCGTGTATCTGCGGCCGGGGGACGCCCAGTTCGCGCAGGGTGCGCAGCAGCGCGCCGGTCATGCCGGGCGGTCCGCAGACGTAGACGTCCCGTTCGGCGATGTCGGGGACGAGTGCGGCGAGGTCGCGCGGGCCCAGCCGGTCCGGCACGGCGGGCCCGGTGACCAGGTGCAGTTCGGCGCCCCTGGCGTGGGCGAGGTCGCGCAGTTCGCCGTAGAGGACGGCGTCGTGGTCGGTGGCCACCCGGTAGACGAGCACCGTGTGGCCGTGCAGTTCCTCCAGCAGGGCCCGGGTCGGGGTGACACCGACGCCTCCGGCGATCAGCAGGGTGTCCGGTCGGGTGCGGTGCAGGGCGGTGAAGGCGCCGTAGGGGCCCTCGGCGAAGACGCGGGTGCCCGGTGTCAGGTGGCGCAGGGCGGCGGTGCCGTCGCCGGCGGTCTTGACGGTGAGCCTCAGCTGGCGGCCGTCGGGGGCCATGGACAGCGAGAAGGGGTTCGCCTGCCACCAGCGGCCCGGGGTCAGGAACCGCCACAGGAAGAACTGTCCGGCGCGCGCGGGCAGCCGGTCGAGGTCGCGGCCGCTCAGGTACACGGAGACGACGTGGTCGTTCTCGGGGACGACGGCGGTGACGCGCAGCCGGTGGCGCAGGTTCCGCCACAGCGGCAGCACGACCCGGCCCGCCAGGACCGCGCCGAGCGCCCCGCCCCACACCGCGTACCAGTAGGTCTTCGCGAAGGGCGAGGCGGTGAAGGTCGTCCCGGCGGCGACCTGGTGGGTGAAGGCCAGCACCACCGCGACGTACGTGTACAGGTGGACGAAGTGCCAGGTCTCGTACGCCATCCTGCGCCGGGCGGCGCGCGCGGAGACGGCGCCCACGACGGTCAGGAGGACCAGGGCGACCAGGGCGCGCAGCACGCCCTCGACGGTCTCGGCGAGGTCGACGAGCTGGTTCAGCGGGTCCAGGGAGGACGACTCGGCGTAGCCGAAGGTGATGAGGACGACGTGGGCGAGCAGCGTCCACAGGACGGCGAACCCGGTCCAGCGGTGCCAGGAGGTCAGCCGGTCCATGCCGATCCGCCGGTCGAACCAGGGCAGCCGGGCCACCAGCACCAGTTGGAAGGCCATCAGCAGGGCGCCGTAGAGCCCGGCGAGCCGGCCGAGGACGACGAGCGTGTTGGCGGCGAAGCCCGCCCGGACGAAGAGGACGGCCACGACGGCCGCGTTGGCGGCGAGGACCGTGTGGAGGCCGGTCCGGGCGACCGCCTTGGGGCGGAGGGCCGGTGTGGGGGGCGGCTTGCGGTGGGGGACGCTCGAAGCAGTGGTCACGGCACCGAGCTTCACCCGCCGGGCCTGTCGTTTTCCTGTCGGGCGACTTTCAAGTACTTATCGATCACGGAACGGCTGTCGGCGGGGTATGGGGTGCGGGCGGCCGGTGGCGCAGTATGAGCGGGTGGAAAAAGTACGACTCCTCGTGGTGGACGACGACCCGCCCATCGCCGATCTCGTGGCCACGGTCGCCCGCTACGAGGGCTGGGAGGCGGTCACCGCGAACACCGGCGAGCAGGCGCTGCGGCTGGCCGCCGGGTTCCGTCCGGACATCGTGGTGCTCGACCTGATGCTGCCGGACGTCGACGGCTTCGGCGTCCTGGACCGGCTGCGCCGCTCGGGCACGATGGTGCCGGTGGTGTTCCTGACGGCGCGGGACGGGGTGGCCGACCGGGTGGCGGGGCTGACCCGGGGCGGTGACGACTACCTGGTCAAGCCGTTCGCGGTGGAGGAGCTGATGGCCCGGCTGCGGACGGTGCTGCGGCGCAGCGCCGGGCCGGGGTTCCAGCGGTCGGTGCTGCGGGTGGCGGACCTGGCGATGGACGAGGACACGCGCGAGGTGCGGCGCGGCGAGCGGCGGCTGTCGCTGACCCCGACCGAGTACGAGGTGCTGCGCTACCTGATGCGCAAGTCGCCGACGGTGCTGACGAAGGCGCAGATCCTCGACCATGTGTGGGAGTACGGGTTCGGCGGCCGGTCCAACGTCGTCGAGCTGGTCGTCAGCCGGCTGCGGCGCAAGCTCGACGACACGGGTGAGCCGCTGATCCAGACGGTGCGGGGCTTCGGATACGCGATCCGGGAGGCGGCCCGGTGATACGGCGGTGGTGGCGCGCCTACCGGGGGCTGCGGCTCGGGACCCGGCTGGCGCTGGGCCTCGGGGTGCTGTCGCTGGTGGTGTTCGCGGTGGTCGGCACGGTGCTGACCGCGTACATGCGGGACTACCTGGAGCGGCAGCTCGCCGACCAGATGAAGCTGGTGCAGGTCGTGCAGTCCAAGGACGCGGCGACGCACGGCACGGTGCAACGCAAGCCGTACTACGGCTGGTACACGGCCGTGTACGACGTCTCCGGCGGCGCGGCCGACCTGCGCACGCCCGCCGAGGTGCCGGCCGACAGCCGGGCCCTGACCGACCTGGCGCGGACGATGGCCCGCTCGGAGGAGGACATCACCCGCACCGTGCGGATCGGCGGGCACGGCCCCTACCTGCTGCGCGCCTGCGAGGTGGAGCCCGGGGTGGTGCTGGTCAGCGCGGCGCCCATGGGGGACGTCGAGGACACCGTCGACCAGCTCGTCACGGTGCAGGTCGTCGCCTTCGGGCTGGCACTGCTCGCCCTCGTGGTGTTCGGGCGGCGGATGCTGCGGCGCGGCCTGAAGCCGCTGAGCGACATGGCGAGCACGGCGCACGGCATCGCCTCGCACGACCTGACCGAGTCCGCGGCCCGGCTCCCGCTGCGGGCCGACGGGCGGGACGGCGGGCAGGAGGTGGCGGAGCTGCGGACCGCGTTCAACACGATGCTGGAGCACATCGACGCGTCGCTGGCGGTGCGGGCGGAGGCGGAGCAGCGGCTGCGCCGGTTCGTCGCCGACGCCTCGCACGAGCTGCGCACGCCGCTGATGTCGGTGCGCGGTTACGCCGACCTCTTCCAGTACGCGGCGGCCAACGAGCCCGCGGAACGGGAGCGGCACCTGGCCCGGCTGCGGGCCGAGGCCGCCCGGATGGGGGTGCTCCTCGACGACCTGCTGCTGCTCGCCCGGCTGGACGCCGACGAGGTGGAGGCGCCGCTGCGCCGGGAGGACGCGGATCTGACGGAGCTGGTGCGGCAGGCCGCGGACGCCTTCCGCGCCGGGCACCCGGACCGTCCGCTGACGGTGCGGACGGGTGCGGCGGTGGTGAAGCTGCGGCTCGACCCGCTGCGGATCCGGCAGGTGCTCGACAACCTGCTCACCAACGCGGCCGTGCACACCCCGCCGGGCACCGCGGTCTCGGTCACCGTCTCCGGCGGGGCGGACGCGGTCCGGGTGTCGGTGGCCGACGCGGGGCCGGGCATCCCGGCGGCGGACCGGGAACGGATCTTCGACCGCTTCTACCGCGTCGACAAGGCCCGCAGCCGCGACCGGGGCGGCAGCGGCCTGGGCCTGTCCGTCGCCGCCTCGCTGGTGCGGGCGCACGGCGGCACGGTCGAGGTGGACGGCGAGCCGGGCGCGACGATGTTCACCGTGACGCTCCCGGCTGCCGCCCGTGACGCGTCCGCCGCCCGGTGACTCAGCCCTCCGCGGGCGTCAGCCGCAGCGAGATGCTGTTGATGCAGTACCGCTGGTCGGTCGGGGTCGGGTAGCCCTCGCCCTGGAAGACGTGCCCGAGGTGGGAGCCGCAGCGGGCGCAGCGCACCTCGGTGCGGACCATCCCGTGCGAGCGGTCCTCGATCAGCTCGACCGCGTCGGTGTCCTTCGGGTCGAAGAAGGACGGCCAGCCGCAGTGCGACTCGAACTTGGTGGTGGAGGTGAACAGCTCCGCGCCGCAGGCCCGGCAGGAGTAGACGCCCTCGGTCTTGGTGTCGGTGTACTCACCGGTGAAGGCCGGTTCGGTGCCGGCCTGGCGCAGCACGGCGTACTCGGCCGGGGCCAGCTCCGCGCGCCACTGCTCGTCCGGCTTCTCGACGTCGTACGACATGAGTCCTCAGCCCCTTAGTTTCCGGTGCTCGACAGCTGGTCCAGGATGCGCGGTCCGAGGTCGGTGACGTCGCCCGCGCCCATGGTGAGAACGAGATCGCCGGCCTTCGCCATTCCCGCGACCACCGCGGGCGCCCCGGCCTTGTCGTGGACCGGGGTGACGTCGGCGCCCGCGGCCCGGGCCGCCTCGATGATCAGGTCGCTGGTGATGCCCGGGATCGGGTCCTCGCGGGCCGGGTAGATGTCCAGGACGACCGAGGCGTCCGCCAGGGACAGCGCCTGGCCCATCTCCTTGCCCAGTTCCTGGGTGCGGGAGAAGAGGTGCGGCTGGAAGAGGACCAGGATGCGGGCGTCGCCGACCGCGGCGCGCATGGCCTCCAGGTCGGCCGTCATCTCGGTGGGGTGGTGCGCGTAGGAGTCGACGACCTGGACGCCGGCAGCCTCGCCCTTGAGCTGGAGGCGCCGCTTGACGCCCGTGTAGGCGGCCAGGGCGGGGGCCAGCTCGGCGGCGGGGACGCCGAGGGCGGCGCCCGCGGCGAGGGCGGCGACGGCGTTGTGGGCGTAGTGGCGGCCGGGGACGGAGACCGCGAAGGTCAGCTCCGTGCCGTCCAGCACCACCGTGACCTCGCTCTTCAGGCCCTGCGGGACGACCGACAGGATGCGCACGTCGGCGTCCTCGGACTCGCCGTACGTCACGGTCCGCACCTTGCCGGCCAGGCGGCGGGTCAGCTCCCGGGCGCCCTGCTGGTCGGCCGCGATCACCAGGGTGCCGCCGGGGACGATCCGGTCGGCGAAGGTCTCGAAGGACTCGTAGATCTCGTCCATCGAGGCGTAGTTGGCGTGGTGGTCCAGCTCGACGTTGAGGACGATGGCGACCTCGGGGGCGTACTTGTGGAAGCTGCGGTCGCTTTCGTCCGCCTCGGCGACGAAGATCTCGCCGTCGCCGTGCAGGGCGTTGGAGCCGGGCGTGTCCAGGTCGCCCCCGATGGCGTACGAGGGGTTCAGGCCCAGCTCGGACAGGCTGACCGCCAGCATCGAGGTGGTGGTGGTCTTGCCGTGGGTGCCGGCGACCGCGATCGGGCGCGCGCCGTTCATCAGGGCGGCGAGGGCGTCGGAGCGGTGCACGACCGGGACGCCCAGCTCGGCGGCGCGGGCCAGCTCCGGGTTGTCCTCGCGGATCGCCGACGAGACGACCACGCAGCTCGCGTCGTCGGCGAGGTGCTCCGCCGCGTGCCCGATGTGCACGGTGGCGCCCAGGGCGCGCAGCGCCTCGGCGGTCGCGGACTCCTTTGCGTCGCTGCCCGCCACCTGGGCGCCGCGCTGGGCGAGGATCTTGGCGATGCCCGACATTCCGGCGCCGCCGATGCCGATGAAGTGCGGTCGGTCCATGGCGGTGGGAAGGCCGGGTGCCATGTGCTGTTCTCCCAGGGGTGCGGCGGGTGGTCTGCTGGTGGGCGCGCCCCCTGGGCGGGGGCGCGGCACCAGCCTATGCCTTGCTGTGGGAGAACAGTTTCAGGACCGGCACGCCGACCTTGTGCCGGGCCCGGGAGGCCCAGTCGCGGTGGAAGAACTCCTCCACGTAGTGCGGGTCGGTCAGGACGATCACCTCGTCGGCGCCGATCTCCAGGACCAGGGACTTCAGCTCGTCCAGCGGATGGTCCTCGATCAGCCGGCCGTCCGCCTCGGCGCCGGAGGCGCGCAGGGCGGTGAGGGACACCTCCAGTGCGCGCCGGCCGACGCTCTGCGCGTCGTCGCCCTCCGGCGTCTCGCCCTCCCGGACGGCGTCGTCCAGTTCGCCGAGCGCGACGTCGTCGATCGCTCTCAGCAGCCTGTCGGCCTGATCGCCGCGCGGCTGGAGCAGCACGTGGAAGGCGACCGTCTCCTCGCCGTGCAAGGTGGTGACGAACTCCACGTCGGCGGACGTCAGGGCCTTCTCGATCATCAAAACGCTTGTGAACACCAGGCGCCCCTTCTCCTTCGAGGGCCCGTGGGCCCACCCTCCGTAGGCCGAACCGAACCCTGCGGAAACCATCCTGCCCCGTGATCGCACGGGTACTGCCGGAATCAGTGTGCCCGGCGCGGACTAAACGGAACGGGAGATTCCGTCGATTCCCGGATGTGCGGTAACGACCGAACCCGTGTCCGGTGGCCGTCGCCTGCCCGGGACGGGGGGTCCTAGTCGCGCCGGTAGCGACTGAAGAGGAAACCTTCCTCCTCCAGGAGCGACGCCAGGGCGAACCGGCGCGGCACCTCCACCGGGGGCCCGCCCGCGATCCGCTGGGCGTCCCCGGCGGTGAGCATCGGGGACACGGTCAGGCACAGCTCGTCGAGCACATCGGCCGCGACGAACTGGCCCAGCAGCCGCGGGCCGCCCTCGGTCAGCAGCCGGGTGTGTCCGAGCCCGGCCAGCGCGCTGACGGCGCGGACGGGGTCCACACCGGCACCGTCCCCGGCGATCACGACCCGGGCGCCCGCCTTATCTGCGGCCGTGATCCGGTCAGGGGGCGCGGCGGCCCCGGTCAGGATCAGGGTGGGCACCAGCGGGGACGTGAACAGCGGCAGGGAGAGGTCCAACTCCAGGCTCGCGCTGACCACCGCGACCGCGGGCACGGGCGTCTGCCCGGCCGCCCGCCGCGCCTCGGCGAACTCCGCACGCGCGCGTGCGGGCCGGTACCCCTCCTGCCGTACGGTCTCGGCGCCGGCGACCACCACGTCGGCGAGGGCGCGCAGGGTGCCGAAGACGCGCATGTCGGCCGCGCTGGAGATGGGCTGGGAACGGCCCTCGTGCTGGGCGGCGCCGTCGAGGGTGGACACCATGTTGGCCCGCAGCCACGCCGCACGCCGCCCGTCCGGCGCGGGGTAGGCGTAGGCCTCCGCCAGCTCGGCCAGGCTCCACTCCCGATCACCCCCGTCGGGGCCAGGGCCCGGCCCGGGGCCGGCTGTCCGATCGATCACAGGGAACAGACGTCGCATGCGATGCAGTCTTCCACGCCCCGGGACCCCGAACCGGCCGGGTCGTGCGGCCCCGGGCCGCATCCACCACCAGCCGACGCCGGGGGGCGCCGCACGCCCGAACCGGCCGCAGCCACCAGGCAGCGCCGGGGGCGCCCGGTCCGCGCACCCGGCCAGGCCCGGCACCCCAGCGTCCGAGCACGCGGCCGATCCGGCCCCGGAGCCGTCGGTGGGGGCGGTGGGGCCGACGGTCCGTCGGTCCGGCGGTCCGTCGGTCCGGCGGTCCGGCGGTCCGGCGGTCCGGCGGTCCGGCGGTCCGGCGGTCCGGCGGTCCGGCGGTCCGGCGGGGACAGGGTCTGCCG